>CAYQUN010000034.1:0-31404 GCA_964420715.1 uncultured Prevotella sp. | reverse complement strand
GTGGGGCCCAACGCCAAGGCCGACATACAGGTGTCGCGCGGAACGGCCCCGACCATTGACGACCAACAAGGTGACCAGCCCATAAGCGACACCGAGCTGCCCACACGATCGCCCAAGGTGTACTATGGATTCATGTCGAAGGCGCCGGAGACGGGCAATGCGGACAACTATTCCAAGTGGGACTATGTGCGCAACCATGCCAACGGATTCTACACCAACTTCATCGACATGTGGCAGATAGAGTATCAGCAGACGGGGGGTGCGGAGACGAACTGTGCCAACCTTGCCAAGGCGTTCAAGAACCATAGCTGCTTTTTCGAGGCCACGATGGAGCCTAAGGTCAATGACGATGCCAATGGCGCCATCAACGAAGAGAGCGACCGCCGCATGATTGACGAGTTGCAAAAGGCGGGATTCTCCGTTGACTATGCCTCCGTCAACTACATGCAAACCAGCAACGAGGGCAACTGCAAGAGCCACATCAGAAACTTGCACACCTACAACGTGAAGAACGACCAGCGCTCCGTGCTCTATCTTTGCGGCCCCTGGGGCTTTAACGGAGACATCAACAATAGTGGCGACGCCAAGACGATGGCCTCCTGGACCGACGGCATCGCCACCGACGGCCCCCTCGGCTACTGGTATAAGGACCAGGGGGGCATGCGGAATTGCAGCTACAGCATCGTGAAATATGCCAACCAGCACAACATGGAAAACGCCATCATGCTTTGCCCCTATAGCGTGGAGCAGGAGGGATATAATCCCAACACCGACTTCCTCAAGGTGAGCAAGGACTGCGTCTTTGGACACGAGGACCACGGTGCGGCCCCGCAAATCTGGACGCTTTGGATGTATGGCGGCGATGAGGTGAACAACTTCGCCCAGTTCCCCGAGTCGGCCAAGGACGCCCGGGGCCAGGACGTGCCCCAATGCACGGCCACCGGCGTCGCCTTCTGGCTGCTCAAGCACCTTGAGATGCTTCCGGTGCTCACCGCGTCGGGAGCCGAGAAGACGGGCAACAGCACCTATCATGTGAGCGCTGGTGCCGGGAAGAGCGTCACCGTGCCCATCACGTTGGCCAATGGCAACAACACCAACATCGAGTTGTCGCCTGTCGTGCGTGCCATCCTCGGCACCAACGGTCAGGACTATGATGTCACGTTCAACATCAACGGTCAGGACGTGACCAGCCAAGTGCTCCGTCAGGGCGGGCTCAACTTGGTCAATGGCTACCGTCTGAGCAGCAACAACACCGTCACCCTCAACACCGTGATCACTCCGCATGCGGACGCCGCCGCCACGACCATCCAGTTCCAGGTGATGCCCAACTACACCAACACGGCCGCCAAGTCCACCTTGCTGACACTCGACGTCAACGGCGATGCGGCTGCCAAGGGCAACGCCACCGTGCTCTGGAGTGGCAACCAAGATGCCGGCGACTGGAATAACGTCGTCAATGTGGATGCCGGCAAGTTGAGCGGCGTGAAGGTGGGCGACGAGATCGTGTTCGAGGGAACTCCCACGGCCGGAGGTGCCCAAATCCAGGTGAACGATGGCAACTATAAGCTCCTCTCGTCCGACTATGAGGACTTCTCCAGTGGAACATACACGCTTAAGGTTACGGCAGACAACATTGCCCAGGTAGTGACGGGCTTGAAGGTCAAGGGCCAAAACTACAAGCTCACTTCCATCACGTTGAAGTCGGCCGACACGGGTGGCTCCACCACGGACCCTCAAAAAGAGAATGTGTGGAAGGACACGTTCACTCCTGCTCCCAATTGGAAAGATTGGCTGACACTTGATGGCTCTAAGTTTAAAGATCTGGAGGTGGGCGACAAGATTGAGTTCATCGGCACTCCGGGCACAACGAATCCCTATATTCAAATCAATGGCGGCGACTGGAAGTCGCTCCAGCAAGGAACATTCACCAGCCCTTATTATCTTGTGGTGACCGAAGACAACATCGACAAGATACAGAGTAAAATTTATGTCAAGGGACAGGACTTCACCCTGACCGAAGTCAACATCATCCATACGGGTTCGCAAGTAACGCCGACCCCGGGTCCGGAAGCCGGATTCCACGTCTCGGGTACGCAGCTTCTTGATGCCAATGGCAACCCGTTCGTGATGCGTGGCGTCAACTATAGTTACGCATGGCAGTCGCAATATGAAGATGAAGTCATACCTATGGCCAAGAAGCAAGGATTCAACACCATCCGCTTGAACCTCTCCGATGGTGGCAATTCTACTTGGACGAAACTCTATGCAGCTGGTCTCGAAAAGCTGATCAAACACTGTGAGGAGAACAAGCTTGTCGTGGTTTTGAACACGCATGACGAGACGGGCAAAGATGATAAAAGCTTATTGCTCAACCAGGCCGTGGAATATTGGAAGAGCGTCAAGGACGTCTTGAACCGGCATAAGAATACCGTCATCGTCAACATCTCCAACGAGTGGTATGGCACGTGGGGGTCGACGGCATGGGCCGCGGGCTATGAAGAGGCCATCAAGGCACTCCGTGATGCGGGCATAGAAAACACGCTCATGGTGGATTGCGCCGGATGGGGACAGTATCCGCAATCCATCTTCGATGAGGGCAAGAACGTCTTCAACGCCGACACGCACAAGAACACCGTCTTCTCTATCCACATGTACGAGTACGCCGGCAAGGACGAGGCCACCGTCAAGAGCAACATTGACAAGTCCTTGGCACTCAAAATTCCCCTTGTCATCGGCGAGTTCGGTTGCACTCGTGAAACAGGCAAGAAAGACGTGGCATGGCAGGCCATCCTCGACTACACCGAGGAGAAGAAGGTGGGCTGGATAGCATGGTCGTGGACAGGAAACGGGGGCACTGACCAAGTGCTCGACATGTACAAGCCCATTGATGGCAAGTGGGTGAGGACGACCGTCGGCAACAACATCGTCGCTGGGCGCAACGGCGTCAAGGCCACTTCCGTGCAGTGCTCCGTCTATCGCATGGTGTTGGACGAAAACAGCGACACGGCGCTTGTCGCAAACACCCGTTATCACGATGCGGACGTGACCGTGAAGCGCACGGTCAAGGCCAACAGCTGGAGCACCATCGTGCTGCCCTTCGCCCTGACGGGCGAGCAGGCGAAGGCCAACTTGGGCGACGACGTCAGGCTGGCCGAGTTCTCGGGCTGGAACGAGCAATACGCCCATTCCGGCGACACGCATCCGAATGTGCTGACCGTGTACTTCAAAGACGTGGATGCGGGCCAGGGCCTCGAGGCCAACCATCCCTACCTGGTCAGGACGTCGAAGGACGTTTCGGAAATCAAGGCGGAAAAGGTGACTTATGAGCCCGCGGGCAGCGTTTCGGTGCAGGCCCAGAGTCGCAATGGAGGCAAGGCCGGCACCCTCACGGGCACCTATGCCAAGCAGCTCATTCCGGAGAAGGGTGTCTTTATCAATGCCAACAAGTTCTGGTATTCCAAGGGCAAGACGACGACCAAGGGCTATCGGGCCTACTTTGACTTCCCCGACGTGCTCCAGTCTTATGAAGAGGGCGGCAATGCCAAAATCAATATCGGCTTCGACGAGGCCACCGGCATCAACACCATCCACCAAGAGGACGCCGCGCCCACCGGCATCTACGACCTCCAGGGGCGCAAGGTCTCTGACGGCGCCACGCTTTCAAATCCGTTGCCACGTGGCATCTATATCCGTGGCGGCAAGAAGTTCGTTGTGAAATAATCCGCCCACCCCCTCGGGGGTGGATGGAGGATAAGAATAACCAAATGTGAAATGAAGATGAAAGAGACCTATACGAAGCCGATCCTGAAGATATCAAAGATAAAGAACGAGCCATTTCTGGCAGGCAGCTGTGGCATTGTTGGCAAAGATGAGTCCGGTGAGTGCGCCAGCGATGATATCGGATGGGGAGGAAACGACGATAGTGGAACGCTGGACCCAGAAGCGAAACGGTACTTTTCCGGCTACACGGTCAACTGGGATGATGACGAGGACGGGGCCCGTTGAGGTGCTTCCCCGTCCCCATCAGACCGAGGCCGGTCGGGCGCAGGTGACGCGCCGTTGTCGGCCGGAGAATGATAAAAGAAAAACTCCTTAAAGTTATAGTTAGTATAGTAGTATTTGTAACCACTAAATTTTAGAGTCATGTCAGGCTACATTTTGAGTCCTGATATGGCTCTTTTTTTTGTCGCCTATGGAGACGTCCGGGCGGTGGAAGGAGCCCCCGGGGGGAAGCCCGGCATGAGGCGGCCCGCCCGTCCGGGAACGACAAATTCGAGTTTTTCTTGCAAAAAACTATCAATTTGTTTGGTAGAACGAAATAAAAGTTATACTTTTGCATCCAGAAAACAAAAAAGCAAAAGCGAATCATGGTGAAAGTCTACGCATCTTTTTATTATTACTTTTACTTTGCAAAGGATTGCAGAGCGGGAAGTTGCGTGTGAATTTCAACTTATAGTTCAGTTTAAGCGAAGATTAAGCGAAACATGAAATAAACCCTACGGCCCGCTCTGAAAAGAGGCGGGTCGTTTTCGTTTCAAGCGTATGAAGAGAATAGCAATACAAGGAGACGTGGGCTCGTTCCACGACATCGCCGCCCACGAGTACTTTCGTGGCGAGCAGATAGAGCTGATTTGCTGCGACACCTTTGAGGAGGTGTTCGGCCAGATCAGCCACGACCCCACGGTGGTGGGCATGGTGGCCATAGAGAACACCATCGCCGGATCGCTGCTTCACAACTACGAGCTGTTGCGCGCCTCGGGCGTCACCATCGCCGGCGAGCACAAGCTCTATATCAAGCACGCCATCTGCTGCCTGCCCGATGAGGACTGGACCGACCTGAGCGAGGTGCACTCGCACCCCGTGGCGCTGATGCAGTGCCGGCAATTCCTGGCCGCCCACCCCGAGCTGAAGGCCGTGGAGGCCGAGGACACGGCCGGCAGCGCCGCCTACATCGCCCGACACCACAACCACGGATGGGCCGCCATCTGCTCGGCTTATGCCGCGCGGCTCTATGGCATGAAGGTGTTGCAGGACGACATTCACGACAACAAGCACAACTACACCCGCTTCCTCGTGGTCTGCGACCCGCACAAGGCCGCCCTGCTGAGGCCCATAGAGCGGTGCGACAAGGCCAGCCTCGTGTTCTCGCTCCCCCATGCCGAGGGCAGCCTGAGCAAGGTGCTCACCATCTTGAGCTTCTACGACATCAACCTCACCAAGATTCAGTCGCTCCCCATCATCGGCCATGAATGGGAATATATGTTCTATGTCGACGTCACCTTTGACAACCTCACGCGCTATCGCCAATCCATTGACGCCATCACCCCGCTGGTGAGCAACATCAAGATTCTGGGCGAATACCATGAGGCCACGTCGGGGCAGGGCTGTCCCGACGAGGGCGGCGAGGCGCCCAAGGACGCCGACTGAACGCCCCATGGACCCGCCGGAAGGCAACATCAAAAGAAAGCAAGACGGAAAACAACTTTAACAGGAAGGAGACACAGCAATGATACAACCTGCACAACGCATCAACGAGATACAGGAATACTACTTCAGCCGCAAGCTCAAGGAGGTGGCGCGGCTCAACGCCGAGGGACGCGACATCATCTCGCTCGCCATCGGCAGCCCCGACATGCCCCCCTCGGAGGCCACGGTGAACAAGCTCTGCGAGGTGGCCCGCGACCCTCACGCCCACGGCTACCAGCCCACGGCCGGGCTGCCCGAGCTCAGGCGCGCCATGGCCGGATTCTACAAGCGGACGTATGGCGTGGAGCTGGACCCCATGACCGAGGTGCAGCCCATCATCGGCTCGAAGGAGGGAATCATGTATGTCACCCTGGCTTTTTGCAATCCGGGCGACGAGGTGCTCATCCCCAATCCCGGATACCCCACCTATACGGCCATCAGCAAGATCTTCGGGACGCGCATCACTTATTACGACTTGCTCGAGGACAACGGCTGGCAGCCCGACTTCGAACAGCTCGAACGCATGGACTTGAGCCGGGTGAAGGTGCTTTGGGCCAATTATCCCAATATGCCCACGGGGGGCGACGCACGAAGGGATACCCTGGAGAGGCTGGTCGACTTCGCACGCCGGCACCAAATCGTCGTGGTCAACGACAATCCCTATTCGCTGATCTTGAACGAGCATCCCACGAGCCTGCTGCAGGTGGAGGGCGCGAAGGAGTGCTGCATCGAGTTCAACTCCATGTCGAAAAGCCACAACATGCCCGGATGGCGCGTGGCCATGATGGCCTCGAACCCTCAATACATCAGCTGGATGTTCAAGGTGCAGAGCAACATCGAGAACGGCACGTTCCGCGGCATACAGCTCGCCGCCGCCGAAGCCTACAACACCAATACGCCCGAGTGGCACCGGGAGTACAATATCGAGGTCTACAAGCACCGACGCCGGCTGGCCGAGCAGGTGATGACGGCGCTGGGGTGCACCTTCGACCCCGCCCAGGTGGGCATGTTCCTCTGGGGACGCATCCCTGACCGGTATGCCGACGTGGAGGAGCTGACCGAGCGCGTGCTGCACGAGGCGCGGGTGTTCATCACCCCGGGATTCATCTTCGGAAGCAACGGCCGGCGCTATGTGCGCATCAGCCTCTGCGCGAAGGAGGAGAAGATTGCCGAGGCGCTGAGGCGCATCAGGGCCGTCTTCCACGAGTGAACGGCGCTGTGACCCATGAAAACGATAACTCGAAAATATCAAAAAAAACAACAATAGCATATGGAACTTGAACTTGAACCATTGAATCTTCCGAGCGACAACGAACGCCCCATCGTGATTGCAGGCCCCTGTTCGGCCGAAACCGAGGAGCAAGTCATGACTACCGCACGACAGCTGGCCGCACTGGGCTGCCACATGTTCCGCGCCGGTGTGTGGAAACCACGTACCAAGCCCGGGGGCTTCGAGGGCAACGGTGAGGCCGCCCTGCCCTGGATGAAGGCGGTGAAGGAGGAGACGGGAATGCTCACCGCCACCGAGGTGGCTACGCCCGAGCACGTGGAGCTCTGCGAGAAATATGGCATCGACATCCTCTGGATCGGCGCGCGCACGTCGGCCAATCCCTTTGCCATGCAGGCGCTGGCCGATTGCCTGAAGGGCTACGACAAGCCCGTGTTCGTGAAAAACCCCGTCAATCCCGACTTGGAACTGTGGATCGGGGCCATGGAACGCATCAACCAGGCCGGCGTGAAGCGCATGGCGGCCATCCACCGGGGCTTCTCCAGCTATGACAAGAAAATCTACAGGAACCTGCCCATGTGGCAGATTCCCATCGAGCTTCACCGCCGCATACCCAACCTGCCCATCATCTGCGACCCGAGCCACATCGGCGGAAGGCGCGACCTCATCGCCCCGCTCTGCCAGCAGGCCTTGGACCTGGGCTTCGACGGACTCATCGTGGAGAGCCACTGCAATCCCGAAGAGGCTTGGAGCGACGCCAAACAGCAGGTGACGCCCGAAATCCTCGACTACATCCTGTCGCTGCTCGTGGTGCGCGACGAGCACACCTCTACGGAGAGCATACGCCATCTGAGACAGCAAATCGACGAGCTCGACAATAATCTGATGGACCTCCTGGCCAAGAGGTTCCGCATTTGCCGGGAAATCGGAACCTACAAGAAAGAGCACAACATGACCGTGCTCCAGGCCAACCGGTACAACGAAATCCTGGAAAAGCGTGGCGCACAGGCAAGCCTCTGCGGCATGAGCCCCGAGTTCGCGGGACACGTCTTTGAGCTCATCCACGAGGAGAGCGTGCGCCAACAGTTGCAAATCGTGAACGAATAAAGCCGCGGAACTATGAGAATCCTTGTGATGGGAGCTGGAAAAATGGGCTCCTTCTTCATCGACTGCCTGTCTTTCGACCATGAGGTGGCCGTCTACGAAACCGATCCACAACGGCTCCGGTTCACCTATAACTGCTACCGCTTCCAGAAGCTTGACGAGGTGAAGGACTTCAAGCCGGAACTGGTCATCAATGCCGTCACGGTGAAATACACCCTGCCGGCCTTCAAGGAGGTGCTGCCCTATTTGCCGGCTGAGTGCATCGTCAGCGATATTGCCAGCGTGAAAACCGGATTGAAGGAGTTCTACGAGCAGTGCGGACACCCTTATGTGAGCACTCACCCGATGTTCGGACCCACCTTCGCCAACCTCAACCAGCTCAGCCAGGAGAACGCCATCATCATCAGCGAGGGCGACTACATGGGGCGCATCTTCTTCAAGGACCTCTATCACCGCCTCGGGCTCAATATCTATGAGTACACCTTCAAGGAGCATGACGAGACCGTGGCCTATTCGCTCAGCATCCCGTTTGTGAGCACCTTCGTCTTTGCCGCCGTGATGAAGCACCAGGATGCTCCCGGAACCACCTTCAAGCGGCACATGCGCATCGCCAAGGGCGTGCTCAACGAGGATGACTACTTGCTTCAGGAGGTGCTCTTCAATCCCTATACCATTGGCCAGGTGAGCAAGATCAGGAGTGAGTTGAAAGAGCTGATCGACATCATAGAGCATAAGGACGCCACCCGCATGAAGGCTTATCTCACCAAGATTCGCTCTAATGTGGCCCAAGACATCAGCTGAGGACACCCTTCCGCCATCTGCCGGACACACGAAGAAAGGCAAGCCCGCAAGAGCTTGCCTTTCTTCGTAGGGGTGGGCGTGGCTGGCGGGGGCCGTCCACGAGCCTGGCGGCCGGATTACTTCACGACGAACTTCCTCCCCCTTGAAACATACACGCCCTTGGGAAGTGGGGTGCCGCACGCTCTCATCCGTACGCCTTGAAGGCTGAAGACGCTCTCTTTCGAGTCCTTGGCGGTCGCGGCAATGCCGGCAATGGCGGTCGCGTCGCTGACTACGTGCAGGCGGAGCGTGTCCGTAGACGCGTATCCCGACGGGCCTCCCAGCGAGCGGAGGATGAACGTGTAGTCGCCGGCCTCGGTCGGCGTGCCGCTCAAGGTGACGGTCTGCGCGACGGAGTTCCTCGTGAAGGAGAAGCCTTCGGGGGCCAGGTAGCTCTTGATATGCTCGCCGTTGAGCCAAGTCTGATAGAGCGTGACGCTTGTACAGTTGACATACCGGCAGACCACGTCGCGCATGGGCTCGCCCAAGAGGACGGTCTGCTCCCTGAGCGACCCTTCTTCGACTGCGAACCTGGGCGACACATAGTCGATGAGCGAGTAGCCGAGATGCGGCGGTTGGTTGTAGCCCGTGTTCTGCCAGGCAATGCTCATGCGGTACTGGTGGTCGTGCATGAGTGTGGGCACGGCCAGCTGCGTGGGCGTGTTAGTGGAGAAGATGTTGATTGACGCCGAGTCTTCTTTCGAGAACAAGATCACTTCTTCGCGCCAGTCGCCGAAGAGGTCGGCCTGCAGGTCCGGGTTGGCCTTGGTTCCATAGCTTGCGCTTGCACCATAACGGTCCAGGTTGAGCAGCCGGTTGGTACCCTTGTTGATGGTGACTCCGTCGAGCAATTCGTCGAGAGCGTCTCCGTCCCAATAGATTCGGAAGCAATAGCGTGGCCGTTGCCCGCGTTCTGACGAGATGACCTTCCCCTCGGCGTTGTACACGTTGTACGTGTCAGATGACCAGAACTCATGTCCGTGATGGTCGGCGTTGATGTCGGCGGCCATGCCCCGCCCCGTGTCTCCCGAGCCCGTGAAGTGTATCAGGATTTCCCCCGTGGCGGCATCGCGCACGCTGAGGCCATAGGGAGAGGATTCGTGCACCATGAAATATTCCAGTCCGGGACGGCTGGGAATCAGGTCGCCCAGGTGTTGTGCGTCGCCGTGGCCGAGCCCCGTGGAGTAGAGCAGCGAGCCGTCGTTGTCGATAGCGGCACTGCCATACATGATTTCGTCGGCCCCGTCGCCGTCCACGTCGGCTACAGAGAGATTGTGACAGCCCTGTCCATAGGCCGTGTAAGAACTTCCGATGCCCGACGTGTTGCTGCGGTAGCTGGCCTTCCTGACATGGCCCTCGGCATCAGTCACCTCCACTTCCGTCGGCGACACCGAGGCGTGGAGCCAGTGGGTGGAGAGCTTGGAACCATCAAAGTCGACCGCCCACAGATAGGAGCGGGTATAGTATCCGCGGCACATCACGGCCGAAGGGTGCTTGTCGGCTCCGTCGAGATAGGCCACGCAGGCCAGGTATCGCTCGCTTCTGTTGGCATAGTCGTCGCCCCAGAAGCTCTTGGCCGGATAGGCGGCGACATAGCCCGTGCCTCCCGCGCGGTTGGGATTGTACCAGATGGTGTGCAGTGCGGCGCCCGTCGTTCCGTCAAAGACGGTGAGCAGTTCGGCTCCGCGCATGATGATTCCGTTGCTGTTGCGGTAATAGATCTTGTTGTTCAGGTTGCGTATGGCCTCGTCGTCAGCCGCCTCGGTGACATATTTCCCTTGCCCGTCGGTAGACATCGGAGCCGTCTTGCAGATGAGTTCGGCCCGTCCGTCGCCATCGAAGTCATAGACCAGGAATTGGGTGTAGTGCGACCCCGCGCGGATGTTTCCGCCCAACTCGATGCGCCATAGGCGCCGGCCGTCCATTTCGTAGCAGTCCAAGATGGGTTGTCCGGTAACCCCCATCTGTGCGTTGTCTTTCCGGTTGGTGGGATCCCACATCACGACGAGCTCGTATTCGCCGTCGCCGTCCACGTCGGCCGCCGAGCAGTCGTGCGGGAAGTAGCTGTAATCGCTTCCGCCGGTGGGGCGGTCGAGTTGTATGTGCTTGTAGATGTCGTTCCACGGCGTGCACACCTCCGACGTGTCAGCGGCCACGCCGTCCACCCTGGTCACCACCCTGTATTGGCTTGATGCCTTTCCGCCGGCGTCGTTATAGTTGCTCACGGCAAGGTTGCGGGCCACGACCCGTTCGCCGTCGAGCAGGTCGAAGGTGGTGTTGGCGGCATCGGAGCCTAGCAGGCGCCAGCTGACAAACAGGCCCGAACTGCCGGGCATGGCCACGACGCCACGTGTGAGCCGTTCCATCTGTGATGTCGGTGTCGACGGCATCAGCTGCGCCCGGACGCTTGTGGGGGTGGCGGCAAGCAATGGAAGGAGCATTGCAAGCATGAGTTTGTTTCTCTTTTTCATATACGTTGTCTGATTATGATTTGTCTAGATTGCCGGCATCGTTGCTTTCCGGCTTCGTGAAAGATGGGCTTGTCCTTGGTGTCTTCACGCTGTCGGCATGCTGGCGATTGTGAAGGCATGCTGAGTTTGTTATTGCAAAAATAAGCAGAAAAGCCCGAATAACAGTTTGATATTGAACGAAAATGTCATATTTTGAACAATCTTGAGCCTTTGCGAGTCGCCAAGGCCTGCTTTCCGTGGAAATAGGGAAAGGGAATCCTTCGTTGTGGAAGGATTCCCTCAACCTTGAAGATGGAGCGGAACGGGGGTGGTCGGGTTATCTTAAGATCACCTTTTTGCCGTTTACGATGTAGATGCCTTGGGGCAGTCCCTGGAGCGTGTTGGCGTGAGCGCGCACCTTTATTCCTTGGAGATTATAGACGTCGTGCCCGGCGTTGGCATTTGCGGTCTCGGTTGTCTCGATGGATTTCACGTCGGTGGCGTTGTCCTCGTCGCCATAATAGAAGAGCTTGAAGCCGTTGACCCATACGGTCGAGGTTTGCCGTATGCCATAGATGCCCACGGCGAGCACCAGCTCCTTGGATGCGTTGGTGTGGTTGAACACCAGTTCGTTGTCGTAGAATCCCCTCTCCAGGAGCGGCCAGACGTTGGTGCCGTGCCGGAAGTCGCTGAGCGAGAGTCCCAGCGTGTCGGCGACATAGGTCTCGTCCATGCCCTGGATGATGCCTTTCACCCTCACCGAGTCGTTTCCGGCCACGAGCCACATGGGCTGTTTGGCCACGCTGTTATAGGTGTCGAAGTCGAAGTTTCCAGGCAGGCTCCATCGGTATGTCGCGCTTGCGACCGCCTTGTAGGTTCCGGCCGGCATGTTGGCCAATGTCTGGCAGAGTCGGCTTGAGAAGGTCACATTCTTGCCATAGTAGAGTGTGTAGCCCTCGCTCTCGTGGTCGAGCGGTTGTCCGGCCTGCGTCCAGTCGCCGCGCTCCATGTCCGCATCGCCTATGGCGTTGGTCAGGTCGAAGCACGTGCCCTTGGCGGGATAGACTCCGCTCAGCATGAATGCCAGTTCGGCGGTTTTCAGTTCGGCGACGGCCTGGTTGAAGGCGTCGGGCGAAGAGCCCGCATTCCATGTGGCTTGGGCCTTGGCGATGGCCTTGGCAAAAGGCGACTTGTCGACGCCGTTGGGGTTGCGCGATGCGGAATAGAGGTGGTTGGCAAAGTCAATCTCCGCTTTGAGGGAGTCGCGTGCCGGTCCCATGTTAGAGGCGATGGAGTCGCGCACGTATTGTTCGGCATTGCCGAAATACTTCAGGACGACGTTGCTGAGCGACATCGTGTTGCAAAGTGCGTTCTCGCGGGCGTCAAGTCCCACGTTGACGCGTCCTCCTTCGGACGTGAAGCGGAGCGTGAAGGTTTGCGGTTTCGATTTCGTGTGTACCTCCATCTTGTGGCTGCCGGCAAAAAGATACACTCCGGTAGCGTCGCCGTCGAGTTCCGCCTTCTCGTTCAGGGCGATGATTTCGGCCGAGAGTTCGTAGAGTCCCTTGCCGGGAAGGTTCACCCCCTGCCAGGCATACTTGCTGTCGTGGGCCGTCGTGCCGCGCCATACGTAGAGTCGGTGGCCCGTGGAGAAGTCGTCGCAGGCGTTGGTCTTCCAGTTGTCCAGGTCGTCGGTCTCCCATCCGTAAGTTTCGTTGCGGAAGGTCTCGTTGAGCAAGGCCACCCGTCCGGGTGTGGCATAGCAGGCCCCTTGCGCGTAGAAGGCCGTCACGGCGTCGAGGAGTTCCAGGTTTCTTGCGGTCACGGTGGTGGAGTCGTCGCCGGCTTCGGTGAGTGCGTCGAGATATTTCTTGGCCGCGTTGTAGGCTTGTTTCAAGGCCTTCTTGTCAGCCGTCAGGCCTTCGTCGTCGATGATGTCTTTGGCATTGGCCACGTCCTGGTAGAGGTTGGTGTATCCGATGTTGGTGTGATAGTATCCGGCAAGGGTGCTTTGCAGCATGCGTGTGGCGGCCGCCACCTCGTCGGGGTCGTTGCTGTTGTTGTAAGCGTCTAGCGCCTTGGCCAGCGAGTCGGCCATCAGGTTCCTGTCGAAGAGGTATTCGGGCATGCCGAGCACCTTGTCGACCGAGTCGGCAACGCTTTTCAATGCGCTCCGTTGGGCGGCCAGCGCCTTGGCGTTCACGTAGGCGTCCACGTCAGCCTGTGTTCCTCCGATGAGTCGGAGCTCCGTGTCGTCGAAGGAGTACCAGTGTCCCTGTCCGCCATCGATGTGTAGGCCCACCTTCAGCGCTTGTCCTTCTTTCACCTGTGAATATACCGTGAACGCCTTCAGCCGCTCCGCATCAAGCGGATAGCAGTTGGCCGTATCTGCGTTGATGTAGATCCAAGTGCCGTTGATGTCGGCCTCGGGGTCGATGTTGGCCGTGCGTCCCTTGAACTTGTGCGCCCGTCCCCTCATGGTGAACATATATTCTCCGGCCGGCAGGTCGACGGTTTGGAAGATGTCGCCATTGGCAAGTTGCGTGCTTCCGTTGCCCACCTGGTAGTCCATGTAGGTGGAGGTGAAGGGGGCGGCGGCGTCCATAATCATCCACCTTCCGCCCGTGCAAGTCCAAGCGTCCGCTCCTCCCACGTTGCTCACTTTCCATGCATGTTTGGCCCCATCGAATCCGGGATACTTCAGATAGGAAGAAACGTCCACGGTGTTGGCGTCGAGGAAGTTCTTTGTGGCTTCGGAGAACTCGGCGACGGCTTCGTTGACAACCTGCTCGTCATCGCAAGAAAGCAACTCGTGCAACACGCTGACGGCGCCCTCGTAGTCGGTGCGTCCGTTGGCAAAGCGTGGGTCGGCGAGCAGCCGGTTGGCCTTGGCAATCTCCTCCTTCAGCACGCGGTCGTCGCTGACCCTCAACACCGGGTAAATGCCGAAGTCGGCCAGTTGCTCTCCCCCCTCCAGCTTGTTGAAGTTGATGACGATGAATCCACTTTCCGACGGCGTGAAGCTATAGGCTATGGTGGTCCATTCCATGCCGTAGGTCTTCTCGGAGGCGATGGCCTGATAGCCGCTGGTGCCCGTCTGCTCGCTTCCATCGGTGTTGAAGAAGATATTCTCATAGCAGCTTGAGCCATTGGTGACGGTGGTCGTGGTAGATGCCGACGAGAGGGCCTTGTAGGTGATGTGGTAGGTCAGTCCGGCTTCCACCGCCGTCTTCCTCACCATGCTGCATCCCGAACGCCCGTCGCCCTTCATCAGCACGGTGACGGCGTTGCTGCCGTTGGGCCCCGAGGCGTCTATGGCAAACGTGTCTGCGCTCAGCGTGTTTCCCCCGGCGGTGGTCCATCCGGCAAAACCTTGCGAGAAGTCGCCGTTGCTGATGAGGTTTTCACCCGCCACCAGGTATCGTGCGTTCTTGTCGTACACGTAGTCGCCCGTGTCCAGTGCCTGGAGGCTTGTCAGGCTCATAAGGGCAAGGCAAAGGGTCAATAATCGTTTTCTCATAAATTTGTTTTTAGTAGGGTTATACGTTGAATGATGCGGCAAAATTAGGTGAAAAGGCGTTCTGATTTGTTCGATTTTGAACGAATATCTTCGATTTTGAACAGATTTGGATGTTTTCCCGTCTCTGCTTGGGTGTATGTCAGTCTTGGGCTTTCGATGACGGTGGCCTGTAGGATGCTTGATGTAGGGATATGGGTATGTCGTGCTTGAAAAGATAAGACACCTTTGGGCGCTTCCGTAAGGAGTCGTGGAAAATAGGGCTTGGTCAAAGTGGAAGCCCTAATCCCCGTTTTGATGACATCCTGTTAGGATAGAAGGGAGATTTGCTTACAGTTTTGTAAAGATTGCGAAAAAGGCGGGGAGCTATCCTCTGAAGGCCGTTCAGAGAGGCTAAGAACAGCCTTCAGAGGATGTAAGAACGGCCTTCTTGGAATCTAAGAAGGCCGCTTTCACTTTGCTTGGAGGCCACTCTGAGGCGGCCGCTATGCAAGGGATTGAATTTCATTGACGATTTCAAGCGTCCTCGTTCCCGTCAGGGTTCGGATTCGAGGATGACGTCGCCTATGATGCCCGAGGGACGGAGAGGGGTGGTGGAGTTGACCAGAGGGGTGGTGGCCCACGTGAAGCGGCGGTCTTCGGGCAGTCGGCAGTCGCCAATCATGCGGTTGTAGAGGCTGTTGGCCACTTCGATGACAATGTTGTTGCGTCCGCGCTTGACGTAGGGCGTGATGTCGATCCGGTAAGGCGAGCACCACACGAAGCCCGCCTCGTGTCCGTTCACGATGACGCGTGCCGCGTCGCAGAGCCGTGTGAAGGCCAAGGTGCACCTTTGTGCTTTCTTCCGAAGCTTGAAGGTGTTGTGATAGGCGGCCGTGCCCGAATAGTACCGGATGCAGGTGTCGGGGCTTTGGCTCCAGTCTGTAAGCGTGTTGAAGACCGCCCTCTCCGGTCCGCCCGCCTTGACGTCGAAGTTCACCATCCATGGTCCGGCAAGGAGTTGCCGGCGGGGCGTGGCCTCGGGGCGGTAGGTCGGCAGGCTGTCGGTGTGGGTCGGGCTGAGCACAACGAACACCGATTGGCGTGGAGCCAGTGCGATGGTGGTCCGTGCGTAGTGTCCGTCGCGGGTGGTGGCAAGCCGCAACCGTCGGCCTGTTACGGCGTCCCATAGCTCGGCAGAGGCGTGGGGCGTGCGGAAACCATATCGGAACGTCACCGGGCTGTCTTCGTGATTGTCGATGAAGTAGATGTCGGCATCGGCCGTCCGCCGGTGTGCGAAATACGTCTTCCGCCCTTGGGGAACGAGGATGTCGGGTTCCAGCCGGTTGTCCTTGGCGAAGGAGGAGAGCGTCGTGCCGTCGTTGGCATTCCATATTTTCACGCCGGCCCGGCTCAGAGAGTCGAGACGTGTTCGTACTTCGGGCGTGACGAGTGCCCCCCGGCCGATGAGCAGGGCTTGGTAGGCGGAACCGTCGGGCAGTGTGAGACGGCCGTTCTCGGCATGCAGGCGTGTGGCGAGCGCGTCGGTGGAGAGGGCGTCGAAGTCGAATCCCCCGGGAATGTCGGGCAGCCGGTTGGCGATGATTTTTACCGGTTCGTCATCGCCGAGATAGAGTGCGAGGTCGGTCACGGGCTTGCCTTGACGCAACAAGAAGGCCGCACGCGCCTGGTAGTCCCAGAACGGGCGGCTCATGGGCCAGTAGGTGTTGTTGCGGTTCAGGCAGTACTGGCGCCCGTTAGCGGTGTTGCCGGGCCTGCGGTCGAGCCAAGGCTGATAAGCCGAAGCACACACCACGAACTCGTTGATGCCCAGCCCGTAAGCCGCGTCGGCCAGTTGCTTGATGTAAGAAAGGGGTTGGTCGTAGCGTGCGTCGGTGAAGGCTTCGCCCGAGGCAATGTGCTTCCCGTAGATATGCGCCGCACTGGAGCAGTCTTTGATGTCGTAGTTGCCGTCGGGGTGGTGGGCCCAGAACTCACCTTGCGGCTTGTCGACGGCCCGCTTGATGGCCACTTGGTCGGTGACGATGCTTTGCGCGCCGCCAATGGCCTGCGCCGTGAGCACGACATGGTTCTTGCGGCAGAGGTCGTTGATGAGTCCGAAGTAGTTGGTCTCGATGGTCTCGGCGATGGTGTGCCGCACATCGCGCAGCACCTTGTCACAGTGCTCCCGCGAGTCCACCACGAGCCCCGCCATGACGGGCAGTTGGGCGACGAGGTCGTAGCCGTTGCGCTGGAAGAACATCTTTTCAAATCCCTCGGTCCAGTTCTGGGGCCCTTGCTCGTGGCTGTCCATGACGATGCCGCTGATGACGGCCCCGTGATGGCGCACGCTGTCGATGACGCGTTGGGCATAGGAATCCCACTGGAAGCGCACGGCCCTCCGGCTCATCTTGTCACACTCCAGTCCGCCGAGGTCTTCGCGTCCGTGCTTGCTCTTTGCCCCCGTGGGCTGGTGGTAGAAGCGCATGACGAGCCATCGTCCGCGCGGGGCGTTGTCCCACACCAGGGTGTCGCCACGCATCCGGTCCGTCAGGTTGATGATGTCGTTGCCGTGGACGATTTCCGAGGGAGCGTAGTCGGGTGTGCGGTCGTTGCCGAGATAGTCAGAGTAGGCACCGTTCTTGGTTTCCACCCCGTCCACCTGCGCCCGTGCCGAGAGGGTCGCGTCTTGAATCTCCAAGGGTTGGGAGTCGTTCTCGCCATACCACCAGTCGTGGAGGTGCAGTCGGAAGTAGCGGGCCTTGACCGCCGGAAACGACAAGGTGAGCTGGCGGCTACCTCCCAGGTCTTTGTAGATGGGCCGCAAGTCGCACACCTTTTCATAATGCAGCCCGTCGGCCGAGGCTTGCAATTCGCCCATCATGGGCAGTTCCACATAGCCCGTGCCCTGATAGACGGGTCCGGGCTCGCACGGCACGTTCATCGCGCTGGTCTTGGCCTTTCCCCGTGCGCGCATGTGATAGCGCAGGCTTCGTGCCGTGAAGTTGCGTCCGGCATCGAGGATGATGTCACGGTTTTCGCCTTGAGCCAATTGGGGAATCTTGGGGAAGGCGGCCTCTCCCATCAAGGGCTCGGAGTAGGGCAGGGCCAGAACGGCGATGTCACCGTGGTATCCCAGTTTCGGTTTGGGCACGGGTATGGTGGCGCGCACCTGCCGGCCACCTTCGCAGACGCGCTCCGTCCATGCGAGTTGCTGCATGGCGAGCTCGGGTGTAATCCATCGGCCGCCGGCCACGTAGCCGTTGGAGATGTTCGATTCGAAGGTCAGGCCGAGGCGTTGGGCCTCTTGGGCGGCAAAGACCAGCATCTTCCACCACTCGGGAGAAAAGCCCGGGATGGCTCCCGTGGGCGTGCCGTGCACTTGGTCGTAATAGACCACGCCCCCCACGCCCGCCTGTTTGAAGGCCTCGAGGTCGGCGGTGATGCCCTCCCGGGTTGTCAGGGTTTGTCCATGAAACCACCACACTTTGGTGCGTGTGCTGTCTTGTGGGTGGAGAAATCCGTAAAGCGCCTTCCGGTAGCCGGACTGGGCGCATAGGGTTCCGGCCAGCATGAGCGCGAGGCCGGTAGTGAATAGTTTGGCTTTCATAGCGTTGATGGCTTATTTGTAGTCGTCGAGTTTCCAATCGGCCGTCCAGTGCAGGGTGGGCTTGTCGTTCTCGAAGGTGATGGGGAGAAAGACGTATGTGGCGTTAAAGACATCGTGCGTGGGCCCGACGAGCGTGTACTCACGGTTGCGCACCACGGGCTTGCGGCTCCGGTCTTGCGGCACGGGCTGGTGGCTCAGGTAGGCTTTCTCTTTCGATTTGAAGGTCTTTCGGGGGATATCGGTGCCGGTGGTTTGTGGTTCCCATCGGTCGGCGAGAGCCACGTAGAGGTCTTTCTTGCCCGGAATGCGGATCACGCTGGTGATTTGCGAGTTGAACGATGATGCCGTGGAGTCGCCCACATGAGGGTCGCCAAGCACGCGATAGTCGCCGTGATAGTCGGTGAACACGGCCACCTCGGATGGGTTTGAGGTGTAGCCGGTGGTGCCCGAGGTGAAGAGGTAGTGCTTGCCGTTGTGTACGAAGTGTGTCGGTGCCTCGCGGGTGAAAGGCGGGCGGAGTGCCACGAAGTGCTCGGAGTAGCGTTCGGTCACATCGGTGAAGTCATCGGTGAGTTCGGCACAGATGAGCTCCCAGTGAGGGCGCTCAAACCATACATATCCCTTCCCCGTCTCGGGGTCGGCATACATGTCGAAGTCGCCCACGCCGAAGCCCACGGGCTTCAGGTTGCGCACGAAGGAATAGGGTCCCCGGAAGCGGTCGGACTGGAAGACCACGAAGTAGCCGTCGGTGTCTTGGCTCTTGCCCCAAAGCACATACTTGCCCGTGGATTTGCAATAGACGATGTGCGGGCGTTCTATCTTCTGGCTGTAGTGGATGGGCGACAATGGGTTGGTGCTGTCGGGAGGGAGGATGAGTCCCTCATCGGTCCAGTTGTAGAAGTCCTTGGACGAATAGAGCCTCACGCCGCCAAACATATGGCAGGTGCCTTGAAGGGCGTCTTGCTTGTTCTCGCCATACCAGTAATACGTGCTGTCGCGCTCGTCATAGAAGATTTGGAATCCATGGGCTTGGATGGGGCGGCCGTTGTTGTCGAGCCATACCTGTCCTGACCGGATGGAGTTGTAGGTCACCGGATGCATGGGATAGGTCTGCACGTTCAGATACCTGCACGGCGCACCGACGGTCTTGATGTTTGCGGGCTTGCCGGTCGTGCTGTTGTTGAAGCCGTAGAACGAGGCATAATCGCAACCGTCGATGGTGAGCGTGGTGTCGGTAGAGTTGACCACGACATCCTTGAGAGAGAAAGAGTTGGCGTCGCGCAGTCGCCCGAGCTTGTCGCATTGTGCCTTGACGTTTCCAAGGAAAACATTCTTCACCGGACGCTCGGGGAGGGCTTGGATATCGACGAGTTGGGCACAGTGGTCAATCTCCACGTCGTGGATAATGATGTTCCGGAAGTTAGGCGTGAAGTCATTCACCCTTCTTGAGGGATAGCGCCGGGCCAGTTCGCCACCCCATTTCACCGATCCGAGCATGTTGACATAGAGTGCGCTGCGAAGCACGCGGGCCCGGACGCGTTGCACGTAGACACCGTCGACACCGCCGCCACGCGTGCGCAACGTCTTGAAGCGGAAGGCTTGGTCGGTGCCGTCGAAGACGCAATCGGTCATGAAGACGTTTTTCACTCCGCCGGCAATCTCGGTGCCGCACACAATGCCGCCGGCCCCCCTAAGGGCCAGGCAGTGGCGGATGACGACGTTCTCGGTGGGGCGATTGACGCGCAAGCCGTCCCATCCGCGTCCCGACTTCATGGTGTAGCAATCGTCCTGGCAGTCGAGCGAGCAGTATTCCACGAGCACGTTCTTCGAAGATTCAATGTCGATTCCATCAGTGCGGCCATGCCCGAAACTGTTGACGGTGACGCCTCTGATGATGACGTTCTCGCAATATTGGGGCACCACGTTCCAGTAGAGGCCCTGTTGAAGCGTGATGCCCTCGACGAGCACGTTCTTGCAACGGATGGGGGCAATGGTCTTGGGAAGGAAGACCTCTTGTGAGCGTGTGCCGTCGTAAAGCCTTTGCTCCAAGGGCTTCTGCCCGACAATGTTCTCGATGTTCAGGCAGAAGTCATGGTTTCGCCGGTAAATCTCGCACTCGGTCGAGGGCCCGACAATCTTTCCTTGGCCCGTGACGGCAATGTTGGTGGCGTCGCAAGCATAGATGAAGGCTCCCAGCGAGTAGATTTCGATGCCTTCGTCGCGGGTGAACACGGCGGGCTGGTAGTCACGGATGCGTCCGCTAAAATGAAGCTCGCACCCGGCGTCCAGCCTGAGGTTGATGTTCGAGCGCAACACAATGCGCCCCGACAGCCACTTGCCACGGGGAATGACGACGGTTCCACCGCCCTTGGCGGCCAGTCGGTCGATGGCCTGCTGGATGTTCTTGGTGGACAATCCCTTGCGTTTCATCTTGACGCTGACGGTGCGGGTGGGGAAGGAGGGACGCTCCAATTGGGGCATCAGGAACGGAGCCTTGATGGGGGCAATGGTGTCTGGCATGGCCGATGGCCCTACCTCTTGGCGCGTGGGCGCCGAAGTGGCGTGGACGGCGAGCACGGCGGACAAGATTGCGACGAAAAGGGAAATACGAAGTTTGGGCATAATTGATTTGTTTTTACGGCAAAGTTAGTGGTTCTTCCTTGTAAAATCGTTCAAAAACGAACATTTAATTACGATTTTGTTCGATTTCATCAAGAATTGACTATCTTTGTCGGGTAATAGTCATCAGGCCGGTGGCACCTCGGGACACCAACATCCCGGTGGGTGGCCGGACTGGAATGAAATGCCATGAAAACGATGAAGAAACTGCTTGCCTTGTTTTGTTGTGCCTTTCTGGTGTGCATGAGTGCCCGGCCTGCCGACGAACTCGTGGGGTTTCATCTCAGCAGCGCCAACGGACTTCCCGACAACGATATCCGCTATATGGAGCAGGATGAAACCGGATATATCTATTTGCTCTCGCTTTACGCCGCCTATCAATATGATGGTTACAACTTCAGACGGTTGCCGGAGAGCGAATTCCACCGGCTGAAGGCGGCTTCGAAAAAACGCTTCTATGGCCCCGACGGATCCTTTGCCGACAATCGGGGCAACCATGTGAGTGTGACTTCTGATGGATACATCCATTGGCGTAACGCCAGAAACGGCAACAGCGTGAGCATCAAGGTGTTCGATCAAAAGACTTTGGCGGCGAGCACCGACTTGAAACTACGCGTCATTGCCGACCGAGAGGAGCGCTTGTGGGTGTCGACCAACGGCAACGGACTCTTCCTCTATAATCTGAAAACCAAGCAATTGCGCCACTATTCGGAAAATACGGACAAGGACCTGGTCAGCAACGACTTCATCGTCTTCATGATGGCGGATCGCGATGGCAATATCTGGATTTCCACCGAGCATTATGGCTTGCACTGCCTGAGGGTGGAGAACCGACGGTATGGCATTGTCGATGCCAACGGCACGGTCGACAACCGCAACAACGTGCGCCTGCTAAGACGCCTTGCCGACGGCACCTTGATCGTGGCTGACAACTATGGTAGCCTCTTCCGGTCGGCCGATGAGCTGAAGACGCTCACGCCGATGCCCGCCCTCAGCGAGACCTATATCGACGCTTGTCTGGACAATCGCGGGCGGCTATGGCTTGGCACGAGGAAGCGGGGGGTGAGGATTGGCAACCGCTTTTATGGCGAAGGACGCGTCGACTGCATCATAAGCGACCATCGGGGACGTATGTGGATGTGCGGGTTGCGCAGACCGTTGACACTGGCCCGTCTCTCGGCCAACGGTGAATACTCCGAAAAGCATTATATAAATAATGTGAAAAACCTGGACCCGCGTGTGTTGATGCAAGACCATCGGGGACGAATTTGGATGGGAACGGCAAAGGGACTTTATGTGTTCCACCCCGACAGCCTGGTGGCCCGCCGCAACGCCTATGCCCTGGTGAGCCGGCTGCCCGTGCGCTCGCTGCTCGAGGACTCGCACCACCGGCTTTGGGTGGGTACCGAGGGGCACGGCGTGCTCGTGGGCGAATGTGGCCGTCCGGTGAGCCACTTCAAGAGGCTGTCGTCGGCCAACGGATTCCCTAATGACGTGATCCAGTTCGTTGTAGAGGATTCGAAGCATAACATCTGCGTCGGAACGGAGGATGGATGCGTCTATCTGAAGGATGGAAACCTGGCCTATACCCTTTTCTTCCCCAACAACCTGGCACGCAACTTCTTTAATGAGCGAAGCGGTGTCCGGCTTCGTGACGGCCGCATGGCCTTTGCCACCATGGACTGCATCGTCGTAGCCGACGCCGACATCTACACCTCGCACGCCCCCTTGCACGGCGCGGCTTTCACGGGGATGAGCATCAACGGCGTGAGCGTGTACCAGATGGGGAGCGACGGTCCGGTGGTCTACGACATGAGCAAGATGGGAGAAATCACGCTCGCACATAACCAGAACACCTTTGATGTGAACTTCTCGGCCTTCGATTTCGAGAGCCGGCACCACACCCTCTTTGCCTACCGGCTTGAAGGATACGACGACACGTGGAGCCTTCCCACGGTGTGGAACTTTGCCTCCTACAAGAACCTGCCTCCGGGAAAATACACCCTCAGGTTGAAATACAAGCAGGCCGGAGACGCTTGGAGGGAATGTCCGCAAAGGCTGGAAATCAAGGTCAGTCCGCCCTGGTGGCTTTCTTGGTGGGCCCTGGCGCTTTACGGACTCGCCTTGGCCGCCGTGGGATATGTTGTCTACCGGCAATTGCGCACCACCTATCGGCTCAGACAAAGGATACAGGTGGAGAAACAGCTCACCGAGTTCAAGTTGAGATTCTTCACGAACATCAGCCATGAGTTTCGCACGCCGCTCACCCTGATTCAGGGAGCAATGGAGCGGTTGGAGCGTGTGCCCGCCATGCCCGCCGCCGCCCGTCTGCCCATGAGCAACATGGAGCACAGCGTAGACCGGATGAGGCGGCTCGTGAACCAGCTTCTGGAGTTTCGTAAGTTGCAGAGAGGCAAACTCTCGCTGGCCTTGCAACCCACCGAGGTGGTGGCTTTCCTTGACGGCATCTTTATGAACTTTCACGAGGCGGCCGAAAACAAGCATATCAGCTACCAGTTCCTACCGCAGGAAAAGGAAATTACGGCCTATGTCGACCGGAACCATGTGGACAAAATGGTGTACAATCTTCTCTCTAATGCCTTGAAGTATACACCCGAGAGAGGCGCCGTCACCTTGAAGGTGGAGCGTGGAGATGGCGGTGGAAAGCATGGCGGGAGCCTCGTGATAGAGGTCGCCGATACGGGCATTGGCGTGGACAAGGAGAAGCAGGCCCACCTCTTCGACCGCTATACGACGGGAAAGGTGTCGCCCGACAGCATTGGCATCGGCCTCAATCTGACACAGGAACTCGTCAAGGTGCATCACGGCACCATTGCCTATCGAGACAATCCGGGGGGCGGAAGCGTGTTCACCGTGACCTTGCCGATGGACAAGGAGGCCTATGCCGCCGACGATTTCATGCAAGTGCATCCCGAGTTGTCAGAAGACGGAGAAAAGGGCAGGCGTGGATTCCGAACCTCTTATTTGGAAGTAAGTCCCGAGCCGATGAACGGGCGGAGCGTGCTCGTGGTCGACGATGATGCCGACATCTGCCAAATGCTCAAGACCGAGCTTGGCAAATATTTTGTCGTCGGCACGGCCGGCAATGGGGCCGAGGCCTTGGAGCGGATGAATGATGGCGGGACGGTCCCCGACCTGCTGGTCACCGACGTGATGATGCCGGTGATGGATGGGTACGAACTTGTCAAGAAGGTCAGGGCTGACAAGCGGTTGCGCCACATCCCCGTCATCATGCTCACGGCCCTGCAAGACACGCGGAGCGAGACGCAAGGGCTCGATGCCGGTGCCGACGCCTATCTGGTCAAGCCTTTCAGCATGGCCTTGCTGGTGGCCCAGATAGCCAATCTCATCAAGCAGCGCGATGTGCTCCGCAACGCTTACGCCCAAGCACCTCGGCAGAAGGACACGGTGAAGGCGGTGATACGCTCGGAGAAAGACAAGAAGTTCGTAGAGCAGCTCGACTCGTTTGTGAGTAGCAGGCTGGCCGACACGTCGCTTTCGGTGGACGCGCTGGCCCATGCCTTCGGAGTGGGGCGCACCACCATCAGCACCCGCGTGCGCGAACTGACCGGAAAGTCGCCAGCCGAGTATATCAAGGACGTGCGCCTCAGGCGGGCGGCGGAACTCCTCCGTGGCGGCAATATCACCATCAACGAGGTGGCCTACCAGGTGGGCTTCTCGACCCCGCAGTACCTCTCGGTGGCCTTCAAGCAAAAGTTTGGAGTCTCGCCCAAGAAATACCAGACGGGCGAATAACACGGGCTGGAGTCCGGACGTGGGGCGCTTGACGGGCCGGAGTGTGTCGGTTGTGGCATGCCCCCGTTGTCGAGGAATTTTCATGCGCCCACGATGGCGTGCCGGGAAGGGCCCTTTGACAATGTGTAAGCAGCCTTCAGAGGGTGCAAGAAGGCCGTTCGGAGATTCTCTGGAAGGCCAAGTGAGCTCCTCTGAAAGGGCCTTTGAGATTCTTGTATGGCGGTTTCCGCAATCTTTACAAAACCGCAAGCAATTGCCGCCTTTTTGCTTCCACTTTGCTTGGATTGCGCATTCATTGCCTTCGTTTTGAAAAATCAGTTTTTTTGCTCCGCTTCCCCATCTTGTAAATATTGTCAAGGGATTTCCAGACTATCCCGATGGGGCCTCTTCTTGTCCTGCGGAGCGCTTTCGGAATCCGCGTCCCACGTTGTCCAGATGTGCGGCGGGGGCCTTCTTAAAGAAATTGAATAACTTGTAAGAAAAGAAAAAATACTTGGGCTATTGCGCCACAACTTTTATATTTGCAAGAATGAAATATAATTCGTTGATGAAAAGAAAAACGATATTTCTCCTCCTTGTGTTCCTCTTGCCGCTCGGCTTGCGTGCCCAGCGCTATTGTTGTATTGCCGATATAGAGACACGCGTGCCTCTGCGCGACGCCATTATCCGGACCAACACCAACCACTGGGCGCGCACCGACTATCGGGGCTATTGGAACATGCCTTACGCCTTCGACTCGGTCACCGTGAGCAAGACGGGATACGTGCCGCGTACGGTGCGTAACGCGGAGCTGCCCGACACGCTGTTCCTGCTGCCCGAGGCCCATCAGCTGGGCACCGTCGAGGTGTGGGGAAAGAACCAGGCCAGCATTCGCGCCATGGAGGAGCGTGTCAAAGACGCCGTCGCCAAGGAGCCGGTGGGCAAGCCTCTGATCAGTTTCGACGTGGCCAACATGCTTGACAAGCGGGGGCGCCGCGACCGCAAGCACCGGAAGAAGGCACATGAAATCTTCAATGAGATGGAAAGGTCTGACGACCCCATCGTGGATGCATACGAGGAGGCCACGGACAAGGACTCGAAGTGAGAAATCGGGGCGGGGGCTTTGCGGTCTCGCCTTTTTTTTGTAACTTTGCACGGATTACGTAACCATGTTTTTTTATTAGCATATGTTTGAGAATTTAAGCGATCGCCTGGAGCGGAGTTTCAAGATACTCAAGGGCGAGGGCAAAATAACCGAAATCAACGTCGCCGAGACGATGAAGGACATCCGCCGGGCACTGCTCGACGCCGATGTGAACTACAAGGTGGCCAAGGACTTTACCAACAGGGTGAAGGAAAAGGCCTTGGGCATGAACGTGCTCACCGCCGTGAAGCCCGGACAACTGCTGGTGAAGCTTGTCCACGACGAGCTGGCCGAACTCATGGGCGGCGAGGCCGTGGAGCTGGAGCTGAAAGGCCACCCGGCAATCATTCTGATGAGCGGCTTGCAGGGTTCGGGTAAGACCACCTTCAGCGGCAAGCTGGCCAATATGCTCAAGAACAAGCAGAACCGTCAGCCGCTGCTCGTGGCCTGCGACGTATATCGTCCGGCAGCCATCGAACAGCTCAAGGTGGTGGGCGAGCAGGTGGGCGTGCCCGTGTTCAGCGTGCCCGACAGCAAGGACGTGAACGCCATTGCCGATGCCGCCATACACGAGGCCAAGGCCAAAGGATATGACGTGGTGATTATCGATACGGCCGGACGACTGGCCGTGGATGAGCAGATGATGGACGAAATCGAGGGCTTGAAAAACCACGTACACCCCGATGACACCCTCTTCGTGGTCGACTCCATGACGGGTCAGGACGCCGTGAACACGGCCAAGGCCTTTAACGACAGGCTCGACTTCGACGGCGTGGTGCTCACCAAGCTCGACGGCGACACCCGTGGCGGTGCGGCGCTGAGCATCCGCACCGTGGTGACCAAGCCTATCATGTTCATCGGAACGGGTGAGAAGATGGACGCCATCGACGTGTTCCACCCCAAGCGGATGGCTGACCGTATCCTTGGCATGGGCGACGTGGTGTCGCTCGTGGAACGCGCGCAGCAGCAGTTCGACGAGGAGGAGGCCAAGAAGCTGCAACGGAAGATTCAGAAAAACAAGTTCGACTTCAACGACTTCCTTGCCCAGATTGAGCAAATCAAGAAGATGGGCAACCTGAAAGACTTGGCAAGCATGATTCCCGGCGTGGGCAAGGCTATCCGCGACGTGGATATTCCCGACGACGCTTTCAAGGGCATCGAGGCCATCATCAAGAGTATGACACCGCAGGAACGCACCCATCCCGAGATTCTGAACGTGAGCCGCAGGCGGCGCATCGCCAAGGGCTCGGGCACTGACATCCAGGAGGTGAACCGGCTCATCAAGCAGTTTGACCAGACGCGCAAGATGATGAAGATGGTGACGGGCAACAAGATGGCTAGTATGATGGCACGGATGAAGGGAATGCCCGGAATGAAATGATTCTTAAAAGAGAGATACCATGAGTTATCAGATTATCGATGGCAAGGCCACGGCGGCCGCCATCAAGCAGCAAATAGCCGACGAGGTGAAGCAAATCGTTGCCTCGGGCGGCAAGCGGCCCCATCTGGCCGCGGTGCTCGTGGGCCACGACGGCGGCAGCGAGACGTATGTGAAGAACAAGGTGATTGCCTGCGAGCAGTGCGGATTCAAGTCGACACTGGTCAGATATGAGGACGATGTGACCGAGGAGGAACTCCTGGCGTGCGTGGACCGCTTGAACAAGGATGCCGACGTCGACGGATTCATCGTGCAGCTGCCCTTGCCCAAGCATATCGATGAGCAGAAAATCATCATGGCTATCGACTATCGCAAGGACGTTGACGGATTCCATCCCATCAACGTCGGACGTATGTCCATCGGCCTGCCGTGTTTCATCTCGGCCACGCCGCTGGGCATCCTCACACTGCTGAACCACTACCACATCCCCACGAGTGGAAAGAAGTGCGTGGTGCTCGGACGGAGCAACATCGTGGGCAAGCCCGTGGCACAGCTCATGATGCAGAAGCAATACGGGGACGCCACCGTCACGGTGTGCCATAGCCATTCGGCAACGCTGAAGGAGGAATGTCGTGAGGCCGACATCATCATCGCTGCCATCGGACGGCCGGAATTCGTCACGGCCGACATGGTGAAGCCCGGGGCCGTGGTCATCGATGTCGGTACGACGCGCGTGCCCGATGCCACCAAGAAGAAGGGCTTCCGCCTATCGGGCGACGTGAAGTTTGACGAGGTGGCTCCCAAGTGCTCGTTCATCACTCCCGTGCCGGGCGGCGTGGGGCCGATGACCATTTGCTCGTTGATGAAAAATACGCTCGCGGCGGGCAAGAAGGAGTATTATAAATAGAATATAAGAATAGGTTTCGGAAAAACGCCGATATTCATGAATACAACAAAACTTACCCTCATGGCCCTCGTGCTGGCTTCGGCCGCCGGGGCGCAAGCGCAAAGTCCTGCTTATTCCATAGTCGGCAACGATACCACGTGCCAAATCTTCGTCTTCTCGCCAGGCGAGAAGGACGGGCTGCACGTGGCTTACCAGGCCGACGATGAGTCGTGGTCTGACTTGGGACAGGTGGTCTCGTCAGATTATGGACCTTGGGGCGCGGAGAAGAAAATGTTTCATCCCTTTGTGGCCAAGGCTGATGATGGCTCGTGGAGGGCCTTGTGGAGCCTCAACAACCACGCGCCCGCATTCGCAGTGGCCTATTCTGAAGACTTGATCACGTGGCGCCCGCAAGACTATCCGCGGGTGAAGGAGAAAGGGGTCGACTTCCCCGTGGCTTACCAGATGGCTGATGGAACATGGGACATCTACCTGAAGACCGCCCAGGGGAAACGCTACGTGCAGGCCTCGGACGATTTCAGAAAGTTCAAGGAGGACACGTTGGAGGCTTCGGCCGACGAGGTGCTCTGGCAGATGGACACGGTCACCGTGGCGGGAAAGGTGCGGACGGGAAATCTCTTCGAGGTGCCTGCGGTGCACTTGCATTACATGATGAACTGGATGGAGGCGATGGCCAACGACCAGAAACGCTTTGCCGAGAGTATGCGTGACGACGGCACCCGGTTTGCCTCGCTGCCGCAGAAGGTGAAGGCCGTGCTCAAGGTGGACAACTCCAAGGTGAAACCCATCAGCGACCGACTCATTGGAGTGTTCTTCGAGGATATCAGCAGGGCGGCCGACGGCGGCCTGTATGCGGAACTCGTGGAGAACCGCGATTTTGAGTACAACGCCGATGACCGTGGACACAAGTGGAACGCGGCCACCGCATGGCAGCTCCTGACGATGGAGGGGAAGAGCGCGCAGGTGAAGGACTTGCCCCTCGCCGCCATCAGCACCGAGAACGGCTTGTCGGCCAATAATCCGCACTATGCCGTTGTGAACCAGGGACAGGCTCTGCTCAATCGTGGGTTCGGCGAAATCAAGGACCGTGGGGCGCAATATGATTTCACGGTATGGGCCAAGAATATGGGTTCCGAGAAAAACCAGCTCGTCGTGGCGCTGACCGATGGCGAGGGCCATGTGCTGGCCCAGGCGCGTGTGGCGACTCAGGGCGAGGGGTGGAAGCAATACCGGGTGACGCTCGATACGCAAGGGAAAATGCGCAAAAAGGCCGGCGTTACGGGGGAGACGGTCGTGGCGCTCTCCGTCATGGTGAAGAAAAAGGGACAGGTGGGACTCGACATGGTGAGCCTCTTCCCCCACGACACCTATAAGGGACACGGACTGCGCAAGGACTTGGCCGAGGCTGTCGCCGCCTTGAAACCGAAGTTCGTGCGCTTCCCGGGAGGATGCATGAGCCATGGCGATGGCATCGGAAATATTTATCATTGGGCTGAGACCGTCGGACCGTGGCAAGACCGAAAGCCCGCACCCAATATTTGGCGCTATCACCAGACCCGGGGACTGGGATTCTACGAATACTTCCAATGGTGCGAGGATATGGGCGCAGAGCCCTTGCCCGTGTTGGCCGCTGGAGTGCCCTGTCAGAATTCGGGGGCCAATGCCGAAGGGCTGGCCGGACAACAAGGGGGCATCCCCATGGACCAAATGCCGGCTTATTGCCAGGAATTCTTGGATCTGGTGGAGTGGGCCAATGGCGACCCGGCTACAAGCAAATGGGCCAAGATGAGAGCTGACGCCGGACATCCGGAGCCCTTCGGACTCAAGATGATTGGCGTGGGCAATGAGGACTTGATTTCCACGGACTTTGAGGAACGCTACCTGATGATTGCCAAGACCATCAAGGAACACTATCCCGACATCGAGGTGGTGGGAACGGTGGGACCTTTCCACTATCCTTCTTCCGATTATATCGAGGGATGGAGGGTGGCCAAGGAAAGCAAATGGCAGGGCAAGAACCTCTTCTCGGCCATGGATGAGCACTACTATGAGAGTCCGGGGTGGTTCCTGCATAATCAAGATTATTACGACCAATATGACCGGAGTGCGCCAAAGGTGTACATTGGCGAGTATGCGTCGAGAGGACGTAATATGGAGAACGCGTTGGCCGAGGCACTCTATTTGTGCCAGGTGGAGCGTAATGGTGACGTGGTGGAGATGACATCCTATGCTCCTTTGCTCTGTGATAAAAAACATGCTAATTGGAATCCCGATCTAATCTATTTTGACAATGCGGGTGTGGAGATTACGCCTAGCTATATGACACAGAAGATCTTCGGTACTCATGCGGGCGACCGATATGTGGAGACCGCACTTGAAGTGGCCGATAGTTTGAAGTATCGCCTGGGAGCCAGTCTGGTGAAAGACTCCAAAACGGGACGGCTTTACCTCAAACTCGTCAATGCGTTGCCTAGCACGGTGTCGTTGGCGGTTAATGGGTTGGCTGTTAGCAACAGTGCTGTGTATGAGCAGTTTAGCGGAAACCCGATGGGCAGAAAGATGGAGCTCTCCTCCTGGAATGTAGGTGGAGACGATGCAAACCGGCTTCGCGTGGAAAACAACATTGTAGAATTGCCTCCTTATTCGGTGGTAGCCATCACCCTTTGATGGCTTCCTCTTGCTTTGATGCGTCACACCTTATTATATTATTGTGGATTACACGATATAATAATAAGGTGGACGGCATTAAAGTGGCAAAATAGAATAAGGTGATTTCGAATATCTATATTTGCTCTTTTTCAAGCCTTTTCTTGGCAATAACGCTCCAAAGTTCGGATTTATTGCCCTAAATTGTATTATTTATGTTTTAAAGCATAAAAAATATGAAAAAGATTTGGAAGTTAGGAGTTTTTTTTATTACTTTGCACTCGAAAAGCGGAGGGTGATTGGGAAATCATTCTGCAGACTTGAGAGAAAATATCTTTTTAATAAATAATTAATTTCAGAGAGACATGAAAAAGTTAGTTTTATTGTTGGCTGCCGCTACAATGGCAGTTTCTGTAAACGCTCAGACGGTTACGGAAAGCAAGACTTTTGACAACGTCTACGTTGGTATCAATGGTGGTGTGGCTACGAAGACCACTGGCAACAGTTGGCTTGGCAACCTCGACCCGAACGCAGGCCTCCGCATCGGTCGTTACTTCACGCCTGTCTTCGGTCTGGCTGTTGAGGGAAATGCTTATTTCTCGAACAAGCCTTTCGTTTCGACGGGTACCGCTGTGCGTGCCGTCAACACCAGCCTGCTCGCAACCGTGAACTTGACCAACTGGTTCGGTGGCTATAAGGGTGCTCCCCGCCTCTTCGAGGTGAGCGCAGTCTATGGTCTCGGCTGGTTGCACACCTTCGG
>CAYQUN010000033.1:0-31822 GCA_964420715.1 uncultured Prevotella sp. | reverse complement strand
AACGATTTTTACGTAAATTAAGAGACGATGATGCAATAAAGGAATCTCTTTCGGCGTTCAATTAGTATAACAGAAACAACTAACAAATCGATGAAGTAATTAGTCTCGATTATTTTCGCCCTTACATTGCCATTGGTCTTGCATGCTCAAAAGGAAGTTGGCACAACAACAATCTACCCACGTTTAGGACTAAACTGGTCGAAGTTTACCAATGATGGAATCGCAAGCTCGCAGGAGGGTGAATATTATGACTCGAAATACCGTATGGGATTCACTGGCGGATGGAGGTCCAGCATCAGTTCAACAATGTTATCGCTGGAAGTATTGGTGCCCTTTACAGCCATCAGGGCACTGACTACGAGGACATGCCGGATGCGAAACTCTCAATGAAGACTGACAATATCCTCGTTCCTGTTCTGCTGGTTGCCACTACCTGCGTCGGACTAGACTTCAAACTTGGTGTGCAACCGGAATTCATTATACACTCTAATGCTGATTATTTTCTAAACAAAGTGAATCTCTCCATTCCCGTCGGACTGGCTTATGAATGGAATCACGTCGCGTTGGACGTCAGGTACAACATTGGCGTAACCAATATATATAAAGACGGCAATTCTTACGACAAGCCATCGCATGGTAGTACATTCCTGGTGACGCTGGGCTATGGCTTCGACCTCTAATGGAGGATGATTCCCTATAGGCCGTGAAATGAGAACCATGTGGAGTCTCTCTTCCTTGTGCCACCCCCTTGTCTTCCGCGTCCACTCTTGAGCGGCGCGTCTTCTTTTCTCTATCAGGAGGTGACTCGCGTCCCCGCCCGCCATCTACATGGCGAGGCGGAAACCGAGCCAATCGGCGCGGGTGTTGTGATTGGCGTTTTGGCGAATGCCGCATTGCAGGTAATTGACGTTTGAGTCGTTGAAGGCACCGCCACGCAGTATCCGCCCCTGATAGTTGACGGGGCAGCCCTGATAATTGACGTAGGACTTTCCCGGCGTGTCAGACGTGTTGTAATCGTTGCCCCACCAATCGTGACACCATTCCGCCACGTTGCCACTCATGTCATAGAGGCCTAGCTCGTTGGGCTTCTTGCGTCCCACGGGATGGGTGCAGTCGCCGCTGTTGAGTCCGTACCAGGCCACGGGTGCGGGCGTCGGGCTGCCCGCATAGAGGAGGCCCTGGCTTTGGTTGCCGCCGCGTGCGGCAAACTCCCATTCGGCTTCGGTGGGCAGGCGGAAATGATGTCCGGAGATGGCGTTAAGCCGATTGAGAAATTTTTCCACGTCGCGCCAACTCACTTGCTCTACGGGCAGGTTGTCGCCTTTGAAGGCGGAGGGATTGTTGCCCATGATGGTTTTCCACTCTTTTTGCGTGACCTCGTAACGGTTTATGCGAAAGCCGCTTACGGTGTGCCTGACAAGGTAGTTGGTGAAGGAGCCTCCTTCTACGTATACCATGTTGGCCAATATCTCTTCGGCCACCCGCTTCTGGGCGGCGCTATAACTTGTTGCGGCCTGGCTTTTGACCGGGGCGGGGGCCACCCGCCTTGTTGTCGATTGTCTTTTGACAACTTTCTTTTGGGCGTATATGGCCGGGCTCATGCCCGCGAGAAGCATGATGAGGACGAATATTCTTTTCATATAAGGCGTTTTTTTATCCATAGTAATTAGTCTGCGTCCATAGCAAGCCGGAATCCAATCCCGTTGCCTGATTCGCGTTCGTCAATTTTTCTGCGGTATCTGACATTGCTCTCAAAATCGGAACCGTGCCAGTAGCCGCCACGCACGATCCGGGTGTCGACGGTGTCGCTTGGCCGGGCTCCCCCCTGCGGGTTGGTTTGCGATTCCGGACGATACGGGCCATACCAGTCGCTTACCCATTCGTAGACGTTTCCGCTCATGTCGTATAGGCCCAGTTCGTTGGGGCGCTTCCGGCCTACGGGCTGTGTGTAGGTGGTATTGGCCACGCTGATGGTGTAACGGGTCCACGCCACGTCGAGCAGGTTGTCGCTGCCCGCATAGGAGTAGCCATGGCTTTGGTTGCCGCCACGCGCGGCAAACTCCCATTCGGCTTCGGTGGGCAGGCGGAAGCGGCGTCCGGTGAGCTGGTTGAGCTGGCTGATGAACTCTTGCACGTCGTCGTAGCCGACGCGCTCCATGGGGTTGTCGTCGTAGGGTGTTGTCATTCCACCCCCCGACATCACGGCCTTCCATTCCTTTTTCGTCACCTCGTATTTCCCGATATAGTAGCTCGAGAGGGTGACCTCGTGGGCGGGGTTGGTCCTGCTCGGGTCGGGGTCGCCGTCGAAAGCGCCGCCCATGATAAAGGTGCCGCCTTGAACCCGGACCATGTTGCTGATGATGTTATTGACGATTTGCCGACATTCCGCCTCGGTGATGCGTCTTGGCCGGGATGTTGGCGCGCCGTGGCCTCCGGAGCCCTTGCGGGGCTTGGATACGGGGGGCTTGCGCGTGGTGGCGGACGAGGTTGTCGTCCGGTGTCTGACCACCGCCTTTTGCGCAGCGGCGGGTGCCGTGAACAGCAGGAGGGTGGCGAGGACGGCCATGGCCCTGTAAGTCTTCATCATAATCATGTTCGTTTTTTCCGTATATCTTAAATTTTCCTGCCATTTTGGTCATACCAATTGCCTTCTTTCGGCTGGCCGTCGGCATCGAACAGTCCTACGAAGTAGGAACCGTCCCTCTTTGAAGTGTATTTCCCCTTGTAGAAATGGTTGTCATGAAAGCTGCCGACAAAGACATCGCCATTCTCGTAGCGGAAGTAGCCGTTGTCGCCCTCCATAACGCCCAAGGAGAAAGGTCCTTTGTAGTAGCTTTTATTGGTGAACCACGCCTCGCCGTCGCCATCAGGCAGGCCTTGCCTCAACGGGCCGGTGTATGTGCAAGGCATGAACAAACGGGTGGTGTCGCCTAGAGCTTCTTTGCTGACATAGATGACGGAGTCGGCGTCTTCCACAATGGCGCTGTCGCCCGTGTTGGCGGCAATGTCCTTATGGCCATTGGCGGAAAGTGCCAAGAAGATGCCGACGACAATGGCGGCCACGACCGCCAGGCCCACAAGGATGTGCTTATGTGTCGTCTTGCTTTGTTCCGTGTCGACGTAGGAGACTGAAGACTCTTTAGGTTGTTTGGGCTTGATGTCGGGCTCCGGTTTCTCGGGAGAGTCCGGTTGCTCATAGGGTTGGCGTTCCGGTTTCTTGGCGCGGATGGTGTCGTCGCTGGAAGGGGTGTCGACGGGCACGCCCGTCTTGGAATTTTCAATCGTGGAGTCGAGGTGTCCGGCCACCTCGTCAACGCTTTGCGGCCTGTCCAGACGGCTGGTGGCCATGAGCCACCGCACGAGCGTGCGTGTCGGTTCGCTGATGCCCTCCGGCATGGGCAGCGCCAAGTGCTTGTCGGGCGTGCGGTCGTCGTCAATGTCAGAGGGCATCGGCGGCTTTTGGTTGGCCAGCAGGGTGTAGAGGGTGGCGCCAAGGGCGTATAAGTCGGTCCAAGGTCCGAACTTGTCCAGATTTTGTTCCATCTGCTCTCGTGGCGCATAGCCGTTGGTATAGCTGACGGCCGTTGAAGTCGTAGCTCCCCCCTTCGAGCTTTGCTGCTTGCTTGCGCCGAAGTCGATGAGCTTGGCGGTGCCGTTGGCGTCGACCATGATGTTGGCCGGTTTGAGGTCAAGATGCCATATGCCTTGGCCGTGTGCCGTCTTGAGCGCGTCGAGCACTTGCCTGACGATGCTCAAAGCCTCGTCTTCGCCCAGGGGCTGGCCTGTGCGCTTGAGCTTCTCCGAAAGGTTTTCGCCCTGGATGAAGTCCATCACGTAGTATGCCGTGCCGTTCTCTTCGAAGAGGTCGTAAACGCGCACGATGTGTTCGTTTTTCAACTTGCGCAACCGTCGGGCTTCTTTCTTGAACTTGCCGAGCTGCTCTTCAAACGAGTTCTTGTTCTCGGCATTGCTCACGCTGACGGTAGTGTTGTTGTCATCACGTTGGGAGACCCCCTTCATGAAGAACTCCTTGATGGCGTATCGCTCATCGAATTGTATGTTTGTGGCAACATAGGTGTTGCCGAAACCGCCCGACGACAGATAGCCGTCGATGCGATAGGTACCGTGGAGTATGGTGCCTACACGCAGCATGGAGCCAGTGTTGATGTTTTTATTCATTAGAGGTTGGTGGTTTTGGGTGTTGCGGGTTCCTTCTCTTGGGGAGCCTGTGGTGTGTGTGTGTCGGCGTCATGGGTGTCGGCCGGAGTGGCTGAGGGCGCCTCCGTGGGTTGTGGTGTCGCGGAAGGGCTCTCCTTGCGCTCCTTCTCCTGCTTTTTGCCGGCCTCCGGCTTCTTGCCTTGTTGGTCCACGTTCACTTTCCGGGCATGGATATCTTCCTTTGTGCCAGGACGTGTGATAATGCCTTGCCGATGGGTTGGGACCGGTTGCTCCGTAGGCGTGTCGGCTCTCTTGTTGTTCTTGCGGCTTAGATAGGTTAGCGTGAAGACCATGAAGAGCAGCAAGATGATGATGCCTCCTACGATGATGGGGAGGCGGGTGCCTTTGTGGGGCCGCGTGCGGTCGTGCCGTTGTGCGATCGGGGCGCGTGGAGCGGTTATTACATCGACATCGTCGCTTTGTGTCCCCAGTATGCGTGGCACGATATTGATGGCGTTGTCAGGCGTCGTCTGCTCGTCGTTGGCAAGCTGGTCGTCGCCCTGTTCGAGACTCACCCCCTTGATACGCACAAGATAGGCAGAATGGTTGTCTTTGTTGTCCTGGGTACGCTCGATGAGCTCTTCCCGCTTTTGGTCGTCGTCTTTGCCGGAGGCAAGCAACCGTTGGAGCTCGTCGTTTTCCATCAGTTCCAGCATCCCGTCGCTGCAGATGTAGAAGTAGTCGCCGGGGCGGATGTCGGTGATGTGTACGATGGCGGGTCTCACCCGGTTGTCCTCGCCCGGCTGCAACGCCCGCGTGATGATATTCTTCTGAGGCGAGGTGCGCATCTCGTCATACGTTATCTCTCCGGCCTGATAGAGGTCGTAAACCATCGAGTGGTCCCGGCTTTGATAAATCACGCGACCGCTTGTGGGGCGGATGTGATAGATGCGGCTGTCGCCGACGTGCATGGCAGTGAGTCCTCCCCGGTGGAAGAGCAGCAGGCAAAGGGTGGTCCCCATCTTCCTCGTATTGCCATCGTCGGCCTTGTCGAGTTGCTTGTAAGCGGCATCGAGGGCGTCGAGGAGCACCGAGTCGTTTATAATCTCATGGGTGTCGGCATGAGTATTGATATATTCGGCCATGGAAGCACAGACCGTGTTGCTTGCCACCTCGCCGTGCTCGTGGCCGCCCATGCCATCACAGAGAATGAATAGCCGGTCGTCGGCCGTGGCCTCGCCTAATTGGGGATAGATGGCGTCTTCTTGATTGTCGCGACGGCCTATCTGCCAGATGGCCTGTGGCTTGTCAATGGATATTTTCATGGCTTTTTTTACTTCATATTATAGATTATAGTAGTATTGCCCATGAGGATGTGGTTGCCGGGCTGCAATATCAAGGCGTCGTCATCAACGAGTGTCATGCCGTCGATGGCGGTCGCGTTTTTGTTCTTGAAGTTGCTGATGACGACCTTCTTGCTCCCGTCAGGCAATGACGTAACGGAGATTCGCGCGTGCTGGCGACTCATGTAGTGGTCGTCAGTGTCTATCTGCACCGAAGCTTGCGAGGTTGGAGCTTTGCGTCCTATGATATTTTCGCCTATGTTCAGAGGATAGTCACGGCCCATGTAGGACAAGACAGGCCGGAGGTGGCCATCAGAGGGCTTTTTGCCAAGTATGGTGTCGCCACCTTGCTGTTGCGTTTTCGGGGTGGCGACAAAAGTCTCGGCATCGAGGGGCTGTTGGTTGGCCGCAGGTTTTGGAGGAGCGAACTTCACCCTCAATTGGGCCCCGCATTGCGGGCAGGTGATTAGCTTGATGGACTCGTTCTTCGAGTTCTTCACGTCAAGCACGGCTCCGCAATTGGGGCATTTGATTCGTTTGATTAGCATGATGTGAGTTATATGGATATTGATCCGTCATCCCCCGGGTCATATTCTCCGGAGATGTCGTTTCCCATGGTTATAGACGAGTCCTCATAGTCGCCTGTGTAAGAAGCCTGTATGTTAGGGTCGTCAGTGCTGATGTCGTCGCCTCCCGTGGGCACCAGGCTATCGTCGCCTTGCTCGTGGCCGCCTTGTGCCTGGGCCACCTGCCCCACCGTGGCTACATTGCCTTGGTTGTCGATGAGGATGTCATCATAGTCCATTTGGTTGTTGTCGTTGATATCGATTACGGCAACATCGGCCTGATTGTCACCGTTGACGTCATAGATCACCGTGGTGTGCCCCTCAACGGTTGTCGAGCCAACCACGTGCACGTCGTCGTCGCCTTGTGTATCGGAGTGGGCCACGGCCACGTCCTCTTCCTTATATGAGGCAGGTTTTACTTGTGCCGCGTCAGCCTCGTCATGATGGGTTGCTGTTTGCGTCGCGTGTCCATTCGAAGGTTGGTGGGCGAACTCGCCCTCGTGCGCTCTCTCGTCGTTGGCCACGGCATGCGCGAACTCGTTCTTCTCGTCATCGCTCATCGCGTTCCATTCCTCCTCGGTATAGGTGTTGTAGAGTCGGCCGTGCCAATGGAACACGCCGCCGGGTCCCACCTGGGCGCGGGCCTCGTTGAAGGCGTCGCCAAATGATTGGCCGTTGCCCACCTGGGCTTCTTCGGCGGGGGTAGGAGATGCGCCATCGGTGCCATCCTCTTCGGTGTTGGATGTCAGCGTGTTGGCCGCATAGGCTACGCCGCCACCCATAAGGATGCCCACGGCGCCACCAATGGCTACTTTCTTCCAGGTTCCGTTGGATTGCGTTCCCTTTCCTTCCTCTGCGTCGGAAGTGTTCTGCTGGGCTTGTCTTCCTGCCAGCTGAGTGTCGTCACTTGTATACATCTTTTTAAAAGTTTAATGGGTAAAAAGTTTTTGGTTTCCTGCTGCAAATATCGTTTTAAAATTTTAATAACGCAACATTTTGGGCAGATAATCCACGAAATGATGGGTTTAGATGACGAAATGAATATTATTTGATGAATTTTGCCTTGCAAAACGGACAAGCATCGTATTGTGCAAGTTCGTCGTAGTTCATTTTGTATTGATGATTGCAGTTGGAGCACTTATATTTAGCCTGGAATGACTTTTCCAATTCCTTCTTCTTCTTAGGCATGCTCGACGACGCACGATAGGCTTTGATGGTAAAGGCGAGCGATACCACGATGGCAGTGCCGTAGAGGACAAGATAAACGGGGCCGCGTCCCACCGTGATTGACATAACGATGGCTATCATGGTAATCAGGCCGGTGGCCGAGCGCAGGGCGTTGAATCGCCGCTCGGCAATCGCCATCTTGAGGGTTTGTTGCTCGTAGTCCTCATAGAGCTTGCGCAGGGGTCGTATGTCCATGTATTTGGGCGTTAACTTGTCGGCCATGGCCCTTACGGCAGCGATGTCAAGACGGTAGTGGTCGGGACCGAGTTCCACGATGTCGTTCTTGTTAATATGCTTTTGCTCCACCGGCATGCCGTTAATATAGGTTGGATTGTCGGCTTTCAGACTTCTGATGGTCATCGTGCCGTCGGCGTTTACCTTCAAACAGCAGTGTTGGCGGCTTACGGTCTTGGGCACACAGCCAGGCACGCCAAGCCTTAGGTGTTGCCCCTCTGCGAACACGGCGAGTTGGGATGTTGCGGCGTCACGGCCTATAGTCAGTTCCATTTTTTTTGATATTTACGAATTTGATAATTAGTTGTTTCATGTTCTTTAAAGCTTCCTTGGAAACATTTAGATCAAAGGCAAATAATGAAGCGTCGCTAAGTGTTAGTGTTTGCCGCTGCACGTTTATGCGATAAACATAGCGTGTGTTGATGATGTACCGTTTGCCCACGCGTAAAAATGTAGATGCTTCTTGTCCCAGTTGTGATGCCAACGACTTCTCCATATCGCCTAGACTTAATCCGACGCTGCTCTTCAACTTGTTTGCGGCGACGAGGGTGGTGTAATTGCCGTTTCCTTCAAAATAGACAATTTTATCGGTACGGATTCGAAGGAGTTCGTCGCGAGAATTAAAGTAGATAAATTCCATCATTAGACTGTCTGGGGCGTTTTGCTTTTTTGATGATGCAAATATAGTTTAAATATTTGAAATTCAATATTGAAAGAAACGAATTTTTTTAAATTTGGCAACCTTTTTAACATTTGTGCATGTGTTGAAAGAAATCGTCCTATCCCCTTGCCAACCTTTGTGGGCCTTTTTTAGGAGTTAAGTTCTGAGCCTGGCTTTCCCTTCTTCTCCAAGGGGGGCAAAATTCCATCCCGTGAAATTGTATCCTGCCATGATCTTATGTACAATTTCATGTGTGTCTTTTTGTAAGCGAAACACACCATAAGAATGGGGTGAGAAAGGAGTGCCCTTTATATTGAAAAAAGAAAGGGCTAGGTGTTTAAGTATTTGTAAATGAATAGGATTTCGTCGGAATATCGTAACTTGTTGATTGCCGTATGGAGTAAGGTTGTTGCGTGGGATTCGTCCTGAAAGAGCGCTGCTAACTCTTCCAGGGAATGTCGCCGCCGTTGGATGCCAAAATACAGGCGGATGATTTCTTCTTCCTCTTCGGTGAGCACGCGTTCAAGCATGGTACAGACCTGTTGGCTGAGGTCGTTACGATGAGCCAAACTGTCAGCTTGCACCCATGGGCGCTCGTCTATTTCGTCCGCACTTTCGGCAAAAAAATCGTCCCAAAGGTCGGCGGCCTGCGTATGTTGGTTCTCCTCGTCGAAGAGGTAATTGTCCAAAGTCTGTTGATGATTCATATTCTTACTTTCCCAATGGAACATCCCGCTAGCGGGCGGGCGTGTCGTCGCTTTTCGCAATAAGGGTACAGAAGCGCCTTTGCAACACGTGAGCGTCGAGCACGGACATTTCGCTGTCCATGATGGCAAAGGCCAGCATGTGGCCGTCGTTGCCCCGGCAAAAGCCAGCCAGCGAACTGATGCCGAAAGGGTGGGAGAGGGTGCCCGTTTTGCCTAAGATGCGTCCGCGTAGCTTGGGGTCATAAATGGCTCGGCGCAAGGTCCCGTCCTGTCCCGATATGGCGAGTAATCTCAAAAGTTCTCGCCGGATGGGGGGATGGTCGTAGCCGTATTCCAGGATGCTTACCAATGCCACCGGTGACAGGCGGTTATGAGGACAGAGGCCACAACCATCGTGTACCACCAGGGTCGTGTCAGTTTGGTTTAAGTCCTTGTTCAGGAATGTCCTCAAATAGGCCACACCCGTCTCCACGGGATCGGCTTTGGGATTGATGTGGTGGCCAATGGCATAAAGTAACGACGTGGCTTGTGTGTTAGAACTGTTTTTCCACATTCGTTTCAGAACCGTGTCGATGCGGCGACGGAACAAATAGACGCAACGCGATCCTTGCGGAACAGGTCCCATGACGATTTGGCTGTCGGCCACGACAACACCCTCTTGCCGCAAAGCGGAGCGAAAGGCTTTGGCCACTTGGTGTGCTCCCTTGTAGAATATGCCATATTGTGAGAAGGTCAAATCCCATGGATACCAGTGGTTTTCGCTTTTTACTGGCTGGGTGAGGAGAAGGTCGAGATACACTTTCCCCGTGACGCGCCTGATGCCTCGGCCGGCAAGGATGGCGGCGAATGACCGTAAGTCGGTTTCGCGTATTTGTGGATCGAGTCCGGTCTTGAGTGCGATGTCGCCGTTGAGTGTGCCTCCTGTTGTCGCACCGCGGGTGAAAAGGTGTGTTTTAAAGTAATAGTCCGTGCCCAGAAGATGAAGTCCGGCTATACCTGTGAGCAGTTTCATACATGAGGCGGATGGCTGTGAAAGATGTTCTTGTACTCCATAGACTGGTTTGCGGGCATCAAGGTCATAGACATAAAACCCGAACTTTCCTTTCACGCGGGGGGCGTTGGCAAAGGCTTTCAAACGTGTGGCTAGAGCGGTGTCGATGGGAAGGGACGTGCCTTGTGGCAGTGCTGTTGTCCTAGGTGGCTCTTGGCTTCCACAACCGGCAAGGAGCATGGACTGCAAGAAGGCGGCTATGGCGATATATATGGTGAATGATTTGCGCATTTTCTTTGTTGGCTTAGCATAATTCAACGCAAAGGTAACCATTGTTTTCCGAATTTGCAAATGTTTTGGCTCTGCTAAAACCTGTATTGGGGAATTTTTAGGGAATGCGCTACGACTTTCTTAACATGACTTCTTTCTTTTAAAGGGGCGTCCCTCCACATTACCCATGTGCTGGAACACCATGAATATGTGGAGGGACGCAAGAAGAGGGGGAGAAGGCAACTCTTAGGCTTTCTCCTTAATGTAGTCTACAATCCATTGCCCGACCTCAGTGGTGCCATAGTGCTTGCCACCTTCCACTTGAATTTCAGGTGTACGAACATGGGCGTCGAGGCTGGCGTTGACGGCTTCGCGGATGAGGGCGCCTTCGGCCTTGAGGTCGAAGTGCTCGAGCATCATGGCGGCCGAGAGAATTTGCGCTATAGGGTTGGCGAGGTTCTTGCCAGCGGCTTGTGGCCACGAGCCGTGGACAGGCTCGAAGAGTGGTGTGTGTTCGCCCAGCGAGGCCGAAGGCTGGAGGCCCATAGAGCCTGTGATGCACGATGTCTCGTCAGTGAGAATGTCGCCAAAGGTGTTCTCTGTCACGATGACATCGAAGAAGCGCGGCTCGGTGAGAACGCGCATCGAAGCATTGTCAATGAACATATAGTCCGTGGTGACTTCGGGATATTGTGATTCCATCTCCTTGGCTACTTGGCGCCAAAGCCGGCTGCTTGCTAGAACATTGGCTTTGTCGACTACGGTAAGGTGCTTGTGTCGACGCATGGCAAACTGGAAGGCCACTTTCAGAATACGTTCAATCTCGTTGCGGTGATAGATATCGGTATCCCAGGCGACCTCGTCGTCCTGATGCTTCTCACCAAAGTACATGCCCCCGGTGAGTTCGCGAATTACGACGAAGTCGGCACCCTTGATGAGTTCGTCTTTCAACGGGCTCATGTGCAGAAGAGTGTCGAAGGTGGCCACGGGACGCACGTTGGCAAAAAGGCCGAGCTTCTTTCGCATGGCCAGCAGTCCCTGCTCAGGGCGTACCTTGGCCGTCGGGTCGTTGTCGAAGCGGGGGTCTCCCACGGCGGCAAAGAGCACGGCGTCAGCCTCCAGGCACGTCTTGAAGGTCTCATCGGGGAAGGGGTCGCCCACAGCATCGATGGCGTGTGCGCCGGCAATGCCTTCTTTATAGGTGAAATGATGGCCGAACCTCTCGGCGATAGCGTCCAGGACGGCAACGCCCTGCTTCATAATCTCCGGTCCGATACCATCGCCGGGGAGTACTGCAATTTTTAAATCCATATGAAGTATTGTTGTTGATTTTTCTGTTTTATGTCTCGTTTATATTTCTCAATGAGATGCGATGGCCGTTTAAAGTGTGTCCACATTGTAGTTCCGTGGCGAGATTCGCTCCTCGAGCGGCTGTTCGATCATATTGAGCATTTTCATGGTGGCCTTAATGGCTGCCTCGGTTTGGTCGGCGTCGAGCCCGCGTGTGCGGAATACCGTGCCATCGTCTTTCCTCCAAGTGATAACCGTTTGCACCAAAGCGTCGGTGCGACCACCGGGGGGGATGCTCACTTGGTAGTTTTCGAGCAAGGGGAACGACCGTCCCAGTTCTTCGCGGTAAATCTTGCGCAAGGCCTTCACGAATGCGTCGTATTGTCCATCGCCGGTACTGTCGGCCTCGTAGTCGTGGCCATGGATGTTTACCTTCAAGCTGGCAATGGGTTTCAGTCCATAGGATGTGGAAACCATGTAGCTCACCAGCTTCACGTCTTCTTCGGGCGCATCGTGTTTGAGCACGTCACTTACGATATAGGGCAAGTCGTCTTGTGTGACAAGTTGCTTTCGGTCACCCAGTTCGGTGATGCGCCGTGTCACGGCCTTGGTTTGGTCGGGGGTAAGAGCCAGTCCGAGTTCGTTCAGATTTTGGATAATGTTGGCCTTGCCACTGTTTTTCCCCAATGCGTACTCGCGGTGGCGGCCAAAACGTTCAGGCTTGAGCTCGTTGCTGTAAAGGTTCCCCTTTTTATCACCATCGGCATGGACACCAGCCACTTGTGTGAACACATTGTCGCCCACAACCGGTGCGTTTGGGGCTACGGCGATACCGCTATAACCTTCCACCAGGTGTGATGCGTCAAGTAGGGTTGTCTCATCGATGTGGGTGTAGATGTGCAATTGGTCGTGGAGCACCACCTGTATTGAGCTCAAGGGAGCATTGCCACAACGCTCGCCCAAGCCGTTCACGGTGACATGGAGGCCGGTGGCACCGGCTTCTACGGCGGCCAGGCTGTTGGCTACGGCTAAGTCGTAGTCGTTGTGAGCGTGGAAGTCAAACTGGCATTGAGGCCACATATCCACCATTCGTTGAATGTATTTTGACACCTGTGATGGTGTGAGGATGCCCAGTGTGTCTGGTAGCAGAAAACGGCGGATAGGAGCTTTGCTCAAAGCATCCATCATCTGCTCTACGTAGTCTGGACTATATAGCATTCCCGATGACCAATCCTCTAGATAGAGATTGACGTGCATTCCGACCTTTTGGGCATAGTCGAGCACGTCAAGGATGTCTTCTATGTGTTCTTGTGGCGCCTTTTTGAGTTGTTGTGTACAATGTTTCAACGACCCTTTGGCCAACAAGTTGATTACTCGTCCTCCACACTCGTGAATCCAGTCGACCGATTTACATCCGTCCACGAAACCGAGCACCTCGATACAATCCAACTTGCCAATGCTTTGTGCATATTGGCAAATCATGCTCACAGCTTTCTTTTCGCCCTCGGAAACGCGTGCCGAGGCCACTTCGAGCCTGTCCACTCCCACGTCGTGGAGCAGGAAGCGGGCTATCATAAGCTTTTCATGGGGCAGAAACGACACGCCATTGGTCTGTTCGCCGTCACGGAGGGTAGAATCAAGGATCTCAACCCTCCGTCCCTGTTGCTTTCCTTCCTTTTCTTCCTGTTTCATCCGTATGGAGTGATTATGCCTTGTGTGCGTTTTCCCACGTCTCAACCTTGTCGCGGTTTTGTACGAGGAAGTCCACGTCGTCTAGTCCGTTAATCAGGCAATGCTTTTTGTATCCATTGATTTCAAACTTTTCGCTACGTCCCGTGGCCAGGTTTGTGACGGTTTGCTGGGGCAGGTCGACGCGCACTTGCGTGTGGTGGTTGTGCCGAATGCTGTCGAAAAGTTCCTTGAGGAAATCCTCGCTCACCACCACGGGCAGTACGAAGTTGTTGAGTTCATTATTTTTATGGATGTCGGCAAAGAACGAACTGATAACCACTCTGAATCCGTAGCCAGCAATGGCCCATGCGGCATGTTCCCGGCTGGAGCCCGAGCCGAAGTTCTTGCCTGCTACGAGTATTACGGCATCCTTGAAGTCGGGATTGTTAAGTACGAAGTCCTTTTTCTCGCTTCCGTCGGCATTGAAGCGCCAATCATGGAAAAGATAGGGTCCGAAGCCATCCTTTTGAGTAAGCTTCAGATAGCGTGCCGGTATGATTTGGTCCGTGTCAACATTCTCCAGCGGAAGGGGAACGCACGTCGATGTGATAACGTCAAATTTCTGTTTCATCGTTTACAAAGTTCTAGGGTCAGTGATTTTTCCGGTGATGGCAGCAGCGGCGGCTACGAGGGGAGAGGCTAGGATAGTGCGCGCACCGGGGCCCTGGCGTCCTTCGAAGTTGCGGTTGCTTGTCGACACGGCGTATTTTCCAGCCGGGATCTTGTCGTCGTTCATGGCGAGACAGGCCGAGCATCCGGGTTGACGGATTTCGAATCCGGCTTCAGCGAGAGCTTTATCAATACCCTCTTCGGCGATTTGTTGTGCGACAAGGTGTGAGCCGGGCACGAGCCAGGCAGTCACGCCCTCGGCCTTGTGCTTGCCCTTCACGATAGACGCAAAGGCACGGAAGTCCTCGATTCGTCCGTTGGTGCAAGCACCGAGGAAGACGTAGTCTACCGGATGGTTCAAAAGCCGTTCTCCGGGCTTGAAGCCCATATAGTTCAGAGCCTTGTGGAATCCGGGCTGTTCTTCTTGCGGAATCTCTTCAAGTTCAGGCACGTGCCCAGTGATGCCGATGCCCATGCCGGGATTCGTACCATAGGTGATGCGTGGCTCTATGTCGGCGGCGTCGAAGTTAAGTTCTTTGTCGAAAACGGCGTCGTCGCCACTGCGGAGCGTCTTCCAATAGGCCACAGCCTTGTCCCAATCCTCCCCCTTGGGTGCATACTCGCGTCCCTTGATGTATTCAAAGGTGGTCTCGTCAGGGGCGACGAATCCTCCACGTGCCCCCATCTCGATAGACAGGTTGCAAAGCGTGAGGCGTCCGTCCATACTCATGTTGCGTACGGCCTCACCGGCGTATTCGACGAAGTAGCCGGTGGCTCCCGATGTGGTAAGCTTGCTCATGAGGTAGAGGGCCACGTCTTTGGCAGTGACCATGGGGCCGAGTTTCCCATTAACGTTGATGCGCATCGACTTGGGCTTTTGTTGCAGGATGCATTGTGAAGCGAGTACCATTTCCACCTCTGACGTACCAATGCCGAAGGCAACAGCCCCCATTGCTCCGTGGGTAGAGGTGTGGGAATCACCGCATACAATGGTCATTCCTGGCAAGCTGAGACCCTTCTCGGGTCCCACAACGTGGATGATGCCGTTGTCTTTGGTGTTATATTTGAATTCGGTAATGCCGAACTCCTCGCAGTTACGGTCAAGGGTTTCAACCTGCTTGCGCCCCACAGGGTCAGCGATGGGCTTGTCCTGGTCGTGGGTTTGCGTGTTGTGGTCGGGCATGGCGTAGACATGGTCGGGGCGGAAAACTTTTAGTCCGCGTTGGCGTAGTCCGTCGAAGGCTTGCGCCGTGGTAACCTCGTGGCAATAGAGTCGGTCGATATAGAGCTGGGTAGGACCATCGTCGACGATTTGAACTACGTGGCTATCCCAGATTTTGTCAAAAAGTGTATTCATATATTCTTGTATGTGAGGATGATGTGACGTTTTAGTTGCGGAATTTGTTGATGCAATCGATGTAGGCCTCTACTGACGCCGTAACGATGTCGGTGTTAGCTCCGAAGCCATAATAGAGGTGTCCGTCGTATTCTACTTGCATATGCACCTTGCCCACATCGTCGCTACCCTTGTCGATGGCCTGAATGGTGAATTCCTTCAGGGTCATTTGCTTGCGGATAATGCGTTTCAAGGCCTTGATAGCGGCGTCAACGGGTCCGTTGCCCGATGCGGCTTCTTCGAACTTCTGCCCACTGATGTCCACGCCTACACTGGCGACATTTCTCACGCCCTTGCCGGCTATCACTTGCAGATAGTCCAACTTCACGGTATTGCGTTCGGCGTTGTCGGCGCCGGCGAGCACAAGGATGTCGGCGTCGGTCACCTCTTTCTTTTGGTCAGCCAGTTGGAGGAATTTTTTGTATATGGCGTCGAGTTTGGTCTCGTCCTCCACGTCGACGCCGTTCACCTGCAAGCGGTATTTCAATGCGGCGCGTCCGCTGCGTGCCGTGAGAACGATGGCGTTGTCCTCCAGTCCCACGTCCTTGGGGTTCATGATTTCATAGGTCTGTGCGTTCTTCAGCACGCCGTCTTGGTGGATACCGCTGGAGTGCGCGAAGGCATTGCGTCCCACGATGGCCTTGTTGGGTTGCACGGGCATGTTCATCAAGCTTGATACCATGCGCGATGTGGGAACGATTTTTGTGGTATTGATATTGGTGTCGATACCGATGCCTTTATGACACTTCAAGATCATGGCGATTTCCTCGAGCGAGGTGTTGCCGGCGCGTTCGCCGATGCCGTTGATGGTCACTTCCACCTGTCGGGCACCATTGAGCACGCCCTCCAGGGTGTTGGCCGTGGCCATGCCCAGGTCGTTGTGGCAATGAGTGCTGATTTGTGCTTTTTCAATGCCGTCTACATGCTCCATGAGATATTTGATCTTGTCGCCATATTCGTTTGGCAGGCAGTAGCCAGTTGTGTCGGGAATGTTGACCACGGTGGCTCCCGCCTTGATCACGGCCTCTATTACCCGTGCCAAGTATTCGTTGTCGGTCCGTCCGGCATCCTCGGCGTAGAATTCCACGTCCTCCACGTATTTCTTGGCATAGGCCACGGCCCGTACGGCGCGTTCCAAGATTTCCTCTCGGGTGGAGTTGAACTTATACTTGATGTGTGAGTCGCTCGTTCCGATGCCGGTATGGATGCGTTTGCGCTTGGCAAACTTCAACGACTCGGCGGCGCAGTCGATGTCTTTCTCCACGGCGCGAGTCAACGCGCAAATCGTGGGCCACGTCACGGCCTTGCTGATTTCCACCACCGAGTTGAAGTCGCCTGGCGACGAGATGGGGAAACCTGCCTCAATGACGTCGACGCCCAATTGCTCCAGTTGCTTGGCCACTTGGATTTTCTCGACGGTGTTGAGTTGGCATCCAGGTACCTGTTCTCCGTCGCGAAGGGTCGTGTCGAAAATGTAAAGTCTATCGCTCATAGCTTTTTATATGATTTTATTCGTATTTTCGTTTTGGTTTCCGCTTATGATTGAAAAAAGCCTTCCACACTCCATCCGGAAGTGAGAAAGGCTTTATGTTTTCGTCCGCTTGGGCTATAAGCACACCTCGTCACTTCCGGCCACGCCATGCAGTCGAATTCGAATAATCGTGCTCAATATGTTCAGCGGATTTGCCATATCTTTTTTCGTTTCCAAGTGCAAAGGTATATATTTTGAACGGAATATACAAACAAATTATAACTTTTTTGCTTTATTTTCTTACGATTTCCCACTTTTTGTCCTTAAAAGGGTGGTGGTACGTCTCCGCCTCCGGAGAATCCACCTGCATCGCCGTTGATTTTGCTCCCAATGATTTCCCCCCCCGTTGGTTCTTCGGGATTTTGGAACCGTGTGAATTCTCCACGGAAGGTGAGCAGCACATCCTTCGTGGCACCCTTACGGTGCTTGGCGATGATGATTTGCGCCATACCCCGCAAGTCGTTACCTTTTTGGTCCTCATAGATATGGTAGTACTCGGGGCGATGCACGAAGATTACCATGTCGGCATCCTGCTCGATGGCACCTGATTCACGCAAGTCGCTTAGTTGTGGCCGCTTGTTGTCGATGCCGTTGGTATCGGGGCGGTTTTCCACACTTCGGTTAAGCTGAGATAGGGCCAGGATGGGAATGTCAAGCTCCTTGGCCAGTCCCTTGAGCGAGCGTGAGATGGTCGAAACCTCTTCCTGTCGGCTGTTGTACTTCATGCCGCTTGCGTTCATCAGCTGCAAGTAGTCAATCATGATCATCTTCACCCCCTTCTCCCTCACTAGGCGGCGTGCCTTGGTGCGAAGTTCGAACACCGAGAGCGCGGGAGTGTCATCGATGTAGAGCGGTTTGCCCTGCATTTTCCTCAGGTTGGCGTCCAGTCGCCTCCAATCGTCATTATCGAGTTGCCCGGTCAAGATTTTATGTCCGGAGATTTCGCATACGTTACTGATGAGTCGGTTCACCAGCTGCACGTTGTTCATTTCAAGTGAGAAGAAGGCGATGGGAATGTTGTTGTCGATGGCTGCGTTCTTAGCCAGGCTCAGCGCAAATGACGTCTTACCCATGGCGGGTCGTCCGGCAATAATGACGAGGTCGGAGCTCTGCCATCCACTTGTCACGTCGTCCAGCCCGGTGAATCCCGTGGTGATACCCGTCAGTCCGTCCTTGTTGCTGGCTGCGCGTTGTAGGATTTTCGTGGCCTCCACGATTACGGGGTCAATCTGGGTGTAATCCTGCCTCATGTTCTTTCGAGAAATCTCGAAGAGCGCGCCTTCGGCGGTCTGCATGAGTTCGTCCACGTCCACCATGGGGTCGAAGGCTCCGGTCTCTATCTGGCTGGCATACGAGATGAGTTGTCGTGCCAGATACTTTTGTGCCAGGATATGTGCGTGATATTCAATGTTGGCCGACGAGGCTACGTTTTGCGTCAGTTCGATGACGCGTCCGGGGCCCCCCACGCTGTCCAGGGTGCCTTCGTGCTTGAGCTCCTCGGTCACCGTCATCATGTCGACGGGTTTTTCCTCAATACTCAAGGTTTGGATGGCTTGGTACACCTTTTGGTTGCGGGGGTCGTAGAAGGTGTCGGGGGTTAATAGTTCCGATACCACGGAGAAGGCCTCCTTGTCAATCATCAGCGCTCCGAGCACCACCGCCTCGATGTCGAGGGCTTGTGGGGGCACGTGGCCGTAAGTGGGGTCGATGGGTGTTGTATTCCTTTTCTTATCGTTTGGCATGTTCTTGTTGTTATTTACATTTTGCAGGCATCCTTTCCCTTACCAGGCAGCGCCGTGCGCGCTCATTCGTATCTCATGCTCCGTGCCGGATGGATTCGTGCGACCAGATAGCTGGGTGCGACGAGGATGATGAGGCTGATGACGAGTGTGGCCACGTTCAGTGCAAGGATGATGGGCCAATTGAACTCGATGGGAACAGTACTGACATAATAGGTTTGCGGGTCGAGTTTCACTATGCCCGTGAACCTTTGCAAGGCGAGCAAGCCCAGGGCGATGGCATCGCCAAGGAGCAATCCGCGCCCGATGATGAATGCCGCAAACCACATGAAGGTGCTTCGCACCAAGCTGTTGCGTGCGCCAAGAGCCTTCAGCACGCCGATCATGCTGGTGCGTTCCAAGATGATGATGAGCAGTCCGGACACCATGGTAACGGCGGCCACGGCCATCATCAGCGCCAGAATGATCCACACGTTCAAGTCCATTAGGTCGAGCCAGGCAAAGGTTTGCGGGCTCACTTCCTTTATCGTCGCGCTGGAATAAGTCTCTCCGTATCGGTCGGTGGTGCGGTTGACGCGCTTGATGAAGCTTTGTTCCACCTCGTCAACCCGCTTGAAGTCGTTTACCGTGATTTCGGCTCCGCCGAACTGGTCGGGTTGCCATCCGTTGAGCCTGCACACTTGGTATAGGTCGGCGAAGACCGTCACCTCGTCGTATCGTTTCAAGTTGGTTTGGTAGATGCCCTCGATGGTGAGCCTTCGCGTGCGCACACCGCTTCGGTCGATGAAGTAGGCAAAGATACGGTTTCCCACGTGGAGCCCGAGCTTGTCGGCCATGTTTTGCGAGATGAGGATTTTGTTGTGCGAGGCCTTGTCGTCGAACTTGGGAATGCTTCCCGCCACCATGTTTTGGTGGATGAAGGTGGAGTCCCATTCGGGTCCCACGCCCTTGAAGATGACGCCGAGGAAGTCGTTGTCGGTCTTGAGGATGCCCTCTTTGGTGGCAAATCGTTGCACGTGGGTCACCCCGGGGATGCGCTTCATGGCCCTCATCATGGAATCGTTCATCACCACGGGATAGTTGCCCCCTCCCTGCAGCGTCATGAAGTCGGCCACTTGGATGTGGCTTCCAAATCCCACCACCTTGTCGCGGATGGTGTGCTTGAATCCCAGCACCACGCATACCGATACGATCATCACCGCCAGTCCGACGGCGACGCCCGCCGTAGCAATGCGGATGGCTGGTCGCGAGGCTCGGTTCTTTTTCCCTGGTTCGTTATAGATGCGTCGTGCAATGAAGAAAGACAACATGGTGTTCACGTCTTTTGTTCTCTATCTCTAAGGTTTGTCAGTTGTTCCGTGGTCATTCGTCGTCGACGCGTCCGGGATAGGCCTCCAGCGCCTTGCGGAGCACCTGCAGAGCCCGTTCCAAGTCGGGCTTTTTCAGGACATAGGCGATGCGCACCTGGTTGAGGCCCACTCCGGGCGTGGTGTAGAAGCCAGCCGCGGGAGCCATCATTACCGTGTCTCCCTCGTCGTCGAACTCCTCCAGGCACCAGCGGCAAAACTTCTCGCTGTCGTCCACGGGTAGCTTGGCCACCGTGTAGAAGGCTCCCATGGGGATGGGAGAGTAGACCCCGGGAATGCGGTTCAGTCCGTCGATGAGGCATTTCCGGCGTTCCACATATTCGTCGTACACGTCGCGATAATACTCTTCGGGTGCGTCGAGCGACGCTTCGGCCACGATTTGCCCGATGAGGGGCGGGCTGAGGCGTGCTTGGCAGAACTTCATCACGGCCTGCCTGATTTTGGAATTGTGCGTGATGAGCGCTCCGATGCGGATGCCGCACTCGCTATAGCGTTTCGACACCGAGTCGATGAGCACCACGTTCTGCTCGATGCCCTCCAGGTGCATGGCGCTGATATAGGGGCTTCCCGTGTAGATGTATTCCCGGTAGACCTCGTCGGAGAAGAGATAGAGGTCGTATTTCTTCACCAGGTCGCGAATCTGGTTCATCTCCCGTCGGGTGTAGAGGTAGCCCGTGGGGTTGTTGGGATTGCAAATCATGATGGCGCGTGTGCGCTCGTTGATGAGCTCTTCGAATTTTTCCACTTTGGGCAGAGAGAATCCCTCTTCGATGGTTGTGGCAATGGTCCGGATTTTCGCACCGGCCGAAATGGCAAAGGCCATGTAGTTGGCATAAGCGGGCTCAGGCACAATGATTTCGTCGCCCGGGTTCAAGCAACTCATGAAGGCGAACAATACGGCCTCGCTTCCGCCCGAGGTGATGATGATGTCGTCGGGGGTGACGTCGATATTGTATTTTTTGTAATATTCGACCAACTTCTTCCTATAGCTCAAGTATCCCTGCGAAGGCGAGTATTCGAGCACTTTTCGGTCGATGTGCTTCAGCGCGTCGAGTCCGCACTGGGGCGTGGGCAGGTCGGGCTGTCCTATGTTCAGATGGTATACCTTGATGCCCCGGCTCTCGGCTGCAGCGGCCAGGGGAGCCAGTTTGCGTATGGGTGACTCGGGCATTTCGATGCCCCGGACTGATATTTCTGGCATATCTTTGTTTTGGATTATCGAATTCAAAGTGCAAATATAGCGAATTCCCATGAGAAAAGGAAATGTGTGGGGCGAAAACTTTCTGCGGAGTGCTTTTTTCCGCCTTCTTGTCCTCGTTAGCGGCGTTGGCAATGTGTTTGCGCCCCACATTATTATATAGGTGGATATGGAATGCGGGTGAGGCGGGGAGGGTGGGGCGATGCGCACAAGTGGGCGGCCTCGGCCTTGTCCTGATAGTCGTGAAGCCTCTCTTTGTCCTCGTCCTTAAAAATGTAAAATAAAGTATGGTTGCATTAATAGGAAGAATACAGGAGGAAGTATTGACATATTTCCCACATGGCAATCTTATCTCGATTTTCAAATTGTCGACAAATCGAGGAATATGATGACATTTTGACGGTATTCGTATCAAGATTTCTTACGACTTTGTAAAGTTTTAGAAAAAGGCCGGGCAAGATTCTCTCAAGCCCTTTTTGAGGGTGCGAGAAGGCCGCTCTTAGAAGGTCGGAGAGCCTCTCATACAAGCTTGGAAAGGTGCTTTCGCATTGTCATTCGTACGCTTTCGTACGTCAAGTTGCCTATTTCGAAAATCCTCAATGCCAAGAAGTCACGAAATATTCCTCAAACGTTAATTTCGTTCTAAGATGACATCAAAGTCTTGCATGATGAAAATCTTTTTTGTATCTTTGCAATCGAATAAAAATACAACAGGGATGAATCTGAAATTACGCTTGGCACTCATGAATTTCCTTGAGTTTGCCGCCTGGGGCACCTACCTCACATCGATGGGTACCTATCTGGTGAAGATTGGACTTTCGTCAGAAATTGGTTGGTTTTATGCCGTCCAGGGCATCGTCTCCATCTTCATGCCGGCCTTGATGGGCATCATAGCCGACCGCTGGATACAGGCCCAGCGCCTTCTCGGACTTTGCCAAGTTGCGGCCGGCCTGTTCATGTTTGCGGCCGCCCACATGGGTTATTGGGGTCACATAGGCTGGGTGTTGCCCCTTTACACGCTCAGCGTGGCTTTCTATATGCCCACTTTGGCCCTGAGCAACTCGGTGGCCTACAACGCCCTGGCCCGCGCCGGTATGGACTCGGTCAAGGTCTTCCCCCAAATTCGCGTCTTTGGCACGGTGGGATTCATCTGCATGATGTGGTTGGTTGACTTGATGGGCTTCCAGGGCAATCAGAACCAGTTTGTCGTCTCGGGCATAGTGAGCCTTCTGCTCGCCCTTTATACGCTTTCGCTCCCCGCCTGTCCCACGTCAAAGGGTAAGGGCCAAAGTCTGGCTGACGCCTTCGGCCTTCGTGCCTTCGCCCTCTTCCGACAGAAGAAGATGGCCATTTTCTTCGTCTTCTCCATGCTCCTCGGCGTGAGCCTGCAAATCACTAACGGCTTTGCCAATCCCTTCATCAGCAGTTTCGCCGCTTATCCACAGGTGGGCGGTGTGCCCGTATTTGCGGAAACTTTCGGTGTGAGCCACGCCAATATCCTCATTTCGCTCTCGCAAATGAGCGAGACGGTCTGCATCCTGCTCATTCCCTTCTTCATGAAGCGCTATGGCATCAAGAACGTCATGCTCATAGCCATGTTTGGCTGGGTGTTGCGGTTTTCGCTCTTCGGCGTGGGCAATCCCGGCAGCGGCGTGTGGATGTTCATCCTCTCGATGGTAGTCTATGGTGTCGCCTTCGACTTTTTCAATATCTCCGGCTCGATATTCGTTGACCAGAACACCGACGCGGCCGTTAGGTCGAGCGCCCAAGGGTTGTTCATGCTCATGACCAACGGCATCGGCGCCACCATCGGTACGCTTTCGGCCCAGAAGGTGGTCAATACTTTCACATGGGACATGGTATATCAAGGAGAGCACTTCACGGTGGGCAACTGGCAAGCCTGCTGGTTCATCTTTGCCGCCTACGCCTTGGTGGTGGGATTGGCCTTCGCCCTGCTTTTCCGCCCGAAAAAGGAAGCGAGGTGAAATGGACAAGGTAAGGGTCAAACTCGATAATATTTCCGAAATCGTCGGTATAGGCGATTTGGGGCTCTTGGTGCTCGTCGACACCGGCCGCAAGCGCCAAGTGGTGATACCTTGCGACAAGTATATGATGTACTCCATCGGTTTGCGTTTGGATAGCAAGGCTGATACGTCGCGTCTCTTGCCCGAGGCCTTGTGCCGCCTTTTCGATGTGGCCAATGAGCGTTTGGAGGTCATCATATCAAGCATTGTCGATGGCGAATACCGCGCCATGGTTGTCAATCAGAACACCCTCAGCACCGTTTCGGTGCGCGCCAGCGATGGTGTGCTGCTCGCGGTGGCATGCCGTGTGCCCCTCTTTTTCGAGGCCAGGCTCATGCAAAGCCAGAGCGTGCCCTATCGCAAGGATTCCTCGGCCATGCCCCTGCCCGTAAACGTGGTGAGTGACGAGATGCTCCAGAGCGCCCTCGACCGGGCCGTGAGCGACGAGAATTATGAGTTGGCCTCGCGATTGCGCGACGAGTTGAGACGTCGCCGGCAACAGCCGCAAACCCCAGAACATCATGAAGGAGACTAGATATTTCTACGTGCCCGATGCCCTCGGCACCGACCAGTTGCCTCCCGACGAGGCTCAGCATGCCTCACGGGTGCTCCGGCTGCAGCCCGGCGATGAAATCTTCCTCACCGATGGATGCGGATCGTTTCACCGTGCCGAACTCACTCTCGCCACTCCTCGCCATTGCACTTATCGCATCGTCGAGTCGATGCCGCAACCTCGTGCATGGCACGGACGCATCCATCTGGCCATTGGCCCCACAAAGATGATGGATCGCATGGAGTGGATGGTGGAGAAGGCCACCGAGGTGGGATTCGACGAGGTGAGTTTTCTCGACTGCCAGTTCTCCGAGCGTCACGTGCTTAGGGCCGACCGCATCGAAAAGGTGGCCGTGGCCGCCATGAAGCAAAGCCGGAAGGCTTGGAAACCGGTGGTGAACGCCATGTGTCCTTTGACCGAATTCATCGGTTCGGAACGCGCAGGACGAAAGTTCATTTGTCATTGTTACGACGAGGTGGAGCGGACCGATTTGTTCTCACTCTTGCGACACATGCCTCCCAACGAGGACGACGTCACCATCATGGTGGGGCCCGAAGGTGATTTCTCTATCGGCGAGGTTCGTGCGGCCATGGAACAAGGATACGAGAGCGTGTCCCTCGGTTCGTCACGTTTGCGTACCGAAACGGCTGGCCTCATGGCCGTCGGGATGGCCCAATGGTGGCGGAGGATATAGGCGGGTGAGAAAAAATCGGCCTCGCATTTGGAAAAGTGGAAAAGATTGTTTATTTTTGCAAGTTGAAAAATTTGAGCATATCCATAGATGAGAACGTTGGAAGCAATCAGAAAGAATATATTACGGATGTCCCTTGTCGGGCTATTCCTCATGGTGTCGGCCCTGAGCCTGGTCTCATGTTCTGGCGATTATGTTGATGCCATCCCCGATGGGAGCCGGGCGTTGATTTCCATCGACCTGCAAGCAGCGGGCACGCCGAATGGGCAACAGGCCGACGTGCTGAAGTCGGCTCTCGGCGTCGATGACCCAAGCGATTGCGGCATCGATTTGCGAGAAAAAGTCTATCTTTTTTCCGCGCCTGATGGCAACCTTGGACTTTGCGCCAAAGTGGACGACGAGGGCGACCTTTCCGACTGGCTCGCGGCTAAAGCCAAGGCTGGTGAGTGTGGCGAGGTGCAAACTTTCCGTGATTGTCATTTCACGGTGTTCCACGATAGCTGGATGCTCGGTTATAGCAAGCACGCACTCTTGCTGATGGGGCCCGTGGTGGCCTCGGCCCAACCGGCCTTGCGTCAGACCATGGCCAAATATCTCACACAGGACAGCGATCATGGGGTGAAGAGTTCGCTGCTGTTCCATCGGCTCGACTCCATCGATTCGCCCATGGCGCTTGTAGCCCAGGCCCAGGCGTTGCCTGAGAAGTTCATCGCCCCGTTCACGCTGGGTGCTCCCAAGGATGCTGACGCTTCGCAAGTAATCATAGCAGCTTCAATGAATATGGACGGAGGCGTGCTCGACATACAGGGCGAGACTTTTTCGTTCAATCCCCGTATCGACAAGGCCCTCAAGGAGGCAAGAAGAGTTTATCGACCCATAACCGGACGCTATGCCGCCACAATGCCCGGCGACGCCGTGGCCGGAATGTTTCTCAATGTGGATGGTAGCAAGTTCCTGCCCTTGATGCGGACCAACAAGGGCTTGCAAGCGTTGCTGGCCGGCGTGAACCAGGCCATTGACATGGACAATATCATGCGGAGCGTTGATGGCGACATGGCCGTCATCCTTCCTGCATTGGGCGATGCCAACGCACAGGTGATGATGGGGGCCAAGCTGGGCAATTGCCAGTGGACGGGCGACGTGGACTATTGGAAGCAGAGCGTACCCGAGGGCGGACGCATCGCAGACTGGGGAGACAAGGCTTGGTTCTATACGGATGGTCACACCTCGTTCTATTTTGGCGTGTCACCCGACTTGCAATTCTATGCCGGAAGTGGCGAGCTCATGGCCCAATATGCCATTCGCGCTTCCAACCATCCCATCCCTGCAAGCCTTCAAAAGCACATCAAGGGGCAACGGCTCGTGCTCATCGTCAACCTTGGCAATGGGGCTGGGCGGTCCTCGGCGCTTTCGGCTGTGTCGGAATTAGTTCGTCCCCTCTTTGGACAACTCAACGCTATTGTATATACATTAAAGTAAATGGATACCATTTCTTTTCATTCGGTTGTGCCCCAGGTGTTTTCCTCTCGGGTTGACGAGCTCGACTCCGAGATATGGAACACCGATGCCTCTTTCCACAAAGGACAACTCTATCTCGTGGAAGCCGATAGTGGTCGGGGCAAAAGTACGTTTTGCAGCTATGTCATCGGTTATCGGCACGACTATGCTGGTACCGTGGCTTTCGATGGCAACGATACCAAGGGCCTGGGGGTTGACCAGTGGTCGGCCATCAGGCGCACGCATGTGAGCCATCTCTTCCAGGAACTGCGGTTGTTCCCCGAGCTCACAGCCTTGGAGAATGTGGAAATCAAAAACCAGCTCACGAAGTTTAAGTCGAGAGAGGAAATCGTCGGTTGGTTCGAGCGTTTGGGAATAGCCGACAAGTTGGATGCCAAGGTGGGCCGAATGTCGTTTGGACAACAACAGCGTGTGGCCATGATTCGCGCACTTGTACAGCCCTTTGACTTCCTGCTGGCTGACGAGCCCATCTCCCATCTAGACGATAAGAATGGCGCCATCATGGCTTCTATCATGATGGAGGAGGCCAACCGGCAGGGCGCAGGGGTCATCGTTACCAGCATCGGCAAGCACATGGACTTGCCCTATGTGAAAACCTTTAAACTCTGAATGATGAATTTGGTTTGGAAGTTGCTGAGGCAGCACATCAGCGTCGGGCAGTTTGTTGGATTCTTCTTTGCCAACCTTTTCGGCATGTTCATTGTCCTGCTCGGCATTCAGTTTTATCGAGATGTCGTACCCGTGTTCACCGCGGAAGATAGTTTCATGAAGGCCGATTACCTTATTGTAAATAAGAAAATCGGGACGGCGAGTACGTTGAGTGGTGAAAGCAATACCTTCAGTGGTGCCGAGATTGACGAGTTTGCCGCGCAAAAGTTTGCCAAGAGAGTGGGGAAGTTCACATCTACCGAGTATAAGGTAAATGCCTCGATGGGTATCAATGGCGTGAATGTGCTCAACTCGGAAATCCCCATAGAGGCTGTCCCTGATGGTTTCGTTGACGCGCCTTCAGGCTCATGGCATTGGACGGAGGGTAGCAAGGTGGTACCCATGATTCTTCCACGGGCCTATATCACAATGTATAATTTTGGTTTTGCCCAAAGCCATTCGCTACCCAAGATTTCCGACGGACTGATGGGAATGATTAATTTCAAAATATTCATCCATGGTAATGACCATGCCGATGAGTTCGAAGGTAAGGTCATTGGCTTCTCTTCGCGGCTGAGTGCCATCCTCGTGCCGCAGGCCTTCATGGATTGGAGTAATGAGCGCTATGCGGCGGGAACTCATAGCGACCCCACGCGGCTTATTGTGGAAACTGGAAACCCCACCAACGAACAGATTAGTCCTTATCTCGAGCGTAAGGGATATGAGGTGGAGGATGACAAACTGAATGCCGAAAAGACTACCTATTTCCTCCGTATGGTGGTGTCCATGGTGATGACGGTGGGGCTTGTCATCTCCATACTCAGCTTCTACATCCTCATGCTGAGCATCTATCTGCTCGTGCAGAAGAATTCCACCAAACTCCAGAACCTGCTTCTTATCGGATACACGCCTTCGCATGTGGCTCGTCCCTATCAGTTGCTTACCATCTCGCTTAATGCCGCTGTGCTCGTTATTGCTTGGGGATTGCTTGTGGCTGTGCGTGGTTACTATATGGACATTCTCCAGACGCTTTTCCCACAGATGGATGATGGCACTATGGTGCCTGCTATCGTGGCTGGACTGGGATTGTTTGCCTTGGTGTCGGTGCTCAACATCATCGCCATTCGCCGCAAAGTGATTCATATTTGGGAAAACAAGGAGTAGAGATAGCTTGGCCTCCCTCCTTTCGAGGGAGGCTCCCTTTATATTCTGGAAGAAATTTTTGCGCGTGGCGTATATCATTAAGAGACGGAAGTCTGTGTGCCGCCCATGCTTTTATGCAAGTTTTTCTTGGGGCAAACGCCCGCCTTAGCGCAAAAGCCTAGAAAAAAACAAGGAAATTCTTCTTTTTTTCCTTTTTGTAACATCATTATGGAATTTTTTAATTATATTTGCAACCAAGAAAGATAAACGGGGTGTAGACCCCATGGTTTTTAATCATTTTTTACTTTAAGGTATGCAAAAACGATTGCATTTTCTATTGGTCATGCTGTTATTCTTTACGTCAACAGTCATGGCACAGGTAACTACTTCAAGTATTAATGGAAAGGTGACGGCCGATAAGGAAGCCGTAATAGGCGCTACGGTCACTGCCGTCCACAATCCTTCGGGAACCAAGTATAACGCTGTGACCAATGTCGATGGGCGCTATACCATACAAGGTATGCGTGTCGGAGGACCCTACACCATCACCATCGACTATATTGGTTACAAGACGGAGCGTTTTGCCAATATCAGCCTTGAATTGGGCGAGCCGCAGGTTATCAACGTGGAATTAAAGGAAGATGCTCGTCAGCTGGGTGAAGTTTTGGTCACCGGACAGGCTGGCCGGGGTGGCAATGGTGCTTCGTCTAACTTCACGAGGCAGATGATTGAGAACACGCCAACTGTGGATCGCAACATCTATGATGTGGCCAAACTCTCTCCGCTGGTGAATAGCAACAAGTTTGGTGGCATTTCCATTGCGGGAACCAATAATCGTTACAACTCTTTTCAGATTGACGGTATGGTGGCCAACGACGTTTTTGGACTTACCTCGTCGGGTACCAATGGCGGACAGACTAATGCCAATCCTATCTCAATGGATGCCATTGAGCAGGTGCAAGTGGCCGTGTCGCCTTTCGACGTACGTCAAAGCGGATTCACAGGTGGAGCCATCAATGTCATTACTAAATCAGGTACTAACACCTTGCAGGGATCGGCTTTTGGCTATTATACTGATGAGAACCTTTACGGACGGTGGAATGCTAATGCCGAAAAACGTGAGAAATTGACCGAAGAGACGACTCAAACCTATGGATTCACTTTAGGTGGTCCTATCATTAAGGACAAACTCTTCTTCTTTGCTTCGCTTGAATATCGCAAGAATTCCTATCCTGCAACATGGTATGCCGGACGTGATGGTTATTACATGACCTCGGATTTGGCCAAGCAGATTGCTGACCATTACTTTGATGTGACTGGATTCCAGGAAGGATACGGACAGCGCAACGTGGCTCAGGAGGCTACATCGCTTCTCGGACGCCTTGATTGGAACATCAATACTAAGAATCACTTCTCGCTGCGTTATCAGGGTAATTTCTCTTATCGTGATAGTTACGGCCCCGGACGTTATACCTATTATTTCAATAATTCGTCTTATCGAATCAAGGATCGCACGAGTTCATTCGTGGCCGAATTAACATCGCATATCAACGACAATCTCTATAATGAATTACGTGCAGGTGCGACCTTTGTACGTGATCATCGCAACACTCCTTACTCGGGGCCAAATATCTATATTAGTGGACAATATACCACCAATATCGGTACGGAATACTCGTCGGGTGTGAACTCTCTTGACCAGGATATTTGGACTCTTGAGGACAATCTCTCAATCTATTCGGGTAACCACAACTTCACTCTTGGTACCCACAACGAGTTCTACAATATGCATAATTCCTTCTACCAGTCGGCTTTCGGAGAGTTTGTCTATAATTCCATTGACGACTTCCTCAATGATGTAGAGCCGTCATCATATCAGATGAAATATTCTGACCCAGAACTCACTGGTACTACGCGCTGGGCTACACCCTTTAGGGCTGGCATCTTTGGTTTTTATGCACAGGATAAGTGGGATTTGACCACCAACTTCAATCTTACTTACGGGCTTCGCCTTGATGCTCCGTTCTATTTCAATAAGCCTACTATTAACGAGAACTTCAATAATACGGTGAATTGGGCTTTGGCTACTGGTGCACGTGTTGGACGACGTCCGGCTACTATGGTAATGGCTTCTCCCCGTATCGGCTTCCGTTGGAACCTCAATGAACAGCATACTTCGCTACTTCGCGGAGGTGTTGGCATCTTCAACGGTCGGGCGCCTTTCGTTTGGATCGAGAATGCTTGGGCCAATACGGGAATGGAGATGAAGGGCATCAATATGCGTTCCAACAACGCCGATGTGCCTAAGTTTGGTGAGTATGGAGGCAAGACGGCTGACGAAATGCGTGAGATGCTTTCGGCTAATGCTACCGTCAATCCTGATATTGTCACCGTTGACCATAAATTCCGCTTCCCACAGGCTTTCCGTGCTAATTTAGCTTTGGAACATCAGTTGCCCTTGGGCATCAACATGACTCTCGAAGCATTATATTCGCGTAGCCTTTATGCCGTGTGGTTCGAGAATTTGGCCCTGAAGGAGAATGGCACAGTGTATGCCGTGCCTGGAGTGGAGGCCTCGGCCACCAATTATTACAGCAGTGCCCAATCGGACACCTATCTTGATGCTAACGGGCAGCAGGCTGGCAAGCTGGGCGCTAATTCGGTTATCAATCTTAGGAATGTCAACCGAGGTCACAGTTATAGCTTCAGTGCCAAACTGCAGAAGAGCTTTAAGTTCGGACTAGACCTCATGGCAAGCTATACCTTTGGGCATTCCTATTCGGTGAACGATGGAACGTCGTCGGTGGCTATGTCGAACTGGAGGTACTATTACAGTGTGGATCCAAACAAAGTGGATCTGAGCTATTCTATGTATGACATGCCTCACAAAGTGATGGTGCAAGCTACCTATAATTCGAAGCGTTATGGTGGCGGACGTTGGCAAACTCATGTGGCTTTGACCTACAATGGGTTTAGCGGACAACGCTATAGCCTGACGATGTCGGATAATGTTTCTGCTTCGTTCAATGGTGACTATGCACGTGGAAACACGCTGCTTTATATTCCAACCAAGACCGAATTGGCAGAGATGAGCTTTATCGACATAACCGATCGTAGTGGAAATGTGACTACAACTGCTGAGCAGGGACGCCAGGCCTTTGAGAATTGGATTGAGAATGATGACTATGCTAAGGATCATCGTGGACGTTATGCTCCGCGCAACTCCAATATGGCTCCATGGGAGAATCATTTTGACTTCCACTTGACACAGGATTTCTTCTATTTGAAGGAGCGTGGAAGCAAAGTGAGCTTAGTGTTCGACATTATCAATGTGGCTAATCTGTTAAACAAGCATTGGGGTGAATACTACAGCAATGGTTACAACCAGGACATTCTGCAGGTGGCCGGGGTAAAATATGACAGACAGACCAAGGTGGCTACACCGTCATATACCTTCTTGGGCAACCAGCCGCAGGTTAGCGATGTGAGCAGTCGTTGGCATATGCAGTTAGGATTGAGAGTAACATTTTGACAATCTTGTAAAAAGATGATTATAGATTTTGATAATATTCCAGAGGTTCATCTTGATGGGTTTAAAGGTGGAAAAGGCAAACTTGATACGCGTAATTTCGCTGACGGAAAAGTTAAAGTAATGTATTCCACTCTTCGCCCAGGAGCTTCCACTGGTCTTCACACCCACAAAGGCAATTGCGAGATTGTCTTTGTGGTGAGTGGGATTGCTACCTTCCACTACGACGGCATAGTGGAGACGTGTCGTGTGGGGCAAGCACATTATTGTCCCGAGGGCCATTCTCACTATATGGAGAACCTTACGGATCACGATCTTGTCTATTTGGCCATTGTACCCGAGCATCACGGGTAAATGGTTATTATTCTTTCTAAGTTTGCTCATTTGTGTATGCTAAATATTTCATGTATGTAGATGGGCGCTTGGTTCGCATTATGCAAGTTTTAAACAATTGGCCAAAGTGAACTATCACTTTGGCCAATTATAATTTCTAATCTAAGTTAAATTTTCCACACTAATAACGGTCGTTATTTTTAGGGACGATACGTTTTTTTTAATAACATTCAATGATTCTTTGCGAATTTATCGAATAGGATTTCTATTTTATAGAATCTTCAAAGTTCTTATCTTTTCGTGTATAGTGTGGTCGGGGCCGTTCCGCGCGACACCTGTATGTCGGCCTTGGCGTTGGGCCCCAC
>CAYQUN010000032.1:0-32713 GCA_964420715.1 uncultured Prevotella sp. | reverse complement strand
GGCGAATACCTGTAAGCGGGGCGGGGACTACTTCGCGGCCCCGAAGACCAGTTGCCGCGCGAATTCCCACATCACGATGGCGGCGGCCGAGCTCACGTTGAGCGAGTGCTTGGTGCCCCGTTGCGGTATTTCCAGGCAGGCGTCGCTCATGTCCACCACCGTCTGCCTCACCCCCTTCACCTCGTTGCCCAGCACGAGGGCGTACCCCCCGGGCGGCGTGGGAGCGGCGTGGGGCGGCAGGCTCAGGTCTTGCAACTTCGTGGAGCCCTCCACCTGCTCAATGCTGTATACGAAATAGCCACGCCGGTGCAGTTCGTCCACGGCGTCCTCGGCACTTCCGAAGCGTTTCCATGCCACGCTGTCCTCGGCCCCGAGCGCCGTCTTGTGGATTTCGGCCGACGGCGGGCAAGCCGTAATGCCGCAAAGCCAGAGCGCCTCCAGGCGGAAGGCGTCGGCGGTGCGGAACATGCTTCCCACGTTGTAGGCCGACCGGATGTCATCGAGCACCACCACCAGGGGCAGCTTGTCGGCCTCCCTGAACTGCTCCACGGAGAGCCGGTGCATCTCCATCGTGCGTAGCTTTCTCATCTCTTTCCCTCGTCCTCCTTCGCCTTGTAGGCCAGCGCGTAGGCCTTGATTTGCTTGACCATGGCCAGCAATCCGTTGCTTCGCGTGGGCGACAGGTGCTCGCGAAGTCCTATCTGGTCGATGAAGTAAAGGTCGGCGTTGAGAATTTCGGAAGGCGTGTGCCCGCTGAGCACCTGGATCAGCAAGGCGATGATGCCCTTGACGATGAGCGCGTCGCTGTCGGCGGTGAACACCAGCTTGCCCTCGCGGTAGTCGCATTGCAGCCACACCCGGCTTTGGCATCCGTCAATCAAGTTTTGTTCCGTCTTGTACTTCTCGTCCAGTGTGTCCAGGTCGTTGCCCAAGTCAATCAGCATCTGGTATTTGTCCATCCAGTCGTCGAAGCCGCTAAACTCCTCGATCACCTCGTCCTGGGCCTCGTTAATCGTTTTTGCCATATTTTTTTCTTTTTATCGGGAAGTTTTCCCGTTGTCTCATTACTTTTCTGCAAGTTTTCCACTCCATGCCGTCCCTCCGACGGGAGAGACGGACTCTGTGCCACGGCCATCCCCACGGGAACGAGCAAAGCCGCAAGCGCCATCAGCATCTTTTTGCGTTGCATACACATCACATTCCTGTTCATTTGATTGCCATCCTTTCTCAAGCGGTCTCACCATCCTCGGGATTCACCGTATCGATGCGAAACACCTTGTCGTTCTCGCGCACCTTTCTCGGCACCTTCACGCTCACGAGCGTTCCCTGTCCGGCCGTATCCACGGTTCCGTTGTCATCATGGATTTCGTCAGCCACCACATAGAGCGCGCCCGTGGTAGGCCCGGTAATCAGGAGCTTGTCGCCCCGGTCGAAGGTATGCGCCTGCACCGCGATTTCTCCCACCGACAATCGGCTGTAGAAGCGCGTCACCTTGCCCACGAGCACCTTCCGCTCCGTGGCCACGCTGCCATAATGCTTGTTCCACTCGCCCAAGGTCTGGCCCAGGTAATAGCCATCCCAGAATCCGCGGTTGAAGACCGTGGCGAGCCTGCGGTCCCATTCGTCCTTTTTCTCTTCGGTGAACGTCCCCTCGACAACGCTCCGTACGGCCTCCTTGTAGCACTCCACCACGGTAGCCACATACTCCGGCCCGCGCGCCCGTCCTTCGATTTTGAACACGCGCACGCCCGCCGCCATCATCTTGTCGATGAAGCGGATGGTCTTCAGGTCCTTGGGGCTCATCACGTACTTGTTGTCTATTTCGAGCTGGTTGCCCGTCTCGTTGTCGGTCACCGTGTACGACCTGCGGCAGATCTGCACGCACTCGCCCCGGTTGGCCGACCTGTTGGCAGCCGCCAGACTCATGTAGCACTTGCCCGACACGGCCATGCAGAGCGCGCCGTGGCAGAACATCTCGATGCGCACCAGTCCGCCGTGGGGCCCGCGAATCTGCTGTCTTTCGATTTCGTCGTGGATGTGGGCCACCTGGCCGAGGGTGAGCTCGCGTGCCAGCACGGTCACGTCGGCAAACTGGCTGTAGAACTTCAGCGCCTCGACGTTAGAGATGTTGAGCTGTGTCGACAGGTGCACCTCCATGCCCTTCCGCCGGCAATAGTCCATCACCGCCACGTCGCTGGCAATCACGGCCGAGATGCCGGCCTCCACCGCCGCGTCAACAATGGCGTGCATCGTGTCCACATCGTCATCATAGATGATGGTGTTCACCGTCAGGTAAGTCTTCACCTGCCGCTCCCTGCACAGGCGGGCAATCTCGCCGAGGTCGTCCAGCCCGAAGTGGTTGGCCGAGTGCGACCTCATGTTGAGCCGGCCCACGCCGAAGTACACCGAGTCGGTTCCAGCCCGCAACGCCGCGGCCAGCGAGTCGTAAGACCCCACCGGAGCCATAATCTCGAAATCTTCTATCTTTGCGTTCATGCTGCAAAGATACAAAAATAATTCATAACCACGAGGATTCTTTTCCAATAGATGTCCCACGGAGTGCACACCACCCCACTCCGCCCCCTCATGCGGTGCCTTCGCCCTGCCCCGACGACGAAGCCTCCGCACCGCCCGCCGATTGTCAAACATTCCGACTCCACGAGTCTCCACGGCCCTTTTGCAAAGTGTAAGCGCCTTTCCGGGCATCTCTGAAGGCCGTTCACAGCACCTCTGAAAGCCCCTCACAGACCCTCTGAAGGCCTCTCTTGCATTCCCGCTCCGGTTTTTCCAGATTCCCAACAAAACCGTAAGCTCATCACGGGGAATCCGAATCACCATGTCGGGGAAAACGGGCTTAAACTTTCTTTTTGTCCAAACGTGATTTCCAAGCCGACGCCGATGATGTAAACTTTTCATCCCAACTCCAAGAAGGAATCGCACCCAGGCGGCACACCTCCACCCGCCGGATTTTTCCGCCCATGCGGTCTTCCCCGCAAAAAAAAGAGAAAGAAGCAAACGGAATAGAAATAAAAAACGTAACTTTGTCGGCGCAATCCGCCCCGCACGACACGCCGTTGCAGCGGAAGAAGCGATTATCCAACCTGATGATATCTATGAAAAAGAACCTTGCCCTGCTGTTCCTGGCGGTCCTCACCGCCCTCACCGTGCGTGCCCAACGCGTTCCCACCCTCGCCGAGGTGGGCCCCCAGGCCATGCCCGACACCATCGCGCCCGTGAAGGCGCCCTTCGCCATGCCCCAACCCGAACGCCCCGACTTCGGAACGAGGCGCACCCTGCTGAAGCTGAAGCCCGGCCGCAAGGCCACCCGCGCCATCCAGCAGGCCATCGACCGCCTCTCGGCCCGTGGCGGCGGCACGGTGGTGGTGCCGCCGGGCCAGTGGTCCACGGGACGGCTGGAGCTGAAGTCGGGGGTCTGCCTCCACCTGTCCAAGGGGTGCGAACTGGTCTTCAGCGGCGACATTGCCGACTACCAGCCCGCTGTCTTCACCCGCGACGAGGGCATGGAGCTCTTCTCCACCGGCGCCTGCATCTATGCCTGCGACGCCCACGACATCGGAGTCACCGGCCAGGGCGTCATCAGCGGCCCGTCGACCAAGTGCGAAATCTATCGCCACAACGCCCGCTACACGCCCAATCCCGAACCGATGATCGACCGCACGCCGCTGGAGCAGCGCCACTATAACGGTCTGGACACCACGCCGGTGTTCCTGCCCAAGACCATCGCCCCCATCCGCTGCACGCGCGTGCTCGTCGAGGGCGTCACCCTCCGCGCCACCCTCTACTGGAACATCGTGCCGCAATATTGCCGCCAGGTCATCATCCGCGGCGTGACGGTGGAAAGCCACGGACACGGGCGCACCGACGGCATCGACGTCGACTCCAGCAGCGACGTGCTCATCGAGTATTGCTCGATGGACTGCGGCGACGACACCTACACGCTGAAGTCGGGCCGCGGCAACGACGGCATACGCGTGAACCGCCCCACCGAGAACGTCGTCATCCGCCACTGCCTGGCCCTCCGAGGGCAGGGCGGACTGGTGGTGGGCACCGAGACCGCGGGCGGAGTGAGCCATGTCTACATGCACGACTGCGTGTTCAAAGGCACCAACCAGGCCTTCCGCTTCAAGACCAGGCGCCCTCGCGGCGGCGGAATGACCGACGTGGTGGCCGAGCGCATACGCGCCGACGTGGTCAAGCAGGCCTTCTTCGTCGACATGCTCGGCTCGTCACGCTATGTGGGCGACCTGGCCCGCCGCCTTCCCCTCAGGGCGGTGAACGCGCTCACGCCCGACTTCCACACCATCCGCCTGTCCGACATCCTCGTGGAGCGTTGCGGGCGCCTCTTCGACATGAGGGGCTTGCCCGAGCGTCCCTTGCGCAACGTCGTCGTCAACCGGCTCACGGCCCACTGCCGGGAGTTCATGTCGATGAACGACGTGAGCAGCCTCACCCTTGCCGACAGCCACGTGGACGCCGCCGACACCGGAGCCACGCTCACCGGCTGCTCGGGGCTCTCGCTCGTCAACTGCACCTTCACCCAACCGGTGACCTGGCAACTCGACGGCTCCACGCCGCCCCTCGAAGTGCCCATACAGTTGAAGTGAGATGAGCGTCATCCACACCCAGCGTTATGACAGCCCCTGCGGCGAACTGCTTCTGGGCAGCTTCGAGGGAGGCCTGTGCCTATGCGACTGGACCGCCAACCCCAAGTTCCGCCACAACCTGGAGTGGCTCGCCACCACGCTCCAGTCACCCGTTGCCGACTCGCCCTCGGCGCTGACACGCCTTGCCGCCGCCCAGCTCGACGAATACTTCGCCCGCCGGCGGCGCGAGTTCACCCTCCCCCTGCTCATCCGGGGCACCCGCTTCCAGCTCGCCGTGTGGCACGCCCTCGGCCACGTGGCCTACGGACAGACCCGCACCTACGCCCAACTGGCCGCCCTCGCCGGCGAGCCACGGGCCATCCGCGCGGCGGCTTCGGCCAACGGCGCCAACCGCCTGGCACTCTTCCTGCCCTGCCACCGCATCACGCGACAAGCCTCCGGGCTGGGCGGCTACACCGGCGGCATGGCCGCCAAGCGCTACCTGCTCCAACTCGAAGGCTCGCCCTATTGCGTCCGGCCACCCGGGCCGAACCTTGTCAGAAGGTAAGCCGCAAGGCCTTCACGGGCCGGTTGGTCGTGACAAAGTCCACCTTGCGTGCCACCAAGCCGGCCAAATCCGAGACACCGTCCACCGTCCACACGTTCACCGTGAGGCCCAGCCTCTTGGCCCGGTCTATCCAGTCGGGGTGGGCCCGCAACACCTTCAACGCATAGTCGATGCCCGTGAGCCCCTTGGCTTTCACCGCCTCGGGCTCCAAGTCGCCACCCAGATAGGCCACGCGGGCCTCCTTCACCCTGGCCGCCAGCCGCTCGCACACATGGAGCGAGAACGAGATGTAGTCTACGCGCGAAGCCAATCCCGCGGCCTCCACCTCGCTCACCACCTCGTCCACACAGCGGTCCTCGTCGGCCGCGCTGTCATGCGGCTTGATTTCGAGCACCAGCCTCATGCCCCTCAAGGGGACGGCAGCCGCCAGGTAATCGTCCAGCCGGGGCAACGGCTCCCCGTTAGCCAGCCGTTTTTGCGCGATGTCGGCATAGTTGGCCGTGGCAATCTTCACACCATCAACATCGGCATCATGATTCACCACGGGCACGCCGTCGCGCGTGATGCTCACGTCAAACTCCGACCCATAGGCCTGGATGCGCCTTGCCGCCCTAAGCGCGGCGATGGAGTTCTGAGCCGCCCCGGCACAAGTCCAGAAGCCCCGATGGGCCACCACCCTCGTGCGGACGGCGTGTTTCGAGAACACCTCGCCGAAACGGTTGGTGAACCTCACCTCAATGTCCTTGTATTCGCCTTGCGGACGAGCCCTGAACAGGTGTCCCGTGACACAGCCCGCGGCCTCGGGCCTGAGCTGCCGTGCATAGCTGGGGGCCACGCCCGTGAACCGCTCCATGGGTCCCATGGGGCGTCCGTCCTGGAACCACTCCACGCGGGTCAGCGAGTCACTGTCCCACACATTGGCCACCACGTCGTCGGGCCACTCTTCTAGCACGCCCCGGTCGGCCACGCGGAGCTGATAGTCCACGGGGCGCCCGGTGGCCTTGTAGTGCCAGCGCACGTTGTCGCCGTCGACATCAACCACCAAGTAGCCGTTGGGCGCGCCGCAACGGTTCACCTCGCCACTCCACCAAGAGCCACACGCGGCGCCGATGTTGTGCTGGTAGAGGCTGTCGGTCACCATGACGTTCTCAAAGAAATGGGTATGCCCGCAAAACACGTGCGTGCGATAACCACGCAACACCTCGGCCAGAGCGCCGGCATTGCGCACGTTGCCCTCGCCCTCCACGGTGTTCCATCCCGCGGCGTGCATGTTCAGGAAGACCACGGTCCCCTTGGGCACGAAGTCCAAGTCGCGCCGCAGCCACTCCAGCGTGGCCCCGGTGAGGCTCTCGGTGTAGCGTTTCTGCCCGATATAGTCGATGCTGTTCAGCGTCACCACGTGCACCCGTCCCACATTGAACGAATAGTTCACCGGGCCAAACCACCGCTCATATTCCCGCTCGGCATAGACGGGCGAGCCATAGGGCATGGCGTGCAGGCCCTGATAGCGCTTGTCGAAGTCGTGGTTGCCAATGCACTGGAAGGCCGTGAGCGGCATCGAGGCATAAGAATCGGCATAGCCGGGGAAGAGTTCCATGTGGTCGAACACCAGGTCGCCCAAGGCCACGGACACCACTTCGGCCGTCTTGCTCAAGCTGTCGGCCGTGGCCTTCAGGTCGGCACAGGTCTCATCCTTCCACCGGCCCATCTCGTCGGCATTGCGCACCTGCGGGTCAGAGATGGCCAGATAGTGGAAGCGCTCGTCCACCCGGCTTCTCCGCCGCAGCACGAAGTCGGCCCGTCCCTTGGCCACGGCCTCGCCCACAGGCACGTAGAACCGTGCCAGTCCACGCCTTTGTGGCAGTTCGAACTCCGCCGGCGTGCTGATACTCACAAACTTGCACAGGGCGGTGTCGGTAGAGAGCTGCCAGCGCCCGCGCGCGTCGGTGGTTGTGAAATCGATGCCGTTGTTCACCACCACGCCGGCAATGCCCCGTCCGTGCTCGTCGGCCACCCGTCCGTGCAGGGCAAACACCGTGGGTGCGGCCATGGCGGACAACACCGGTGCCACGAGGCACCACAGCAAAAAAAGCATGTTTTTCATCGGTCTCAACGCTGTATGAGTTTCACGGATTCAAAGAAGTCGACGGCCTCCTTGCCAGTCGAGGCGTGAGCCGCGGCCGACTCAAAGGAGCCCGTGTCGCCCTCGAAGACCACGGTGTTGGCACAATCGAGCACGTGGGTCATCACGTTCACGGCCTCGTCATGGCCCATGAGGTTGTGCTTCAAGCATTTCCTCACATAGCGGTTGGCACGCATCACGGCATTATAGACGGCCGGCTTGAGCGTCTCGTAACCACTGTCGGTGAATCCGACGCTCTGCGTGTATTGCCTTGAGAAGTTCTTCAGGAAAGTGTTCCATTTCTTCGTCACGACGCCTCCCAGGTAGTGTTTTTCGGGCAGAGGATTCTCCACATCGGGAATGCCGCCCCAAACCTCGAAGGCAAAGGTGGGTGCGGCCGGTGCCGAGACAGCCCCGGCAGGGGCCGGAACAGCGGGTGCGGCCTTGTGGTCGACCATAGCCAAATCCTGGGCGCGGCCCACCAGGGTCACGCTCAAAAGACAAATCATCATCAATAAGTTTTTCATTGTCGTTTTCGTTTTTATTTATTTTCGGAGCGGTCCGGCCTCATCGCCGGACCAGCCCCATGCATTGTTTTATGAAAGAATTGGGCACAGGGCCTATTTCTGCCAGACGAGTCTCTGGTCAAGCCGGTCGCCGCCCATGGCCTCGACGGCCTTCTGATAGTTGTCAGAATTGGTACGCTGCAAGATGGTGGGATACTTGAAGCGGCGGGGCAAGGCGTCGCCCGGATCCACGCCCGGCCCAATAGGCACCTCGGGGAATCCCGTGCGGTTATACTCGAACCACTGCTGATAGTCCACGAAGAACAGGGCGTAGAACTTCTGCTCCATGATGCGTTCCAGCGTGCCGTCATAGGCAGCGGCGGCATTGTCGAAGTAGTTTTCGGGCACTTCGGCGCCCCACTGCTCCATAGAGGCGCGCACGCCCCGCTCATAATAGTCCTTGGCACTGCCGCCGATGATGCCGCGCCAGGCCAGTTCGGCCTTGATCAGCTCCACCTCGGCATAGCTGATGACCTGCAAGTCCATGGGCGCCTGGGCAATGGTGGCCGCGCGGGGCTGCGAGGCCTCCATCGAGGGCAGCACGGCATAGCCACTGGGCAGTCCGTAGAAGTCTTCCACCCCGTTGTTGGTCACCCGGGTGGCCCAGATGGCCAGTCGCGGATCGTTCCATGCCTTGAGCCTGTCGATGAAGAACTCGGAGAAGACACGATAGGAAGTGAGATCGGAGAGGCGCGGCATGGGCTGCTCCTCTGGGGCGACGCCCGACACGTGGACGTCAGCATTCTGCTCGTTACTCTCAATGAGCGGCCATGTTTCAGGATCAGCCAGCATGGTCTGAATCTCGCTACGGGCGTTCAGTCCATCCACGTCGAGCACGCGCAGCAGGCAGCGCAGGCGGAGCGAGTTGGCCATGCGCCTCCAGTTGGCAATGCCTTCCCTGTCGGTGCCGCTGGCGCAATAGAGCATGTCGCCATTGGCGTTGTAGGCGAGTCCCTCGTCGGGAGTGAAGAGCGCGTTGGCCCGGGCCAAGTCGCCCAACACGGTGCGGAAGGCCTCGACCTGCGTGTCGAAGCGAGGATAATAGACTCCGCTGTCGCCCATGCAGGCCTCGGCAACGGGAACGTCGCCAAAGGCCTCGGTGACGAGTTCCACAATCCAGGCCTCCAGCGTGAGTCCGATGGCCTGATAATTCTTCTTGTCGGTTTGCAAGCCATAGTTATAGATGGTCTTGGCATTGTTGAGCCACTTGTAATATGTGGACCAGGTTCCCGAACCGGCATCATCGCCAATGTGGAACCAGCCGATGCCCGACGTGGAGCTGGTCGAGACAATGCCCTGCATGATGGGCAAGGTCCAATCGTTGTAGCGGTTCCAGTTGTAGGTGGCCATTCCGTAGAGCGTGGGATTGAGGAAGCTGCCGGGCGTGGCCTGGCTCATGCGTGTGGGGTCTACGTTGGCCTCGTCCATCGACTCACACGCCACGTTGGTCGTGAGCATTGCAACGGCGAGGGTGCCGAGGATGATTTTCTTGATTTTCATTGTTCCTGATGTTTTTTTAGAATGAAACCTTTGCGTTAATGCCGAAGCTGCGTGTCGAGGGCAGCGTGCCCACCTCGATACCGGTGACCATGTTGCTGCCGTCGAGCGACACTTGCTCGGGATCGAACATGGGATAGCTGGTGAGGCAGAGCAGATTGCTGGCATAGACGCCGACACTGGCCTTGCTGACGAAAGTGGACTTGAGCCACTTCTGAGGCAGCTGGAAGTCGAGCCGCACATTGCGCAGCTTCAGATAGGAAGCATCAAAGCTGTTGGTCTCGACATTGGCTATGCGATAAGTCTCCTTGTTATATTTTTCCACAGTGGTTATGGTGGTGTTGGGACTGTAAGTGCCGTCGCCGTTATCCACCACGCCGGGAGCGATCATATAGACCCCATCGAGCAGCGGATAGCCCGCATCGGTGATTTGCTTGGCCACGGCGGGGTCGCTGATGTCCATGTAGAACGGCGTCCCGGGCTTGCGTCCGTTGAGCGACTCGGTGATGTGTCCCTGTTCCATCATCTTGTGATGCGACTGCGAGTAGATCAGTCCGCCATACTGGCCGTCCCACTGCATCGAGAAGGTGACGTTCTTATAGCGTATCGAGGTGGTGAGACCGCCCCTCCAGTCGGCATAGGCGCTTCCGACGCGCTCTATCTGGTCGGGGCGCTCGGGCAGTCCGTTCTTGCCGATGATGACCTGTCCCTTGTCGTTGCGCTTGAGCTTGTAGCCCCAAAGGTCGGCAGTGGTTCCGCCCACGGTACCTATGATGGATACGTTCCCGTTGATATAAGATCCCATCACCTGTTGCTTGTCGGCATGGTCAGAGAGCGAGAGAATCTTGTTGTCGTTGGTGCTCCACGTCAAGGTGGTGTTCCACTCCCAGTCGCGTGTCTTCACAGGAGTGGCGTTGACCACCACTTCCCATCCTTGATTGCGCACGCATCCAGAGTTGATGGTGCCCCGGGTGTAGCCTGTCGTGGGGTCGAAGGGAGCGTTGAGAATCTGGTTCTTCGTGCGGTTGTAGTAATAGGTCAGGTCAATGCCGAGCCTATTGTGGAACATCCGGTAGTCGACGCCGAACTCCCAGTTGGTGGAAATCTCGGGCTTGAAGTCGGCATTGAAGAGCGTCGTCGGCATCACGAGCGAGCCGGCGAAGGCGCTGGTGGTGTAATATTGCGACGTCTTGTAGGGGTCGGTGTCGTTGCCCACCTGCGCCCACGAGGCCCGGAGTTTGAGCAGGCTGATCACCTTGGGCAGCCTCACCCACTGTCCCACGATGCCGCTCATGCTCACCGAGGGATAGAAGAAGGACCGGTGCGTGCGCGGCAGGGTGGACGACCAGTCGTTGCGGCCGGTGACGTCGAGGAAGAGCTTGTCACGCCAGGCCAGGTTGGCCGTGAAGTAGAGGCTGTTCACACGCTTGCGGCGCAACTCGGGTGTGACGATGGGCGACGACACGCCGTTGGAAAGCATGTAGACGGCGGGCGTGTTCAGGCCGATGACCTTGGCAGCAAGCGAGTTATAGTAGGAATACATCATGTTGCCACCGGCCGAGGCGTTGAGATGGAGTCCGAAGTCGAAGCTGGTGTGATAAGAAAGGAGGGCGTCGCTGTTCACCTCATAGTCCATGATGTTCTGCGTCTTATAGAACCCGTCGGGATACACTTTGTCGCTCATGGGGCGTTCCTGCTCCTGGTGCTGCGACGTCCACTGGATTCCGGACCGCACGAGCAGGTCGAAATGGCGGTTCAGCGTGGCATTGGCCGATAGCGTCGACACGATGCTGTGCTTCACCGAGGGATTGTCCGAATCGTAGAGCAACACATAGGGATTGGGCAGATAACTTGAGAAGGGGCGTATCTGATTGACATTCTCCTGACCCTTATACCATCTCGGCTTGAACCAGTCAAGATTGAAGTTCGGGTTCATAAAGATGAGGAAGTAGGCCAGCGAGTTGCTGTTATAGCTGAGCGTGGGCGTGTTGTCCACCTTGCGGTAAGTATAGCTGGAGCGGAAGTTGAGCCTCACCCTGGCCGACACCTGTTGCTGTGCGTTCACTGAAGCCGTGACACGCTTGAAGCCGCTGTTGGGCAAAATCCACGCATTGTCACTATAGGTGAGGGCGGCGCGCATGTTCCCCTGCTTGTATTTTCCCTCCAGGGCGATGGTGTTGGTCGTGGTGTGTCCCGTCTGGAAGATGTCGTGGTTGTTGGTATAGGGCCTCCAGAGCGTGGGCTCCGTGCCCCGCCCCTCCAGTTCGGGGTCGTACTGATAGTACATCTGTCCGGCGAAGGGAGCGCCGTAAGCACTGCTCGTGCCCGAAGTGGAGGCGTTGCCGTCAGGTGCCTTGTCGTAGGAATAATAGAGCTGTCCGGCGTAGTCGGTACCCGCCTTGCCCACATTTGAAGGCAGTCCCTGTCCGAAAGAATACTGATAATCGGGCATATGGCCCCGCCAGTCCCACACTTGGTTCAGACTGTAGCTCACGCCCCAGCCGCGTCGGGCCTGTTCGCCGCTCTTGGTCGTGACCATCACCACACCGTTGGCGGCACGCGAACCATAGAGGGCGGCCGCACTGGCACCCTTTAACACCTGGATGCTCTCGATGTCGTCGGGGTTCAGGTCGGAGAAGCCGTTGCCATAGTCCACGCTCCCCTCGGCATTGTCGCCTGCGCCATAGGCCTGGCCGGGGTTGTTCATGGGCGAGGTCATCGGCACGCCGTCAACGACAATCAGGGCCGCATTGCCCGCCTGATTGAGCGAGACATCGCCCCGAAGTGATATTTTCGTCGTCGAAAGGGGGCCGCCAGTGCCGATTACATTCAGTCCGGCCACCTTGCCCTGCAGCCCCGAAGTCCAGTTCACAGGCATGGTGGCGGTAATGGAGCTGCCGTCCACCTGCTGTGTGGAGAAGCCCAAAGCCTTCTCCTCACGCTTGATACCCAATGCCGTCACCACCACATCGCCAAGCTGGTAGGTGGAGTCCTCACTAAGTTTTTGGGCCTGTGCCTCCGTCGCCATACCGAGGGCGATGAGCACGCAGAAACTTTTCACAATTTTCGGATACTTTTTTATCATTCTTTCTAGTTATATGATGAAATCCTCGGCAAAGGTAGCGTGGCGGTGTTACAACGAGGCGACAAGCATGTTTCATCATGATGTCGAAACCAAATTGTAACATCACTACATCGCCAAAAAGATTATCCGAACAAACATGCGGAAAGGACAACGGCCAATCCTTGGGGCACTCTTCGCTGGAAACTTACCCGCAAGGCAACAAAGGAGGATACGGCAGCAAACGCCAAGTAAATAAACCTTGATTGTTTATAGTTTTTAAATATTAGTTAATTATCTATAAAATACACGCCATAATATATCATTTTGTTATTATTTTACCGAACTTTGCTTACGTTTTTACAATTAACTAGGTGATTTATAATAAAGATTAACATTACTTGTTATGAATGCACAACACAAAAAGTTTGCAATGACATTTGCAGCACTGCTCGTTCCGATAGGTATGGCAGTAGCACAAAGTCCATCTCCCTCTTGGGGGGCCAAGTTTAAGCCCCAAGGGACGGAAAGGACTCAAGAGAGAAAGGTTCAAAAGACACTTGGTCATGAATCAACGTTGGCGACAACGCAGAAAGAGGCGGTCAAGCACCACTCGCCGTTTCCCGTATTCAGACGGACAATCGTGAAAAGCGAGGAGGGGCAAAAGGCGAGCAATTACGCTAAGAATTTACCATCAACCACAGACGATGACGACTTTGTCGTGGAACCCGACTGGGTGGAGACTTTCGAGGATGAGAACGACTTCAACGAGTTGTTTACCGTGCTCGACGCAAACAACGATGGCAATACATGGAGCTATGACAACAGAGGGAGTGTAAGAGGCACCGTCGCCGCGGGACCGAGCCAAAGCGATAACGGAAACGACGACTGGCTGTTCACGCCCGCCATCCATCTCAAGAAGGGATGGCTCTACAAGGTTTCCTTCACACTGAACAACGGAAGTAGCCGGGCCACGTTGCACAGCACCATCGAGGTGAAGTGGGGCCGGAACAAGACGCCGGGAGCCATGACCGAAACCATCTTGGAAACGACGGACCCACCACACGACCTCCGCAGCCACGGACAGCCCTATTCCCAAGACATCACCGTGCCTGCTGATGGAAACTACTACATTGGGTTCCATGACAACTCGGAGGCGGGGCGTGTCTACCTCACGGTGACCGACATTTCTGTGAAGAAAGGCTCCAGCGCGACACAGCCCGCAGCCGCGACCAACATCACGGTGAACCCGGCACCGCTGGGACGTCTCTCGGCCGACATCACCTTTAACGCACCAAACAAGAGCATCAACGATGATGACCTGACCAGCGTAGACAGCATACAAATCCTACGCGACGGAACGCACATCGCCACATTGCCCCAGGCCGAAGGCGGGGCCGCACTGAGCTATACCGACAGCACCATGACTGACGACGGAATCTACAAATACGAGGTAGTGGCCTATCTCAACGGAAACGCCGGACAGTCGGGCTATGCCCAAGCCTACGTGGGCGTGGACGTTCCCCTGCCTCCCGCCAACCTGAAGTTGTTGGACAACAAGGACAACATCAAAGTCGTGTGGGACCCTGCCAGCAGCGTAGGCGCCAATGGAGGCTACGTGGATCCGAACGACGTGAACGTCACCGTCTACAAGGTGGAGCCCTCCTTCCTCCGTGACCACGTGGGCGATTTCATCGCAGGAAGCGAAGTCGGTGCGACAAGCCTCCTCATACAACACAATCCGGAAGAGACCATGTCGGGCGACAGCATCCAGGAACTCTTCAATGTCTTCGCCAGGGCCACGAACTCGAAGGGCAGCGGCGATTATTACGAGAGTGATCCGCTGCCCATAGGCCCGTCGCTGAAACTCCCGTTCAAGGAGAGCATGAAGAACGCCAAGTTGGACAATGCGTCCGGACCATGGATAAGTGGCAACGACCAATGGCTCGACCGGGACTACGCTCCAGGATGGTGGGTAGTGGAAGACAAATCGTCCGACAATGACGGAGGCAGTTTGTTCTTGAATAGCTATGTCACACAAACATCACCCACTGACTTCATTCATCTCGACTTGCAGCCGGGTGACGTCTCATCCGTGAACATGCCTAAGGTAACCTTGAACGGTGCCCAATCGCCCAAGCTCTACTTCGACCTGTATGCCACCGAGAACGACTCCGTCATCCAGGATGTAAAGATACAGACTCCAGACGGCAACCTGCACACCGAAAAGACCATTGACATGTCGACGCTGGAACCTGGTTGGCACCCCGAAATTATCGACCTGAGCCAATATGTCTCCGAACGCTACATCATCGTACGCTTCTCTAGCAACATCCAGGCCCAGTCGGCAGTCATCGGATTAGACGACATCAACATCTACGACCAGCTTGAAAACAACCTCGCCATCAGCGAACTGAATGTACCCAAAGAGACCAAGTCGGGCAGGACGATTCCTGTCGAGGTGATTGTGAACAATCTGGGAGCCAGCCCAGCAAGCAACTACAGCGTGGTGCTATATTCGGGCGACAAGGTCATAAGCACCACCCCAAGGAATCAGAGCCTCGCCCTGCTACGTGCAGACACCGTAAGCCTGAGCCTTCCGGTAGGAGCCATGCAGAATGGCGATCTCAGTGTCAAGGCGCAAGTCGTATTCGACGGCGACCTCGACGAGAGCGACAACACTGCGACAAAGACCGTCAAGGTGGAACCCTCCAACTATACCACGGTGAACGACCTCGCCGCCACACCCGGCACCGATGGAGTGAGCCTGAATTGGACCAAGCCTGGCATCCCGGATCCGATACAGACCACGGAGGACTTCGAAAGCTATAACGCCTTCTCCACCGAATTTGGCGAGTGGACGCTCGTGGATGGCGACAAGGGAAAATGCGGCGGCTTCTTCGAAGGTTATCCCTACCCCGGACAGGGCAATGCATTCGCATACATCGTCCTCAACCCCGCAGCCATATCAAGCGAGATCAAGATTCTTGAAAACAACCCCGGCTTCACACCGCATAGCGGGAACCAGTTTGCCGCCGCCATATTCGCCACCGACGGTAACATGCTCCTCGACGCTGACAACTGGATGATTTCGCCCGAACTTTCGGGAAGGAAGCAGACCGTGAAGTTCTATGTCTTCAATGTTGCGACAGCTTATGAAAACCAGCCTACGGATGTCTTTACCGAGGACTACGAGGTGCTCTATTCGAAAACCAACGATTCCATTCCGAGTTTCAGACGACTAAAGAGCGGCGTTGCCGATGGCTCGAATGCCGTCACGGAATCTCCGAACTGGAAGGAAGTCTCCGTGGAGCTGCCTGAGGGAGCCAAGTACTTTGCCATCCACCACATCACTCCCCAGTCTTCCGGGCTCGTCTTTGGTGTTGACGACATCAGCTTCGAGAAGCTCGCCCCTGGCACCAATGACTCCATCATCGGCTTCAACATCTACCGCAATGGCGCGCTCATTGGCTCCGTAGACAAAGACGCCGTGACATTTAACGACAAGGACGAGGCCACTGACGGCACGGTCTATAACGTCACCACCGTTTACAAGTCTAACGAGGGTGTGACCACGGAGTCGGCATACTCTAACGACGCCACCATCCATGTGGCAAACGGAATAAGCGAAATCAAAGCCGGCGCCGACGGCCTGTACAACGTCTACACCATCGACGGCAGGGCCGTGAGAATCAACAGCAAGACACTGGGCGGACTGCCCAAGGGCCTTTACATCATCAACAACCGCAAGTACGTGGTGAAGTAAGGTGCGTTCTGCCGCATCAGGAAAGAACTTGTTTGCCGTCAAGGCATTCACTGATTATCAAAGGCAGCCCTTTTAGAGGGCTGCCTTTGTTCGTTTCCATCCGGCGGGGGATTTACTTCTGCGAAAACGACTTTGACCCAAGACGGAACAGCCGTTAAACAATAACAATAGGGATTTCCACCATACTTTATAGGGAATTCCCCTTTGAGTCTGCCTGTGAAAAACCTATCTTTGCGATAGACAAAAAAAACATAAAGCCATGAAGAGGACCTTATTGATTGCCGCATTGCTTATAGCGACCCTTTCGGCCGGGGCACAGAACACCCAAACCGTAGAAACTCAAAAAGACAAATACGGACACATCACGGGAACGGCCACAACCACGACCGACTATCGTGGGAATCAGACCACCGTCTACAAGGACCGCTACGGACACATCACGGGAAAGAGCGAGACACGCACAGACTATAACGGACAAACCCGCACAACCTACAAGGATCCGTACGGGCACATCAACGGCACCAGCACCACACGCCAGGACCGCTATGGCTCTACGACCATCTACAAGGACCGCTATGGCCATACCACAGGAAGCAGCCAGACCAGAACAGATGGAAACAAGGCTACCACCGTCTACAAGGACCGCTACGGACACGTCACGGGAACCTCAACAACAAGATGACAACACAACAAGGCTTCTTCCGTCAAAACATACCGGAAGAAGCCTTGTGCCTTGTGCATTGTCGTCATTACGCTGCCCACGTGCCACGGGGCGTGACGTGCATCGCATGGGAGCGCGGACGGCCCCGAGGGCCGTCCCCACATCGGGGGGGGGCAATTTGCTCTTTTCCCCTCACAGTTTCATTGCATTCCCCTTTTATTTGCTTTCTTCAAGAATCTCATAAATCTCATCACTGCCCAGCTTGCGCGCACAGCCCGGAGTGAGGATGGCCGTATCGGCAACCTTGCGCAAGATGGCATCGTCGGTAATGCCCATCTCTGAGAGTTTGGAAGGCATTCCTATCTCTTTGATGAAATCCGCAAGCGCGTCAATGCCGGCCGCGCCGACTTCCTCGACCGTCTTGCCTTGAGGATTGACGTGCCACACCTCCTCCGCCCAACGGGCGAACTTCCGTGCGTTGTCCTTGAGCAGATGGCGGTACAGGGCCGGATGGATTGCGGCAAGCCCCGCACCATGATTGCAGTTGGTATAGGCACCCAGCTGATGCTCAATCATGTGGCACTGGAAGTCAGTGGTCTTGCCATTCTTCAGCAATCCGTTCTCACCCATGGCAGAGTCCCACATCAGTTCGCCACGTGCAAAATCGTCGTCGGCATTCTCCTTAATGGCACGGATGTTGCGGATGACATTGCGCTGCACAGCCTCGTTAATCTCGTCGCTGACATTATTCTCCGAAGGCTTGCCGAAATAAGTCTCCATGCAGTGGCTCAAGGTATCGAAAGCCCCGCTGACCACCTGCTTCATCGGAACCGTCCTCGTTAAATCGGGGTCAAGGATGGCAAAGTCGGCAAAGGCCCCACCCATTCCGTTTTTCTGCATAGTCTCCTCGTTGGTGATTACCGCGCCGTTGTTCTCTTCCGACCCCGTACCACTCGCTGTGACGACCACTCCCATGGGAATGAATTCCGTCGGCATCTTGTGCTCTTTGAATTCCAATGTCCAAATGTCCTCGCCGGTCTTTGCCTGGGCCGAGACAATCTTACAACAGTCAGACACGGACCCTCCTCCAACGGCAAGGATGAAGTCGATGCTGTTCGCACGGGCTATCCGTGCGCCTTCCTGCACCTTGGCGTAGGTGGGATTAGACATAATGCCTCCAAAGTCGAAGACGTTTTTTCCTGATTCACTCAGCAGGGCGACCACCTTGTCATAAAGGCCCGTACGCTTTATGCTGCCACCACCATACGCCAGCATTACGTTCTTACCGTAGTTGGCCAGTTCGGCCTTTAAGGCATCAAAAGCGACACCTTTTCCAAAATGTATTCTTACTGGATACCGAAAATCAAACTTTTCCATTTCACTTCTATTTTTATTTCCTTTATTCTTGTGCAAAGATACAGCCTTTTTGCACGGTTCATTTATACAAAACACCTGTAATATCTACTTTTTTTCAGAAAGCAACCTTGCCAGCCGTTTCTTCATGGTAATGCCGTAGTTGCGTAATGCCGAAATCGTGCTTAAGACGGATAGCCAACTCGGCCCTATCCTTACCGTCAAAGCCCGCAAAGACATAGCTTATCTGCATATCCTCCAAATACTCAAGATAGTCCGCACTGACGCTTTCACCGACCACAACGATGATATTCATAGCGTCATAGCTGTTGGAAGGAAAGCGGACATCGCCTTGCGGAACGACTACTACGATCTGCGGCTCGGAACTGCAATCGCCAATAAAAGTGTGCAGTTGGTCGGGGAAGGCCTTGTGACACGAGTCTCCGTCAAATCGTCCTGCGAAGATACGCTTTGCCTCCGCCTCCTCCATGATGTATGCCATGGAATGATTATTTTGCTCCATACCGACTTCCTCACTTCAATCCTTCAATCCACTCATCGAGTTCTTGCTCTGAAGTTTTCATCTCGTCACGATGCTCGTCGGATGCCGAGAAGCGGAACTCATGGCCTCTCCCAACTCTTGCCCCACTATGCCTGGCAGCATCGGTCATATCTTTTATAACATGTCCCGGCCAACCGGCATTGGTCATAAACGGAACAACCGTTTTCCCATGAAGGTCATGCCCGTCAAGGAAGCTCATCACAACCGGTGCGGGAGCATACCACCATGTAGGCGAGCCAACAATAATACGGCTATAATCGTTGAGATTAACGGTCAAAGGCTTCAATTTTGGACGGAAGCCACGCCTTACTTCTTCCTCGCCTTGCCCGACCACTTGGTCATAGTTCTTAGAGTAAGGAACCTCAGGCTCCAATGCCACCAAGTCTGCACCGAGAGCCTTGCTCACTTTCTCTGCAATCCGTTTTGTGTTTCCGGTAGTGTAAGAGAAATACACCACCAAAGTCTTATCTTTATTTTCCATATTAGTCATTCTGTTTTTATTGACTGCACATAATTCTTTGGCAACGCAAAGGCTGTTGCTGAGAAATAAAAAACAATTCTTTTCTTCATAATGTCATTGTATATTTTACGGTTGCGGAATCAGTGCAGACGAACACCAAGGAGCCTGCCCTTATGCCGAATGCAGCCTGAATCCAAACGACAGTGCAAAGTTACGGCAAGTTATCAAGAACCCTTTTACACAAATTTCGCCTTAAACTTCTCTTTCTTCGGAATCTGAAATTGCTTACTAGCCACTCAAAACACGTTTCCGAAAAAATGTCCTTACCAGTGGCATTTTTTATAAAAGGCCATTCGCAAAAACCTAATAACTTTGCACCCAGTTAATGATAAAGGCAAAAGGGTTAACAATTTAAACACAAACTATTATGAGGAAGTTTACTGCTGTTTTGAGTTGCATGTTGCTTTTCATGGCAACAACGGTCAGTGCAAAGTCGAATATTCTTATCGCATACTTCTCTTGGGGAGGCAACACCGAGGCCCTGGCCAACGAGATTCAGCGCCAAACCGGAGCCGACATGTTCCGCATTGAGCCGGTCGTTCCTTATTCCACCGACTATAATACGGTGGCTTACGGCACTAGTGTTGAGGAACGCGACAACAACGCACGTCCTGCCATCAAGGACTCGATTCAAAATCTCGACGACTACGATTATGTTTTTATAGGTACACCAGTCTGGTGGATGCAGGACCCTATGATTATTCACACTTTTATGGAGACTGCCAAGTATAATGGATTCGCCGGCAAGACTGTCATTCCGTTCTGCACTTACTTCTCCGGAACCTACTCGGCACTGACCGACATTGTAGCCGGAACTCCTGACGCCTACCACCTTGAAGGCTATGGTGTTCGTGGCGCAAGCAGCTATAATACGACAGCCATACACAATTGGCTTGAGCGGATAGGAATCCTTGATGTCGTAGCGGGAATAGATCATGTTACTTCGGCAACAAGCCCTCTGGGGCAAAACTCAAAGTTGGTTTACGCCATAGACGGGAAGCTTGTAAACAACAATGGAAAACTTAATGGACTCGCAAAAGGACTTTATATAATGAACGGACGCAAGTTCTTAGTAAGATAACGATATATCATGACCAAGAAATTATTTTTTGGCTTGCTCGGATTGGTACTGCCCAGTTGCTCGTCAGGCGATGTGCAAGCTAACGACATAGACGCCCCAGGCCCTGATGAAACAGGAACTTCGACGGCTGCGTACCCCAGTCTGATAAGCAAGACAACGGCATACCCAGATAGCTATTCGCAGCCTGCCAACGAGCGAGGAACCTTGACCGAGCTTTCTTACGACACCCGCGACTACGTAAACGGAACCGGCACGACACGGACAAACAACGCATACGTCTATCTGCCATACAATTATGACGAGAGTGGAAACACGCGTTACAACGTCGTTTATCTTGTCCATGGCCATTATGGCGACGCTTCAACATTCCTTACCACAGAAAACGGACTACTACGCAACGTCCTCGACCATATGATAGAGAATGGCGACATCGACCCGTTGATAGTAGTAACACCGACATACAATTATGGTCAGCCGACAGCCAACTATGTCGATGCAGGACCATACTGTCGCGCTCTTCCACAAGAATTGCAGCACGACCTCATGCCTCTCGTTGAGAGCCGCTATCGCACCTATGCCGAATCGACTGATTCCATTGGCTTGGAACAGTCGCGCGACCATAGGGCGATAGGCGGCTTCTCCATGGGTGGTGTAACAACATGGTTCGCACTTGATGAGACGTCGGCCTTCTTCCGCTATTTCCTTCCTATGAGCGGAGACTGCTGGTCGCTGGGCTCCTTTGCCGGGATGAACCGTCCAGAGCAGACCACGGAATACCTTGTCAAGCGTATCCGGCAGCAAGGCTTCGGACAGGACGACTTCTACATATGGGCCGCAAGCGGAACATCCGATTCTGCTTACGGCGAGACTCTCAACCAAATTGAGGGAATGGCTGATAACAGTTTCTTCACTCGGCAGAACCTTACATTCCACGAAAAGGACGGAGCACGTCATGAGTACCGCCCAATGATGGAATACATCTACAATGCCCTACCCTTCTTTTTCCCACCTACGACTTCAAGCAGTATAAATACAGCAAAGGCTGACAGGCATCTGGGTTCACAGATTTACACTATCAACGGTGAGAAGGTAAATGGTACTCCCCAGCATGGCTTGTACATCATGGATGGGCGAAAAGTCATCTTGTAAAGGTAAAAAAACAAATCAACATTTCAAACATAAACGACAATGAAAAGATTTTATTCATGCATGGCCGCATTATTCATTGGAGCGCTGACATTTACAGCTTGCTCCAGCAGCGACGACAACGACCTGGGTAACAACAAAGAGGACACTTCTGACAACAATGTTCGGGCTGACAGCACAGGCCGCACACTGACAGTATACTATTCCCAGAAGATTCCGGACGGAGTTGACGGGACAACCGGCGCTACAGACATTGTCCGAGAGGGAGGCAACCAATATGGTGCGAACCAATATCTCGCCCTTCTGATAGCCCGTGCGACTAATGCTGACACGCTCCGCATCACTGTTGAGCGCGGTCACTATCCATCTACATACAACGAGCTGGCAACATTCGCTCGTAACGAAGCTGGCAACAACTCGCATCCGATGCTTACCTCCCGTGATGTTGACATGTCGAACTATGACAACATATTTATCTCAACCCCAATCTGGTGGTACTCACTTCCAATGCCAATCCTCAGTTTCCTTGACAAGTATGACCTTAGTGGCAAACGTATCTTTGTAGCCACAACCCACGCAGGCAGCGGACTCGCCGATGCAATAAGCGTCATACAGCGCCAAGAACCGAATGCCATGGTCTCAACAAACGGCCTTGCAGTCCGTGCCAGCAGTGTTTCTGCCAATACTGCGTCAAGCGTAAACGAATGGCTTAAAGGAATAGGCTTTTAATCTCTAATTGGTAATCCGCAAGTTTTGCTTAACGATTGCAGGGGCGGCCTGTGGGGGCCGCCCGATTGCTTTTTAAAGGCAGATGACGTCCCTTTATTCGGTCTTTCAGACTGCCCCCTGACAATACACGGAGGAGGATTTCCTCCATTCTCTGGATTTATAAAAAGAGAGGCGCGGGGGTACGAGCCTCTTTGAAAAGAATTACTTGGGACTTCGGTAAGGAATTCTTCGATTACCCCTGTATTCTCCTTGACGTATTTCTTTCCTTCATACATTTCAAAGCGGGCGGCCTCCCTGGTGATACGCGGATCCTCGTGTACCGAAGTCGAATTGTTTCCACCATTGCGTGAAAAAACATCCTATTCATTTCCTTATTATTTTTCTACCGTTTACTATGTTTATTCCACGATGGACGGCATCACGCCGCAAGCCATCAAGACCATAGATGTGGCTTTGTCCGCTGCTACCGTTCACCTTTATGTGGCGGTTGACTCCCGTCGTGCCCGACTGCCCTCTCCAGAAATTCACGGCATCGTTAATCCAGCCCTCAGCAACAGTTCCTATGCCAAGACCAAAACCGTGAGGCAGCCCGTTATAGACATGGAATTCCGTTGGGATGCCAAGAGTGGCAAGCTGTTGTAGCCGGTTCTGCATAGTCCGCCACGAGGCTATACCATCGCTCGTTCCCACACACGCATAAGTAGGTGCATCATACTGGCTGACGGCAGAATAACCGGTATATTGCATTATTACAGCCTTTGCCTGAGGAATATCCGCCCGTCCGGTCAACTGCCGCAGATAAGTTCTATTGCCAAGCGTTGCCGCCATTCTAGCTCCCGCGCTTCCTCCCCAAAGGGAATAGTCGTTGGCATTGACACCAAGCGTTGCCGCATTGTCGTGTATAAACACAATGGCACGGGCCAGGTCGGCATAAGCATCATCTGGACGGTAAATCAGCGCAAAGGCATTATAGCCCTTCTTTGATAATTCCAACGCATGGGGATAGCTGTCCTGCATGGCACCAACGTAAGCGAATCCACCACCAGCGTTACAGATGGCCACAGGCGAACCCTCGTCTCCTTTAAAAAAGAACAACCCTGTATTCCTTAGTTCTGGATTAGCGGCTTTCTCTGCATCAGAATAGATACTATAAAATATCGTATCACCCTTTGCGGCATGAGAGCGCATATAGTTCACAATCTCAACCGTCTTGTCTGGGTCTATATCGTTATACCACACAAGATGCAAGTCCTCCAACGTATTTCCACTCCAGTATCCATCGTCGGCAGGGAATATCAGCCTGCCATAATCACCAAACACCGGGTCGTTCATAACATCGCTTATCCTGCTTGTGCGTGAATAATAATTATCGTTTGTCATATCAGAATCATTTATTGGAAAGAATACGGGGATAGCATTATAGCAGAACTCCCACACCGAGTTCATGTCGTGCTGCCCATTGGAACGCTCATGATAAGAGTAGGCCGATGGTCCGAACTCAGGCAACCGCATCATCGCCATTCCCTGATTGTGGGTCTGGTCGTAACGCACATCAGCGGTCCCGACGGCATGCCATACATGGAATGCATCCTTAAAACGCGAAGCATCAACCACAGAGGCAAGAAACCGCGCCGTCTCTTCCGGCGCGTAAGCTCCGCCAAACATCTCGACATGCCAACTGTCACCACTCATCGGGAGAAAATAGCGTTGCAGGTCGAAGCAATGCTCAAAAATATACCACGTCGTAACAGAACCGAGCGAAAACCCTCCAAAGGCCCGGTGGTCACGCGATGCCACAATGCCGGCATGGTCAGTCGTCTCGGCGTATGTGGAGTATCGGCTCTCGATGGCAGGTATAAGGTCATTCTCATACTCGTTGAAGAACACGGCAATCTCATCCGTCGATTCACTCCACCCCTTCGACCGGTTGTCCTTGTCCCACGTTGGCGACACGGCAATAAACGGTTTGCAGTCGCCATGCTGAATCATATTGTCGAACAGATTCTTCATCTGTTGTCGGTCGGACATGCCGAAATATTCCTGCGCCGTGCCCGTCCAACCGTGCATCAGATAAATAATGTCATACTTCTTACCGGCGTCATAACCGTAGGGCAAATACACATAGGCAGGCTTATGCGTCACAGGACGGTCGCTTTGGGTGTAATCCTTCGACTCGTAGTTGACAAGCTCAACGGTTCCTTGCTGCAAGGCCGCTTTGAAGTAGTCGGGTGTCACAGCAGTAGTAGTTTCAATGCGGCTTGTACCTGACGGTGCCGAACCAGAATCGCCATTATCGGCAAATGAGATTACATTACCGTCAGAACAGGCCCCGAAACCAAGAAGCGACATTACAGACATTGCCATTGTAATAAAAACACGTTTCATGTTCATTCTGCATTTTTGTTCCAGCAACATCTTAGTCATTTAGTTTAAACTGATTACACATTCTTTCCGTTGTCTCCATCGTACTCTTGAAGAAACGGTCTTCCTTGTTCAGCGCACGCATCTCGTTCATCTCGTATTGTGACAGTGCAAAGTCGAAGACAGAAATGTTTTCTTTGATATATCCGTGATCCGTAGCACCCGGTATCACGGAGAACCCTTCCTGCAAATGCCAGCGGATAATTACCTGCGCAGGGGTCTTATGATGGTCGGCGGCAATCTTCTTAATGACAGGGTCACGGAACAAAACTCCGTTTGACATTGCACCGCCAAGTGGAAACCAGCATTCGAGTTGGATGTTATACTTCTGAATTTTCTTCCGCATATCAAGGCGCTGAGCGTATGGATTGCACTCAATCTGCATAACCTGCGGCCTCATCTCGGCAGAATCGACAAACCAACGGAAGAGAGCCTCACAACGTGGGTCTCCATAATCGAAGTTTGAGATTCCAAGTGCACGTACCTTGCCTGCCTTGTAAGCGCGAACCATAGCGCGCCATGCCGCCTTAACATCGCCAACCGGCTGGTGGATGTATAGCAGGTCGATGTGGTCTGTGCCAAGACGTTTAAGCATTCTGTCGATGGCGGCATCAGGGTCAGCATTGGTATAGTCCGACGGCCATAGTTTTGAAGTGATCCACACAGAATCACGGGCAACACCACTATCCTTAACGCCTGCGCCAACGCCTTTCTCGTCAAAGTAAGCGTGGGCCGTGTCAATGTGGCGGTAACCGTTCTTGATTGCGAAACTCACAGCATCCTTGGCTATATCGTTGTTCGGGATGCCGTATGTGCCGAGCCCGAACTGCGGCATACGCACACCATTATTTAATGTAAGGTATGGCACCTGTGCATTTACATTGACAGACAAGAACATGACACACATCGTCATCAACACACCTGATAAGATCTTTTTCATATTCATCATAGGATTCCTTTTAATTTTTGACGATGCAAAATTATCCAGAATAACCGAATACCCCTTTACACAAATTTCGTCATAAACTTCTCTTTTTTCAGAATACGTCATTAAAATATTATAGCACAAAACACATTTCCGAAAAAATGTCCTTATCAGTGGCATTTTTTATAAAAGGCCATCATTCAAACTTTCATACTTTTGCACCAGAAATCAAATCAAGATAATCAGATGTTGACAAAGAAAAGAGAATTAGGGAAAAGCGGACTTGTGGTTTCCGCATTAGGAATGGGTTGCATGGGATTCAATCAAGGCTATCCCCCGTTTCCATCGAAGGAAGACGGCATAAACACCATACGCCAAGCTATCGACGAGGGCATAACATTCTTCGACACTGCCGAGATTTATGGCAAGTTCGAGAATGAACGTCTTGTTGGCGAAGCTCTTGAGCCATACCGTGACAAGGTTGTTATCGCGACAAAGTTCGGATTCAATGTTGCCGACACGAACTTTACAAGTGTTGGCAAACAGATGGACGACTCTGTGCTTAACAGCCGTCCGGAGCACATACGCGAAGCCGTGGAGGGGTCTTTAAAGCGTCTGCGTACCGACCACATCGACCTCTACTATCAACATCGTGTCGATCCACAGGTACCTATAGAAGATGTAGCAGGTACACTTGCCGACCTTATAAAAGAAGGGAAGATCCTGCACTACGGCCTGTCAGAGGCTTCACCTGCAACTATACGGCGTGCACACAAGGTCTATCCTGTTACGGCTGTCGAGAGCGAATATTCTATGTTCTGGCGCGAGCCTGAGACCAACGGGCTCCTCGACACACTCGAAGAGCTTGGCATCGGCTTCGTACCTTTTTCTCCACTTGGCAAGGGCATCCTTACTGGTGCAGTGAAGAAGGACGCGACGTTCGACAAGACCGACTTTCGCAGTACCGTTCCACGCTTCCAAGGAGAGAATCTCGACAAGAACCTTCGCCTTGCCGACTATGTAGGCGAGATAGCCAAGCGGAAGAACGCCACACCTGCACAAATCGCCCTTGCATGGTTGCTTGCCCGGAAGCCATGGATTGTTCCTATTCCAGGAATGCGCAAGCTGAAACGCATCAAGGAAAATGTTGCCAGTGCGAAGATTACTTTCACTCCTGAGGAAATGAAGTCAATAGACAAGCACTTGAACAGCATCCTGCTCTCCGGCGACCGTTACAATGCGGCAAGCGAAGCCCTCATCGACAAATAAACAGAACCAAGCAGGATAAACCTTCTGAATTCAAACGATTATGGAAAAAGCTCATAGCATTATTGTTAGGTCGTGACACGCATGACAGTCATGTTGTTGCGAGTGGCCCCGACATGTGCGGCACAGGGTTGTCATACCGTTGCCCACATGCCGGGTGCGGTCCTTGTGGCCGACCGCATGTTTTAAGGGCGATTCTTCTTCCCAAATATTCGGTTTTTCATTGTATTTTAGAATAATTTGATTAACTTTGTCATCAATCTAGAATAAAAAGAAGTATGACTGAAAAGACGATAACATCAAAGAATGCCAATGAACAGCTACGGGAACTCTACGAGACCGCCTTTCCCACCGAAGAGCAGGTTCCATGGAAAGCATTGCTGCGCCTTATTGAAGAAATGCCACTTGACTTCACCGCCTACTATGACAAAGATGACGAGTTCGTTGGCTTCACAATAGTCTATCCTTATAAGTCGTACAACTGGTTCTGGTATTTCGCAGTAAGAAAGGAATTGCGAGGCAGGGGCTATGGTCAGCAGATACTCACAAAACTGATAGCCAAGTATGGCAATAAGAACATCATCCTTGACATGGAATCGCCTGACCAGACTGACGCCGGGAACATAGGACAGCGCCGGCGCCGCCTTGGATTTTATTCGCGTAACGGCTTTCATGACACCCATGCCCACAAGACATTCGACGGTATGGAACTGACCATCATGATGCACGGAAATGGCACATTCACCGTCCAGGACTATGATGCGATCCTTGGCAACCTTCAACGATTTTGGAGTCCGGAGGGTAGTTAAGAATCATTTGCTTGGAAACGCATATCCTATTATGGAAACAATGACATAGAATGCTATCATTACGAGATTCAAAGTGTTATGGACGAGGACAGCAAAGTTAACATCTTCATCGCGTTCATGCTACCACAAAATGCCATACCTGATATGGACAAGGTCGCAAAAGACGTAAAAGAAGTTTTCCTTCCAAACGGAAAAGACGAAAAGTTCTTCCACTGCACACTGCTCTTTATAGGCAGAGTGGACAAGAATTGCATACCCTTCATTCAAGAGGAAATGAGGGCCATCGCCACTGGCCTGCAACCCGTTTCTATCAATATCAACGACATCGGTTACTTCTATAGTGCGAAGAAAGACAGAATCAAGGTGCTGTATGCCCAAACTCGGAATATCCCTTCCGGACTAACGGAAATTTGCTCAAAACTTTATGATGCCATCGGCAGGCCTCTTGAAGGAAAGACCACACCGCCGATTCATGAGGCAAGAATACATTTCACGATTACCAAACGCTTGAAGAGAAAACTTTCACGCGAGGACTTTGAGAGTATAAAGGGGAATATAAAACGCTTCAACATACCGCTTACGATAAACAACTTCGGGTTGTACTATTGCAAGGACATTGGACACAGATATTACAGAGAAATAAGCAGATGTGAATTTCAGAAAGACAACTGACAAAGATATTATCGCATAAAACTTAACGCAATTCTAATGGAGCCAAAATTCATTCTCACTCTCAACGGCTACCTGCGCATTGGTAACGTGCAGATGCACAAAGACTTGCTTTTAGCCGGCGACACTTGCATCGGCGGTGGCTTTTGGGAGGTAGACACCATATCAATGAGGTTACTGCTCTCAGGCAAATCATACGACTATGGCAAGCCCAAGTGGAACTTCCTAGCCTGCGAGGGCCGCCAAGCTTGCCCGGATGGCCGAGTCGTGAAAGGAGAAGGCCTAGAGGGCGACCTCGTCACAGGCAATCTCTATGTTCCCAAGGAGTTTGAAGGCTTGGGCATCGAATATCGTGGTGACAGCTTCGTTGATTATGTCAACGTCTCCCAATGGTTTGAAATCTCATACTATTAATTGAGACCATACGGCTTACGCAGGCGTCGTCTCGGTGATTTATACGAATTTTCATGGAAGAGCTACAAGGCACGAAAAAAGTGAATTATCACACGTGTTTTGTGTAAAAGCGAATCCAAAACAACAATGTAACTTTGCACACGAAAAAAACAATAGAAACTATGAAGAAGCTACTTGCATTCGCCATGTTGGCACTCGGTTGCATACTGGGTGTCAGCGCATTCACAGGAAACAAAGAGTCAAAAAACACTAACGACATGCAAAACAAGAAAATACTCGTTGCCTACTTCTCCTGGAGTGGTAACACAAAAGACGCGGCTGATTATATCGCAACCAAGCTCGGTGCAGACACATTCAGAATCGAGCGTGTTAAACCCTATCCTACAGAGTACCAGCCATGCACAGAGGATGCCAAAGCAGAAAAAGAAGCCGGCAAGCGTCCTGCCATCAAGGGCAAAATAGAGAATATGGACCAGTACGATGTTGTTTTTGTCGGTGTACCCGTCTGGTGGTATACAGCACCCATGCCGGTGTTCACATTCCTTGAGCAGTATGACTTCAAGGGCAAGACCGTCATTCCGTTCTGCACCTGCTACACAGGAGAGTACAACACCCTGGAAGATATCATCAAAGCCACCCCTGACGCCAACCACCGCGACGGACTTACCATCGTAACCCACGAGATGGGGGGCAACGGCATGGACAAGAAACATGCAGAGATCGACAAATGGCTGAAGTCCGTCGGATTCTAAAGTAAATTTAGAGGCCACCATCGCTGACGCGGATTTGCCGAGTGTTACAAGGCGCCCAAGGCGCATGGTGGTTTTCTAAGCTAACTCACAATAGCTTTCGTACTCGTAACAATCATTGCGAGTGCACAGACAGGACTGAAGAGCTTCTTGGAGGAAGGACAAGGATATAACGAAGAAGAAGTCCTACGCTTCTTTACAAATTGGACACCAAAGGCTGTAGAAGGCAAGTAAGAGTGATGCAACCGTCACAACTCATAATATCAACCAAAGGCAAGCTGATGGGAATGATACCACACTATCTTCTCATCAATGACCAGCTATTGGGTGCGTTCAAAGGCAAAGAAGCATACATCAACTTGCCACCAGGCAGATATAAAGTGACCATCCGCAGTATGTACAAGTTCATAGAGTCGTCAGTTGATGTCTATGTGCCACAAGGCGAGAGTAAGCGGCTCACTTTCACCGATAGAGACAAAGTATGGAACTGGTTGTTCAATATCGACCTTGTATTATGGCTTCTCAAACGCATCCTTCACGTTCCTGAGCCATGGGGCTCTATCTATGAGGTTGTCAGCAATGGTTTCTTTGCCATTTGGCTACTGCGTGTTTGGATTATCCGAAAGCATTACTTTGCCATAAAAGAGGAAAAAGGATGAGAAAAATAAAGAAAGCAACGGCTGATGACGTCCAAACAGTTCTGAACCTCATTGAAAGCGGCCGGGAAATTATGATTGCTTCAGGAAATATCCATCAATGGGATGCCAATCATCCGTCAAAAGAGCAGATTGAGACCGATATTGTAAACAGCAACAGTTATTTGCTCTTAGAAGACAACCTGCCAATAGCTACATGGGCGTTTATACCAGGTCCAGATCCAACCTACAGCATCATTTACAATGGCAAATGGCTTAACGATAATCATTACCACGTCATTCATAGGGTTGCAAGTCTGCCACAATATCACGGAGTAATGGACAACGTCCTCAACTGGTGCTTCTCAAAGGACAGTAACATCCGCATTGATACCCACAAAGATAATAAAATCATGCAGCATTGTCTTGAAAAGTATGGTTTTACTTATTGTGGTATTATACATTTACAGAATGGTGACAAAAGGCTTGCTTATCAGAAAGCCATTCTTACATAATCCATTATTCGTTTTTATTTAACAAAACAAAAACGCACCTTTGTACCCAATAGAAACAAAGATAGAGACAACGAACAACGGCGAAAAGGTTCTCGCCGATGATGGTGAGAGGATTGTTGGCCCATTGAACTTCACTTTCAATGGCAACGCACTGTCAATCAACCATATCGCTTTCAAAGAAGGCATAGGAGCCATGCTCGTCAGTGCTCTCAACGACTATGCGACGACGCATATCTGAAGGTCCAGCCGATTTGCTCTCTTGCTTACTTATGGTATCAACGCCATCCCCAGTTCAAGGATATTCTTGATGAGCATGCAGAAGAGGGAGTGACTTGCAGCTAACTCTCCTTGTTATAATAGGGAATAAATTGTATACATTAAAAATGTTTTCGCAGATTTGAAAACAAAATATGAACATTATGAAGTAAATAGTAATTATCAATGCAAGCCCGAGACGGAAAAACAATACGTCCACATTACTTGATGAAGTAAAAAGAGGCATACTGGAAAATGGTGGTGAGGCCGAGGAGTTCAGACTCTACGACTACAAGTACACGGGTTGCCGGGAGTGTATGGCATGCAAGTTGAAAAACTCTAAGTACCACAACCACTGTGCGGTAAAGGACGAGCTTTCACCAGTTCTCGAAGCATCCATGCAGGCTGATGCCATAATATTTGGTACACCGATATTCTATGACGGCATAAGCGGAATGCTGCACAGCTATTTGGAGCGTTTGCTTTTCCCTGTCGACAGTTACCTAATTGACCGCAACCGGCCACAGACAGGCGATTTTCCGCCTCGTATCAGCTGGCGTGAACACGTCATACCCGTTGCCGGTGTTTTTACAATGAATGCGCCGGAAGCAGCTGCCAAGGCTTTCTACCAGCCTATGTTCGACTCGCTGGGCAATTACTGCCGTAACATTATGGGATCATACGAAGCCCTCTACAGTTATGACACTAAGCAGTTTAAGGATTACGGCCGTTACGATATTGACTTCTTCTCTGCCGATGCAAAGCAGAAGCAGCATGAAACACAATTCCCTTTGGATTTGAAAGCTGCATACGAACTTGGGAAGAGGTTTGGCAAGAGCATATAAATGTCCTGTCTCCCGATTTCAGCGAACTTAAAGAGATTTCGGTCTCCCACATGAATGGTGGAACTGGTGAGTGCCGTGTAAAGATGTATATGGACAAGATTGGTATAGAAATGTAAAGCAAAAAACCGCCACTGCACAACTGCAATGACGGTTTTTCTAGCTTGTTAGAGTCTAAATTTATTTCTCGAACGGAAGATGCATTCCGGCATAGCCTTCTTCAATGGCATTGGTAGCGTGATAGTACGATTTTTTGCCATCAAGTTTCGCAATCTCAGCCATCTCTTCATCAGCCAACTTGAAGTCGAAGATGTCGGCATTTGCCTTGATATGTGCAGGATTCTTTGAACCAGGAATAGTAAGGAAGCCCATCTGGGTAGCCCAACGAAGGACAACCTGCGCATTGCTCTTGTTGTACTTCTTTGCAAGTTTGGTGAATACCGGCTCATTGACAAGCTCCTTGTCGCCGTGTCCAAGCGGATACCAACCCATAACGCGTGTGCCATACTCCTTCAGACGGTTGATGATGTCGTGCTTGATGCAGTACGGATTGGTCTCAAGCTGAATAACCTGCGGCTTAATCTCAGCGGCAGCAAGCAGACGCTCAAGCTTCTCGTCGTGGAAATTTGAGATTCCGAGGCTCTTCGCCTTTCCATCCTTGTAAGCCTTCTCCAGCTGCTTGTAACCTGCGATGAAGTTGCCGGCAGGCTGATGGATGAAGAGCAGGTCGACATAGTCGAGTTGCAGGCGCTTCAATGTTTCGTCAACAGCATTGGGGTTCTCATACAAAGTTGGCCACAGCTTTGTTGACACGAAGACATCCTCTCGTTTCACGATACCCTCGTCAAAGGCACGCTTCAAAGCCTTGCCAACACCTTCCTCGTTCATGTAGGCATTGGCGGTGTCAATCATGCGGTAGCCCATCTTTAATGCTTCATAAACTGCATTCTCTGTATCCTTATCACTAATCATGAAAG
>CAYQUN010000031.1:0-33287 GCA_964420715.1 uncultured Prevotella sp. | reverse complement strand
TGCTTGCGGGTGCGAGCGGCGGGCGTATGGGAAAAAGAAAGGAGGACGCATCCTGATGATGCATCCTCCTGTTCGAGTAGGGACGATGGGACTCGAACCCATGACCTCTGCAATGTGACTGCAGCGCTCTAAACCAGCTGGGCTACGCCCCTGTCGTTGTTTTGACGGTGCAAAGGTAATACTTATTTTTTAATCCACAAAATTTTCGGGCAAAAAAAACACTTATTTGTGTTTCCGGGGTGATTTCCGGCATTATTTTTGGCGGTCTTGTCAGAATTCGTTATATTTGCCACACGTACAACCGGCGCGTGTGGCGTGCGAGGCGGGCGAAGCCCGGCGCAGCCCCGCGGCGGACACTATATATATACAAAGAGGATATGAGAAACAGCAACAAGACGCCGTCGCATGACAATATTGAGAAGGACCTGCGCTATCTGCGGCTCCTTTCCGGCACGTTTCCCACGGTTGCGGACGCGAGCACGGAAATCATCAACCTGCAGGCCATACTGAACCTGCCCAAGGGCACGGAGCATTTCCTGGCCGACATCCACGGCGAGTACGAGGCTTTCCAGCACGTGCTGAAGAACGCCTCGGGGAACATCAAGCGGAAGGTGAACGAGCTTTTCGGGAACACGCTCCGCGAAAGCGAGAAGCGCGAGCTGTGCACGCTGATATACTATCCGGAGCAGAAGCTGGAGCTGGTGAAGATGGAGGAGGACGACATTGACGACTGGTACCACATCACGCTGCACGAGCTGGTGTCCGTGTGCCGCGAGGTGTCGAGCAAGTACACGCGCAGCAAGGTGCGCAAGAACCTGCCCGAGGAGTTCTCGTACATCATCCAGGAGCTGCTGCACGAGCGCACCGAGGACATCGACAAGACGGCCTACGTGAACGGAATCGTGGACGCGATCATCGAGACGGGCAGGGCGGACGACTTCATCATCGCCATCGCCAACGTGATCCAGCGCCTGTCGATAGACCAGCTTCACATCCTCGGCGACATCTACGACCGCGGCCCGGGGGCGCACCTGATCATGGACATCATGCAGAACTATCACTCGTGGGACATCCAGTGGGGCAACCACGACATCTTGTGGATGGGGGCCTGCGCGGGCAACGACGCCTGCATGTGCAACGTCATCCGGCTGTCGCTGCGCTATGCCAACCTGTCGACGCTCGAGGAGGGGTATGGCATCAACCTGGTGCCGCTGGCCACCTTCGCCATGGACACCTATGGCGACGACCCGTGCGCCGAGTTCCAGCCCAGGCTGGGCGCGGGCACGGGGCCCATGGACGAGAAGACCCTCCGCCTCACGGCGCAGATGCACAAGGCCATCGCCGTCATCCAGTTCAAGATGGAAAGCCAGGTCTTCAAGTCGCATCCCGACTGGAAGATGGAGCACCGGTGCCTCTTCGACCATGTGGACTACGAGCGGGGCGCGGTGGAGATCGACGGGCGCCTCTACGGCATGACGTCGTGCAACTTCCCCACCATCGACCCGGCGCGCCCCGACGAGCTCTCGGAGGAAGAGCGGGCGCTGGTGCGCCGCCTGCACCACTCGTTCATGATGAGCGAGAAGCTGCACAGGCACATCCGCCTGATGTTGCAGCACGGGGGCATGTATGCCATCGTGAACAACAACCTGCTCTTCCACGCCTCGGTGCCCCTGAACGAGGACGGCACGCTGAAGGAGGTGGAGATCAGTCCGGGGCGGCGCTACAAGGGGCGCGAGCTGATGCAGCACATCGGGATGATGGTGCGCACGGCCTTCCAAAGCGACTCGGGCGAGGAGGAGCGCCGCTATGCCACCGACTACTTCCTCTACCTCTGGTGCGGCGCCGACAGTCCGCTCTTCGACAAGGGGAAGATGGCCACCTTCGAGCGGTACTTCGTCGCCGACAAGGCGACGTGGAAGGAGGACAAGGGGAGCTACTTCAGGCTGCGCGACCGGGAGGAGGTGGCCGACTACATCCTCGACGCCTTCGGCGTGAGCGGACCCAACCGCCACATCATCAACGGCCACGTGCCCGTGAAGGCGACGAAGGGCGAGAATCCCATCAAGGCGAACGGCAAGCTGATGGTGATCGACGGCGGATTCTCGAAGGCGTACCACAGCGAGACGGGCATCGCGGGCTACACCCTCGTGTATCACAGCCGCGGATTCCAGCTGGTGCAGCACGAGCCGTTCACCTCTACCGAGGACGCCATCAAGAAGGGCACCGACATCAAGTCGACTACGCAGATCGTGGAGATGAGCAACCACCGGATGCGTGTGGCCGATACCGACAAGGGCGTGGAGCTGCGCCGGCAGGTGGCCGACCTTGAGGAGCTGCTCTATGCCTACCGGCACGGATACATCAAGGAGGAGGCGAAGAAGTGAGCGACGCGCGCCCGGGGAGCCGTTGGACGCGCAAAACCGTTCCCCCCCCTGGGGTGCGTGATGTGCGGACGCCGCGAAGACGGGGAAGGGTGGGGTGCCGCCGGCCGTATATCCCTGCGGGGGACGAATCCAGGCAAAAAGAAAAGAGTCCGGCGCTATACCGGACTCTTTTCTCAAATGGGACGGTTGACCACCCGTCCGACTTTTTTGCGGGGCCTCCTCGACCGGCGAGAGCCTGCGGCCCCGACCCCCGCGCGCGGCGTGGGCGTCGCGGCCTACTTCTTGGTGTTGGCCTTGCGCTGCAGCTCGGGGTGCTGGGAGAGGTACTCCACGCGATACTTCCGGGGCGTGGTGCCCTGGAACTTGAAGAAGGCGGAGTAGAAGCTCTGGCGGTTGGAGAAGCCCACCTTGTCGGCGATGTCGCATATCGACAACTGCAGGAAGCGCTTGTCGGTGAGCATGGACATGGCGTCGTCGATGCGCTGCTTGTTGACGAACTCGGAATAGTTGACGTGGAACCGCGAGTTGATCACCGCGCTGATGTAGCGTGTGTTCGTACCGATGTCCTCGGCAAGATGCTTGGCCGAATACTCCTTGTCCAGGTATTTCTTGTCGAGCACCAATACACGAAGGATCTTTCCCTGAAGCTCGTCCATCTTCTCCGCGCTCAGTGCGTCGCGATAAGAGCCGGGGCGTTTAACTTTTGAATCTTGCATTGTCTTTTTTTATTTAATTGATTTTTCGAAAATTTTACTCGACAAAATTACGAAATATTTTTGATTTTTGTAACACTCATTTGCGCAAAAAAATGACAAAACGTCCAATTTGACAGACAGATTTAAGAATTTTTGCATTATCGCCGATGTTTTGGCGGTTTTTTAGGCGGTGTCTTTCCTTATTTTTGTGTACAAGATGCAGTAAGAAGGTTTATGAAGCTGTTTGCAAAGCCTAAACGCCAACCCCCTTTCCTCCTATTATAATAGGGTTGCGTCGCCTCTTTGCCGGCGGCGCGCGCGGCGCGGCGGCCTGTGTTCAAATGTTTCCCTCCGCGCTGTGTCAGAAAATGACAGGCTCGCGGTGTGACAAAACGTGAAATTGAACTGACAAAACGGCGAATCGTCAGGCCAGATCGTTGTTTCTCAGCCCGTACGCCCCTGCGTCCACTATCTTGGCAGCCACGGACGGATTGGGGCGCGCGGGAATATAAAATGGCATGAACATTTTGCCGTCTCGGTTTTTTTTCGTAACTTTGCAATATGAACCAAGACACCAACGATACCGTCAGGCCGGCGGCGCAGGGCCAGGCCCGCCCGGGCTCCGCCACGGCGGGGGACGGCGGCAACAAGCGCGCCACGCTCGAGCTGGGCACGCGCCCCGTGGGCCGCCTGCTGTGGGAATACGCCCTGCCCGCCATCATCGCCATGACCGCCTCGTCGCTCTACAACATCATCGACCGCGTGTTCATCGGCCAGATCGTCGGCCCCGACGCCATAGCGGGCCTCGCCATCACCTTCCCCTTCATGAACCTGGCCGGAGCCTTCGGCGCCGCCGTGGGCGTGGGCGCCTCGACGGCCATCTCGGTGAAGCTGGGGCAGAAGGACTACCTCACGGCCGAGAACATCCTGGGCAACACGGTCACCCTGAACGTCATCATCGGCATCGCGTTCTCGGTGGTGTGCCTGGCCTGGCTCGACCCCATCCTCCGCTTCTTCGGCGCCAGCGACGCCACGCTGCCCTACGCCCGCGACTTCATGCAGATCATCCTGGCGGGCAACGTGTTCTCGCACATGTATTTCGGCATGAACGCCGTGCTGCGCGCGGCCAGCAAGCCGCGCCAGGCCATGGCGGCCACCATCTTCACCGTGGTGATGAACATCCTGCTCGACGTGGTGTTCATCCTCTGGCTGCGCTGGGGCATCCGCGGGGCGGCCCTGGCCACGATCGTGTCGCAGGCGCTCGCCCTGTGCTGGCAGTTCCGGCTCTTCTCGGACAAGCGCGAGCTGCTCCACCTGAAGGGCGGCATCTACCGCCTGAGGGGCGCCCTGGTGAGGAATATCGTCAGCATCGGCGTCAGCCCGTTCCTGATGAACGTGTGCGCGTGCGTGGTGGTGATCTTCGTGAACAACCAGCTCGTGCGCTACGGCGACGACATGTCGGTGGCCGCCTATGGCATCAGCAACGCCGTGGCCACCGTCTTCGCCATGTTCGTCATGGGGCTGAACCAGGGCATGCAGCCCATTGCCGGATACAATTTCGGAGCGCAGAAGACGGACCGCCTGCTGCGCGTGCTCAACATAGCCATCGTGGCGGCCACGTGCATCATGGCGGCCGGGTGGCTCGTGGCCATGTTCCTGCCCGCCTCCATCGCCCGCCTCTTCACCACCGACGCCGAGCTCGTCAGGCAGTCGGTGGCGGCCATACGCTTCAACATGCTGGTGTTCCCCATCGTGGGATTCCAGATGGTGGTGACCAACTTCTTCCAGTGCATCGGAAAGGTCAGCGTGAGCATCTTCCTCTCGCTCTCGCGCCAGCTCCTCCTCCTTATCCCCCTGCTGGCCCTGCTGCCGGCGGAGTTCGGCCTCGACGGCGTGTGGTACGCCCTGCCCTCGAGCGACTTCCTCTCGGCCCTGCTGGCCTTCGTGGTGATGACGGTGTATATGCGGAAATTAAAAAAGCAAATGAGCCATGGATAAAATCATTATCAACATGGGCCGCCAGGTGGGCTCGGGCGGCCGCGTGATCGCCCAGCGCCTGGCCGAGGTGTTCGGCTGCGCCTTCTACGACAAGGAGCTGCTCAACCTGGCCGCCAAGGAGAGCGGGTTCAGCGAGAAGTTCTTCGAGCAGAACGACGAGCGCCGCGGGTTCCTGAAAAGCCTCTTCCATTTCAACACACCCCTCGTGGGCGAGCACAACTTCTATGACAACACCTTCTCGCAAGAGGGCCTCTACAAGTTGCAGAGCGACGCCATAAGGCGGGCCGCCGCCCACGGCAGCTGCGTGTTCGTGGGGCGTACGGCCGACTACGTGCTGCGCGACATGGACAACGTGGTGGACGTCTTCGTGACCGCCAACATCGACCAGCGCATCCAGCGGGTGTGCAAGCGGCACAACCTCACCCGCGCGCAGGCGCGGAAGTACATCCGCGACAAGGAGGCGCAGCGGGCCTACTATTACAACTTCTACACGGGCAAGAAGTGGGGCCACAGCGAGAGCTACGACTTGTGCGTCAACTCGTCGGTGCTCGGCATCGAGGCCACCGGCGAGTTCATCGCCGGCTTCGTCCGCCGCCGCTTCCACATGGCCGGCCCCGCCGGGGAAAAACGGTAAGGGGGAAAAAGAGAATCACCGCCCGTCCACGCAACACACCAGCAAGCATGAAGCACATCGGAATCATCAGCGACACCCACGGCTATTGGGACCCGAAATACGAATACTATCTCGGACAATGCGACGAGGTATGGCATGCCGGCGACATCGGATCGGCCGAGGTGGCCGACCGCTTCGAGCGCATGGGGCCGCGCTTCCGCGCCGTGTGGGGCAACGCGGACGGCTACGACCTGCGCCGCCGCTACACCGAGACGCTGCGCTTCAGGTGCGAGCGGGTGGACGTGCTCATGAAGCACATCGGAGGCTATCCGGGGCATTACGACCCGTCGGTGTGGAGGGCCATCACGGAGGAGACGCCGCGGCTGTTCGTCGCCGGACACTCGCACATCCTGAAGGTGATGCCCGACCCGCGCCTGCACCTGCTGCACATCAACCCCGGGGCGGCGGGGCTGCAGGGATGGCAGACGCAACGCACGCTGGTGAGGCTCGTCATCGACGGGGCCGACATGAGGGACTGCGAGGTCGTCACCCTCGGACGGGAAACCAACAAGCAAGAAAAACAGTATACATAAAAAAACATAAAAGATTATGAAAACTTATCTCGTTACAGGTGCGGCCGGCTTCATCGGCGCCAACTTCATCAAATACTTGCTCGACGAGAAGTATAAGGACGAGGACATCAAGGTGATCGTGCTCGACGCCCTGACCTACGCGGGCAACCTGGGCACCATCAAGGACGACATTGACGACAAGAGGTGCTTCTTCGTGAAGGGCGACATCCGCGACCGCAAGCTCGCCGACCGCCTCCTTGCCGAGAACGACGTGGACTATGTGGTGAACTTCGCCGCCGAGAGCCACGTCGACAGGTCCATCGAGGACCCGCAGCTCTTCCTCTCGGTCAACATCCTCGGCACGCAAAACCTCATGGACGCCGCGCGGAAGGCCTGGGCCACCGGGAAGGACGCCGGCGGATACCCCACCTTCAAGGCCGGAAAACGATTCCACCAGGTGTCGACCGACGAGGTGTACGGCACGCTCGGCGACGAGGGCTTCTTCACCGAGGACACACCCCTGTGCCCGCACAGCCCCTACTCGGCAAGCAAGGCCAGCGCCGACTTCATCGTCCAGGCCTACCGCGACACCTACCACTTCCCCGTGACCATCACGCGGTGCTCAAACAACTACGGGCCCTACCAGTTCCCCGAGAAGCTCATACCGCTCATCATCAACAACATCCTCGAGGGCAAGCAGCTGCCCGTGTACGGCGAGGGGCTCAACGTGCGCGACTGGCTCTACGTGAAGGACCACTGCAAGGCCATCGACCTCGTCATCAGGCAGGGACGCGAGGGCGAGGCCTACAACGTGGGGGGACACAACGAGATGAGGAACATCGACATCGTGAAACTCACCATCAAGACCATACACGACATGATGGAGGGCGACAGGGAGCTGCGCAACGTGTTGAAAAAACAGGTGAGGGACGAGAAGGGCGACATCGACATCTCGTGGATCAACGACTCGCTCATCGTGCACGTCGGCGACCGGCTCGGACACGACAAGCGCTACGCCATCGACCCGACGAAAATCAAAAACGAGCTGGGATGGTATCCCGAGACGATGTTCGCCGACGGCATCGTCAAGACCATCCGCTGGAACCTGGAGCACCAGCAGTGGATTGGCGAGGTGACGAGCGGAGACTATCAGAAGTATTACGACGAGATGTATGGCGGAAAACGCCACGAGAAACTGAAATAGGAAAAAAATAAGAAAAACGTTTTTTTGCGAACGCTATGAAGAAAATCATGCTTTTGGGCTCCGGCGAACTGGGCAGGGAGTTCACCATCGCCGCCAAGCGTGCCGGACAATACGTGGTGGCTTGCGACAAATATGACGACGCGCCGGCCATGCAGGTGGCCGACGAGCGGGAGGTGTTCTCCATGCTCGACGGCGACGCCCTCGCCGAGGCCGTGGAGCGCCACCACCCCGACATCATCGTGCCCGAAATCGAGGCCATCCGCACCGAGAGGCTCTTCGACTTCGAACGGCAGGGCGTGCAGGTCGTGCCCTCGGCAAGGGCCGTCAACTTCACCATGAACCGGCGGGCCATCCGCGACCTGGCCGCACACGAGCTGGGCCTGCGCACCGCGCGCTACTTCTACGCCAAGACCTTCGACGAGTTCAAGCGCGCCGCCGACGAGATCGGATTCCCCTGCGTGGTGAAGCCGCTCATGAGCTCGTCGGGACACGGACAGAGCTACGTGCACAACGACGGCGAGCTGAGGGAGGCCTTCGACGAGGCCATGAAGGACGGCAGGGGCGACGTGCGCGAGGTGATCATCGAGGAGTTCATTGACTTCGACTCCGAGTTCACCCTGCTCACCATCACCCAGAAGAACGGGCCCACGCTCTTCTGCCCGCCCATAGGGCACGTGCAGAAGGGGGGCGACTACCGCGAGAGCTGGATGCCCTACACCCTCGGCGGCGAACAGCTTGCCGCGGCGCAGCACATGGCACGCGAGGTGACGGCCGCGCTCACGGGGGCCGGACTCTGGGGGGTGGAGTTCTTCCTCACCAAGCAGGGCGAGGTCATCTTCTCGGAACTCAGCCCGCGCCCGCACGACACGGGCATGGTCACCTTGAGCCACTGCACCAACCTGAGCGAGTTCGAGCTGCACTTCCGTGCCGTGATGGGGCTCGCCATACCCGCCATACACTTGGAGCACAACGGGGCTTCGGCGGTGGTCCTCTCGCCCGTGGAAAGCCGCGGGCCGCTGGACTACAACCTGGACGACGTGTGCGCCGCCGACAGGGCACGCGTGAGAATCTTCGGCAAGCCCGAGGCCCACGTGGGACGACGCATGGGCGTGGTGGTGTGCTATGACGACCTGGGCTCCGACATCGGCGCGCTGCGCTCCAAGGCCAAGCGGCTGGCGCGCACCGTGCTAGGCACCGATCCCTATATGGAGAAATAAGTCGGAAAGAGGGCGCGCCCCCCGAATCCCTCCCCGCCGGCGGAACAGGGACGCCCTCCATGACCGTGGACGGACCGCCGGCGGCGCGTCGCTCGCCGGAGGAGGGGCGCGCACAACCTCATGACTGAAAACAAAATGACATTGGAAAGAAATTTGGGAAGAATCATCGCGTTGCCCAAGGTCGTCGACCCGCGGGGCAACCTCACCTTCGTCGAGGGCGCGCGCCACGTGCCCTTCGCGGTGAGCCGGGTCTATTGGGTCTACGACGTGCCCTCGGGCGTGATACGGGGCGGCCACGCGCACAAGCATTGCCGGGAGATGATCGTGGCCGCGGGCGGAGCGTTCTCCGTCACGCTCGATAACGGGCGGGAGCGGCGGTCGTTCATGCTCAACCACCCTTACGAGGGGCTGCTCGTGGAGAAGGGCGTGTGGCGTACGCTCGACGACTTCTCATCGGGAGCCGTGTGCCTCGTGCTGGCCGAGGACCGCTTTGACGAGGACGACTATATACGTGACTACGACGACTATCTGAAGTATCTGGAACGCGATGTTCGAGTTTAAGCGCTATTCCCCCGACGACGCACGCACGTGGGACGACTTCGTGGCGGCGAGCCGGCAGCCCCTCTTCCTCTTCCTGCGAGGATACATGGACTATCACCGGAAGCGCTTCGCCGACCATTCGCTCATGATTCTCAGGGAGGGGCGCCTCTGCGCCCTCTTGCCCGCCAATGCGGCCGACGACGGCACGCTCTGGTCGCACCAGGGACTCACCTACGGAGGGCTCGTCACCGGCTCCGAGGCTACGGCCGCCGGCACGCTCGACCTGATGGAGGAGCTCAACACGCACCTCGCGGGCGAGGGGTTCCGACGCGTGGTCTACAAGCCCGTGCCGTGGATCTATTGCCGGCAGCCGGCCCAGGAAGACCTCTACGCGGTCACCCAGGTGTGCCACGCCTCCCTGTGCGTGAGAAACTTGTCGGCCACCGTCGACATGGGGCGGCCCGTGAAGTGGCGCCACGACCGGCACTACAACGCCAACAAGGCCGCGCGAAACGGCATCGTGGTGGAGCAGGACAACGGGGCGCTGCCCGAGTTCTGGGACGTGCTCGACGGCAACCTGATGGCTACATACCACGCCCGCCCCGTACACTCCCTTGACGAGATGCGCCTCCTGGCGGAGGCTTTCCCACGACACATCCGCCTCTACGTGGCCCGGTGGCAGGGACGCGTGGTGGGCGGAGTGCTGGTCTACGTCTTGTCCGGCGTGGTGCACACGCAGTACATCTCGGCATCGGCCGAGGGGAAGCGCCTGCACGCCGTCGACGCGCTCGTGCGGACCATCATGGACGAGTGGCGGGGACGTTGCCGTTACTTCGATTTCGGCACGTCGAACGAGGACCACGGCCGCACGCTCAACCGGTCGCTCATCGCCCAAAAGGAGGGATTCGGCGGCCGGGGCGTGTGCTATGACTGGTATGCGTGGGACCTGTAACCCCCCGGTGTGGCTTGCATCGCCCTCGCCGGGAATGGACACGGGGCGAGGGCCGGCCGAAGGACTTTTCCCTTGAGAGGATGCGGGGAGGAAAAAAAACGTATGGAAGGAAAAATGAGGAAAATGACATCTGATGCAAGGCACGCCGCAAGCCGTCTGCTCGCGGCGTGCTCCTCGGCGGCGGGCCGAAGGGCGGTCGTGTGCGCCTGCTTCGTGCTGGCCGCCCTCTTCCTGCTGGGCCTCTCGCGGCGGGGGCTGTCTTATCTCGATGTGGGAATGTACATGTCGGGCTACCAGTACTTCAACGGCGACCCCCTCACCACCTCCTTCCTTGGCCAGTGGCTCATGAGCTACGAGCTCACCGGGGCGCTCATGAAGTGGCTGTCCGTCGACACCTACTACGGATTGCGCGTGCTCCGCACGGCGCTGGTCGTGCTCATCGAGGCCTGTGTCTATCTCGGCCTGAGGCACGACGTGCCCCGCCGCTACCTGCTGGCCGGACTCGCCCTGGCCACCCTCTCGCAACAGGACAGCTACTATGAAATCAACTACAACGACTACTCCGCCTTCTTGCTCTGCCTGGCCCTGCTGGCCCTCTACCACGCGTTCACCCGGAGCAGGCGGCGCCTCCTCGGCTACGCCCTCTCGGGACTTGCCGTGGGCGTGTCCATCCTCTTCCGCTTCACCAACTTGTCGTTCCTGCTCTTGCCCGTGGGCGCCCTGCTCGTGTTCGCCCTGCTCCGCCTGCCACGTCCCCGTGCCGCCGGCTTGTGGGCCTTCTACGCGGGAGCGGCGGCGGGCTTGGCGCTCATGGTGGCGCTCGCGCTGGCCACGGGCAAGGGCGGCGTGCTCGCCCAGACCGTGACCGACCTGCTCCAGATAGGCACGCGCGGAGACGATCCGCACAATGTGAAGAACGTCTTCTTCTGGCTCTACGGCATGTACAAGCAGCAGGTCAAGGCCGGAGCCGTCGTCGCCATCCTCGTGCTCGTCTATGCCGCCTTGCGCCGCCGTACCTCGTCGCATCTGTGGCGCGCGGCCTTGCTCGCATGCTTCGTCTTCTCGATGTGGCTCAACATCTATCTGCGCGAAATCATCTCCGATGTCACCGTGGGCCTGAGCTGGATCACCTTCTTCGTCCTGGTGGCCGCCCCACGTTTCCGTCGCGGACCCGTGGCGGCCTTTGCCATGGGCTTCCTCTTCCCGCTATTCCTTCCCGTCGGCACCAATGGCGGGTCGGTGTTCATCGGCCAGTGCACCGTCTTCATGCCCCTGCCCGCCACGCTCTGCATTCTCGCCGACAACTTCAGGCAAGGCTCCCTGCCCGCCGACCGCCGCCGGCTTCCCGCCATCGTCTTGGGAGCCATCGTGCTGCCCTTCCTCTGGGCCACGGCGAAGCGTCCCATGTCGGAAGAGGGCTACCGGCTGGAGTGCCGCTATGCCATCGACAGCCCGCTGGCCAGGGGCATTGCCACCACGAGGAGCAACGCCGCCACGCTGAACCATATCATACACCAGCTCCGGGGATCGTACCTCCATGGAGATTACTTGATCTGTACGTTTAACATTCCGGCCATATCCCTCTTGGAATGTAGGCCTTATGGCGTGTTTTCCACCGTGTTCTGCTCGCCCTATATGTGCAGGCACTATGTGACCGTGGCCGAGCGGCATCTGCACGCCTTGCCCAGCGTGTTGCTCGACACGGAGGACATGACCCCGAAGGACGGTGAGCTGGTGCGCTTCCTGCGCTCGCAATCGGCCTACCGGCGGGTGTGGACCGATGGACGGTTCGTGTTGCTCAAGCCCGACGTCAGACACGCGCCCGCGAGCCGTCACAACGAATATTCATCCTCTTCATCCACACAACCATGATTCCCTATCTCTCACTCAAGAAAATGAACGCCCTCCACGCCGACGAGATCCGCCGGGCCGCCGACGAGGTGGTGGGCAGCGGCTGGTATCTGCAAGGCGAGGCCACACGACGCTTCGAGGCCCACTATGCCCGCTTCACCGGCACGCCGCATTGCGTGGGGTGCGGCAACGGCTTCGACGCCTTGTGGCTCATCTTCCGCGCCTACAAGGTCTTGGGCGTGCTCCGCGAGGGCGACGAGGTGATCGTTCCGGCCAACACCTATATCGCCTCCATCTTGGCCTTGAGCGACAACGGACTCGTGCCGGTGCTGGTGGAACCCGATCCAGACACGCTCCTCATGGACGACCGCCTCGTGGAAGCCCACATCACCTCGCGCACGCGGGCGGTCCTCATCGTACACCTCTATGGCCGGTGCGCCATGTCGCCTCGCATCGCCTCGCTTTGCCGGAAACACCATCTGAAACTTGTCGAGGACAACGCGCAGGCCCACGGGTGCCGTTACGTGTCCGGGGGGATGGCGGCGGCTCCACGCACGGGAAGCCTGGGCGATGCCGCGGCCCACAGCTTCTATCCTGGCAAGAACCTTGGCGCCCTGGGCGACGCGGGGGCGGTGACTACGGCCGACGGGCGGCTTGCCGCGGTGGTGAGGGCGTTGGGCAACTATGGCTCGAGCCGGAAATATGTCTTCCCCTACCAGGGGCGCAACTCGCGCATTGATGAGATCCAGGCGGCCGTGCTCGACGTGAAGTTGCGTTACCTCGATGACGAGAACGCGCGGCGGCGTGAGATTGCCGACTTCTACCTCCGCCATGTCGACAATCCCCGCATCACCTTGCCTCGCCCGCATGGGGACGGGGAGGCGTGGACGAACCGGCAGGACAATGTGTTTCACATCTTTCCCGTGCTTTGTCCGCAACGCGAGAAACTCCAGGCACACCTCGCGCAGGAGGGGGTGGGCACGATGATCCACTATCCCATCCCCCCTCACAAGCAGGAGTGCTACAAGGAGTGGAACACGCGCTCGCTACCGCTTACCGAGCGCATCAGCCGGGAGGAGCTCAGCATTCCTTGCAACCCCACGCTCACGGCGGACGAGGTGGAGCACGTCGCCGATGCCTTGAACAGGTTCTAGGCCCCCGCCCCGTGTGGTCTGGCCCCTATGGCCTCGTCGAGGGCATGGGCCGGGTGCGACGGGTGCGTGATTCGGGCTGGGGGAGCTCCCTTCGGGTGGGAGGACGTGGCGGCACACGGACATTTTTTTCCTCTATCCGCTCGTTTATGCCAAATTATTGTCGTAACTTTGCGATGATATGGCAAAAGAATAATCAGATAACGTTATGGCAAAAGAACAATCACAAACCAACATAAAAGACCGCACCGCGCTGCGTGAGCCGGGACGATGGTCGGTAATCTTCTGGAATGACGACTTCACCACCATGGACTTCGTGGTGGGCGTGCTGACCCAGGTGTTCCTCAAATCGGAGCAGGAGGCCGAGCAGCTGATGCTGGCGGTTCACGAGAAGGGGGCGGCCGTGGTGGGCATTTACAGCCGTGACATGGCCGTCAGCAGGAAGCAGGTGGCCGACCAACTGGCCAAAGAGGAGAATTTCCCATTGAGAATCACGTTGAAGGAGGTGTGAGCATGGCCGACATGATGATGAAGAACAGCGACGCCCTCAACGTGCTGATGCAAGAGGCCGTGGACGCCTGTACCCAGAGGCGGAACCAGTTCGTGACTCCCGAGCACGTGCTTTACGCGTTGGTGGGGGTGCCCGAATTCGCGTTCGCGCTAAGCTTGTTCCATGTGAGCCTGCGCGATTTCCAGGCCCAGGTGGACCAAGTCTTGCGGACGATGGGGGCCGTGCCCGCGGACACGGACTATGCGCCGTTGTTGTCGGAGCAGGGACGGAAACTCATGCAGGCGGCCGCCCTCCAGGCCTATCAGGCCGAACAGGACACGGTCGACATACCCCACCTGGTGAATGCCTTGTTCCATTTGGAAGATAGTTGGGCCAGCTACATCCTGTTGAAGGCCATCGACAATGACGAGGCCCTCTTTATGCAACTCTTGCTCTCGGAAGGGTCACATGCCGCCGGTTCCGAGGAGGACGACGACGATGACGATGACACCCAGGACGAGGAGTGGAAAAAGCTGGTGACCTGTGTCAATGATGATGTGGAAAACCACAACCCCCTCATCGGCCGCGAGGTCGAGCTGGAGCGTACGATACAGGTGCTTTGCCGCAAGGACAAGAACAACCCCCTGCACGTGGGCGAGCCGGGCGTGGGCAAGACCGCGCTGGTCTACGGACTGGCCGGGAGAATCAATCGGGGGGACGTGCCCGAGCGGTTGAAGGCTTGCCGCATCTATGCGATGGACATGGGAACCATGGTGGCGGGAACGCAATTCCGTGGCGATTTCGAGAAGCGCATCAAGCTGGTGATGGACGGCGCGCAACGCGAGGGCGACGTCATTGTCTATATAGACGAAATTCACAACATGATTGGTGCGGGAAGGGTCTCCGAGGGCGGACTTGACGCATCTAACATGTTGAAGCCCTATCTGGAGTCAGGACGCGTCCGCTTCATCGGGTCGACCACCTATGACGAATACAAGCGGTACCTCGCGTCGGCCAAGGGCGTCGTGAGGCGCTTCCAGGAAATCGACATCCAGGAGCCCAGCGTCGACGATGCCGTAAAAATCTTGAAGGGATTGCAAGCGAAGTACGAGGATTTCCATCACGTGAAGTATACCGACGACGCCATCGGCTATGCCGTCCGCGCTTCGGCAAAATACATCTCCGACCGCTTCCTGCCCGACAAGGCCATCGACATTGTGGATGAGGCCGGCGCCTACCGGGAGATGCACCCCGTAAGCGGCGGGCCGCAAATCGTGGACAAAGAACTGGTGAGGCGCGTGCTGATGAAGATTTGCAAGATTGACGCCTCGGTGCTCCAAGAGGACGACAATGCGGCCCTCCACACCTTGCACAAGCGCGTGATGGACAAGATCTACGGGCAGGACGAGGCCGTGACCCAGGTGGTGGAGGCCATAGAGATGTCGAAAGCCGGGCTTCAAGACGACCAAAAGCCCTTGGCCAGCCTGCTCTTCGTGGGACCCACCGGGGTGGGAAAGACCGAGGTGGCGCGTGTCCTGGCTCACGAGCTTGGCGTGGGACTGGTCAGGTTTGACATGAGCGAATATGCCGAGAAGCACGCCGTGGCCAAGCTCATCGGGTCGCCGGCCGGATATGTGGGCTATGAGGATGGCGGACTGCTTACCGACGCCATACGCAAGACGCCCAACTGCGTGTTGCTGCTCGATGAAATAGAGAAGGCGCATGCCGACATCTACAACATCCTCCTGCAAGTGATGGACTATGCCGCGCTGACCGACAACAAAGGGCAGAAGGCCGACTTCCGCAACGTGGTGCTCATCATGACGTCGAACGCGGGGGCGCAATATGCCTCGCGGGCCAACGTCGGATTCAACGCGCACACCTCGCGTGGAGAGGCGATGATGCAACAAGTGAAGAAAACCTTCAAGCCCGAATTCCTCAACCGCCTCTCGGCCACCGTCGTGTTCCATGACATGGACCGGACGATGGCCCGAAAGATCCTGGAGAAGAAGCTCGGCGAGCTGCAAGAGAGGCTCTCCAAGCGTAACGTTGTCATGACGCTTGCCGACGAGGCCGTCAACTTGTTGATGGAACGGGGTTTCACGGCCGAATACGGGGCGCGTGAGATGGACCGCGTCATTGCCCGCGACCTTAAGCCGCTGCTCATGCGCGAGATCCTTTTCGGACGACTGACCCAAGGGGGCGAGGTGAAAATCATTGTGAGAAATGACCGTCTGGAGATTGGATAAACGGGTGCTGGCCTTTCCCGACCCTCGGCAGGGCGATCCCGACGGACTCTTCGCCGTGGGGGGCGACCTTGGCGTTGACCGCCTGCTTTTGGCTTACAGCAACGGCATCTTCCCCTGGTATGGATTCCGGGAGAGGAGGGAAATCATGTGGTTCTGCCCGATGGACCGCTTCGTAATCTTCCCCGGGAAAATCCACATCAGCCACAGCATGCGCGCGCTGATGAATCGTGGCGTCTATCACGTGACGCTGAATCAGGATTTCGATGCCGTCATCGAGGCGTGTAGCCGGGTCGACGGACGCTATGCCGAGCGAGGCGCATGGCTGGGACCCGACATGATGGCGGCCTACAAGCGGTTGCATGACCAGGGATTTGCCGCAAGCGTGGAAGTGTGGGACGGGACGGCGCTGGTAGGGGGCCTCTACGGCGTCACGCTGGGACGCTCGTTCTTTGGCGAGAGCATGTTCTCGCTTCGGCCTTCGGCCTCCAAGCTTGCCTTGATCACCCTGGCCCGTGTCCTGCAAAAGGCGGGGGGCACCCTCATCGACTGCCAGCTTGAGACGCCACACCTCAAAAGCATGGGGGGCGAGCACATCGGCTACGATGAATACATGCGCCTCATCAGCGAGGAATGACGAGCGCGGGGGGCGTTTTCCCTCCTTTTTTATCTCACATCCCTATTGTTTTCATAATATTGTCCATTTAAAAATGTTGGGAGTCTATTGAATGGACGTGGAAAACGAATTACCTTTGCCGCAATAAAAATCAAGATACTTATAAAGACATGAAAAGACGATCTTCGACAATCATGGCACTGGCGTTTTCCACCCTGTGCCTGCTTAGTGCCAAGGCAGATGATGTCAATACAAGGATCAAGTACTTGTCGGGACGCGGTTGCGACGACATGGTGCCGTGGGATTTCTATTGCACGGACGGGCTCAATTCGGGTAAGTGGACCAAGATTGGCGTGCCGTCATGCTGGGACGTCCAGGGCTTCGGGCATACGCAGTATGGTTACAGCTATAACACATGGAACATGTTTCCCGCAACCGCGCCTGTTGCCGATGAGACGGGGTATTACAAATACGCCTTCACCATCCCCCAAGACTGGGGCGGCAAGCAGGTGGAAATCGTGTTTGAAGCCTCGATGACCGACACGGAGGTGAAGATAAACGGACAACTTGCCGGAGAAAGGCACCAGGGAGGATTCTCGCCCTTCCGCTATGATGTGACCGACAAGTTGCGCTGGGACGGAAGCGCCAACCTGCTTGAGGTGAAGGTCGACAAGGAAAGCAGCAACAGGACCATGAATCTGGCACAACGCCGTTGCGATTTTTGGAACTTCGGAGGCATCATTCGTCCGGTATACCTTGTTGCGAAGCCCGAAAGCAATATCGAGCGGGTGGCCATCAACGCCGGTATGGACGGACGCTTCCATGCCGACTGCCTTGTGAGGAACGCGGGCGACGGATGGACCGTCAGGACCACGATTCTTGACCAAACCGGAAAGAAGGTCCGGGATAACCGTAAAAGGGTGGGAGAGGCATCGCTCTGCTCGCCTTCCTTCGCGTTGTCCAAGTTCCACCTTTGGACGGCCGAGACTCCTTATTTATATACCGCCGTATTCTCGCTCGTCAACCCCGAGGGCAGGGTGGTGCATGAAGAAAAGCAGAAGTTCGGCTTTAGGACCATCGAGGTGAGAGAGAAAGACGGCGTGTATGTCAACGGCACGAAGGTCATGTTCAAGGGCGTGAACCGTGACAGTTTCAATCCCGAAACGGGAAGGACGCTCAGCAAGCGGAAGAATGTTGACGACGTGAAGCTCATGAAGAGTATGAATATGAACGCCGTGCGCCTCAATGATTATCCCGCCGACCCCGACTTCTATGATGCCTGCGACAGCCTGGGCCTTTATGTCCTTGCCGAGCTTTCGGGGTGGCAGACGGCTCAAGAGACGCCCGTCGGCAAGAGGCTGGTGAAGGAAATGGTGACACGCGATGTCAACCATCCCTCTATCGTCTTTTGGTGTAGCGGCAACGAGGGAGGCTTCAACTATGAGCTTGAGCCCGAGTTCCACAAGTATGACATACAGAAGCGTACGGTCCTCTACCCTTGGTCGGAAACCAAGAACGGCATTTGCACACGCCACTATCGGTCTTATGACGAGGTGAAGAAGTATCTCGAGACGGGCGACATCTTTATGCCGACCGAGTTCTTGCATGGCCTTTATGACGGCGGTATTGGCGCGGGACTCTATGACTATTGGCGTTTGATGAAGAGCTATCCCAACTCGGCTGGCGGCTTCTTATGGTGCCTTGCCGACGAGGGACTCGTGAGGAAGGACCTCGACGGCAAGATAGACTGCCAAGGCAACCTTGCGGCCGACGGCATTGTCGGCCCCCACCACGAGAAAGAGGGAAGCTATTACACGGTAAGGCAATTGTGGAGCCCCGTGCAGTTGGCGTATGACCATGGCGAGCTGACCATTGCCAATGATTATGATTTCCGCACATTGAAGGGGTGCAAGGTCATTTGTGAATGGATTGACAATTCGAAGTCGATAGGAAGCGGTGGAGCCGGCAAGAGGCATGGTTCGCCCGTCACCATTCTCAAATCCCAGACCATCGCTTGTCCGGCCATCAAGCCGAAGCAGGTGGGCAAGGTGAGATTGCCGCAAGTGAGGAACGCCAACGTCTTGCGGCTTGTCGCTTTGGATGCCGGGGGCGACACCCTCTTCGCATGGGGCGAGAGGCTCCTCGGGCCGGTGTTGCCGGTGATGCGCCATGCCGCCTACAAGGCGAGCAGGTCCATGGGCCGGTTGGACGTGTCGGTTGAGGGCAGGGTCTATTCTTTCTCTGAGGCGAACGGGCGGTTGAGGCACGTCGAAGTCCATGGCAAGTCGATGCATTTGGGCAATGGCCCGCGCTTTGTCGCGGCCAGGCGTGCCGATCGCGGAAGGCGGAGCGTCAAGGCGGGGAGCATGACCGAATACCGCTCCTATCTTGACGAAGCCAAGTTCAAGGGCTTTACGCTTGCCGACTCGGGGAGGCTCGTCTGCCATTACGAAGGAGGGTGCCTGCAGGAAGTGGTGTGGACATTTGCCGAGGGTGGCGATGTCAAGGTGGACGTAAAGTACCGTTTCAACAAGGTCGTTGACCTCATGGGGGTGATGTTCGACTATCCCGAGAGCCAGGTCCTGACTAAAAGTTGGCTCGGCAACGGCCCCTACCGCGTGTGGCAGAACCGGTGGCAAGGTCCGCAGTATGGCTACTGGCATAACGGGTACAACAATCCGATACCGGGGGAGACTTTCGATTATCCCGAGTTCAAAGGCTATTTCGGCCATGTCGACCAAATGCGGATAGAGACTACGGAAGGCCGTATCAACCTCGTGAACCTCGACCATGAGAACTATGTGGGCGTCTACGCGCCCGAAGATGGCGCCGACCATTTCCTTTACCGTCTCCCCGACACGGGCATCAGCATCTTGAAGTATATTCCGGCCGTGAGGAACAAGATAGACTATTCGGATAAGAACGGTCCTTCGGCGTGCCCGCACACCGCAAAGGGCGAATATGAATGTAGTTTCGTGCTGAGGCTTGACTAAGTCCCCCCCCCTCGTTTTAAGAGGAATCTTTGGGCGGAGTCGTTCCCCCCGATGTCTTGAACCGATTCGTGTCAGGACATCGGGGCGGCGCTTTATATGCCGCAAAGGGCGGCGTAGGGGCAGTTAGGGCAACGCTGCTTGTCGGGAGTTTGAAAGAAAGGAGTATCACGTTGGAAGATTTCCTCGATTTTCCCGCGTAGCCTCTCCTTGAACTCCACTCCGAGGTCGTCCACGTTGTCAACGCGCTCGTTGCCCAAGGCGATCGTCGGGTCGTAATCCTTGCTTCGCGATTGCTGGATGAAGAGCAAGGCCGGACTCACGGGCAGGGCCGAGGCGTTCAGTTGGGAGTCGTGGCCCACGATGAGCCCGTAGAGGATGGCTTGCAGGAAGTAGTCGGTGTGCTTCTCGTGGATGCTCCTCCCCTCGAAAATCTCGTCCAGCGACGACACCTTCTGCCTGGGTGGGCGTCCGGTCTTGTAGTCGATGACCCGGATGTGCCCGTCGACGATGTCGAGTCGGTCGATATATCCCCCGATGCCCATGGTCTTGACGCCGCGCTCGGTGCGGATGTCGATGGTGCCATAGGCGGGTGTTTCCAGTCCCAGGATGGAGAAGGGCGCGAGGCGCTCGTCGGCATCGAGGAGCTGTCTGACATAGTCCACGATGACGCCCCGGTTGATGAGTTGCAGTCCGTTGTACTCCGGACGCCATCCCTTGGCGTCCACTTTGAACAATTGCTCGCGGAAGGCTTGGTCGACGATGGCCCCGACGACGGCCGGCTTGTTGCCGTCCCGGATGCCCTCGCGCGTGATGTTGAGCGGGCGGACGAGGACGGTCTCGTTCTCGCCGTTGCGCTCGATGGTCTTCACGTCGCCAGGCTGGGCGAAGCGCAGATAGAACAATTGGCACGCGCGGTGGAAGATGTTGCCGAAGACGCGGTTGTCCACCTCGTCATCGTCTTCATCCTCAGGCTCTTGTATGCCAAGGATGTAGCGATAGTAGAAGCTCATGGGGCATCGCAGGTATCGGTTGATGGCCGACGGCGAGATGTTTTCCATTTGGAGCAGTTTCTCCATCACCCCGTCGTCTTTTTCAGCATCTTGTGCCGAGGCCGTCGTTGGCATTTGTCCCGAGGTCAGGGCAAGGTGGCCGATGTGTTGTCCGCTTTCCACCATCAGCTGGAGCATGAAGCGGCTCATTTCGCCCGTCCGCCCCTCCTCGGTAGCCGCGTTCCAGGTGAGGGTGATGTCGGTGGCGCGTTGCAGGAGCGAGTGGAAGTAATAAGAGTAGATGGCCACCTTGTTGTCAATGGTGGTGAGCCCGTAAGCCTTGCGTATGGCGTAGGGGATGAACGAGGCGTCGTCGACCCCCTTGGGCAGGTTGCCCTCGTTGCACGAAAGCACGAGCACGTGGTCGAAGTCGAGGTTTCGTGTCTCGAGCACGCCCATGACCTGCACGCCCTCGGCGGGTTCGCCATGGAAGGGGATGGTGGTGGTCTGCACGATTTGCGTGATGAGGCGTTGCCACGTGGTGAGGTCGCAGTCGAGGTCGCCGTCCGCCACCAGCGCCTGGAGCCGGTTGAGCACGGTGTACATCCTGAAGAGGGACTCGCGGAAGAGCGGGTCGGCCTGCTTTTCGGGTGTTTGTGCCACGTTGGCCCCGATGGTGCGGAGCACGTCGAGGAGCCAGGCTCCGAGCCGCATGATGGGCTTCTCCTGTCCCGACTCGCAATCGCGGAAGAGCAGGGCCAGTCCCTCGTCGCCGTCCATGACGAGGTCGTCGCGTGAGGGATAGAAGCGCTTGCGGGCTTTCAAGTCGGCCTCGAGTCCGGCGCATTTCTTGCTGATGAAATGGGCGTAGGGATGATGGAGCACGCGGTTGACCTGGTGCAGGCGGTAGCGTTCGGTGCCCGCCTTGTGTCCGGTGGTCTGCATTTGGATGAGCAGCGCCACGAGAGCGAAGAAGGGCGATTGCCGGAGCGGGTATCCCAGCGTGATGTTCACCTGCTCCACCTCTTCGGGGATGCTGTGTATGACGGCCTGTAGGAGCCCCTCGTCGGCCAGGACGACGGCCGTACGCTTTCCGTCCCCGTATCGTTTGCGATGGCGGAGCCATGTGCCCACATAGCGTGCCTGGATGTTCTCGGTGGGCGCGTTCACGAAGGTGATGTCCTTTTCCTGGTTGAGATTGTCATAGATTTCGCGATTGTCGTTGTCCAGCTCGTTGGGGAAGTCGGCCATGTACTTCCGGATGTAGACCCCCGCCTCGTGCTGGAGCATGGACGGGCCGGAAGGCGTGTCCATGTAGTATCGGTCGAAGTCCCAATAGAACTTCGCCTTCCCCTGGCTCTTGAGCCTTGCGGCCAGGGCCAGCTCCACCCGTTGCATCATGTTGAAGCCCACGAAGAGATAGATGTTGTCGCCGAAGTCGACGTCTTCGGTCTCGGCCACCTGCCGGTAGAGGGCCCCCTCGTAGGCCAGGTGGTCGTCGGCGAGCGTTTTGTTGAAGGCGTGGTAGATGTCGCCGAAGTGGCACCATAGTTCCAGGAAGCGCCGTTTCAGCTCGCTCTCGTGGTCGTCGGCGAAGTTGCCGAAGAACCGTTTCAGCACCTTCTTCTGCTCGTCGTCGAGGTATGGGATGTCGTCGAATTCATGGATGTCCTTCAGGTTGGCGAACACCTTGTCGGCGTCGGCCATGTTCTTGTCGATGTCGTCGAAGTCGCTGATCATCAGCTGCCCCCATCCGTAGAACTTGTCGAGCGATTCGCCCGTGTCAACGATGCCCGTGTAGACCTGGTAGAGCTTGCATACCAGGAGGATGGGGTCGGCCGCCATCAGGGTCGAGTGCTGTCGGAAGAGGTCGCTGATGGTGACATATTTGGGGCTCCATAGCGGCTTGCCGGCCAGGCGTGCCAGGTGCTCGTTCAGGAAGAGCGAGGCCCGCTTGTTGGGGAACACCACGGTGATGTTGTTCATCCGCGTGCCGTATTTTTCAATCATGTCTTGTGCGACATAGTATAGGAAGTCGTGGTTTTGCGGCCGATCGGTAGTCGCCATGGCAGAGTCGGAATGGTTCATTTTACGTCTTCGATTTTGTTCATGTATACATACCAGAGGAATCCACTCACATTGTGGTGTCCCATGTTGCCGAGCAGGTCCATGTAGGCCTTCACCTGCCGTGCGTGCTCCTCTTTTGGAGAGCCGAACTTGAAGTCGACCACGATGGTCTGCCGGCCGTCGGTCATCACGCGGTCGGGGCGTTGCTCCCTGACCTTTCCCGTTGCCGGGTCGACGGACAGGATGGTGCACTCGTTGAAGAGTTCCCACTTCGGGCTGAACCAGTCTTTCACTTGCGGCAAGGCAAACCTCTGTTGGAGCATCTTCTTCAAGCCTTCGGCCGTGATGCTGACGTCGAAGAGCACGCCCTCGAGTTCCATCTGCCTGATGGCCGCGGGCACGTCTTCGATGGTGTGGATGGAGGAGAAGAGGCGGTGTAGCACGGTTCCCGTCTTGATGTATTGCGTTTTCCGGCTTCCGCTGTCCTCACCTTCGATAAACTCCATGCTCTTGTTGCTCTGCTTGAATTCGGCCCGCCTGCGATAGGTGTCGATGGCCAGCGGCATGGCCGCGGGCGGCTGGTTGAACACGTTTTCGGTCTTGGCCTCCTTTTTCCTCACCGTGGTGTCAAGGCTTCCGAACTCATATTCCAGCGGGCCTTGCGCCTCGCCCTTTCTTTTTCCTTTCCCCCGTGCCGTCTTCGGCCCGTCCTCGGCAGGCGCCGCCCCCGTGTCGGTGAGGGTTCCGCCCAGAGAGTCCGCCACATCGGGCAGGCACATTTCGATGGTTTCGCTTCTCAGTCCCCGTGCGCCCCGCTTGCCATAGACGAAGAGGTTCTTCGCCGCCCGCGTGAATCCCACGTAGAGCAAGTTCAGGTTGTCCACCATGTTTTGCAGGTGCTCGTGCAGATAGTCGTCCTCGTAGACGCTTCCCTTCATTTGCGTGGCCGAGAAGTCGATCGGCACGAGGGGCAGCCGGTTGTAAGGAGGCTCCTTGGGCTGGCACCACAAGGTGTAGGTCTTTTCCATTTTCCAGTCGCAGAAGGGCATGATCACGTGGTCGAATTCCAATCCCTTGCTTTTGTGGATGGTGATGAGCCTGATGCCGTCGACGACGTCGCTTTGGATGCTTTTTCCCGAGATGTTGTTGTCCCATTCTTCAAGGAAGTCGGCGGTGTCGGCCACGTGTTCCTGCGTGAAGGCGGCCAGCTGGTCGAAGAAGGCGCACACGTAGGCGCTTTCGTTGCCGAGGGCCTTCAGGTTGAAGTCGTCGAAGATGCGTTCGGCCAGGTCGAAGAGCGGCAAGGCGCGCATCTGTCCGGCCACGTCGTCGAGGAAGAAGTCATCCGGCACGTCCACGAGGTGTTTTCTTTTGGCCTTGACGAGGGCGGCCCTGCTGATTTCGTCGTCCGGACGCACCAGCAGGCGCATGGCGCACACCATGACGCGCACGGCCAGCGCGGCGTCGATGCGGAACGCCTCATCGCTCACCAGCCTCAGTTCGGGCTTGTTGGCCATGAAGTAGTCGGCGATGTCCTGTATGGTCTGGTTGTTCCTCACGAGCACGGCGATGTCCTTGGGCCTCGCGCCGTGTTCGAGCAGTTCGTCGACGGTCTCCTCCACGAGCCTCATCATCTCGTCCTGGTAGTTGTCCTCGGACGGGACGAGCCTCACCCTCACCAGTCCGAGCCTGCCCCTCTTCTCGGGTGTTTTCTGTTCCACGTCTTCGTAGGCGCGCCTCATCTCCTCGGCCTCGTCGGGGTTGTCGGCGCGCAGGGCGTCGTATTCGCGTCGGGCGGCGGCCTTGAAGAAGGCGTTGTTGAAGTCGACGATGTTGCGGTCCGAGCGGAAGTTGGTGTCGAGCGTTTCCATGTCGAGCCTTTGTTGTGTCCGTTCGAATTGCCGTTCGATGTTGTTGAGCAGCCTCCAGTCGCCCTCCCGCCATCGGTAGATGCTCTGCTTCACGTCGCCCACGATCATGTTGCGCACCACGCGTGGCGTCCGTGCGCCGTCCTCGGCGTGCCCATCCGCCCTTCCCCGCCATTCTCCCGCGGGTTCGGGCTCGTTGTCGGCGTGCGACATGGTTTCTTCGAGCAGCACCTTGAAGTTTTGCCATTGCACGCTGCTCGTGTCTTGGAACTCGTCGATCATGATGTGTTCCAGCCGGGTTCCTATTTTCTCGAAGATGAAGGGCGAGTCGCTGTCGCGCACGAGCGAGTGCAGCAAGGGCTGCGTGTCGCTGAGCAGGAACCTGTTGGCCTCGTTGTTGATGGCTTTCACCTCGTTGTCGATGCTTTGCAGGAGCCGCAGCTGGCTCAGGTGCCTCAAGGTGAGGTCGGCGCTCTTGTATGTGCGCGCCAGCGCCGGCCTGACCTCCTCGCAATGCCTCAGGAGAGGTCTGAGTTCCTCCTCCACCAGCCGGTATCGTTCGCCCGCGGGGTCGGCGTCCTCCTTTCTGAGCCATTTGGCGGCGTCGTCCTCGGCCTGCCTCACCACCGTGCCCCTAAGCTTGTCGCCGTCGTATTCGCCATTTCTCAGCTTCAGGAAGTATCCGCACACGCCCGATTTGCCCCGCGAGAAGTCGTTGACGCCGAGTCCGTGCCGTTCGAGCCTGTTGAAGAACTCGTCGGCCAGGGCTTTGAGTTGCTTTTGCGCTTGCGCCTTGAGCCTCCTCATCTCCGCGGTGTACCGTTCGTAGAAGCCCTCGTCTTTGAGTGCGGTGTTGAGCCTCTCGCTGTTCTCCTTGTAGAAGTCCTTGAAGATGTTTCTTCCGAAGTTTTTGATTTTTCCGATGACGTTCCACGACTTGTCCTCGTCCATGTTGTCGTGGATGTAGTTCATAATCCATTTGAAGAGCCTGTCGTTCTCGTCGAGTCTCTCGATGAGTTCGTCCACGGCCTGTTCCTCCACCTGCTGGTCGTTGAGTCCCACGCGCAGGTTGGCGGTGAGGTCGAGTTCTCGTGCCAGGTTTCTGAGCACGCTTTGGAAGAAGGCGTCGATGGTTTCCACCATGAAGTAGTTATAGTTGTGGACGAGCAGTTGCAGCGCGGTTCGCGCGCGTTCGCGCACCTGTCTTTCCCCCATCTGGGTGTTTTCCATGACCGTGTGGGTGTACGCCTTCGAGTCGTCCAGTCCGTGTGCGATGCCATAGAGCTGTCCCAGTATGCGTGTCTTCATTTCGGCGGTGGCCTTGTTGGTGAAGGTCACGGCCAGGATGTTGCGGAAGGCCGCGGGGTTGTTGACGAGCAGCGAGATGTATTGCGTGGCCAGGGTGAAGGTCTTTCCCGATCCGGCCGAGGCCTTGTATATGGTGAGAGGTTTTGTCATTATTCGCGTTATGTTTTCCAGGTTTGTCTTGTCGTGTGTTCGGTCGGGCTTTCCTACCATTGCCTGAAGAGTTCGAATCCGAATTTGCACCCGATGCCGTCGGGGTCTCCGTTTCTGAAGCTTGTGAAGATGCCCATGGAGAAGAGGCGTGTGGAGACGCCGTATCCCATTTCCACGTAGGGGTGCAGGTGGATTACGTTGAGGCAGCTCAGATAGACGCGTTCCTTCTCGACGTAGTGTCCCAGGAGGGGAATCCACGCGGAGAGGAGGATGGGGCTCTCGTAGGTGGCGTTTCCTCTGACGTAGTAGCTGGAGGCGTTATACCAGTTTGAGTTGAGCAGCTCGAATTCTCCCGACCAGTCGTCGTTCCATCCCCCGATGATGTTGTTTTCCCGGAAGTTGGTGTAGTCCAGGAAGTATGTCCCGTGGCTCCGGGTGGTGTAGAATCCGGCCCCCGCCCTGAGCGAGATGGTCTGCAGGCTTGGCATCTTGTGCATGTATTGTCCGTCGAATTCCCACCGCTCGTAGTCGGTGTTCGATCTCAGGAGCCCCTTCACGCTCCGTTCGTAGTCGGCCGTGATGAAGGGTCCCCGCCATCCCCACGGCCTCCATTCCAGTTCCAGCATGGGGGCGGCGGACCGGTAGGTGTCTCTGAGTCCTGCGGCGTGGAACGAGGCCTTGTCGACGGCCGTGCGCTTGTGTACGACCAGTCCGGCCTCCACGCCCCAGTGCGGAGAGAAGTCGTAGTGTGCGTTCGCCTTCCACTTGAAGTCTCTGAAGTAGTCCAGGTTCATGGCGTCCCAGTCGATGGTGTCGCTCCTTTCCTGCTTCACGCGGTCCAGCACCTGCGAGTTGGTGATCCGGTTTCCGTTTCCGAGTTCCATTTCCACGTAGGCGTTGTGTTTGCGGTCGAACATATAGGTCAGGGGGATGCTGTAGTAGAGCTGGTGTTGCTTGAAGGCGTACCCCAGCTTGACGCGGAGCGAGATGTCGCTGTTGTCGCCAAAGCGGTAGCTTCCCCTGACGTCGAATTTATAGGTGAGCCCCCTGCGCTTGGTGTATCCCAGGTAGAGCGGGTTGAGGATGGGGTTGATGCGGAAGTATCCTTGGTCTTCCGGCCCGAAGTTCCCCTTGATGCGGTTGACGATGTTGTCGCCGACGTAGTCCCAGAGTATGGTCTTGAGCACGTTGTCCGCCTTTCCGCCCTTGTCTTCGGTTGTGGAGTCCCGCTTGCCCTGTCGTTCCCGGAACCGGTGGTACACCTCCTGCTCGTCGGGTTGCAGCGGCGTGGGCCTCAGGGCCTCCATCCTTTCCCATTCGTCCGCGTGTCCGGTGCTGTCGGCGGGTGGAGGCAGGAAGTAGTCCGCGCGCACGCGGCACGTGATGTCGTTGCCCAGGAAGTTGAACTTCGACCTCATCAGCAGGCTTTTCGGCATGAGCGACGCCATGCCGCTTTCGCCCATGTCCATGTCGATCTCGAAGCTGATCATGTCGTATTCCCCCTTCATCCTGGCCTCGACGACGCGTCCCGTCAGGGTTTCCACGACGGCCCTTCCCGCCACCAGCTGGGTGTTCCTCGTGCGTGGCACGAACGTCACCTCCGTGTATCCGTCGAATCCGAACCGCACGCGGTATTTGTAGTATCCGCGGTTGTATTTGCACAATGGCGAGAGGATGAAGTCCTTGAGCAGCGTCTGGTTGTAGATTTCCGGGTTCAGATAGTTCAGCATCACCGACATGGCCTGCCGGTGCCTTGGCACGGTGGAGGTGGCGGCCACGGGCGTGGCGGTGTAGTTTCCCGGTTTCGAGAAGACGACGTGGTAGAACGTTTCTCCGGCGAACATCCTTTCGCGTCCGTGCGCCACGGTGTACATCGAGGGCACGGGCAGGAGCAGCGCGTTCCTCTTGTTCACGTGCATGTAGAACTTCCTGTAGGCATAGGTGCTCACCTCGGGCGCGCCGATGGTGTCGATCGAGGCGGCGTAGCTCCACACCCTTCTGAGCAGGGTGAGGCGGTCGTTGCCGCGCCGTGGGGCGGCGGCCGCCGTGGCGAGGCACGCCATGGCGATGATGGCGGCGGCGGCGCGCGCGGCTTGCGCCCTGGCCAGAGACAAGAAGCGAGCCCTCCGGTGTGGAAGGCCCGTGTCGCCACGCCGTGCGGCGTGCGTGCCGGCGGGTGCCGGCGTGTCGGGCGATGTTTTCATCCCAGATACTTCATGAGGATTTTGGCGTGTCCCGACTCGCGCAGCTTGGTGATGCTCTTCTCCCTGATTTGGCGCACCCGTTCGCGGGTGAGTCCCAGCTGGTCGCTGATCTCCTCGAGCCCCATCTCGTGGCATCCTATGCCGAAGCACTCGCGTATGATGGTCGCCTCGCGGTCCTTGAGCACGTCCTCGAGCAGCTTGTTCAGCTCGTAGGCCATGCTCTCGTGGTCCACCTCGCGGTCGGTTCGTCCGTCGTCGCCGCTGCTCATGGTGTCGACCATCGAGTTGTCGTCGTCGTCGCTGAAGGGCGCGTCTATGCTCACGTGGTGTCCGTCGGCGGCCATGCTTTGCGATATCTTCTCGGCGTCGACGCCCGTTTGCTGCGATATTTCCTCCACGCTGGGGCGCCTTTGGTTTTCCTGCTCGAACTTGTTGATGGCCCGGTTCACCTTGCTCAGCGAGCCCACCTGGTTGAGCGGTAGCCTGACGATGCGGCTCTGCTCGGCGATGGCCTGCAGGATGCTTTGCCGTATCCACCACACGGCGTACGAGATGAATTTGAACCCGCGTGTCTCGTCGAACTTTTGCGCCGCCTTGATCAGGCCGATGTTGCCCTCGTCGATCAGGTCGGTGAGCGAAAGCCCCTGGTGCTGGTATTGCTTGGCCACGGAGACCACGAAGCGCAGGTTCGACTCCACAAGCTTGTTTTTCGCGCGCTCACCCTCCTTGCCCCCTTTCTTGATCTTCTGTGCCAGGTCGATTTCCTCGTCGATGGTAATCATCGGGGCCCGCCCGATTTCCACCAGGTACTTGTCGAGGGTCTCGCTCTTTCGGTCGGTGATGCTCTTCGAAATTTTTAATTGTCTCATCTCTTCTGCGGCTTTCTCTTATAAAAAAATGCGCGCCACCTCTTCGTGGGCAGGGTGCGCCAGGGTGGGGGGCTCTGCAAATATACGCAAAAAAGTTGAGAGATGTGCCATCGCGGGGTGATATTTATGATATTTTTGCGTTTGCGCGCCGTCTTCCGCCTTGTCGCGCTTCCTTATTGTCTGCTAGCGCCTTGCCGCCGGAGGGCGAGTGCGAGGATGGGGGCGAGTGCGGTGCCCGCCCCGATTTCCATCAGCAGGAACATACTTGCCCATGCCAGGGGCGTGAGTCCCGTCATCGCGTCGGTCATCAGCCGGGTTTGCTCCGGGGTGAGGTGGTATGCCTGCGCGGCCATCTTGTATCCCTCCTGCCATTGCGCGAGGAATCCCGAGACGTCGCCGAACCGGAAGTAGAGGTATTGCACCACGCCGAGCACCAGGGCGGCGTTGAGCAGGGTCTCCATGCAGTAGAGCCACGCGCGGCGGAACGAGATGCGTCCGTCGAGGGCCCCGTCGCGAAACTTCTTCAGCCGCCAGCCCAGGAAGAAGGGGGTGCCCAGGATGACGAGGTCGCTCGCCATGCCCAGCGCGGGCTCGCGGGGGGCGAGCATGGCGGCGATGAAGCCGGCGGCCCAGTACAGGGCGGTGCAGGCTCCGTCCTGGCGGGCGAATGCGGCCAGCTGGTTGAGGTTTTGTGTTGTGATCATCTTTTTTGCCTTTTTACTTTTCAAGGTGCAAAAGTAGCAAAATATATTCGTTTCCCCGCATTTCCCCCCTCCTATTTTTTTTGAATGTGTCCGCCCTTTTTCGCGGCCGTGTCCGCCCCGTTGCCGTCCGTCCCCCCGGCTCAGGGCCGGCGGAACCCCTCGCGCTTCTCTTTCGGCACGAGGTAGGCGAAGCCGTAGACCATCATGGACGCTTGCGCGATGACGCCGGCGATGATGCTGATGACGTTCGCCTCGGCGGAGACGAGGCCGTTGGAGAGGAAGTACCACACGGTGTAGACGCCCACGGGAATGTTGAGCAGCACGCTGACGACGAGCCCGGGGTTGTATTTGCGGCCGTAGATGAAGAACATCACGACGTGGGCCGAGGCGTTGAGCGCCGAATAGTAGGCGGTCCACAGTCCCCACGACGCGTCGCTGACGGTGGCGAGGATGCCCGACAGGGGCAGCAGGACGTACATCAGGGGGATGTTGATCCAGAAGGTGCCCTGCTTGGTCAGCGGGTAGTCGCCGCGCGTGGAGCGCAGCGGGTTGCGGTTGAAGAAGTCGAGGAACCCTCCGGGGCATACGTACTCCTCGAACTCGTGGGCCCAGTAGACGGAGCATTGCAGCCAGACCAGGAACACGGCGTAGTTGGCGTCCTTGGCAAAGAGCCATAACAGTATGAACGTGTAAAGGGCGAGGAATGGCGTCGCCTTCATCCAGTTTTCATATAACCATTTCATTTTCCCTTATCCCTTTTCTTTTATTCCTTTTCTTTTATTCTTTTTCCTTTATTCTTTTTTCTTTATCCAATATATACCCCCCCAAAAAAAAAGAAAAAAGGGGGGGGCGGGGCGCTTGCTTAGCCCCGGGGCGTGGCAGGCTTCCTCAGCCTGGGCAGCTGCAGGTAGCTGGCATACGCTCCGCCCGTGTAGACGATGTGCGTGCCCTTGTTGTCGGGGACGCACCCCGCCGTGCCCGGCATCATGCCCGCGCCCACCTCCTCGTCCGGCGAGATGACGACGCGCAGCGCCTCGCCCTTGTGGAAGGTCAGCCCGATGGGCGACAGCGCGATGTCGGCCTCGTACACCTTGCCCTCCTCCAGCTTCTCCACGCGGTCGAAGGAGTATTCGGGCACCTCGTCGGTCGCCTCGTCGGACAGGTGTCGCATGGAGAGGCGCAGCTTGCCGTTGGGCCCCTTGTAGCGGATGATGGACGCGCCGTCCTGCGTGAAGTCCTGGATCACGGCGCCGTGGTTCGGAATGTTGATTTGCGAGAGGATGTTCCCCCGCCGGTCCAGTTTCTGCACCCACACGAAGAGGTCCATGTCGTCGTGGCCCCTCACTCCGGCGAAGACCTTCAGCTTGGGATATCCGGCGAACGACGTCTCCTCGTCGAAGGTCTTCATGAAGCTGACGCGTCCGGGGATGCCCCCCACCTCGTATTGCGCCGTGGCCGCCTCGCCTCCCGGGGTGGTGGCGAGCGTCCTCGTCCTTCCGTCGAGATAGTACCTCGTGTATTCGGTGTCCGCGCCGTAGCCGAAGTCCTCGGACGGTATGTCCAGCCGGTTGCCCCCCTCCAGGTCATAGAGCAGGTAGCGCACCCTCGGCGTCTTCTCCCAGCCGTTGTCCACGCCCTTGAGGTAGTGGTCGAAGAATCTCAGGCGGTCCTCGGTGGCCTCCCTGCTATAGTAGTCGGGCCATTCCTGCGTGTCGTGCACGCGCAGCCATTTCTCCGTCGAGCCCAGGTTGCGCCACGAGCGGAAGGTGCCCATGGTGTGCAGGGAGTTGCCATAGCTGGCCACCATGTACACGGGGACGCGAATCTTGCCCTGGTCGGCCTTCTTGTCCCTCCACAGCGGCGCGCTGGCCAGCGGGAACCTCTCCTCCTCGGCGATCATGTCCTCGCGCCTCGCCCCGCTGGCCGAGCAGTGGTTCGCTTGCAGGCGCACGAGGAAGTGCGGGTCGGGAATGCCGCCCACGTAGCACATGTCGCGGTAGGCGTCCGAGAGGCCCTCGTTGGGGTTGATGCAGGTGAGGTGGGGCGGTTGCGCGGCGGCGGCGAACCATTGCGAGAAGCTGAGGTAGCTGGTGCCCGTCAGCGCCGTCCTGCCGTTGCTCCAGTCCTGCCGCGCTATCCATTCGATGAGGTCGTAGCAGTCCTCGGCCTCCTGCGAGCCGATCATCGTGATGTCGCCCTCGCTGTGGGCGATGCCGCGCGGGTCGGGGTTGCACACCGCGTAGCCCTTGCCCGTCCAGTAGTCGGGGTCGGGGCCTTCAAACTTGGTCAGCCCCGAGTTCCACCCGTTGCCCATCCCCATGAGGTCGAACAGGTTGCGGTAGCGGTCGGCCGAGCCGTCGCTCTTGCCATAGGGGCTCCAGGCGATGAGCGTGGGAAACCCCTTCTCGCCGCCGCCCGGCGGAAGGTAGATGTCGGTGTAGATCGTCACGCCGTCGCGCAGCCTCACGGCCACGTCCTTGAGCATCACGATGTCGTGCTCCAGGGGCTTGAAGCCCTCCGCGACCAGCTGCCCCCTCTTCAGCGTAATGGTGCCCGGGTTGAACTTGTAGAACACTCCGTGCGCGTGCTCGTCATTCCTGTATTCGAATGCCGGCTTGAAAATCATTTCCTTGGTGATGCTGTTCATCTCTGTGCTGTTTGGTGATTATTTCTGCTGCAAAGTTATACTATCGTCCCCAAATCCCCGTTATCCCTTATATTGCAGTAATGGTCTGTTTTATCGATTATGAGCAAGGATATTGAAAATCTCACCCTGGGAGTGGTGAACAACATCGCAAACCTGAAGGAGGGCGCCTATGTCAGCGACGACCTGTTCGTCTCCATGAACTCGAGAAAGTTCGGAAGGAGGTTCCTCGCCAGAAACCAGCCCTACCGCCTCGGCGAGGGACGGGTGATGCGCATCACGGCGGGACGAGCCGTCTCCGTCATCAACCTGGAAAAGGTGGTGCTGCGCAGGGGCATGCTCGCCGTGGTGCCCAAAGGCTCCATCTTCGAGATTGACGACATCGACGACGACTTCAACCTGGAGGTCTTCTCCTATCAGAACTTCCCCGCCGAAAAACTCTTCACACATTGCTCCGTCTTCAACCTCGACACCGACGAGTGGCTGCTGGCCAACGAGTATTTCCAGCTCATCTGGCACGAGGTGAACCGGAGGCAGGTCGTCCTCTCCTCCATCCACCACCTGCAGGCCGCGCTGCTCACCAACCTCAAGGCCATTGACAACAAGCACCGCGCCACCCGGAAAATGACCCGGCAGGAGGCCATGCTCCACCAGTTCATCGACCTTGTCAACGAGTACGGACTCAAGGAACGCAATCAGAAGTTTTATGCCGACAGGCTGTGCGTCACACCCTCGCACCTGGGATTCGTCATCAAGCAGGCGAGCGGCGAGACCGTGATGACGTGGATAAACCGGAACATCGTCATGCACGCCAAGTCCATGCTGAAGTATTCCGACAAGATGATCTTCGAGATCGCTGACGAGCTCAACTTCCCCAATCCGAGCTTCTTCAACAAGTTCTTCAAGCGGCACACCGGAATGACTCCCAAGGCCTACCGGCAACGCTGACCTCCGCCCCGCAC
>CAYQUN010000030.1:0-33697 GCA_964420715.1 uncultured Prevotella sp. | reverse complement strand
GCGGTGCGTACGAGATTCGAACTCGTGACCTCCTGCGTGACAGGCAGGCATTCTAACCAACTGAACTAACGCACCTCAGTGGCCTCTTCCGTATTTGCGAGTGCAAAGGTAATGAATTTATTCCGTTCCTCCAAATCATTTCTTAGTTTTTTCCCAAAAACTTTTGCAAGAGGCATGCGTCACGGTATTCACGGCCATCAAACAGCCATTCGCGCAACTGCCCGCCAGAACAAAATCCGGCTTTGGCGAAAAGTTGGAGCGAGGGCTCGTTGTCTGCGGCTACAACGGCATAGAGTTGGTGCAGATGGAGCAACGACGAGGCATAGTCGGTGAGGCTTTCCAGAGCCGCCCGGCCATAACCCATGCGGCGGAAAGGCTGCTTTACTACGATGCCCACTTCGGCCCGCAAGTGGCGCGGATCAAAGTTCATCAAGTCGGCTATGCCCACCGACACCCCCTCGGCATTGTCTATCATCAACCTCACTTGACGGTCGGCGTAGATGTCGCTGGTGCAATGGACGAGATAATCGCGCAGCGCATAGCGCGAATAGGGCACGTTGGTGGCCCCGACATTCCACAACCGATGGTCGTTTTCGAGTTGATAGAGATTGTCCAAATCCTCGGGCTCGATGGCGCGCAACACCACTTCGGGCTGTTTTTCCATACTCATTGGTATACCTCCTCAGGCGTAATCAGAAGTGATTGTTCAGGATAGAAGATGGCTATGCACACCTGCTGGCCACGGCGCGAGGCCAGGTCGGCGAGCATGTCACCATAAGAGAATGTTCCCGCATCATAAACCATATAGCCTCCGGGGTGCCCGTCAAGGTCGTCCACCTCTTCCAATCCCTTTCTTTGGACAAGCTGGCGGAACGCCTCGTGGTGCTTTCCGCTGAAGAGGAAGACGGGCGAGGCGTCCGACTTGTATGAGAGGAAAAAGCCCAGATTCTGATGGAGACGCTCGTTTTGCGTCCTGACGAGGGCCACAATCGCCTTCAGATAGATGGCCGTCTTGATGGGGACGCTCAGCAGGAACGACATTCCTCCATAGTGCTTGCGGAAGAAGATGAGCATGGCCTCATAGAAGACGTGTATGTATCGGAACGACGATTTCTGCGTGCTTTCGCCCTTATAGTGCAAGATGGCGGATGGAATGTAATAGTTGTGATAGCCGGCCTTGATCATGCGGAACGACAAGTCGATGTCCTCCCCATACATAAAGAAATCCTCGTCGAGAAGGCCTATGCTGTCGAGGGCCGCCTTCCGGCAAAGGCAGAAAGCCCCGCTCACAACCTCGATTTGCTGTGGCGAGTCCCAAGGCAGATAGCTCATGTAGTAACGGGCCAGCCTCCTGTTGTTGGGGAAACGGGCGCAGAGCCCGCTCATCTTGTAGAAAGCCGTCATGGGGGTGGGGACGCCACGACGCGACTCGGGGGCATCGGTACCGTCGGCACGGAGCATTCTCACGCCCAGGGCCCCCGCGTCAGGATGCCGGTCCATGAAGCCGACGCCCTGCCCTAGCGTGTTCCTTCCTACAATGGTATCGGGATTAAGCAAAAGTACATACTCTCCGCGCGCCTGCCGGATGGCGACATTGTTGGCCCGCGCGAAGCCGAGATTGTGGTTGCTGCTGACGAAGCGCACCTGTGGGAAGCGCTTTGAGAGATAGTCAACGCTGCCGTCATGCGAGTGATTGTCGACCACGATCACCTCGGCCTCGATTCCTTCAAGGCCTTGAAACACCGAACGGAGGCATTGCTCCAGATAGTATTTCACGTTATAGCTCACGATGACGATGCTCAACTTCATTTCTCGGGAGATTTTCTTGTGGACTCCTTCTCCGCCTCCGTTTCCTCCAGGCACCGTTTCCGCGATGGAGTGACGAAGAACATACACAGCAGGAGGATGATGGCCAGATAGCCGAAGGCTGCCACCGCGCCGAAAAGATAATAGAGCAGCGTGTTGAGCAGCATCAGCCCGCCAAGCATGAGAATGCGCACCGCCCCCCACACCGCCAGCGCGTGTGGTCCGTCAGGCCCCGTGAGCCGTGCGTGGAGAGGCTTCCAGTGGAACATCCACAAGGCCACGGGTATATTAAACAAGGTAAGGAGTTCCGTCAGACTGAGCAAGACGAACTTGAGTTGCTCGCGTCCCGCCCAAGCCCCTTCCGTAATCAATCCGCTCTCGAAGACGGACACCAAGAGCAGCGAAACCGCGATGAGCGCCCAGAAGAGCGTGGCAAGCCGCCGCCGCGTATGGTTCAGGACGGGTGTAAAAACATTATTTTCCATATGGTATGCGATTCAGGATGGAGCGCCCCAGCGTCACCTCGTCGGTATATTCCAGCTCGTCGCCCACCGAAATTCCCCGCGCGATAACACTCAACTTCACATGAAAAGGAGCCAGCTTGCGCGAGATGTAGAAGTTAGTCGTATCGCCCTCCATGGTACTGCTCAAGGCCAGAATCACCTCGGCGACGCCGCCCTCGGCCACGCGGGCCACAAGCGAGTCTATTTCCAAGTCTGCCGGGCCAATGCCGTCCATGGGCGAGATGATGCCTCCCAGCACATGATAGAGCCCGCGATACTGCTGCGTATTCTCCACGGCCATCACGTCCTGCACGTTCTCCACCACGCAAATCGTGGCGGCATCGCGCCTCGGATCGGCGCAGATGGGGCACACGTCGGTATCGCTAATGTTGTGGCACACCCGGCAAAACTTCACGTCGCGCCGCATGTCCTCCACGGAACGGGCAAACTCCTCGACGTCGGCCACGGGCTCGCGCAACAAATGAAGCACCAGGCGCAAGGCTGTCTTGCGCCCGATGCCGGGAAGTCGTGAAAACTCGTTGACGGCCTTTTCAAGCAACGCCGATGGATAGTGCTGCTCCATTACAGATAGACACCAATGCCGATGCGCAGTCCGATGGTGGAGAAGTCGGCGTGGTTCTTGAAGCTCTGGTCATAGTAGACGGCGGGCTCCACGGTCACCGTCTTGCTCAAGAAGAAGGCATAGCCCACTTCCAAGCCCGGCATGAGGTCGTTATAGCCGTGATTGGCATGGATGAGCTTGGCGTTCAGACCGAGATAGAGTCCGTTCTGGACGATGTAATAGCGTCCGCCGACCCCCACTCTGAAATTGTCGGCCACGTCGTCGTTTCCGCTATGGTTGAATCCGGCCTGTGCCGTAACCATCCAGTTGTCGTCCAAAAGATAGCCGGCCTGCGCCTGCAATCCCAAGTTGGTATTGTCCGACCCGTTATAACTCAGGTTCAGGCCCGTAAGCGAACCTCCGATATAAACCTTGCCCGCTTCGAACTGGGCGCTTGCGGTGACGGCCATCATGAGGCCCACCACCAACATCAAGAGCTTTTTCATTTCTTTTCTTTATTTGTTTCTAATAATCAATCTATGCGTCATCCCAGGAATCTCCACACCGGCATCTGCGCATGGCCTTGCGATACCAGGCGAAGAACCACACGCACGCCACCACGAGCACAAGGCCGCCGAGCGCATAACCCGTAGGTCCAAGCTCCAAGGCCTGCGGACTCACGAAGATGAAGGTGGAGCACACCGTGGTCATGAAAAGCGCAGGCACGAGCGAGATGACAAACGGCTTCTCCTTCTGGCAGAAGTACACCGTGATGGTCCAGAGGGTGAACACGCTCAGCGTCTGGTTGGCCCAGCCGAAATATTGCCATATCACATTGAACCCATTGGGATTGGCCATCTGCCACACGAGCAGGGCTACGACGGCGGCGAACATGGGCACGCAGATGTAGAACCGCTTGCTCATCGAGCGCTGCTCCAAATGGATGAAGTCGGCAATGATGAGCCGCGCGCTGCGCAGGGCGGTGTCGCCACTGGTGATGGGGGCGGCCACCACGCCGAGGAGCGCCAGGATGCCGCCGAAGAATCCAAGCCAGTTGTCGCACACCATCTTCACCACCTGGGGTGCGCTGAAGTGCTGGATGAGGGTGTCGCCGCCGGCATTATAGGCCGCGACGATGGCGTTGGCCTCGTTCTCGCCCACGATTTCGCGCCAGCCGCCATAATAGAAGAAGTACATCGACACCGTAGCCCAGATGAGTGCCACGAGTCCCTCGGTAATCATGGCGCCATAGAAGATGGGGCGGCCCTGCTTCTCGCTCTTCAGGCAGCGTGCCATAAGGGGGCTCTGCGTGGCGTGGAAGCCACTGATGGCTCCACAGGCGATGGTGATGAAGAGGCAGGGGAAGATGGGGTTCTTGTCCATGAAGCCCTCGACGCCGAACAAACCTTGGGGCACGTTCAGATTGGCCGAGGTGGTGTCGCTCCAAAGTTCGGGAATCTCGGGCATCTTCACAAACAGACCCACGAGCAGGGCCACGGCCATGAAGAGCAGCGAGAAGGCGAACAAGGGATAAATCTTGCCGATGATCTTGTCGATGGGAAGCATCGTCGCCACAAGATAGTAGATGAAGATGACGATGATCCAGAACACGATATTGAAGTGGCCATAGGCCAGCGACGTGCCGAGGTAGTCGTCGATGAACCTGTCGATGGGCACAATGCCGTCGAGAATGATGGCCGGACTATACACGAACACGGCACCCACCATCATGAGCAGGAGCACCGAGAAGACCAGCATCACCTGCTTGGTGGTGTTGCCCAAATAGTCGCCCACCAGTTCGGGCAGGTTGGCACCGCCGTGCCTCACGCTGAGCATTCCACTCATGTAGTCGTGCATGGCACCGGCAAAGATGCAGCCGAACACGATCCACAGATAGGCCTTGGGGCCATACCACGCGCCCATGATGGCACCGAAGATGGGACCGGTTCCGGCAATGTTCAGGAACTGAATCATGAAAATCTTCCATCCGGGAAGTACGATGAAGTCTACGCCATCGGCCTTCGCTATGGCGGGCGTGGGACGGTCGTCAGGACCGAACACGCGTTCCACAAACCTGCCATAAAGCAAATAGCCGACAACGAGGGCAATCAAGCTCAATACAAAAGATATCATTTCTTACTTGTTTGTTTTAAATTGCAATGCAAAAGTAATGATTTTATTTGAGAAACGAAAAAAACTGCTTACCTTTGTGCCAAAATGAATGAAAATGCTGAAATTGGTATTCCCGCACCTGCGCGCCACCCTGCCGGTCTTGCTTGTACTCGCCCTGCTCGCCTCCTGGCCCCATGACAGGGCCGGAGCGGCCGAATGGGAGCCGACGAGGGTGCCCAAGCGCGAGGTCAGGGCGGTGTGGCTCACCACCATAGGGGGCATAGACTGGCCCCACTCTTATGCACAATCGGAACGCTCGGCCGAGAAGCAGCGCCAAGAACTCTGCCGGATTCTTGACGAGCTGAAACGTGCGCACATCAACACCGTGCTCCTGCAGACACGCATCAGGGCCACCACCATCTATCCCTCTGACATGGAGCCGTGGGACGGATGCCTGTCGGGATTTCCCGGACGCTCTCCGGGCTATGACGCGCTGGCCTTCGCCATCGACGAATGCCACAAGCGGGGCATGGAACTGCACGCCTGGGTGGTGACGATACCGGTGGGGAAATGGAACCAAGCGGGATGCCGGGCCCTGAGGCGGAAGCATCCGGAACTGGTGCGCAAGATTGGCGCCGAGGGATACATGAACCCCGAGAACCCTCGCACGGGCGACTATCTGGCACGGCTCTGCGCCGACATCACACGGCGCTACGACATAGACGGCATCCACCTCGACTACATCCGCTACCCCGAGACGTGGCGCATCAGAGTGTCGCGCAACGAGGGCAGGAGGCGCATCACGTCAATCGTAAGAAAAATCCACGACGCCGTGAAGGCCGAGAAGCCGTGGGTGAAGATGAGCTGCTCGCCCGTGGGCAAGGCTGACGACCTCACCCGATACTGGAGCCACGGATGGAACGCCTACTCCACCGTGTGCCAGGACGCGCAGGGGTGGCTGCGCGAGGGACTCATGGACGAGCTCTTCCCGATGATGTACTTCCGCGGCAACCAGTTCTTTCCCTTTGCCATCGACTGGAAGGAGATGTCGGCCGGACGCATCGTGGCTCCGGGACTGGGCATCTACTTCCTCGACCCCAGGGAGGGCAACTGGCGCATCGGAGACGTGACGCGCGAAATGTTCTTCCTCAGGCAAATAGGACTGGGGCACGCCTTCTTCCGCAGCAAGTTCTTCACCGACAACCAGCAGGGCATCTACAACTTCACATGCGACAACTTCAACCGCTATCCGGCGCTCGTGCCCGAGATGACGTGGGGACGGCACGTGGCAACCGACGAGACCTACAACGTGTATGTGGGCCGCACCGCACCCGTCGACACGGCCGACGCACGCAACCTGATGGCGGTGCGACTGCCCCGGAACGAAATGCTGAAATGCCTGCAACAGGTGGAGAAGCTTCCACATGTCGTCACGGCCATGGACCGTTATGGCCACGAGCGCATCGTGGAACAGACACCCGCCCCACCCCGCTCCGTGGCTTCCCACCTGCTGGAGTGCGACGGACGATGGCTACGGCTGCCACCCAAACCATCAACGCTCGACGCCTCGCTCGTGCTCATCACCACGCTCCAAGGCACGCCCATTGCCTCGCGTCCCTATCGAGACGGACGCGTCGACGTGGGCTCTGTGCCCGAAGGATGCTACACGGTGCGCTCCATCGGCCGCAAGGGGGTGACCCACCGCCTGGGCTGGTTCATCATCAAAAGGAAACGGGAAGGAAAGTAAAAGGCACGGGAAGCTGGTCGGCGGAAATGGCAAGCCTGTAGAGGGCGCCCTTCCCTCACCAGCGAGGACGGCCGTGACGGCAGGCGTTCCGACGTCGGTTTCCGATTCATCGCACAAGGCTCAAAACCTCGGAATGATGTAATGATATTTCATCCCATGCAAAGTGAAAGTCTGACTTGGGCCGAATGACGAAGTGAAAGGGCCTTTCCGAGGGGCTCACTTGGCCCAAACGAGGGGCTCATTTGGCCGTAGTGAGGACCTCATTCGCCCTAGAAGAGAAAAGAACGGCGCCCTTTCCGAATTCTTCACAAAACGGAAAGAGAAAACAAGGGATTTATCATCACTTTGCTTGATTTCCTCGAAAAAAAGTTTCCTTTTGAAAAAAGGGATTCGCGAGAAGACTCCGAAGAAAAGTAAAGAAAACATCAACCGACACACTTTTGACACACGGCTTGCTTTATTCTCAATCCGTCGAACTCACGTTACTTTAAGACAGAGATGCCCTCTTCGTTGCTATTCAAGACCTTGCCTAATCTAACGTGAGTTCGACAAATTATTATTACAGATAATTTCTGCAAGTTTTTCGATGCCTTGATGGAAAAATACACGCCAATATCAGATAGTTAGCGGAATTATCATCATGATTCCAACATGTCAAAGACTGAAATTAATGTGAATATTATCATTATCCGTTGATTCATAATTGCAGCCTTTTTGTTCTTTACTGTTGTAAAGGCACAGCAATTATGCCTTGGGGGAGTTTTCCTAAAAGGTGACTTGTTCTTTGTCGAGAAGCCTTATGTTTTAGTGAATTCCTGTAAAAAAAATATAGACCAACCGACATTTGTACAAAGGACGTTTGGGACAAAGTGAGTAATTTTACACTCGCTTAAAGGAAGAGAATAAATAAATATCCAATGTACATCAAGTGTACAGGCGCAATACCTTAGTTTGCTTTAAGCAGTTCAGATAGAAATGATTTTCTATCAACAAGTTATTACAAAGTTCAGTTTGGGGCCTCTGTTTCACATCATGTATAATTTCAAAGCAAACAAAAACAATGGAAAATAAAGTAGTTATAATCACCGGCGCGACATCCGGTATAGGCCGGGAAACGGCAATAAGGCTTGCCAAGGCAGGCGCAAAGGTAGTGCTGAGCGGTCGCCGTGAGGACCAATTTGGGTTAAACCTTTTTAATTTCTATAATTTAGGCTCATCCGACATTTCTATTTGAAATATGCAGGAACTCAAGAATACTCACCCACAAGGTAGTTGAAGGTCATTGTCTAGGTGGAAACAAGGCACGGGAGGTTTGCCCTCATTTCATCGTGAACTTACTTGGCCGCCAACCGCATGTTTTCGAAAAAGCCGTGTATCAACGTACAACGTACTTTTGACACACGGCTTGCTTTATTTTTGAATTCGTCGAACTCACGCCATTTAAGGGAATCCGCTTCAAGCGAAACGGAAGCCCTACTTCCAATAATCCATCAGCGCCTGCTTCTCAGCCTTGGTGATATAGGTCACGGCTCCATGCTTCTGCTCGCTGAAGTTGGTACGGCGCATGGGCGAGCCTTCCTGGTCAAAATAGCCAATGGGATGATAGGTGAAGAAGTCGCGCGTCTCAACAAATCCGAAGTTCATCGGCTGGATTCTATAGTTGTCGAACATCACCACGTAGCGGTCGGTACCAAGGCGCTGCCAGCAATTTGGGGCCTCGTGGCCACGCCGCTCGCCGTCCTGATAGAGGTCGTCGGGACGATAGGGCCCCGTGATGCGCTGCGCCGAGGCGTGCTTCACCGTGGCCGTGCCCTCGTGGCTGACATAGAAGAGGTGGTAAGTGTCCTTCACCTTGATGATGTCGCCATCGATGATGCTGTACTTCCCCTCCGGGGCCTCGGCCAGGAGCCTGGGCTGCGAGGCCAGCTTGTCGAAGTCAAAGTTGACGTAAGCATAATAGAGGCGGTTTACCCCCGTGCCCTGCCGCACGGTGAAGTGAATCATGAGCTGGCGCGTCTCCTCGTCGAAGACCGTCTCGGGAGCCCACACGCAGCCCACCTCACGCCAGTCCATCCCGTCTTGTGCGGGAAGAGTGGAGAAGTCGATGTTGGCGCGGGTCCAGTGAATCAGGTCCTTGCTCTTCATAAGCACGAGGCCCCGGTTGTTGCCCCAGCCATACTTCTTGCCGTCGCGTTCCCACTCGGTGGAACGATAGCCATCCCGCTGGGCATAGATGTGCAGGTCGGTCATGGCCACATAGAAGGCCCCGTCGGGACCACGGAAGATGTGCGGGTCGCGTATGCCGTGCTGCATGGCAATGGTGTCGCCAGCCACCACGGGCTTGTCGCCATTGAGCGCAGTCCACGTGTAGCCGTCATCGCTCACGGCCATGTGGAGTCCGTGATCCTGGTCCTTGTGATAGACCATGACGTAGGCCGAAAGGTCGCTGGGATTGCCGAAGACGAATCCCCACTGCTGCTGCACGCGGACAAGTTCGTCGTCGGTGAGCGAGATTACGCTACCGTGACGGGGGAAGAAGTCCTTGGTGAACGACTGCGGCTTCGGGCTGAAGTGCACGAGGTCGGTCGTGGTCTGATATTCATAGCGTCCCGAGCCAAAGAGGTCGTACATGAGCACCCACTTTTGCTGTCCGTTGAGTTTGAACGTGCTCGACCCTTCCACACCCGTACGCTTGGTGGCATAGGCGTCAAGGAACTTGTAATCTTCCGTCCACGGCCCCTTCAGTTTCTTGGCCGTGGCCTGCTGTATGCCGTTTTGCAACTCCTTGCCTTCGGCATTCTTGATGTTGCCCTTGTAGAACATATGATAGGTGCCGTCGGGGCCCTCGATGATGTCGTTGTCCAGACACGTATACTTGGCGCGGAAAAGCACCTTGGGCTCGCTCTCAAACCCTGTAAACGTGGCATTGGCATAGGCATAATAGGTCACCATCTCGGGGGCGGAATCACGGGTGAGCGTGAAATAGACCATATACTTCCGTGCCTTGCGGTCGTAGATGGTTTGCGGCGCCCACACCCAGTGAGCATCGGCGAAATGTTTGGGAAAGGCTTTGGAGAGGTTCACGCGGGCGTGAGTCCAATGGACGAGGTCGCGGCTGCGCAGCATCACAATGCCGGGATTGGCACCCCACTTCTGCTTGGGGTCGAGGGTGTGCATGTCGGTGGCCACCATGAGAAACTCGCCATGCTCGCCACGCAGGATGTGAGGGTCGCGGATGCCGCCACTCTCGCTGATGGAGTCAGAGGCGATGACGGGTTGGTTGCCATTCAAGGCGTGCCAGGTCACGGCATCTTGCGACACGGCAAAGCGCAAGGCTTCCTGGTTCTGCCCGCTCCCCTCGAAATAGGCGAAGAGATAACCGGTGAACTTGCCGGTACCGGCAGCCCAAAGCGACGGGAAGGACAAGGCCAGGAAGAGTGCCAATATGATTTTCTTTTTCATTGGAATGAGGTTAGAAGGCTTTTTGAGTCGGGGATGGCAGCCCCGATGTTAGTCAAAGCCCCAGGTCATGCCATCAAAGCGGGCCTGGGGCAAATACGGATAAATTCTTTCAGCCCGAAAGGGTTGATTCCGGCTCACGCCCATGGCAACCACACACCTACTCTAGAGAGGAGCGTGGAGGGGAGGCCGGACAAAGCCGAAGGGGGATGACACCCTTACTTCTGAATGGGAATCTTGCTGACGCGGCGCTCGTGACGCCCACCCTCGAAAGAGGCGGTGAAGAAGGCGTCCATGATTTCCTCGGCCGTGCGGTTGTCGATGAACCGTGCGGGGAGTACGAGCACGTTGGCATCGTTGTGCTGACGGATGAGCTGGGCTATGTCCTTGTTCCAAGCCAGCCCGGCACGAATGGCCTGATGCTTGTTGAGCGTGATGGCCATGCCCTCGCCACTACCGCAGATGCCAATGCCGGGATAGCACTCGCCGCTCTCTACAGCCTCGGCCAAGGGGTGGGCGAAGTCGGGATAGTCTACGCTTGCGTCACTATAGGTGCCGAAATCCTTATAGGCATAGCCTTTCTTCTGCAAGTACTCCAGCACAAACTGCTTCAATGGGAATCCGGCGTGGTCGCTGGCCACACCAACTGTTTTCACTTCCATAATGATTCGTCTAATCCATGTGATGAATATCCGCAACGCCCCGAGAGGGAGCAGGCTCCATTGGGGACGGTTGCGGATACCCTTTTCTTCAAGTTTATTCTCCTGCCAAGAAGGCTTTCACCTGCTTGTAGACATTCTCACCCGTATAGCCGAGCTTCTCGTCGAGCACCTTGTAGGGGGCCGAGAATCCGAAGCTCTTCATGCCATAGATGCGGCTATTGGGACCGATGCCCACAAGGCCCTCCAGGGTAACGGGCAGCCCGGCGGTCATGCCAAACTTCTTCACGTCGTAAGGCAGCACGCTGTCCTGATATTCCTTGGACTGGCGGCGGAAGAGTCCCTCGGAGGGGGCACTGACCACACGCACGCGGATGCCGTCCTTGCGCAGCAACTCGGTGCCAGCCTCAAGGGTAGACACCTCGGAACCCGAGGCCACGAGGATGACGTCGGGATTGTCGTCACTGCCGGCCACGATGTAGGCGCCCTTGCGGGCCAGTTCGTAGTCATTGCCTGCGGGGAGCGGAGCTATGCCCTGGCGTGAGAAGACAAGGGCCGTGGGCGTGTCGACATTCTCCATTGCCATGGCCCAGCACACGGTGGTCTCGTCGGCATCGGCCGGACGGAAGACGCGCACGCTGTCCTGCCCGGCGTGGTTCTGAAGTTTCTCCATCAGGCGTATCTGGGCTTCCTGCTCCACGGGCTCGTGGGTGGGACCGTCCTCGCCAACACGGAACGCGTCGTGGGTCCAGATAAACTTCACCGGAACCTGCATCAGAGCTGCCAGACGCACGGCGGGCTTCATATAGTCAGAGAAGACGAAGAACGTGCCCATGGCAGCGATGACTCCACCGTGGAGCATCATGCCGATGCACATATCGGCCATGGTGAGCTCGCTCACGCCAGCCTGGAAGAAGGCTCCCGAGAAGTCGCCCTTCCTCAGGTCGTGGGTCTGCTTGAGGAAGCCGTCGGTCTTGTCAGAATTGGAAAGGTCGGCTGAAGCGCAAATCATATTGGGCACTTGCTGGGCCAGCTGGGCCAGGCAAGCCGCCGATGCGGCACGCGTGGCCGAACCGGGCTTCTGCTCCACCTTGCTCCAGTCCACCTTGGGTGCCTTGCCCGAGAACCACTCGTCCATGAGGGCCTTCTTTTCGGGATTGGCCTTGGCCCACTCGGCCTCCTCGGCACGGCGGCGCGAGACAATGGCACGAAGCTCGGCACGGCGGTCGGCATAAAGTTTCTTCACATCGTCGAAGATGACGAAGGGATTCTCGGGATCGCCACCCAGGTGCTTGATGGTGTTGATGTAAGCACCGTCGCCAAGGGGTGCGCCGTGGGTCTTCACGTTGCGCTCATAGCTGGTGCCATCGGCCTTGAGGGCGCCACGGCCCATAATGGTCTTGCCAATGATGAGCGTGGGACGCTCCTTCTCGGCGATGGCGGCATCAAGAGCCTTGCGAATCTGTGCCACATCACTGCCGTTGATTTCAATCACGTTCCAGTTCCAAGCACGGTATTTGGCAGCCGTGTCCTCGTTCATCACCTCCTTGGTCTCGGTGGAGAGCTGGATGTCGTTGGAATCATAGAACATGACGAGATTGTCAAGTCCGAGCGTTCCGGCAATACGGCCCACTCCCTGCGAGATTTCCTCCTCTACGGCACCATCAGAGATGTAGCAGAAGATGCGGTGCTGCATGGGGGCATGGCCAAGGCGGGCCTCAAGGAACTTCTCTGCCACGGCGGCTCCGGCGGCGATGGCATGTCCCTGACCCAGAGGGCCCGACGAATTCTCGATGCCACGCTTTACGTCAATCTCGGGGTGTCCGGGACACGGCGAGCCCCACTGACGGAACTGCTGTATCTCGTCGAGCGAGAAACGATCTTGCAGCGCGAGCACCGAATAGAGCATGGGGCTCATATGGCCGGGGTCGAGGTAGAAGCGGTCGCGACCGGTCCACTCAGGCTGGTCGGGATCGTAGACAAGATATTCGGCGAAGAGCACATTGATGAAGTCGGCTCCACCCATTGCGCCTCCGGGATGACCCGAATTGGCTTTCTCAACCATCGACGCAGCCAGAATGCGGATATTGTCGGCCGCATGATTCATTACTTGAATGTCGTTCATGATTTTTGATGAGTTTTTATGATTTGATATTGATGCTATTTATACCACTTTCATGTTATCTTCAATCGAGCTGGAGCACCACCACAGACTTGGCGGGCAACTTCACGCTGAGCGTGTTCTTCTTCAGCTTGGCATCTTTGAAGGGTTTCGCCTTCACAACATCGGGATGTTCGAAGTCGTTGTAATCGGCAATATTCTTGGCCACGAGTACTTCGCCGCTCACCGTTTTCGCATTGGCGCCATCAAGTTGGAGACTCACGTCGGAAGCCTTGTCAAGACTGGCATTGACCAGCGAGATGATGAACCCGCCGTCAGCCCGACGTGCGGCCGAAACGGAAACCGAAGGAATCTTGCCGTCGTGAGCACGATACATCTTGTTTCCGGTTACGGAGATGGAGTCTACCTGCACGTCGACAGGCAGATGTGTGGCCTCCTGGAAGCCCTTGTACATCTTGAAGACGTAATAGGTGGGGGTGAGCACCATGTGGCCCGTTCCCTTGGTATCGGTGAGAATCATCGACTGAAGCACGTTCACCACTTGGGCGATATTGGCCATTTTCACACGGTCAGTGTGGCGCTGGAAGACATTGAGCGTAAGCGCGGCCACCATGGCGTCGCGCATGGAGTTCTGCTGATAGAGGTGTCCTCTGATGGTGCCGGGCTCCTCGTCCCACCACGTGCCCCACTCGTCGACAAGCAGGCCAATCTTCTTTTGGGGATCCTTCTCGTCCATCAGGGCAGCGTGTTTCTTGATGACGTCTTCAATCTGGAGGCACTTGGCAACCGTCCAATAATATTCTTCATTGGTGAATTTGGTAGCCGAACCCTTGTGATTGCTCCAGTCCTTCACCGTGTAATAGTGCAGGGAGAGGCCGTCCATGCGCTGGCCCACATTGTTCATGAGCACACGTGTCCAGTTATAGTCGTAATCGCTGGCGCCGGAGGCAATGCGATAGAGGTTGTGATTGTCGTAGTTGCGGCAATAGGTGGAATAACGGCGGAAGAGGTCGGCATAATACTCGGGACGCATATTGCCTCCGCAACCCCAGCTCTCGTTGCCCACGCCAAGATATTTCACGTTCCACGACTTCTCGCGGCCGTTCTTCCGGCGCAGATTGGCCATGGGGGTATCGCCGTCGCTAGTCATATATTCCACCCACTTGGCCAGTTCCTCGACGCTTCCCGAACCGACATTGCCGCTGATGTAGGGCTCACAGCCCAAAAGCTCGCAAAGGTTAAGGAATTCGTGAGTGCCAAAGGAATTGTCTTCGATGGTGCCACCCCAGTTGTTGTTTTGCATCTTGGGGCGCTTTTCGCGTGGTCCGATACCATCTGTCCAGTGGTATTCATCGGCAAAGCAACCGCCTGGCCAGCGCAACACGGGCACCTTGAGGTCCTTCAGCGCTTGAAGCACATCGTTGCGATAGCCTTGCGTGTTGGGAATGGGCGAACCTTCGCCAACCCATAGTCCGCCATAGATGCAAGTGCCGAGATGCTCGGCAAATTGCCCGTAAATTTCTTTGTTGATTTTGTCTTTGCCCTGATCGGCATGAATGGTGACGGCGACCTTTTGGGCGGAAACCGTACCAACGAGAGCCGTGGCCAGTGCCAAGGTGGTGAGGAGTCGTTTCATGGTTTTTGTTTGCGATGGATAATGCGTCATTAAATTCGTTCTTGGAAATATGCGGGCAGGCAGCCCGGAAGGCTCCCTGCCCGCATGGAAAAGTTTGTCAATTCTTGTACTTTACGGCAGCTCGCTCGATTTCGAGCCCCTGTTTGTAGCTCTCGATATAGGCATTGAAGCCGTCCACCTCTCTGGGTTCGGGGGCTACCTCAGTGCCCTTGTTCCCAACGAAGACCTTCTCGTCGAGGAAGTCGGCCAGGCTCTGATGCTTCTCACTATTCACCAAATAGGAAGCCAGCAGGGCCATACCCCACGGACCGCCCTCGCCAGCCGTCTCCATCACCGAGATGGGCGAATTGAGTGCGGCCGCCAAGATGCGCTGACCCACAACGGGCGTGGTGAAGAATCCGCCATGACCGGTGATGCGGTCGACGTTGACCTTCTCGTCCTTGAAGAGGATGTCGTTGCCTATCTTCAACACGGCAACGGCTCCATAAAGATGGGCACGCATGAAATTGGCTAACGTGAAATGGTCGTTGGGGGAACGGACCACCATCGGACGCCCCTCGGGAACCTCGGTAACGGGCTCGCCTGAGAAGTAGTTGTAGGCCATGAGTCCGCCACAATCAGAATCACCCTGCAGGGCCGCATTGAACAGATTGATGAAAATCTGACCCATGTCGGTCTTGTATCCCATCAGTTCTGCATACTGCTTGAAGATATTCACCCAGGCATTGATGTCACTCGTGCAGTTGTTGCAATGCACCATGGCCACCGGAGAGCCATCGGGCGTCGTGACAATGTCTATGCTCTTATAGGGCTTGGAGAGATTCTTCTCGAGCACAATCATTGAGAATGACGACGTTCCACAAGAAACGTTGCCCGTACGGGGCTTCACCGAATTGGTGGCAGCCATGCCCGTTCCAGCGTCTCCTTCGGGCGGACACATGGGCGCACCGGGCTGCAGATGGCCGGAGGGATCGAGCAGACGGGCTCCCTTCTCGGTGAGCGAACCCGCATCGGCACCAGCCACAAGCACACGGGGCAGGATGTCGAGCAACTTCCATGAATATCCCTTCGGTGCGATGAGATCGTCGAACTTCTTCACCATCGTGGCGTCATAGTCCTTGGTCAATGGGTCGATGGGGAGCATGCCCGAGGCATCACCAATGCCGGTGACGCGTTCGCCGGTAAGCTGCCAGTGGATGTAGGCATCGAGAGTGGCAAGATAATCAATGTTCTTGACATGGCTCTCGCCGTCGATGATACACTGGTAGAGATGGGAAATGCTCCAACGAAGGGGTATGTTGAAGTCAAACAGGTCAGAGAGTTTGGCCGCGGCCTTGCCCGTGTTGGTATTGCGCCAAGTGCGGAAAGGCACGAGGATGTCCTCGTTCTTGTCGAAAGCCATGTAGCCATGCATCATGGCGCTGATGCCGATAGCGGCCAATTGCTCGATTTCGATGCCATACTTTTGCTGCACGTCAGCACGCAGTGTGGCATAGCAATCTTGCAGTCCGGCCCAGATAGCCTTGATGCTATATGTCCAAAGGCCATTCTCAAGCTGATTCTCCCATGTATGGGAGCCCTGGGCTATAGGCTTGTTCTCACCATCAATGAGGACCGCCTTGATGCGGGTAGAGCCAAACTCAATACCGAGAATGGCCTTACCCTGCTGAATGGTTGATTTTGCGTCTATCATCAGCGAAGCGATTTGTTGAGCATATAATAGACCTCGTTCCAGCGGAGTTCCTTGCGGAACTGCTCGTAGTCGGTGTCCTTGTTGATAATGCAGGCTTCGACATCGGCAATCTCGGCAAAGTCACGCCAATACTCATCGGTCAAAGCAAAACTAAAGCAAGAGTGGTGCGTGCCGCCGGCATTCATCCAGCAACCCACACCTACTTCGAAGGTGGGCTCGGGAATCCACAGGGCAGAAGCCACGGGAAGCTTGGGCAGAGGCTTTGACTTGATAAGGTTCACATCATTGGCAATGAGGCGGAAACGATTGCCCAGGTCGACGACAGTAGCGGTGATGCCGCGGCCCTGCTTGGTGGTGAACACTAGACGGGCGGTCTGGCTCTTGCGGATGCCTATACCCAGGAAGTGAACTTCAAGACGGGGCTTCTCCTCCTCCGAGATATCGGGATTCACCTCAAGCATATGCGACTCAAGGATAGAGGTCTTCTCACCATCGAAGTTGAGCGTATAATCCTCAAGGAACGAGGTGCCACCCTCTATGCCCTGACTCATGAACCACGTGGTGCGATAGAGGCAGGCGCTCTTCCAGTCGCCCTCGGCACCAAAACCATAGCCATCGTGCATCAGGCGTTGTGATGCGAGGCCGGGAATCTGGTCGAAGCCACGACCGGTGCTTTCTACGTTGGCATCGCCAAGGTCGTCGAAATTGGTGGTGAAGCCTTTGGCGCCAAAGTCGGTAAGCACCGCACGGATGGTGAGTTCGGCCTTGGCCGAGTTCCAAATCTTCTTGTAACCCTCGGAATTCTCATCCTTCAACTCGTCGGCCACAGTGTATTCCTTGAAATAAACGTCGTGAACCAGGGCGGTAACGTCTTCGTCCTTCACCTTGTCAAAGTAGGTCATGACGGTGGAGAAGGGGCAGTAGTCGACATGATAGCCGAAGACTTGCTCGAAGGCGACCTTGTCACCATCGGTAACAGCCACGTTGTTCATCTGGTCGCCGAAACGGAGAATGAGGCAGTCGTGAGCATCGGCCCAACCTGCGCACACGCGCTCCCAAACGGCAATATGCTCCTGGGTCTTGGCTTCTTTCCAATAGCCAATGACAGTCTTACGGGGCAAGCGAAGACGGGAAAGAATATGAGCGTACTCACGGTCTCCATGGGCACTCTGGTTCAGGTTCATGAAGTCCATGTCCATCGTGTCGTAAGGAATGGTCTTGTTGTACTGCGTATGCAGGTGGAGCAACGGCTTCTGGAGCTTCTGCAAGCCATGAATCCACATCTTGGCAGGCGAGAAGGTATGCATCCAGGTGATGACACCGACACACTTCTTGTCAGCATTGGCAGCCATCATCACATCTTCCACCTCATGGGTGTTGTTCGCCGTACCCTTGTAGACCACCTTGATAGGCAGGTTACCCGAGTTGTTCAGGCCATCGACCATCTCCTTGGAGTGGCCATCGACTTGCTTCACTGCGTCGCCTCCATACAGGAGTTGTGCGCCAGTGACAAACCAAACCTCAAAATTTTCAAAAGCTTTAATCATAATCCTTAGGTTTTTATGTTATGGTTGATAAATGTTTCTCTTCTGAATAGTTGATATAAGTTGCATCTACGCCATATATAAAAAAGTAGGCCAAACGCAGTGCTCCATGTTGTGGCGGAGCACTGCAGAACAATCACTTCTTTTTTTTCTTTTGGCCATAGTAAGCATTAGGACCATGCTTCCGGTTGAAGTGTTTCTCCACGAGAAGGGGATTCATCGTCGTATTGGGATTCACACAGAAAGACACGAAAGCCATCTTGGCCACCTGCTCGGCCACAACGGCATGGTAAACAGCCTCGTCGGGGTCCTTGCCCCATGTAAAGGGCCCATGGTTCTTCACCAACACACCCGGAGTGTGGACGGGATTGATGCCGTCTTTCTCGAACTTGTTGACAATCACGACACCCGTGTTATATTCATACTCATCCATCATGTCCTTGGTCATGTCGTCAGTACAAGGGATGGAGTCGTGGAAATAGTCGGCATGTGTCGTACCAATATTCGGAATATCAAGTCCGGCCTGAGCCCATGCCGTGGCATAAGTAGAATGCGTGTGAACCACACCACCAAGCTCGGGGAAGCTACGATAGAGCACCAAATGGGTGGGCGTATCAGACGACGGATTAAGGTCGCCCTCAACCACCTTGCCTGTCTCCAAGTCGACCACAACCATGTCGGAAGCTTTCATCGTGTCATAGCTGACACCCGAAGGCTTGATGACGACTAGTCCCTTTTCACGGTCAATGCCAGAGACGTTGCCCCAGGTAAAGAGGACCAAGTTGTGTTTCACCAAATCAAGGTTGGCACGGAAAACTCTTTCTTTCAGTTCTTCTAACATATCCTTAGTTTTTAAGATACTACATTTTTGTTTTTCGAATAATCAGTTCACCACTCTTGTGGCCAGTATCCATTCAAGACCGACTATAGCTTGAAGTTTGGGTCAGCCGAATATGCCCTTCGGTTAAATCGGTAAAGGGCCGCTCCACGCTTCGAGGTCACCTTGTCAACGAGTTCGGTCTTCTCGATGAAGTCGATTTGCTTGATGCGCTTGCGAAAATTCCGCTTGTCAATCTCTTCACCCAATACAGCCTCGTAAACATGCTGCAACTGCGTAAGGGTGAACAGGTGTGGCAATAAATTGAAGCTCAAAGGCTCTGTGTTGATGTGGCGGCGAAGCATCATTATGGTATCGTGTACCATCTTGTTGTGATCGGAATACAAACGCGGGAGTTTATCCAAATTCACCCACTCCAGATCGTGTGCTTGGCGAAGTTGGTCATCATAATCGGCCACATTGATGAGGGCGCAATATGCCACCGAGATGACTCGCTCACCAGGATCACGGTCTATGGCTCCATAAGCCCCTACCTGCTTCATGTAGATACGCTTGAGTCCGGTCAAATCGTAAAGGACACGATGGGCAGCCTCTTCCAGACTCTCGTCTGCACCAACGAAGCCACCATAGAGCGACCATTGCCCACGGCCGGGATCCATCTTTCGCTTGCCGATGAGCAACTTCAGGCAGTCTCCCTCAAAGCCGAAGACGATGCAATCCACCGAAACCCATACCTTGGAGTGCTCACTGTAAAAACCGGTCATAAATTGTTGCGTTTTGTGTCTTGTGTTTAAGCCGGGAACTCACAGAGTCCCCGGCTTGATTGCATTCAATCAGAAGAAGTACCAATAGAAGGCACCGCAGAGAGCAATAACGCCCAACGAGCCCACGATGTCTTTCCAATCCCAACTCTCACGAATTTGGCGGCGATAGTCGGGAGTAAAGGTAATTGCGGCCACCTGGTCGGCACTCGGCTTCTTGGTGAAGACGGAGATGACATACATCATCACAATGATAAACACCAAAAGCCAGCATTCGAACACAAGCCAGTTGGTCTCCCAGAACCAAGACGTGGCATTCCAGAAAGCGCCACCAGGATTCGTAGCACCCGTATTGGTAATGATGTTTGTCACCAGACGAATCATACCGATGACGAATCCGATAATCAATCCGTACTCACCAGCCTTCGGCGTAATTTTCTTCGAGAAGATACCAAGAGCGAACACTGCTACCATGGCCGGAGCCAGAAGCGACTGGATTCCTTGCAGATAACTGTAAAGACTGCCAAGCTTCATCATTACTGGAATCCAAATAAGGCCGATAATCACAATCACCACCGTGGCCATTCGACCAGCGAAGATGTAGTGTTGCTCGCTCTTTCCCTGGCGCAAAGGCTTGTAGAAGTCCTCGGTGAACAACGTGGCGCAAGAGTTGAAGAATGCTGCCAACGACGTGACCAGCGCGCAAACAAAGCCCACGGTTACCAAGCCTTTAATGCCGGCCGGCAGGATGTCCTTCACCATATAGGCATAGGCGGCATCCGTATTCTCCATATTGAACATACCCTTGCTGGAAAGCGTGGCAGCCACCATACCGGGAATGAGGAACATGAACACGGGGAGAATCTTGAAATATCCAGCGCAGATGGAACCACGACGGGCACGCTTCATCACCTCGCGGTTGTCTTCACCCTTCGTCTGGCCAAGCACACGCTGTACGATGTGCTGGTCGGTGCACCAATACCAAAAGCCGATGATGCTTGCTCCGATGAAGACAACAAAGCCGGGATATTCCTTATAAAGAGGATCGGGATGTCCCGAAGCATTGATGTCAGCCCAGTGGAACATATGAGTGGTGCCATAGCCGTCATGGAGCTGGGAACAATAGTTCATCATGTTCGTCCAGCCATGGGCGATGTTTCCTCCGCCAACAGCAGCCAACCCAAGGAAGAGCACGAGGAACGAGCCAATGATGAGGATGGGAGTCTGGATGGCCGAGAGCGTCATCACGCCCTTCATACCACCAAAGATGGTAAAGAGGGCCGTGATGAGAATGAGTCCAACTGCTCCATACCAGAAAGGCAAACCGAGCAGGAACTCGAAGAAGATACCGCCTGTATAGGCAGTCACACTCACCTTCGTAAGAATATAAGCCACAAGCGTAATCACCGAGAGCCAAGTTCCCGTTCGCTTGGTGTAGCGGTATTTCAGGAACTCGGGCATAGTGATGATACGTCCCAACTTGTTGTTCAGCAACTGATAGAACGGAACAAACAGCCAACCCAGAATCAGGATCATCCAGCCTTGCATCTCCCAATGGGCCATCCCAACACCATTGAGTGCTCCTGTTCCTGCAAGTCCTACGAGATGCTCAGAACCGATATTGGCGGCAAAGATGGCGGCGCCAATCACCCACCAAGGCTCTCCCTTGCCATAGAGGAACTCCTCACTGTTAGCTTCTTTTGATTCACGTTTGGCTTTGACTATAGAGTGCCACACGGCTGCGACTACCGCAAGGATACCGATGGCGAACACCACCCAGTCAAGCCAGATAAATTCATGTGCTGACCAATTCATTTTTTTTTGTGTTTTATAAGTTTAGAAGTTGAGTTTGTTTATTTTTTAACCGAGAATTTATAGACCAGATGCGAATGATACTTCTCTCCGGGCTTCAAGAAGGGATTCGACTTCTCCCATCCCGGTGTCTTTGCATTGAATTTTGTAGGCGAGTCTGGATACTTCTGGCTCTCAAAGCAGACACTCACGTGCTTGGGATAGAGGATGCCGTGCTTTCCAGGAATGCCGTTGCCTTGGAAGTTGCCCGTGTAAATCTGAATACCAGGCTCGTTGGTGAAGACCTCGAGCAGGATGCCGGTCTTTGGCGAATAGAGGCTTGCTGCGACCTCATTCTCCTTCTTTCCGTCATTGTACGTATTAAGTACCCAGTTGTGGTCGTAACCCGTTGCATTCTTGATTTGGTCGAACGTCGTATCAACAATGGTCTCCTCAATGGCGTGAGCCTTGCGGAAATCCATCGGCGTACCCGTCACCGACTTGATTTCTCCAGTCGGAATATACTTGGCGTCAGACACAGTAAAGCTGTCAGCATTGATATACATCACTTGATTGGTACCCACCTGCGAGGGGTCGCCGTTCAGATTGAAGTAGGAATGATTCGTCATATTCACCACAGTTTCCTTGTCTGTAGTGGCATCAAACTGAATATCAAGGGTGTTGTCACTTTTCACCACGTAAGTGGCCGTAGCCTTCACCGTGCCCGGGAATCCATTTTCGCCATCAGGAGCGGTAAGGGCGAACACCACCGAAGAGTCCGTCTTCGACTGCACGTCGTATATTTGATTGTGCCAGCCCGTGTTGCCTCCGCCATGCAGCGTATTCTCATTGTCGTTTACTCTCAGTTTATATTCCTTGCCAGCCACGGTGATTTTGGCATCCTTGATGCGGTTGGCATACCGACCGACGGAGCTTCCATAATCGGAAGGCGAGTTCAGAGTATCGGCATATTGTGCAATGTTGTCATAACCCAGCACGACATCCGTGGGTTTCCCGTCCTTGTCAGGCACGCTGATTGAGACCACGCGCCCTCCGTAGTTGGTCAGGCAAACTTCCATGCCATTGCCGTTTTTGAGTGTGATAAGCTCGGTTTTCTTGCCATTGATGGTAGAATCGAATTTTGCGGGATCAAGCCCCGACTGTGTCAAGCCAGCGTTGCTACCCGACTGGCAGGCCGAGAGGAGCATCAGGAAAGCACCCCCGCCCAAGATAATACTTTTTAAATGTCTCATTGTCGACGATGATTTAGGTACATAGATTTATGGTGTAAATTTAGCACTTTTATTTGAAATAAGAGTCAAGATTCTTATGTTTTTTAGCACGGAAGTGTATTTTTAACACTTTTAAGCATAAAAATCCCCGCATCGAGGGTCTGAAGCCACGATTGCGGGGAATATTTTCGACTGTTTCGTTTCACATTCAAGAAGATTGGGATGCGTTTTCGAAACGAGCCTATATCACTACAGGAAAAATCCCTTAGCGCCTTTTCAAACTCCTCATCCGCCCATGAGACACACTTTTGTGTCCCGAGAGCCTTCCAAAGAGGCTAGGCGCAAGGAAATCAGCAAATCTTGCGAGCGCCGTCAGAGATTATCACAGGGTATACCTCGGGCTCATGGCCATACTTGGCGTTGAACTTCTCCTTGGCATCAGCAATGAACTTGTCATAGAGTTCGTCCTTCACCAGGTTGATCGTGCAACCACCAAAGCCACCGCCCATGATGCGGCTACCCGTCACGCCATCTTCCTTGGCCAGGTCGTTCAAGAAATCAAGTTCCTCACAACTCACCTCATACTCCTTGCTCAGGCCATTGTGCGTCTCATACATCTTCTGGCCCACGGTCTCATAATCGCCTTTCTCCAAGGCGGCGCTGACGGCCAGCACGCGATCCACCTCGCCCAAGACGAAGTGCGCACGGGTGTAGTCCTCCTGACTTACTTCAGGTTTGACGGCCTCCAGCTCGTCCCAATCGGCGTCACGCAGCGTTTCAAACTTCTTGTCAGGGAAGTGCTTGTTGAGTGCGGCCACAACGTTCTCGCAAGACTTACGCCGGTCGTTATAGGGCGAACCCACAAGTTCGTGCTTCACCTTCGAGTTGACCAACACGAGCTTGTAGCCCTGCGGATCGAACGGGAAGTACTCAAACTCACGGCTCCGGCAATCAAGGCGCATCAACTTGCCCTCCTTGCCAAAGACGGAAGCGAACTGGTCCATGATGCCACAATTCACACCGATGTACTTATGCTCTGTGGCCTGTCCGGCGAGCACCATATCCCACTTCGACACCTTGTTGTCGCCGAAGAGGTCGTTGAGCGCACAGGCAAAGCAACTCTCCAGAGCGGCAGACGAGCTCATGCCAGCTCCCAGGGGCACATCGCCATAGAAAGCCGCATTGAAACCCTTCACAGGCACGCCCAGGGCCTGCATCTCACGCACAATGCCATAGATATAGCGTGCCCATGTAGCCTTCGGTCCCTCGGGGTCGTTCACCTTGAATTCCACTTTATCCTTCAAGTCAATGGAATAAAGGATGATTGTATCGAGCCCATTGGGGCGCACCTCGGCCATGATACCCTTGTCCACGGCGCCGGGGAAGACAAAGCCCCCGTTATAGTCGGTATGCTCGCCGATGAGGTTGATGCGTCCCGGAGCCATGTAGATGTTGCCCGTCTTGCCGTCGAAATGCTTGATGAAACGGCTTCTTACTTTTTCAATATCCATTCTTACTATATATTTTTAAGTTATTCAGATTGCTCTTTCTCAAAGCATTATTTCTTCTCCAATCCCACCTTGCTTCCGAAGTTGCAGAACCAAATGATGTAAGCATAGAAGACGAAGAGGCAGCAGCTTGCGATAATGACGCCCGCGGAGTCAACAATATTTCCCATCAAAGGCGTCAGCAAAGCGGCACCAATCACACCCGTATTGATCACACCCGTAGCCGACTTGGTATGGGGACCAAGCTCTTGCAGGCCCAAGTTGAAAATCAACGGCCACATGACCGAATGGAACAGTCCGGCGGCAATCATGCACCAAATGCCAACCATGCCCGGCAGGAGCACCGACAAGAGGATACAGAACGCGCCCAGGCAAAGGCACGTAGAGAGCACCTTGCGCGGCTGGAACTTAGCCAGGATGGCAGCCCCCAAGAAACGGCCCACCATCATGCCGCCCCAGTAGTATGAGAGGAAGCTCGTGGCCACCGTGGTGTAATCAGAATCAGCCCCCAAGAGGTCGCGGAACTTGTAGGGGAGCATCGAGGGAACACCGATTTCCACACCCATATACATGAAGATGGCGAGTGCGCCGAGCCAGACATGCGGATACTTGAACACGCTGCTCTTATACTCGTGGTGCTCGCCAGCCTCTTCGGCCTGCTTACCCTCGTCGATCTTCGGGAGTTTGAGGAACACCAGAATTAGTGCGATCACCAGCGTAAACACGCCCAGCACGAGGAACGGTCCAGGCACGGCACCCGGCGTGGGAGTCTGTCCGGCAATGATGACATAGGTGACGAACATGGGAGCCAGCGTAGTGGCCACCGAGTTCAGCGCCTGGCTCAGCGTCATGCGGAAGGCGCCACGCTCAGGAGATCCGAGCACCATCACATAGGGGTTGGCCACATTTTGAAGCATCACCACGCCGCAAGCCACGAGGCACATGCAGGAGAGGAACACCGTGTAAACGTCGAAATGGGCGGCAATAGCCCATTGGATTCCGAACGAGTTGATGACGAAGCCCACGCCAGCCACAGCCAAGCCCAGGATGAGCGTGACCTTGTAGCCTATCTTGCTCATCAGCATGGCAAAAGGAATACTCAGGAGGTAAGCGCCGTAGAAGGCCGAGTTCACATACTGCCCTTGCTGTGCAGAGAGGTCGAAAGCCTTGGAGCAGAATGCAATCATGGAGTTGTTCATTGTGGTGATGAATCCGATAAGGAAGCATACAATAAACACCACGATGAGTGCAAACGTATAATTCGGCTTTTTTTGAAGTTGATCCATTGGTTTAAAGTATTTTTAGGTTATTATCTCTAATGCTGAAACAAACAGCCCCCTCCTCGCCACTGCAAGGAGGGGTATGCGGCCTGCCTTTACTCGGCAACGCCAAATTTATAGATGGTTTTCTGGGTATAAGTCTCTCCGGGCTTCAGTTCCACCGAAGGGAAATAGGGATGATTAGGCGTATCGGGGAAGTGCTGCGCCTCGAGACAGACGGCCGACCTCCGTGGGAACGTCGCTCCGAACTGTCCCTTGATACCGGTCAGGAAGTTTCCCGTATAGAGTTGCAATCCGGGCTCGGTGGTATACACCTCCATGGTGCGCCCGCTTACGGGCTCCAGAAGGCGTGCGGCAAAGGTCAGTTCGCCCTCCTCCTTCTTGTTCAGCACGTAGTTGTGGTCGTATCCCGATCCGTTTCTGATCTGCTCATTGTCGGTATCGTTAATTCGGTCACCGATGGCCGTGGGTGTGCGGAAGTCGAAAGGAGTGCCCTCCACCTTGAGGATTTCTCCCGTAGGAATCGACGTGTTGTCGATAGGCAGGTAGTAGTCGGCATTGAGTTGCAGCACCACGTTGTCCACCGTCGGCGTGGGATCAGCGATTCCCGCCAAGGCGAAGAATCCATGGTTAGTCAGGTTCACAATGGTCTTCTTGTTGGTGTGCGCCTGATATTTGATTACGAGTTCGTTGTCGTCAGTGAAGGTATAGGCCACCCATACCTCGAGTTCGCCCGTGAAGCCTTCCTCGCCATAGGGGCTGGTGTACTTCATCACCACGCCGTTGTCACTCATCTGTGTGGCATCCCACACTTTCACGTTGAATCCCTCGTTTCCTCCATGCAGGTGGTTGACGCCGTTGTTGGTAGCCAGCTGGTACTCCTTCCCGTTGAGTTGGAATTTTCCCTTGGCAATACGGTTGCCATATCGTCCGATGATGCGGCTCAGATAGGGTTCAGGCGAGTTGATTACGTCATTGATGTTGTCATGCCCCATGATTACATTGCCCAACTTACCGTTCTTGTCGGGCACCATGATGGCCACGATGGCCCCTCCATAATTGGTGACGGCGACCTCGTTTCCGGCGGCGTTTTTGAGGATGTAGAGGTCGGTTTTCTTACCTTGAACGGTGGTCTGGAAGTTTTCCTTCTTCAGGCCACTAATGGTTTGCGTTTCAGATATGCTCATCGTATTCAAGTTTAAAGTTTCTAGTTACTATCTGCAAAGTAAACGAAAAAAAACGGATTTCACAAACGATGAGCGATAAATTTCATTTACGTTAACGTTAAAAGACTTTAATTCCCCTGATGTTGTAGGAAAGCGAGCAGGTCGGCCACAACGTAGCTGCTTCCTCCCACAAAGACGAAGTCGTCGGGATCCGCCTCGGCGAGTGCCGTCCGGTAAGCTTCCGGAACGGTGTCGAAGCAGCGTCCTTCGAGTCCGTGGCGTGCGCCTTCCTCGGCCACGCGCTCCACGGGGAAGGCCCGCTTGGAGCTGGGCTGTGTCCAATAGAAGACGGCATCCCTGGGCAGGAGGGCCATCACCGAATCCAGGTCCTTGTCGTCCACCATACCGAACACCATGCGCCGGCACGCACAAGCCTGTGCGGCGATTTGCCGGCCCAGATACTGCCATCCGCCCACGTTGTGCCCCGTGTCGCAGACCACGAGGGGGTTCTCGCCCAACTTCTGCCAGCGCCCCATGAGCCCAGTGGACTCACACACGTTGGCAAAGCCCCTGGCCACACTCTCCGCATCACGAATGATGCCCCGATTGAGCAGCCGCATGCAAGCTGTGAGCACCGTGTTGGCGTTCTTCTCCTGATAACAGCCTCCGAGCTCGCCACGCAGTTCGCCGAAGTATTTGGTGCGATAAATCCGTCCGCCATCGGCCAGAGGGGCCGACGACAGCACCACGGGGATGTCCTGCGCAAAGATGAGCGTGGCGTCGAGGCGCTGCGCCGTAGCGGCAAAGACCACCCGCGTCTCAGGCACATCCTCGCCCACGATGCAGGTCACACCTCTTTTTATAATACCGGCCTTCTCGGCGGCAATCTGCTGCAAGGTGTTGCCCAGGAACTGAGTATGATCAAAACTGATGTTGGTGATGATGCTCAGGATGGGCGTAATGATGTTGGTGCAATCGAGCCTTCCGCCCAACCCCACCTCGATTACGGCGATGTCTACCCTCTCGTCGGCAAAGTACTTGAAGGCCATGGCCGTGGTGAGCTCGAAGAATGACGGGTGGAGGGGCTCGAAAAATTCGCGGTTGTCGCGCACGAAATCCACCACATACTGTTCGCCGACGGGCTTGCCGTTCACCCGGATTCGCTCGCGGAAATCCACCAGGTGGGGCGACGTATAGAGTCCCACGCGGTAGCCGTCGGCCTGAAGGATGGAGGCCAGCGTGTGCGAGCAAGAGCCCTTGCCATTGGTGCCAGCCACGTGGATGGTGAGGAAGCGCGTGTGGGGATGCCCGAAATGCTCGTCGAGTGCGAGCGTGGTGTCGAGTCCGGCCTTATAAGCCGAAGCGCCCACGTGCTCGAACACCGGAGTGCTGTTGTAAAGATACTGAACGGTTTGCTGATAGTCCATAGCGATAATCTTGAATTGAACGACAAGCCCCACACCGCAACCCTGAAGCCTGCATGTGTGGGGCCTGTCACGAGGCCCGTACGCGGCCCCGAAAGCGTTCTAGCTGAACAAACTTCTGAAGTGGTCGAAGATGCTCTTCTTGGTCGAGCTGTCGCCCTTGAAGTTGTCGCTGTCGCGGAACTTCTCCATGGCCTTCTTCTCCTCGTGCGAAAGCGACTTGGGCATGTACACGCTCATGTGCACCACAATGTCGCCCGTGCCGTTGCCATACCCCTTCACGGCAGGCAGTCCCTTGCCCCTCAGGCGCACGGTCTTGCCCGGCTGGGTGCCCGGCTCGATCTTGATTGACACTTTCTTGCCATCGATGGTTGGAATCTCGGCCTCGCCACCCAGCACCGCCGTCGGGATGTCAAGCAGCAGATTGTAAATCAAGTCGTTGCCATCGCGTACGAAGACGTCGCTCTTGTCCTCCTTGATCACCACCTGGATGTTGCCGCTGATGCCGTTGTGCGGGCCGGCATTTCCCTTGTTGGGCACGTTCACCACCATGCCCTCGGCCACACCGGCGGGGATGTTGATTTCCACCACGTCCTCGCCCTTTACCACGCCGGAGCCCCCGCAATGTCCGCACTTTTGCTTCACCACCGTACCCTCGCCGTGGCAGGTGGGGCACGTGGTTTGCGTCTGCATCATGCCAAGCATGGTGCGCACGGTCTTTACCGTCACGCCAGAGCCATGGCAGGTGGGGCACACCTCGGGCTGGGCACCCCCTTCGCCGCCCGTACCATGGCAGTGCGGGCACGTGACGTCCTTCTTCACCTTGAAGCGCTTGGTCACGCCCGTGGCGATTTCCTGAAGCGAGAGGTGCACCACCAGCCTCAGGTCGCTGCCCCGGTAGACGGGCCGCTGGCCTCCTTGCCGGCCGCCGCCAAAACCGCCAAAACCACCGAAGCCGGAATGTCCCCCAAAGATGTCGCCGAACATGGAGAAGATGTCGTCCATATCCATAGCACCACCACTGAAGCCGCCGAAGCCGCCGCCGGGAGCGTTGAATCCGAACTGGTCGTACTGCTGCCGCTTCTGGGGGTCGTGAAGCACCTCGTAGGCCTCGGCGGCCTCCTTGAACTTCTCCTCGGCCTCCTTGTTGCCAGGATTCCGGTCGGGATGATACTTGATGGCCAGCTTGCGGTAAGCGGCCTTGATTTCGTCTTCCGTAGCGCTCTTCTCCACGCCGAGCACCTCGTAGTAGTCTCTTTTCTCTGCCATTGCTGATTTCTGATTGCGGTGCCCTGATTATTGTCCTACAGCCACCTTGGCGTGCCGAATCACCTTGTCGTTGAGCTTGTATCCCGTCTGCACGCAGTCGATCACCTTGCCCTTCTTGTCGTCGCCCATGCCCGGCACCATGGCCACGGCCTCCATCACGTCAGTGTCGAAGTCCTTGTCCTGGGTGTCTATCTTCTTGACGCCGAGTCCTTCCAGCGTTTTCCGGAATTTCTTGAAAATCAGCTCCATGCCTTGCTTGATGGCCGCCGCGTCTTCATTCTTGTCGGCCAGGGCACGCTCAAAGTCGTCGAGCACCGGCAACACGGCCGCAATGGTTTTCTCACCTCCGTTCAAGATGAGCTCGGCCTTCTCCTTCATGGTGCGGCGGCGATAGTTGTCAAACTCGGCCACGGCCCTGAGATATTTGTCCTTGAGTTCGGCCACCTGGTCCTGCGCCTCCTTCAGGGGGTCCTTCTCAGGTTCCGCCTGCTTGTCGTCCGTGGGCCCAGACTGCTTGTCGTCCTCAGCCTCGCCGGCTGGCTTGTCACTCTTCGGTTCTGCCTTTTTGTCAGTCTCGGGTGTTCCGCCTTGGTCAGTGCCGGCATTCTGCGCCTTGTCCTTCTCTTCGGCGTCGCCGTTCTCAATATTGATTTCCTTTTCCTTACTCATAGTTTTTAATGCTTTTACCCATGCCCTTGCAAAAAATGTGCCACGCCCCCCAAAGGTCATCGAGCCGCGCCGGCATACATTTTCTCCTTCAAGGCCTTGATGTCGTCATTATAGATGTAGTCATCATAGCTCGTAAGCTTGTCGATGGTGCCGTTGGGCGTGAGTTCGATGACGCGGTTGGCCACGGTCTGTATGAACTCGTGGTCGTGCGAGCTGAAGAGCACGATGCCCTTGAAGGTGACCAGGTTGTTGTTGAAGGCCTGGATGCTCTCCAGGTCGAGGTGGTTGGTGGGAGTGTCGAGGATGAGGCAGTTGGCGTTTTGCAGCTGCATCCTTGCAATCATGCAGCGCATGCGCTCGCCACCCGAAAGCACGTTCACCTTCTTCTCCACTTCCTCCTGGCGGAAGAGCATGCGTCCGAGATAGGCCTTCATCTGCACCTCGTTGCCGGGTCCGTATTGCGAAAGCCAGTCCACCAGGTTGAGGTCGCTATTGAAGAATTCGGTGTTGTCCAGCGGCAGATAGGCCGTAGTGATGGTCACGCCCCACTTGTAGGAGCCCGCGGCGGGCTGCCGGTTGCCGTTGATGATTTCGAAGAGGGCGGTCATGGCTTTGGGATTGTGGCTCAGGAAGACCACCTTCTGCCCCTTCTCCACATTGAAGTTGACATGGTCGAAGAGCACCGTTCCGTCGTCGTCAACAGCCTTGAGGTCCTCCACCTGCAGGATCTGATTGCCCGGCTCGCGGTCCATTTGGAAGATGATTCCAGGATACTTTCGGCTCGAAGGACGTATTTCCTCGATATTCAGCTTGGCCAGCATCTTCTTGCGGCTGGTGGTCTGCCGGCTCTTGGCCACATTGGCCGAGAAACGGCGGATGAATTCCTCGAGCTGTTTCTTCTTCTCCTCTGCCTTGATGCGCTGGTTCTGTGCCTGTCGCAAGGCGAGCTGCGAGCTCTCGTACCAGAAGGAGTAGTTGCCGGCGAAGAGGGTCACCTTGCCAAAGTCGATGTCGACCGTCATGGTGCTCACGGCGTCAAGGAAGTGGCGGTCGTGGCTGACGACGAGCACGGTCTGCTCCACCTCGCCGAGATACTCCTCGAGCCACTCCACGGTGTCGAGGTCAAGGTCGTTGGTGGGCTCGTCGAGGAGCAGGTTGTCGGGATTGCCGAAGAGCGCCTTGGCCAGCATCACGCGCACCTTCTCGTTGTTCGACAGGTCGCTCATCTGCTTCTGGTGCAGTTCCTCCTTCACACCGAGGTTTTGGAGCAACTGGGCTGCCTCCGACTCGGCTTCCCAACCGTTCATCTCGGCAAACTTCTCTTCAAGCTCGGCGGCGCGGTTTCCGTCTTCCTCGTTCATCTCGAGCTTGCTGTAAAGGGCCTCGCGCTCCTTCATGTTCTGCCACAGGGCATCATGCCCCATGAGCACCGTGTCGAGCACGCGGAACGCGTCATATTTGAAGTGGTCTTGCTCCAACACCGAAAGGCGCTCGCCGGGACCCAGCTCCACCGTGCCCTTGTTGGGCTCCAGTTCGCCTGATATGGCGCGCAGCAGGGTCGACTTGCCAGCGCCGTTGGCCCCAATCACGCCATAAATGTTGCCATGGGTGAACTTGAGGTTGACGTCCTTGTAGAGCACTCTCTTTCCGAATTGGATAGCAAGATTGGTGATTGTAATCATTTCTTTCTAATACCTTATTATCTAACAAATTGGCTGCAAAGTTACGTTTTTTTTTCGATATATCCTAATTCTTTCGTACATTTGCACGCAATTTCAGGGAGAATCAAGACTTCCGGTTCCTTTTTAAACCATAATGGGATGATTAGCAAAGACAGCATCGAGGCGGCCTACAGCTTCTTCCATCAGAAACTGCGGGTCTACGCCCACTCCACACTCGCATGGCAACGTGACGACATCGAATACGCCATCGCGCAATACGTGGAGGGCATGAACACCGAACTCTACCAGCACTTGGCCCAGGGGCGCACCGACTATCTGTGCACCCACGCACACTTCGAAAGCGACCTTGCCGAGGCCGTCGACCGACTGGAGGAAATGGCTCAGGAATGAAAAATCACTTTGTTGGCATTCCGGAACCCAAAGCGACATTTTGAAAGGAAAAGAGGGGAGTTCTCTTACCACTTTGTAAAGATTCTAAAAAAGCAGCCCTTGCCTGCTCACTTGGCCTTTCAGACCGCCTAAGAACGGCCTTCAGAGGGGCCAAGAACGGCCTTCTTACAACCTTGGAAAGCCGCTTACACTTTGCAATTTCGCCCTTGGGCCGGCATCGGGGTGAAACGGCGGCTCTCTTCCCTTGCGGCACCGAGACTCTCCCAAAGGCTCGTGGGCAAACAAGGCATGACCCAACGGGGACTCCCATGGATGGACGTCTCCTACAAAAAAGCCCGGACTCCTTGCGGAATCTGGGCCAAATGTTGAGTTTTGTTTCCAGTCGCGGAACCAGCATCAGTCGTCCCACACCGAGTTTCTACGCCCCGTCTTGGCGCCGGCAGGAGCGTCGGTGGGGTCGTTATCCACTTCGATTTCATGGGTACCTTCGGGCACCTGGGCGTTACTGAGGTCCATCAGGGGTTCGCCCTCGGCGTCAATAGGCTCCGATACGGGAGACACATACAATCTTTTCTTTTTCATCTTTGTAAGCAATATATGTTTTTCTTGTTTCATTTCTCCAACATTTTCTTGCCACCACGGATGACAATGCCCTTGTAGCCCTTGCCGACACGCTGTCCGGCAATGTTGTAGGCGGCACCGCCATCGAGGGCGTCGCGCATCCGCACGGCCTCGATTCCCGTAACCACCTGGCCGTCAATGGCCATCGTCATGCTTTTGGCCGCGGCCTCCGTGCTCTGCGCGGCGAGGTAGGCTCGGAAGCCCTTCAGCACATTGCCACCCTTGGCCTTGACGATGCCCGTGGCATTCACCAAATAGTCGCCGGCCTTGACGGGGCTCGTGGCAGCAGCCACATAGGTGCCCACAAGGTCGTATAGGGGCTCGTCGGCCTTGTCGGCCACGGTGAGGGCAGCCGAGGGGGCCACTTTCTTGGCAGCGAAAACCACGGACGGCGCAGCCTCTTCGAAGTACACCAAGTACGGCGTATTGGCAACGAGCGCATCGGCGGCAGTGAAGTTGATCACACTTCCCTCGGTGCCGGCATAGGCCACGGCCTTGATGGCGCCCAATTCGTCGAGCGTGGCATCAAAGGGAAGCACCACCGAGTTCCAGCCTTGCACGAACGGGCGGTTGAGCGTGACGGTCTGGAAGTCGGCGTTCTGGAGGGGAGCGTCGGTTGCGGCTTCATCGAGAGTGACGGCATCAAGGTCGCCAATCTTCACCAAGCGGACATTGCCGAAACCGGCCCAGCCTGCATGGTTGCCATTCGTGTGCGTGGAATACCACTCCAGACGTGTGGTGCCATTGGCCGTGAAAGCGACATAGGCGTCGTTCCATCCACGGCCGAACACGCCGCCAGTACTGCCGACCTCTTGCAAGTCAACGGTCTTGTCGCCCGCCTTGAAGTAGGTTTCAAGCCCTTCCTGAGCTCGCGAGCGAACGGTGACAAGATACTTGCCCGGCTCGAGGTCTACGTCGAGATAGCCATGCTGGTTGTTGGCCGAGCCATTGTAATAGTCAAAGTAGGATTGTCCGGCCGTGCCGTCGGCGTTCGTCCACGTTTCGTTATTAAGCACCTGCAAGTTTCCTCCATTCTGCGTGGCGGTCCACTCGCCCACTTTGGGATAGGCGACGGTGGCGCCAGTGAAGTCGCCTGCTATCTCGATTGCCTTGGCGCCTTCCACGCCCTCGGCCTTGGCATTGCTCTCATAGTATGCACGAAGGGCCTTGGTGATGGCTTCCGTCTTGGCCACGGCATCAGCCGCAGAGGCCGGCGTGGCATC
>CAYQUN010000029.1:0-35302 GCA_964420715.1 uncultured Prevotella sp. | reverse complement strand
TCCTTTAGGTTTCCTTTTGCAAAGATAGTGCAAACCGAAGACAATACAAAATAAAATCCAATTATTTTCATTGTTGAGGTAAAGCCTGTCTAACGCCCATCTTAACGCCTACCCAATGCCAACGCCCCCACAAAAAAGCGGAGGAGGACACGGCCTGGGTGCCGGCGCCCCACATTGTCAACAATTGGGAACAAGACCATCTCCACGCCGCTTTTGCAAGATGTAAGCACCTTTCCGAGCCCCTCTGGAGGCCGTTCAGACAACCTCTGAAGGGCTCTGTCAGGGTCTCTGAAGGCCGTTGTTGCATCGTCCCGGCGGCTTTTTCAAATCCTTTACAAACCGGTAAGCCCACACGCCACAAAAGTTCACAAAATGTCATCCCAATTATCCATTTTGCAACATTCTGCACAAAGCAAGAAACGCAGAGGGCGGGTAAAATGTAAACTTATCCGCCAAACCTTTTCATGATGTAAAGAAAAGACAAGGCCGCCCCCCGATGGTGAAGGCCAGCGTTGGGGGGCGTCTTCAAAGCCAATGCTATCGGGTGGCTCTAAATCCTTCAAGGTTCTGATAGCGACGACGCATCATTCGCCGATAGATATTGGCCATCCACCATCGCTGGGTGAACATGAAAGCCAACCCGATGGCCAGCATCACCACATAGGAGACAACGGGAGTGCAGAAAATTTGCAGCAGCTTGACCAGCAAGATGGGCAGGAGAAAGACCGCGAACGAAACGGCCATGACATAATAACCACCCTGCGTCCCCGTCTTGCCGAGGTATTTCTCGTTGAGCGGAAACGTCTGCTTGTTGTAGACGGCTATCTGGAAAATGAAGAAGTACTGGCACCCCGCCGTAAAAAACAAGAAGGATACAAGCATGAGCAGCGACCACTTGCCCATGATGACGGGAGGCAACATGAGCAGAAACGGAATGATGAGCGCAACCGAATAGAAGATGTATTTGGCCTGCAGGAGCTTGTAGATATTCTGCCGCCGCACCATGAGGCATTCTATATAGTTGCCCTCGAAACTCATGACCTTGGTCAAAACCATACCGCCCATGAGGACATAACAGTAAAGGCACCAGAAACAACCGAAGCCCTCGCTGTCGTAGACATCGCTGAACGAGCACACAAGACTGAGAATCACCACCACGACGAGGCTGTTGACAACACACTTGCGCACATTGCGGTTGCGGAAGATGCTTTTCACTTCGAGCCGGATATATTCGCCAATATCCCCATAACGCTCCAGGAAATTGAGTTTCCACACCCGCTTCGGACCTTTAGCCGGTGCCGCACCGGCAAGTTCCTGCCATACGCACGCCACCTGCAACCTGCGATTGACGGCAACGGAGGCCGCCAACAGGGCCAGGAGCACGGCCCAGGCCCACACCTGCCAAGAACAAAGCCCTTCGCCCCAGGCCGCATAAAAGCCCAGGAACGCCTTCATGCTGGGATGCCCGCCCTTCAAAGCCGGAAGGCACGTCAGGGCAACAAGGAGCAAGGGAAGAATCCAAAAGTAAACGCGCATGCCTGTGAGCGTTCGAATGATGGAATAGACTTGGCTGCTCACCAACTCGAGAATCCAAAAACCAAGTAAGAACGTGAGCATCACCCACAGGCCATGGGCAAAGAGGATGCTCATCACCGCATAGGGAACAAACATGAACATCCACACGAGATTGCCCATACTGAAGAGGCTGCGCGTAACGAATGCGTCGATACAGACATTACGCGGCAACGGTAACAGGACATAAGGCTTGACGAGCTGGGCCGGTGTCTGCTGGACGACAAAGCGGATGAAGCAGTCAGTCCAAAAGATAAACGGAGACACACCATACATCACTTCCATAGCCGTGTAACGCTGGCTGTCGTTGGCAATGAAGGCGAACATGACGGCCAAAAAGACCAGATAGAGAGCGATGAAGCCCATGGCCACATAGACCATGACCTTGCCGGCCTGGTTGCGGGCGTACATGGGGTCACGCCGCTCGGCCAAGCTGCGATGGCGGGAGAGGTCAGCGTAGATCGACCACCTCTGCCTGAGGGAAATCTTTTGCATGGAAAGTAAAGGTTCGGTCAGATTGGTTTTGTGCCTTGAAATTGCTCACCTTGATCGTGCTCCACACCTTGCCCTGGCGCATCTTGACCTGCGTGGGCACATAAGTGGCCCGGGCAATGGTGATATAAAGTTCCTGCACGGTACGCTTCTGATTGTCGGCCACGAGATGGACCACAAAGTTGTTGCCCTGCGTAGTGAGTTTGCTCGTGTAGCCCGTCTTGTAAAGATTGATAAAAGTGTATGGATTCATCGACATCTGCTGCGCCTGGGTTGGCGTGCTGATATTCACCTCGTTGGTGGAGCGCATATAGCTCCATTGCGTCTTGCCGTTGAACCACACCATGGCCTGGGGTGTTCGGGCAAAGAACTTGTTCCCCTTGATGGCCAGCGACCCAGTCGTGCTGCCATATTTGGCCGAAGAGATGGAGAAGTTGGCACTGGCTCCCCCCTTTCGCCCGACCACGGCGGCCGTCTTGTCGAGCACTTGCCGCGCCGTCTGCGCCTCCACGCCGACACCAGAGGCCAATGCCAGCATCAGGGCCAGAATCATCGTTTTCAACGTTTCTTTCATTATTGTTGCTTGTTTTTATTTTTCAATGCTGGGAACCCAAGGGAGGCGACACACGCCCGCCACCCCCCATGTTCCCGACTCAAAGCACCTGTTCCAAGAGCGAGTTGAGCTGGTTTTCATCAACGATGAGCACGTCGCGCGGCTTGGCACCACGCGCCTGTCCCACGATGCCCGCCTGTTCGAGCTGGTCCATAAGCCGTCCGGCCCTGTTGTAGCCGATACTAAAGCGCCGCTGTATCATACTTGTAGAGCCAGACTGCGTAGCCACGATAGCATGGGCGGCCTCAACGAAGAGCGGGTCAAAGTTGTGCGCGTCGACCCCGCCGCCACCGCCACTGGCCGCCTCTTCGGCAGGCTCGGGCAAGATGAGAGGCTCAACAGGGCCTGGTTGGGCAGCAATGTAATCACAGATGTGCTCCACCTCGGGCGTATCCACAAAGGCACACTGCACACGCACGGGCTCGCTGCCATTCACATAAAGCATGTCGCCACGGCCAATGAGTTGCTGGGCGCCCGTACGATCGAGAATGGTCTTGCTGTCGACACCGGCACTCACCTTGAAGGCGATTCGCCCGGGGAAGTTGGCCTTGATGTTGCCCGTGATGATGTTGGTGGTGGGGCGCTGCGTTGCAATGATCATGTGTATGCCCACGGCGCGGGCCAACTGGGCGATGCGGGCAATAGGCATCTCAATTTCCTTACCCGCCGTCATGATGAGGTCGCCAAACTCGTCGATGATAACAACGATGTAGGGCATATAATCGTGGCCTTTGGTCAAGTCGAGACGCCGGTGGACAAACTTGTCATTGTACTCCTTGATATTTCTCGCTCCCGCCATTTTCAACAGGTCATAGCGATGGTCCATGAGCGTGCATAGCGACTTGAGCGTGCGCACCACCTTGGTCACGTCAGTGATGATGGGGTCCTCGTCCTCGTCAACGACGGCCATGAAGTGCGGCGCAATCTTGGCATAGATGCTGAACTCCACCTTCTTCGGGTCAATGAGCACGAACTTGAGTTCGTTGGGATGCTTTTTGTAGAGCAGGGAAGTGATGACGGCATTCAGTCCGACCGACTTTCCTTGTCCGGTAGCACCAGCCACGAGCAAGTGGGGAATCTTGGTCAAGTCGACCATGAACACGTCGTTGGTGATTGTTTTTCCCAAAGCGATGGGCAACTGCATCTGCGTTTCCTTGAACTTCTTAGAATTGAGGATGCTCTCCATCGAAACGATATTGGGCTTGGCGTTAGGCACCTCGATACCGATGGTGCCCTTACCGGGCATAGGAGCTATGATACGAATGCCAAGTGCGGCAAGGCTCAGAGCGATATCGTCTTCAAGGCTCTTGATTTTCGAAATACGGATACCCTCAGCCGGCTGGATTTCATAAAGCGTAATGGTGGGTCCCACGGTGGCACGGATGGTACGGATTTTCACACCAAAGGAATCCAGCACCTCGATGATGCGGTTCTTGTTAGCCATCTGTTCCTGCTCGTCGATATAGGGCTTGCTGTCATTATCGTAAGTCTTGAGCAGGCTGAGCGTGGGGAACTGGTAGCGTTGGAATGGGTCTCGCGGATTGATGGGAGCCTCCTTGTCTATATCGCCACCAACGGTATCGCCATTGGCCTTCTCCACATCCTTGGCCACGCTGATTTCCATTCCGGTCTCCTGGTCGGCAGCCCCATGGCGCGTCCGCGCACCCCGAGACCGGTCCGAGAGAGGTTCGCCATCGGCTTTGCCTGCATCTTCGCCCATATGGGTCAGATCGACCGTGACGGCTCCACTCTCTTCTTCATCACCCTCCTTCACACGGTCCAAATCGACCACGCTGCTAGCGGTGTCCATGGCTGGCGAGGCTTCCGTCTCGTCTATCGTCGAAGAAGGCGCGTCGCCTTGCTTGTTGGTGATATAGAACTTCACCTTACTGGTAATCGCATCCACCGGATTCAGGGCCTTGCGGATGACCGTGATGGTTTCAGAACTTAGAAAGGTGATAAAGACAATGGCCACAAGCAGGAGCAGGGCGTTGAGCCCCGGCGTACCCACGAGCTTGGTGAGCCGGTCGACACAGAACACGCCATGGTTGCCTCCGGGATTGAACACCTGTTCGCCCAAAATGGGTGTAAGGAACTGGGCAAAAGCCACAGAGCACCATATCATGGTTACGGCCATGCCCAAAAACCATTTCCAAAGGTTGATTTTGTAAGCCCTCATCAACTGAAGGGCAACAAGAAGCAGGAAGCCGGGGATGAGAAACGACGGAATGCCGAAACACTCTGTGATGAAAAAATAGGAAAGCATGGCACCTAACGAGCCTCCCCGATTGCGGAACTCCATATTGTCATTGAGCCAATCAGAGGGATGCAGATGCTCCATCATACTCTGATCAGCCGCTCCGGTGGAGAAGAAAGACACCATGGAGATAATCATATAGATGGCTACGACAAAGAGAATGAGGCCGAGAAAAAAATCGATTTTCTCGTTATTATATAAATATTGTAAGCCAATCGCCTCGCCAAAACTTTTGGCTTGACGACTAGATTTTTTTCTTGCCATTCGTCGTTAACTTATTTTTTATGTGCAAATTTATAGGAAAAAATCGAAAACAGGGCATGTTTTCCCAACTTTTTCCTAATTTTGCAGAAAGTTTAGAAACCGAAGAATGGAAAAAATCATATATAACAAATACGACAAGCACTCCATCGCCGATTTGCCGCGCGCCAGCTTCCCGGGAAGAATCATTACCATCAACACGCCCGGAGAAACCAAGAAGGCTGTCGACTATCTGCTTTCGAGCGACATCATAGGCGTCGACACCGAGACCCGCCCCTCGTTCACACGGGGACAAAATCACAAAGTGGCACTCCTGCAAGCCTCCAACCGGACCACATGCATGCTTTTCCGGCTTAACCTTACCGACATTACGCCTGACATCGTCAGGCTACTGGAAGACACCACCGTGCCCAAAGTGGGACTTTCATGGCACGACGACCTGCTCTCGCTGCATCGCAGGGCGCAGTTTACACCGGGCTGGTTTATCGACATCCAGACGCTCGCACCATCTATAGGCATTGAAGATAAAAGTCTGCAGAAACTCTATGCCAATCTCTTTCACCAAAAAATCAGCAAGAGCCAACGCCTGACCAACTGGGAGGCCGACGTACTGAAGGACCCACAAAAACTCTATGCCGCTACTGACGCATGGGCGTGCATCATGCTTTATGAGGAAATTCAAAGACTGGCACGCACGGGAGAGTACGAACTGGTGAAGGTGCCCGAGGAGCCAAAGGCCGAAACGGGGGAAAAGAAGGAAAGCCCCAAGGCTGAGGAGACGACGCCCAAGGCCGAGGACAAGGCGAAAAAGAAAGTCCGGAAGACCAGGCGCAGGAACAAGGCGCCTCATGCGGCCCAAGAAAAGCAAGCCGAGAAGGACGAAGGAACAGAAGAGAAATGAGACGATCCATTTTTTTATACTTGCTGGTGGGCTGGATGTTGCTGGCGGCATGCTCGAACCACAGTGACAAGGTGCTGGTGGGGAGGTGGACTGGCGAGGCCATCGATAGCAGACAGCATGTGAGCCAACTCGCCATGAATTTCAAGCGTACCGGCACTGGAAAAGGAACATTCACACAGGAATACGTCATCGATTCGGACGAAAAGAACCCTGAAGGATTGTCGGTGAAAATCAAAGGTATGCACGTAACGATGGGGGGCGACTGGGTGGTGGAAGACGGAAAACTCTACCTGGCCTACAACCCTGAAATGTTGCACGTGGCACTCACGGCAAACCACCTGGAGCTCCATTCAACCGACCCTGTAGCCCAACAGGGCTACGACAAGGCCCCAGAAGTGTTTGTTGACTTCTTCAAACATATCTATGAAAACAAGATGATGCAGACCATAACCGATATGACAGGCATCCCCCTACCCTTCAAATTGAATGACGATGGTCGGTTGTCCATTGTGGGACCGAAGGAAAAATATTATCTGAAACGCATCAGCTACGAGGAATAACGCACCAGCAACAATGCACGAGACAGTGAAGAGGATGCCACAAGCCATGAACACACTTACCGGCAAGGCCACGCCTACAGCAACGAGAACGTACCATGCCACAAAGACCTTGGGGATGACTCTCTTGCTTTGGCTTTGCGCGCTGACTGCACATGGACAAAGCCTGCGGGAAGAGATGGAAGCCTGGGGGAAGCAAAACGACAGCCTCTATCACGCATCGGTGTGGAAAGCGGAGGGCGACACGGTGATAATGCGTGGATGGACGCCCGTGGAGGAGACGACCACGGAGACGGCTGCTTTGGGGAAAGTGCCAACCCGATGGAACCTGAAATTCTTGCTTACCATTGTCGAAAAGGACGGACACAGGCACGTGGACTTTGTTCCCGAAACGGTGGAACGACGAATGGTGGAACGGAAAAACGGTGCTCCACAAGAGCGTGTGGCCTGGCAGAGCGTGAAGCAATATTGCGGCATAGACTCGGCCGAATGGAACGAGCGTATCAACGGACAACAACGGGTAATCGACTCTTTGCTGGCTCGGCCGCGAACCCAATTGTCATTGAAGGAGGCACAAAGTATGGAGAGGCAAATCAGACAGCAACGACGCTGGATGACTACACTGCAGCAACAACGCGACCGCTATCTGAAGGCTGCCTCAAGGCGGCAGGAAAGCATTGACAAAATAGGCCGAAACTTGCGAGAGGCGATAGGGAAAGAGCCCGCCGAGCCTTAACTTATCGAAATTTTTAACACTTCGGCTGTGGTGTCGCCAATGGCAAAGCGGCCGTCAGTGCGTTCGCCCACAAGCCAAAGTATCCGGCCGGAAGAATCGGTCACAACACACTGCGCACGCTTCTGAAAGAGGTTGCGCTTGCGATCAGTGAGATAATCGCTCACGAGCTTGGACCCTTTCATGCCAAAGGGCACGAAGCGGTCGCCACTGCCAACAGGACGGAATGTGAGGGGAAAGGCCACAAGGCGCGCGTCAAGCATGGCCACATGAGCAGACTTGTCGAGTACAAACGCCTCATCACGCTTTATTTTTTCAACCCGCAGACGCAGAGACTGGTGGACATACGTACCCGTCTCGGGAATCAGCAAAGGACGGAGGGGGGCTTTCTTGGGACGCACAAGCAAGTGGCCCCGGTCGAGGGTGAGCTCGTGAGTGGCCGATGTCCACAAGCGTCCCTGCCCATGATGGATTTGAGCAAAGACTTGTTCGGCCTGGATTCCATTAAAACCAAACCGGCGGAGCATCTCAAAAAGCAAATATCCGGGTGAAGGGAAATCCAATATGTCATCAACAGGAATATCTGCCTCAACATAAGTGCCTCGATCGTCAGTACGCACCACACCGGAGTTATGGCGCAACCAGCTCTCTACATCATGATCAATAATGCGCTGCGCATCGGACAAATGACGGGTCATGCGAGATATATCGCTCATGAGCGAAGGATTCATCAGCTCCAATTGAGGAAGCACATCAAGACGGATCCGGTTGCGTTTCACATCATCGACAAGGTTGCTGCTGTCTACCACGTAGTCCTGTCGCATACCAGCCAAATAGGACTCTATCTCTTTGCGGGTGGCCCGGAGCATCGGACGGAATATGGTTCCATTTCTCTCGCTCATACCCGTCAACCCCCGCAAGCCAGTTCCACGTACGAGATTTAAAAGCACAGTCTCCACTTGGTCTTCCACATGGTGAGCCACACAAACGCCCTCGGCACCGAGATCGCATCTGAGTTGCTCAAAATAGGAATAACGCAGTTGACGTGCGGCCATCTCTATACTCACGCCATGAAGCCGGGCAAAGGCATGCGTATCAAAATGAGCAAGGTGTAGAGCTATGCCCTCGCGCCGACAAAGGTCAACACAAAAGGCCTCGTCGCGATCTGACTCGGCTCCGCGGAGCCGGAAATTGCAGTGAGCCGCCTCTATGCGATAGCCCTCCGACTTCATCTTCAAAAGCAGGCAAACACTGTCTGCACCCCCTGAAAGAGCCACAATGTAGTACCCATGGGGGGTGAGTGCCTTCAAGTCCAGACTCATTCCACGTAGAGTACAAGTCCCTTCAGATATTCTCCTTCAGGGTGATAGATGTTGACAGGATGGTCGGCGGGCTGATGGAGCTGGTGTAAAATGCGCACGCGGCGATGAGCCTGAGCGGCCGCGGTGAACACAGCTGCACGGAATTGGTCCTTGTTTACTGCCTGAGAGCAGCTAAAGGTGAAAAGTATGCCACCCTTGCGAATCCTTTGTAATCCCTTCAGGTTAAGCCGCGTGTAACCTTTCAGCGCATTACGGAGTGCGGAACGATGCTTGGCAAAAGCCGGCGGATCGAGCACAATGAGGTCGTACTGGTCGTGGTGTTCGTCCAAGAACTTGAAAGCATCCTCGCAAAAGGCTTCGTGGCGGTCATCACCGGGAAAATTTAATTCCATATTCTGACGTGTCAGTTCAATAGCCTTGGCACTGCTATCGACAGAGTGAACTAATCGGGCGCCACCACGCATGGCATAAACCGAGAATCCTCCCGTATAGCAAAACATATTGAGCACAGAACGACCAGGGGCGTATTTCTCAAGCAAGGAACGATTGTCGCGTTGGTCGACAAAGAATCCGGTTTTCTGCCCTTTAAGCCAGTCGATATGGAACTGCAGACCATTCTCCACGGCTATGTCGTCGGCCGAAGCGCCGTAGATGAAGCCGTCTTCCTGCTCCAAATGAGCCTTATAAGGCAATGTCGTCTCACTCTTGTAAAACACAGAACTGATACTTCCGCCCATCACATCGAGCAACGCTGCACAAATTTCATGACGGCAAAGGTGCATTCCCACGCTATGAGCCTGCATCACAGCCGTCGAACCATAGCAGTCGACAACAAGTCCGGGCAGGTTGTCGCCTTCGCCATGCACCAAGCGGAACGTACTGTTGTCATCACGGCCTGTCAAGCCTATTGCCTGCCGCATGTCTAAGGCCGATTGCAATCGTTCGCGCCAGTACTCCGAATCAATGGATATGTCGGAAAATGAAAGTACGCGCACGGCTATGGAGCCCACTTGGTAATGGCCAAGGGCTACAAACTCACCGTCAGAGGTCAAGATTCTAACCACATCACCTTCGCTGATACCGTCATCCATGTGATGAATGGCCCCAGAGAATACCCAAGGATGAAAACGACGGAGCGACTCCTCTTTGCCCCGCTTCAGATAAACAGTCTTATACTGCATGGCTCTTCAGGAATTCTTCGGCACGCTTCAAATCGTCGGGCGTGTCGATACCGACGGTTTCCACTTGGGTCAGGCCCACCTTGATGCGATAGCCGTTCTGCAACCATCGCAACTGCTCCAAGCTTTCTGCTTTCTCCAAGCTACTCTGGGGCAGGCGTGTTATTTCGCGCAACACTTCGCGCCGATAAGCATAAAGGCCCAAATGCTTTAAATAAGGATAATGACCGAACCATTCATGCTGATCGACATTGCGTACAAAGGGAATCACGCTGCGACTGAAGTAAAGCGCAAAGCCGCGATTGTCGATTACAATCTTGGGGGAATTGGGATTCATCACCGCCTCCATACTCTCGAATGGTTTGCCCAAAGTGGCAATCTGTGTATCAGGATCGTCAAAGCTTTGACATACCGTCTCTATTTGACTTTGCTGGATAAAGGGCTCATCACCCTGAATATTCACCACGACATCAAAATCACCTCCAATCTTCTCTATGGCCTCCTCGATACGGTCTGTGCCGCTCTTATGATCAGGCCGAGTCATCATCACGCGCCCTCCGAACTGCCTTACGGCCGTGGCTATGCGCTCGTCATCGGTGGCCACCCACACGTCGTCAAGCACAGCCGACACCTGCGCATAGACCCTTTCAACCACGGCCTTGCCCGCCAAAATGGCCAATGGCTTGCCCGGGAAACGGGTTGAAGCATAGCGAGCGGGGATGATTCCAATGTATTTTCTTTCTCCCATAATTCGGTTTTTGCAGCAAAGTTACTAAAAATTGCTTAAACTATTTTGTTTTTACCCAATATTTTCTTACTTTTGGGGTTGATATAAAAAAAGGACTATGGCAAATCGAACCAAATATATATACATCATGATGCTTTTGCTCGCAGCATCACCGGCTATAGCGCAAAAGATTACGCTGGGCTCATGCACCACCCGCGACGGCGGACAATATAAGGGCGAAATGGTCTCGGGAAAACCTAACGGCAAGGGAAACACGCTTTGGAAGAACGGAGACACCTACGAGGGAGAGTATGTGAAAGGGAAACGGCAAGGCTACGGAATATACACTTTCTCGGACGGAGAGAAATACGAGGGACAGTGGTTTCAAGACCAGCAACATGGGAAGGGCACCTATTATTTCCAAAACAATAATAAATATGTGGGACTATGGTTTCGTGACTTTCAGCAAGGACACGGCGTGATGTACTACTACAACGGCGACAGATATGATGGCGACTGGTTTCACGACAAGCGACAGGGACAGGGCACTTACACCTTCTCCAACGGAGCCTATTATAAAGGACAATGGAACGATGACATGAAGAATGGCACTGGGGTGTTCTCGTGGGGAGACGGCACCACCTATCGCGGACAATGGGTGAACAACCAGCGCTCGGGGAAAGGCGTATTCCGCTACGCCGACGGCGATGTTTACAACGGCGACTGGGTGGACGATATTCAGAACGGACGCGGTATCTATAAATTTCAGAATGGAGACGTCTACGAAGGAGACTACCAACAAGGAGAACGCACGGGACTGGGAATATTCCGATTCCAAAATGGAGACAAATATACCGGACACTTCAAAGAGGGAGCCAAGGACGGACAAGGCACCCTGGTATGGAAAAACGGCGATTCCTATGTGGGGGAATGGAAAAACGACATGCAAAACGGGCATGGCAAGCTGACAAAGAAGAGTGGCGACATCTTTGAGGGGAACTTCAAAAACGGAAAAATCGACGGCGACGTAATCATCCATTATGCCGACGGGAAAAAATTCAAAGGGACGTATCGCAACGGAAAACGGAACGGAAACGCCATTGAAGAAAGCAAAGAGGGAAAACGATTCGAGGGTACTTATGTGGACGACGTACGCGATGGCAAATTCGTAGAGAAAGACCGTAACGGACAAGTCACCGCAAAAGGGTACTACGAAAAGGGACGGAGATTCGAAGACTGAGCCCCGAAGTACACCCAACCGCAGCGGAACTTCAACATCTAAGGGACAACACCAATATGATGGATAGGCTTTTTTGAATATTGATTAAACATAATATCTGGATCTATAAAAAAATAAGAATACACCCATGATTGTCGACACATTAGACCATCTGCCCCTGTACACTTCGCTGAACCCGCTTTTCGACGAAGTTGTGAAATTCATCAAGGGACACGACTTGAACAAGCTGGAAAACGGCAAGCACCTCATCCGAGGCAAGGAACTCTTTGTAAACATTACCGATGCCGAAGGCAAGACCGAGGAAGAGGCAACGTTTGAAACACACCGACGTATGCTCGACATCCAAATTCCTTTGGACAACGATGAAGCATATGGCTACATACCGACAGAAAAGCTTCCCGAAGCCGCATACAATGAAGAAAAGGATGTGACAAAATATCCAGGCGTGACATCCCCCACCGTCGTAAACTGCAAGCCGGGCGAGTTTGCCATATTCTTTCCTCAAGACGGGCACAAGCCCTGCATCGGCAAGGGAAAAATCCACAAAGCAATATTCAAAGTTAGCGTATAAAAACCTGAAGTTATGGCAAAGAAAGCATCTACAACCAAGGAAAAGAAGACGCGCGCCCCACGTCGGCCCAAACACATCGGCATTGTGGCTCATGACTCTTATCTGGAGCCCTACGAGGACGCCATCCGCGGACGGCACGAACACGTACTGTGGAAACTGGGACAACTCACACAAAACGGCAAGACGTCGCTTTCGGACTTCGCCAACGGCTATGATTATTACGGCCTACACAAAACGGGACGGGGCAGCTGGGTGTTTCGCGAATGGGCGCCCAATGCCACCGACATCTACCTAGTGGGCGACTTCAACAACTGGGAAGAGAGACCCGAATACCGGGCCACACGCATTGAGGGCACAGGCAACTGGGAACTGAAGATGCCGGCCAAGGCCTTGCATCACGGCGAGCTTTATAAAATGCACGTATACTGGAACGGTGGTAATGGCGAACGCATTCCCGCCTGGGCACAACGCGTCGTGCAAGACGACAACACGAAGATATTCTCTGCACAGGTGTGGGACCCCAAACCCTACGAATGGAAGAAGAAGACCTTCCGCCCCAAGACAAGCCCTCTGCTCATCTACGAGTGCCACATCGGCATGGCGCAAGATGCAGAAAAAGTGGGTACATACCGTGAATTCAAGGACAACGTACTGCCTAGAATCATTGCCGACGGATACAATTGCATCCAAATCATGGCCATCCAGGAACACCCCTACTATGGTTCCTTCGGATACCATGTAAGCAGTTTCTTTGCGGCTTCGAGCCGTTTTGGCACACCCGAAGACTTAAAAGAACTCATCGATACGGCACACCAACACGGCATCACGGTGATTATGGACCTGGTGCAATCGCACGCTGTTAAAAACGAGGTGGAAGGCCTGGGCAACTTGGCCGGCGACCCTAACCAGTACTTCTACCCCGGCGACCGCCACGAGCATCCCGCTTGGGACAGCCTCTGCTTCGACTATGGCAAGGACGATGTGATCCACTTCCTGCTGAGCAACTGCAAATATTGGCTCACCGAGTATCATTTCGACGGGTTCCGCTTCGACGGTGTCACTTCGATGCTCTATTATAGCCACGGACTGGGCGAGGCCTTCACCAACTATGGCGACTACTTTAACGGACACCAAGACGACAACGCCATCTGCTATCTTACATTGGCCAACAAACTTATTCACGAGGTAAAGCCTCACGCCATCACCATCGCCGAGGAAGTAAGTGGAATGCCCGGGCTGGCAGCCAAGTTCGAAGACGGCGGATACGGCTTCGACTACCGCATGGCTATGAATATTCCTGATTTCTGGATTAAGACCATCAAGGAAAAGAGCGACGAGCAGTGGAAGCCCAGCAGCATCCTTTGGGAAGTAACCAACCGCCGCAACGACGAGAAGACCATCTCTTATTGCGAAAGCCACGACCAGGCACTCGTGGGCGACAAGACCATCATCTTCCGCCTTATCGACGCCGACATGTACTGGCACTTCAAGAAAGGTGACGAAAACGAAATGGTACACCGCGGCATAGCCTTGCACAAGATGATCAGGCTAGTCACCGCAGCCACAATCAATGGCGGCTATCTCAACTTCATGGGCAACGAATTTGGCCATCCCGAGTGGATTGACTTTCCACGCGAGGGCAACGGATGGAGCTACAAGTATGCCCGCCGGCAATGGAATCTGGTGGACAACCATGACCTGTGCTACCACTATTTGGGCGACTTCGACCGTGAGATGTTGGCCACCATCAAGAGCGAACGCAACTTCAACAAAACACCCGTACAGGAAATATGGCACAACGACGGCGACCAAGTGCTGGCTTTCACACGGGGCGACCTGCTCTTCGTATTCAACTTCGCACCGGCCAAGAGCTTCACTGACTACGGGTTCTTGGTGCCCGAGGGAAGCTACAGCATTGTACTCGACAGCGATGCCAAAGCTTTCGGAGGCAACGGATTCAACGATGACACGCTGGAGCACCTCACCAACTATGACCCGCTCTACGAGAAAGATCACAAAGGATGGCTCAAACTCTACCTGCCCGCACGAAGCGCACTGGTATTGAGAAAGAAGAAATAAAACAATCATGAAAGAAAACAAGCGCGACGCGGCACCGATGATGGCCTTGTGCGCCATCATCTTTGTCGCGTTCACTTTCTGCTATCTCTATTTTTATCAAGCCGACATCCTTGCTGCCGCACAACATGTGCTATCAGGAGGCAGGACTGTCTACAATCCCACCGTGGGTGCCGTGATTATCACGATACTGCTCTGGATTATCCACGCGGGCGTTTATGCCTTTACCGGCCTACAAGGGAGGACACACGCACTCACTTACCTGCCCTCACTATTGCTGTTGGCTTTTATCACCGACATTGATACCGACATTTATCGGGGCTACCACTTCGACAACTGGCTTTGGCTGTTTCCACTCATACTGCTAGCCTACATCGGCGTCATCACTCTTTCGCATGTCCTCCAGCCCTACGAGCCAGAAGGAAGCAAAGGGCTGTTTTCCAAACTCACCGTGGTGAATTTGCTACAAATGGTGTGTATGTGCCTGACCGTGGGATGCATAGGCACACGCAACGATGTTTTTCACTACCGCATGACCATGGAATCCCGACTTATCCACGGTGATCCCCATGGAGCCTTGGTTGTGGGCCGGGAGGCATCGGCAACCGACTCCTCGCTCACCATGCTTCGCATCACGGCACTGGAACAGACCCATCAGCTGGGAGACCACCTCTTCGAATATCCCATCGTGGGGGGAAGCCGAGCCATGCGCCCCGATGATTCCACCACTTATACCATTCGATACCATGTGCCACGAAAATACCAAAACACTCCCGACCACAAGCTCATGGCCATGCTGCTCGACAAAAAGCTTGATGCCTTTGCTTCTACCATTGGAAAATACTACAACATCGACAGCACCAACGTGCCCAAGCACTTCCGTGAAGCGCTCGTGCTCTACACACACCACCGGGCGCATCCAAAAGTGGTTTACCACAATTCGGTGATGGACGCTGATTTCCAAGACTATCAATCACTGGCACATAAATACACCAACCCCATTGAACGAAAGTCTGCCTTGCACGATACCTACGGGAACACTTACTGGTATTATTTTCAATACGAATGAAAGCGGAATGTAGATAGTCACATAAAAAGAGGTATGCTTAAAACGACGTTTAAACCTCTTTACGACAAGCCCGAACAAAGCCAAAACGCATTAACAGAAGGTTGAAATGCAAATAAACCTTAAAATCAAGATTTCAACAAAGAAAGCTTTTGCCAATTCAAAGAAAATTAGTAATTTTGCACTCTGTTTGGAATAGGTATCAATTAACGAATAAAAAATTTAGATAGAAATGTCGAAATTTTGCATGATTACAGGCAAGAGGGCACAGTTGGGTTGCAATGTGTCCCACTCAAAGCACCACACAAAGCGCAGCTTTGATGTCAACCTCTTCAGCAAGAAATTCTACTGGGTAGAAGAGAAATGCTGGATTTCCCTGAAGATCAGTGCAGCAGGACTGCGACTGATTAACAAAATCGGTCTCGACGCAGCTATCAAGCAAGCCGTAGCAAAAGGATACATCAACGACATCAAGGTGATCCGCTACGACAACGAGGCCGCAAAAGCATAACGAGAGTTGAATATTTAGACAAAAAGATATTATGGCAAAGAAGGCTAAAGGCAATCGCGTACAGGTGATTCTGGAGTGCACTGAAATGAAAAACAGTGGACTGCCTGGCACGAGCCGCTATGTGACGACCAAGAACCGGAAAAACACTCCGGAGCGTCTGGAGCTGAAGAAGTACAATCCGATTCTGAAGAAGATGACGATCCACAAGGAAATCAAGTAATAACGATTTTAGAAAGGACAATCAGACATGGCAAAGAAAGCGGTTGCAACCCTCCACGAAGGTTCGACGGACGGTCGCGCATATTCTAAAGTTATCAAAATGGTGAAGAGCCCCAAGACCGGTGCTTACATCTTCAACGAGCAGATGGTTCCCAACGAGGCTGTGAAAGATTTCTTCAAGGACTAATTCCTAGAAAGAACAAAATAAAGTAGAGGTCGGTACACGAAAAGAGTACCGACCTTCTTTTTTTGCCAAGACCGAAAGGGAATCAATGCTTTAGAGACCAACCATCCATGAAAAAGAAGGGGAATCATTTTGCATTGTCTCGAGTTTGCCGTATCTTTGCAGAAAAATAATCGCTCATGGGACTATTCGGACTATTTAATAAGAAAAAGAAAGAAACGCTCGACCGCGGATTAGAGAAGACCAAGCAAAGCGTGTTTGGCAAATTAGCACGGGCCGTAGCTGGAAAATCCAAGGTTGACGACGACGTTCTCGACAATTTGGAAGAAGCACTCATCACATCAGACGTGGGCGTGGAGACCACCGTGAAAATCATCCATCGCATCGAAGAGCGCGTAGCTCGTGACAAGTATGTGTCCACCGCCGAGCTCAACACCATTCTCAGGGAAGAAATCGAAGCACTGCTAGCCGAGAACAACACGGCTGACGGCGACTCGTGGGACCTGCCGTCCGATCACAAGCCCTACGTGATTCTAGTAGTCGGAGTAAACGGTGTAGGCAAGACCACCACAATAGGGAAGCTTGCTTATCAATTCAAGAAAGCAGGGAAGAAAGTGGTACTTGGTGCCGCCGATACATTCCGCGCCGCCGCCGTGGAGCAGATTCAGATTTGGGGCGACCGCGTCGGCGTTCCCGTGGTGAAGCAGCAAATGGGTGCCGACCCAGCCTCCGTCGCGTTCGACACGCTTCAAAGCGCCAAGGCCAATGGTGCCGACGTAGTACTCATAGACACAGCCGGCCGGTTACACAACAAGGTGGGACTGATGAACGAGTTGAAAAAAATCAAGGACGTGATGAAGAAGGTGCTTCCCGAGGCACCAGACGAAGTCATGCTCGTACTCGACGGCAGCACAGGCCAAAATGCTTTTGAGCAGGCCAAGCAGTTTTCCCAAGTCACCCAAATCACGTCGCTAGCCATCACCAAGCTTGACGGCACGGCCAAGGGCGGAGTGGTCATCGGCATCAGTGACCAACTCAAGGTGCCTGTAAAATACATCGGGCTCGGCGAGGGCATGGAAGACCTGCAGCTTTTCAACAAGAAAGAATTTGTCGATTCACTTTTCTAGTCGTCTCATGAAGAAGAATCAAATCGACATCATCACCATGGGATGCTCCAAGAATCTTGTCGACAGCGAGGAGCTCATGCGCAAGTTCGAGGACGCTGGCTATCACTGCGTACACGACAGCAAGCACCCGCAAGGCGAGATTGCCGTGGTCAACACATGCGGATTCATTGAAGCGGCCAAGGAAGAAAGCATCAATACTATTTTGGAATTTGTGCGTGCCAAGCAAGAAGGGCATCTCCGGCGACTCTATGTCATGGGGTGCCTGTCGCAACGTTATAAGGAAGAACTTGAAAAGGAAATCCCTGAAGTAGACAAGTTCTATGGCAAATTCAACTACAAGCAGCTTCTCACCGACCTAGGCCCTGCTCCTGATAGCGACGACGGATTCACCCACCAGCGTAAATCAATGAGCCAACGCGTGCTCACCACCCCGTCGCATTATGCATATGTGAAGATTTCCGAGGGTTGCGACCGTCATTGTGCCTACTGTGCCATTCCCCTCATGACAGGTCGCCACACAAGTCGCCCAGAAGAGGAAATCCTCAACGAAGTGCGCGATTTGGTTGCCCATGGCGTCAAGGAACTGCAAATCATCGCCCAAGAACTTACCTATTATGGGATTGATATTGACGGAAAGCATCACATAGCACAACTCATCTCCGATATCGCCGACATTCCCGGTGTAAAGTGGATACGCCTGCACTATGCTTATCCCAACCAATTTCCACTTGAATTGCTCGACGTCATGCGCACCAAGCCCAACGTATGCCGCTATCTCGACATAGCCTTGCAACACGTCAGCGACCACATGCTGCAACGCATGCATCGCCATGTCAGCCGCAAGGAGACTCTGGACCTGCTCCAAACCATACGGGACAGCGTTCCTGGCATCTGCATCCGCACCACGCTTATGGTGGGATTCCCCGGAGAAACAGAAGCCGATTTCGACGAGCTGATGCAGTTTGTGAAGGAACAACGCTTCGAACGGATGGGCGCATTCGCCTATTCAGAAGAAGAGGGAACCTACAGCGCAACTCATTACGATGACGACGTCCCACCCCAAGTAAAACAAGACCGACTCGACCGGCTTATGGCCTTGCAACAGGACATTAGCGCCGAAATCGAGGCTTCGAGAGTAGGACAGACGCTCAAGGTTATTATCGACCGCAAGGAGGGGAACTACTATATCGGGCGAACCGAGTTCAGTTCGCCTGATGTCGACCCCGAGGTGCTGATTCCCGCCAATGAGAAACCACTCCGTGTGGGACGTTTCTACAATGTAAAAATCAACGATAGCGAAGAATTTGACCTTTACGGCTCAATAGTATGAACAACAAAGAATTTATAACGGAATTATCATTGCGAAGCGGATACACCCAGGCCGACACCCAACGGCTTGTGCGCAGTGTGGTCGATGCCATGGCACGCAAACTGGAAGACGAGGGAGCTGTGCTGATTCCCGGATTCGGAACCTTCGAGGTAAAGAAACATCTGGAACGCATTGTAGTGAACCCGACGACGAAGAAGCGGATGCTCGTTCCGCCAAAGCTCGTTTTGGGATTCCGTCCCGTGGCCTCGGTCAAAGAGAAACTGAAGAATGGAGGTGGAGAAAATGAGTAAAATCAGCGAACTTTCTGAACTTCTTGTTTCCAAGAACCACCTTTCCCAAACTGATGCCGACCGCTTTGTACGCATCATGTTTGATGTGATCAACAGCCAACTCCACCGCGACCGACTGGTCAAGGTGAAAGGGCTGGGCACATTCAAACTGACCACCGTCAAGGACAGGGAAAGCATCAACGTAACTACAGGAGAACGCATCACCATCGAGGGACGCGACAAAATCACCTTTACCCCCGACCCCGTCCTGCGCGACTTGGTCAACAAGCCTTTTTCTGAGTTCGAAACCATAGAACTCAATGATGGCGTAGATTTCTCGTCAATGCCCCAAGAGGATGAGGAGGAAAGCAAAGAAACTGTGCTTGACATCAAGATGCCCACACCGGAAGGACCTCGGGAGGTGGCAATTCCCGTGAGCGAAGAAGGCAAAGACGAGCCTGTTGAAAACACGTTGAAGGACGAAGAAACCGACAAGAAGTTTGAGATTCAGAATCAAGCCACACCCCCGGAAATAAATCCCGTACAAGAAAACTTTATTGAACATCCACAACCTCAAGACAACGAGCCTATTGAGGCGCCTGCAGAAGCTCCCCACCCCATCGAGGCGGCCGCCGAAGAAGTGGCCAACATCGAGGCTCCTTCGAACGAAAGCGTCGAGGCTCCTTCGAACGGAAACGAGGACGATGATGAAGACCGCAAAGCCGGAACATATTCGCCCGTAGGGAGGAATGCTTCCATAGCAATTCATCCCGACCATAAGAAGACACTTATGGAACAGGCCTTCGACGAAGAAGCGCCCTTGCAAACCAGCCTTCCTAGCAACCAGTCGGAAACGGCCGAAAACGTGGAAAAGACTGACAACCGACACGTCATGGTCTTGAAAGCGTCGCTTTGGATATGGGGGGTGTTGGCCACCGTGCTTATTGTCGGAATCGGCATACTGGGCTATTCCTACGGACGCGTCACTGCCGAACGTGACCATTTGGCAAAACTTGTGGCACAACAAAGCCGACACGACAAAGAAATCGCCCTGCAAGACCATAAGCAGGCTATCGCCAAAGAGACTCCTGCCACACAGCCCCTAACGTTGGAAAAGGACACAACGGACATTCCGACCACCCATGAAGTGGCTGGAAACGATGCGGAAAATGCATTGGCAAATCATAAAAAAGAACCTACAAGTAGCCAGGCCGAGACCAAGAAGCACCAGAACGAAACGGCAGGCATCGCCACAAAGGTGCCCGCGAATCGTGAGAAGGAATCCAAGGTTCAGCATACGGCCCAACAAGCCCCAACGGTCTCCACTCCTACTGCCGCCGACGAGGCTCGCTACAATCGCGACCCGCGTATTCGCACAGGTGCCTACCACATCGTGGGGGTAGACCGCGTGGTGGTGGTCCGCAAGGGACAAAGCCTGGCCAGCATCAGCAAGAGCCAGCTCGGCCCCGGCATGGAATGCTATATGGAGGCTCTGAATGGGAACGGGCCCATCAAGGAAGGACAGAAAATCAAGATTCCCAAATTGCAACTGAAAAAACGAAAATGAGCCAACAACCCTACAAAACGGTCATACAGATGAGCCAACAACTGCATAGGTCCCGCGTCAATGCACGACGCTCTACGCCCCACCCCCTCCACGCCAACCCCACCATAAGGCGTTGGGCCACATGCATCATGCTTACACTCGTGCTTTTCTCCACCATGGAGGTGCAGGCACAACGACGCAGCGAATACGAGTATTACATGGACATCCCTGTCTATATCGACTCCATCCAGCAATCGCTAACTTACCCATTGGCCTTTCGCAACTGTATGAACGACATGAGTTTCGAGCAATGGCGAACGACAGCGAGGCAAAAGGTGCTGGAGTGCATGGGCACATTGCCGCCTCGACCTGCACAATGGGACATGGAAGTGCTGGCCCGCGAACAGCGCAAGGGCTATGAGGCCCAACTCATTGCCTTCAATCTGAGCCGCTGGTATCGCGTGAAAGCCTACCTGCTCATTCCTTCGGGCAAGGGTAAAAAGCCGGCCGTGAACTTGCTTCACGACCATGGCGGACACTTCTTTATCGGCAAGGAAAAAATGATCAGACCCATTCTGAAGTCGCCAGAAAATCCCCTTGGAGCCGACTCGGCCGTACTGGCCGACGCTGACAAGTGGGCCAAGGGACTCTACGAGAACCAGTATCTCGGCGATTATCTGGCCCAGGCCGGCTACGTGGTCTTCTCCATCGACGCCCCACTATGGGGCGAACGGGGCCGGAAAGAGGGCGCCGACCGCAACAAATATGACATCATTGCCGGCAACATGATGATGCTTGGACAGGATTTATGCGCATATATGCATCACGACGACGTGGTCTCGACAGATTTCCTCGCCTCGTTGCCATTTGTCGACAGCACCCGCATGGGCTGTGCCGGATGCTCCATGGGAGCCTACCGCGCCTGGATGCTTATGGCACTGACCGACAAGGTGAGGGCTGGTGCCGCTATCTGCTGGATGACGACCACTGACGCCCAACTCACCACCCGCTATGGACGGCGTGAAAACGGAGGATTTGCCAATTGCATTCCCGCTTTGCGCAACTATCTCGACTATCCCGACATTGCCTCGATTGCCGCCCCAAAGGCCATGCTCTTCGTCAACGGAAAACGCGACAAGCTTTTCAAGATTCCCGGTGTGGAAAAAGCCTACGCCGAAATGCACGAGGTGTGGAACAGCCAGCGGGCCGGCGACAGGTTGGTGACGAAACTCGAGGACCAGCCCCACGAGTGCAACCTGCATAATCAGAAAGACATTCTCAACTTTCTGAACAAGTGGCTCCACTGAGCAACGACTTTATTTCGGAGAGGAATATGATAGCAGAATACCAGTTAAGAGTGCTCCCGCAAGTGGCTTTTAGCGAGGAGAACATCAAGCAATATCTGGCCCGCGAGAAGGGATTTGACGTTCGAACACTATGCGGCGTCCGCGTGCTGCGCAAGTCGGTTGACGCCCGGCAACGCACCATCTACATGAACCTGAAAGTCAGGGCCTATATCAACGAGTATCCAGAAGACGACGTTTACACGCGCACCGACTACCCTGACGTGTCTGGGCGGCCGCAGGCAATTGTCGTAGGCGAAGGACCCGGCGGCCTTTTTGCGTCGCTCCGACTCATTGAGCTAGGATTCCGCCCCATCATACTGGAACGGGGCAAGGACGTAAGAAGCCGCAAGACCGACCTGGCACGCATCAGCCGGGAACAGCAAGTTGACCCCGAGTCGAACTATAGCTTTGGCGAGGGAGGGGCGGGAGCCTACAGCGACGGCAAGCTCTACACCCGAAGCAAGAAGCGTGGCAACGTGGAGAAGATTCTCAATGTGTTCTGCCAGCATGGCGCCCCGGCCTCCATTCTCGCCGACGCGCACCCGCACATTGGCACCGACAAGTTGCCGAGGGTGATTGAACGTATGCGGCAGACCATCGTCGCGCAAGGAGGTGAAGTGCACTTCCGCACCAAGATGACCCGACTGATTCTCGCCGCCAGCCCCGATGACAAGCAAGACGACATGACTTGCACAGGTGTGGAAGCCGTCAACCTGGATACGGGACAGCAATTAGAGTTCCGAGGGCCTGTCGTGCTTGCCACAGGGCACTCCGCCCGCGATGTCTACCGGTATCTTGCCGACGCACACGTCGAGATGGAGGCCAAGGGCATCGCTGTGGGTGTGCGACTGGAACATCCTGCCACACTCATCGACCAAATACAGTATCACAACAAGAACGGGCGTGGCCGCTATCTTCCCGCCGCCGAGTATTCGTTTGTAACCCAAGTGGAAGGACGCGGTGTCTACAGCTTCTGCATGTGTCCGGGAGGGTTTGTCATTCCCGCCGCCACGGGTCCGGAGCAGATTGTCGTAAACGGCATGAGCCCTGCCAACCGGGGCACGGCATGGAGCAATGCCGGCATGGTGGTGGAAGTCCGGCCGGACGACGCGGCACAGGTGATGCCCGACAAGACGGCGAGCGGCAACGTGCTTGCCGTGATGAAGATGCAAGAAGCCCTGGAGCGACTATGCTGGCAACAAGGCAACATGCAGCAAACAGCCCCAGCACAGCGCATGGCCGACTTTGTCAACGGGCGTCTCTCTTATGACCTGCCACGGTCGAGCTATGCCCCAGGCCTTCTCTCGTCACCCTTGCACTTCTGGCTGCCATCATTCATCAGTCATCGCCTGCAAGAGGGATTCAAAGTATTTGGCCGGCACGCACACGGATTCCTCACCAATGAGGCAGTATGCATTGCCTGCGAGACACGCACGTCGTCACCCGTACGCATTCTCCGGCAACCCGACACCCTTGAGCACGTCCGCATTCGCGGCCTCTTTCCTTGCGGCGAAGGAGCCGGCTATGCCGGAGGAATCGTATCGGCCGGCGTTGATGGAGAACGGTGTGCCGAGGCTTGCGCCGAATATCTGAAGGCCGGCAGATAGCCGTCAAGGGCACAAGGCCGGCTTCCTGCGTCCAAGCCGCCCTTGGGCCTATACGCACGTCCACACAACCCCTGCACGGACTTCGCCGACAAAACGACAAAAATAATACCTTTTTGCTTTGCGAAGTCTATTGTTTGCATTATCTTTGCAGCATGAAGGGAATCACGGTCAGGATATACCATCAAGGAGAAGTGCTCCCCCAACTCTCAGAAGAGGACTTCTTCCATAGTCCGGAACTGTTTCACATCATGGAGCAAGTGCCGGGCGTGTGGCCCTTCATGATCATGGCCCGCAACGAGCAAGGCCAGGAAGCCGGACACTTGCTCGTCACGCTCTCGCGCCAATGGTCGTGGCTTCCCCCCTTTCTCTATACTCACGCACGGACTTATGGTGAAGGCGTCTATCCCGACGACGATGCGAACCACGAGGAAGTGTTCGGCGCCATGCTCCACGCCCTAAACCAAAAGTTGCGCTACAAGCTATGCCTCTATAGCGAATTTTCCGACTTGAGCGTGAAGATGTTCGGCTACAAATGGTTCCGCCAAAACGGCTACTTCCCCGTGCGTTGGCAGGAGGTGCACAACTCACTCCACAACATGGCCCCCACCGACCGCCTCACCACCGACATGCGCGACCGCATCCGGCAGATGTATGCCCACGGTGTGGAGACTCGCGAGGTGGGAAACGATGAAGAAGTGCACGCCTTTTACAAGATGCTGAACGGCTTCTACCGCATGAAGCTCCGGCGATACATTCCACCACGCCAGCAATTTGAGGAACTCGCCAAAACCGACAACGCCCGCATCCTCATCACCCGCTACAAGGGGAAAATCATTGGCGGATGCGCCTGCGTCTATAGCGGAGGCAACGCCTACTTGTGGTATTTGGCCTCAAAGCGAAAAAGATATACCAGGCTTCACCCCGACACCATGACCGTATGGTATGCCATACAGTATGCCTATGAGCACAACTTCGCACATATTTTCTTCCTCGACGTGGGATTGCCTTGGAAGAAGAATCCCTTCCGCGAATTCATCTTGAGCTTTGGCGGCAAGCCCATTGGCAAGTACCGGTGGTTCCGATTCTCCATCGGCTGGCTCAACCGGCTGCTTTCATGGATATACAAGGAATAAGCCTGCTTTGAAAACTCCTTTCCCGTCGAAGTTTTTTAAAAGGGCCGCGTATGATGAAAGAACGCCGACTCCCCAAGTGGACGCAACTTCAAATCAAGCGAAAACCTTCCTCCTCCAAATCAAGCGAGATTGCGTGTAGCTCTTGTCGCACGCACGCTTGCCTTGTCAACTATTCAGAACAGGATCGTCTCCGTGCCATTTTTACAATGTGTAAGTGCCTTTCTGAGCTTCTCTGAAAGCCGTTCTTACAAGCTCTGAAGGCCGTTCACAGGGCTTCAAAAGGCCGTTCTTACACTTGTTCTCCTCATTTTCTCACTTCTTTACAAGTGTGTAAGCCCTTCCTTGGGAAAAACTTCCAATATGTTACAAGAACGTCAAAATTCCGACATTTTGACTAAGAAAGAAAACAGGGAAGGCTATGCAAATGTAACGATTTCTACAAAAAAAGCCAAGACAATGGAACAAGCTCCATTATCTTGGCCTCCTCTTTATGGATTACTAAAAAACTATATGCTTCTAAGGAACTTGACCACGCAGTCACGGTCGGCCTTCGAAAGATGATAGAACAGGCTTGCAGCGTGATAGGCATGGCTCTTCTTGCTGTACATGTGCCAAAGAATAGCTTCTTCCTCGTTGCGTGCACGGCAATCGTGCAGGCGGTCTTCGCGGCCCGTACAAGTCTTTTCCAAGCCACGTCCCCACAACGGGGTGGTGCGACACCACGAGCCGTGGATGTCGTTCTTCATGTAGAGCTTGTGCTGCACATAGTCACTATAAGGATAGATGGTCTGATGCTGGTAGCGGGGCAGCTTGGTCAAGTTGGCATCGACAAGCTCTTTGGGCAACCAGTAGTTGTCCTCACCAGTGGTCCACTTCGGACGGTGACAACTGGTGCAGCCCATCTGATAGAACAAGCTCTTGCCCCGTTGCACGTCGGGGTCGTTCAAGTTGCGGGCGCGTGGGATAGAGAGTCCACGGTGCCACACCATGAAGGAGTAGAACTGCCGGTCGGTCATTTCGGGTGTGAAGTTATGAATGCCGTTGTCGAACTGGTTGGTCTTCGGATCGAGCAACGTCGCCACGGCAAGCCTGATGCTATCCTCACTTCCATCGCAATAATAAGGCGAGGTGGGGTCGGCCTTGATTTTGGCAATCACCTCTGCGTCCTGACTCATAGCCTTGGCCCATGCCGTGGTGGTGTAGAGGTAAGGACGGTCAGAACGGCTCACGTTGGGAATGTTCCACACGGCGTTGGCACCATTGGCATCCTGCAACGTGGCACGCGTCAAGGCGTAGCTGTAACGCTTGATCATCTTGTCGACTCCACTCACGGTCTTCGTTCCATCAAGGAACTGGCCATTGCCAATATTATAAAGGTAACTGCTTACAAAACTGGTTCCGTCATAGAAGCCCGTATTGATATACTCGGCGGGATTGTCCGTCGTATTCTTGAAATAGTTGTACTCACTAATCCACTGGGCCTTGATGCTGTCCTCGGGGATGGCGTCAATCATACCCGTACCACCGACACCGATTGTCGTCTCGATGCGCACGGCATAGTTTTGGGGCAGAGGATCAGTGCGGAAGGCACTCTGCGGAATGCGGATGTCGGGATACTGGAGTGTGAACGTCTCCCCGTCAGGATAGCAGAACCGGCCGTTGGCATCCACTTTCCACTCCGTGTTGTGGCTAGGATAGGCATTGAAATCAGCCGATGTAAGCGTATTCCACGTCAGATTGATTTGGCTTTCATCAATAGGCGCCTTGAAGGGCGTGGTGGCCTGCGTCTGAGGCATGCCCGTCACCTCGCTGATGAATCCGCCATTGCTCGACTGACCGTCGGAATTGTACTGCGCCTCGGGGTCATTGGAACTCGGATGATAGATTACGAGCAGATAGCCGTTACCGTTACCATAGCTCGTGGTATAGGAGGGCATCCACTGGCCATGGCCGTAGTTGGGATGGCAGTCAAAGCATGACTTGCGCACGCTTGCCGGACCCAGTCCCCAATAGGGGCGCGAGCTGATGGTGTATTGACGCTCCACCACCTGCTCGCCTTCAAAGAAAGCGTCGTGCAAACTCTGGTCCAAATCGACAACCGGAGTCTGGTCGGAAAAAGAATTGTTGCTGACATTACTGGTTGTTCCCAATTGGCCGCCGGGATACCACTCGTCTGCTGAGAAGTTGCCCACGTTCTTGCCAATGTAGGGTCCTTCGTTGTTTGTCTCGATGATGTTGTCGTCATCACTGCAAGCGGTCATCATTGCCGTTGCCCCAAAAGCGGCAAGCAAGAGGGAAAGATTGAAATGCTTCTTCATAGTTGTTTTGTATTGTAATTTAAAATGCAAATGCGTGACCGCTAAAAGAAGCCAACGGCCACGTCATTGCAATAGGAAAGAAGTGATATGAGTTATCTGACATAGATGTTCGGACACCAGGTAGCAGCTGACCCCAGAGCATCGTCAAGCGCCTCGACGGCATCCATGCAGGCCTTCACCTGGGCGTTGTCGGGAGCTTCGATAAATGCGATACCGCTCTTCTTGGCTGCCTCAAGCGTGTTGATGGCGTTGACAAGCGCATTGTTGAGAGTGTTGGCCTCGGGATAATACTTCTGCAAAAGCGCCATGATGGAATTGGGCTGAATGGACAAAGCCTCGTTGTCGGCACTTGCACCACGTCCGCCATAAAGCACGTTGCGCACGCCTAGGATGTTGTCCTCGTAGTCCTGGAAAGAGCGGTGGCTATAGGGCGACTCGATATAGTCGGCCGCATCAGCACCTTCCTCGCCCACCTGCGGATGGCCGGTAGCCACACGATATGCCTGTCCAAGCTTCTGCTCGTGCACCTCTTGCACTATGCTTTGACAACCGCCATTGAGGATGTTGGCCAGGTTGTCGGCCCAGGTGTCATAAGCGTTGCCTTCGCCCTTGCCTATGGCGGCGATGCTGGCGCCATAAGCCTTGCCGCTGGTGAACTCCCAAGAACTGTTGATATACTTGGAAGACCTCAGCACCCAGCTGGCGTTGTTCTGAAGATAGCTCTTCACGGTGGCGTTGCCATCCCACTCGTATTCGAGCAGAGACGTCATGTTCTGAAGGTCGCCCGACACGGCATCGGCAAAGGCGGCCTCGTCGACCATCTTCACCGTGGCCAGCTTCCTGGCATTCTCCTCCCACTTGTCGCCCTTAGTGTTCAGGCCGTCGGCCTTCTCGTACTCCAGGTTGAAATCGGCAGCAAGACGATTGGCACCATTACGGAAAAGGATGAACTCCAGTCCGTGGAAGCCCAGCGTGGAGTCAAAGTACTTGTTGTTATTGTATACGTACTGGGATCCGCTCACCCCAGTGCGGCCATTGATACCCTCAATCACATCGGTGACCTGCTCGTCACCAGACCCCGTAAGTGCATCGGCCATCTGAGTCTGGTCCAAAGGCCACGAGTCGATGTGGGGATCGATGCCGTCGTCAGTAGCGGGACCATACAGGAAAGCCTCACTTTGCTCCCAGAAGCGGCGTGCCTTCTTGAAAGCCTCGCAAGCCGCGTCAATGTCGGCTTGCGACACATTGCCAGCCTGGCGCTTGGCATTCAGGGAAACGCAAGCCGTGTGGAGTTCAACGGCCGCATTGTGAAGATCGGTGTAGGTTGGGTTTACAATGGTGCTGATGTAGCCGGAAATGGCGGAAGACAGTTCGGAAGCCGGAATTTCAACGGCCCCTTCGGGAAGCTTGTCATCATCATCGCTACACGATGTGATTCCCATGACGAAGGCTCCGCAAAGGAAGGCCATCGCAAATTTAGTTAACTTTTTCATTGTTTTTATAAGTTGGAATGATGATTATTCATGAAAAGAAGACTGAAAATCCCAACGGGAATCAGAGGAAGAATCCCTCGTAAGCCACACCGATATTCAGCGCAGGCTCATCATTGTAGGGCGTATGCAGGTCGCGCAGATTGTATTCGGCCTTAACGGCAATTTGGGGAACGGGAAAGTAGTTGGCTCCAAAAGCCCAAACGCGCTTGTTGGTCCACTTCTTCGTCTTCGTGTTGATATAAGAATCATAATACTCGAAGTGGCCAAAGACATAAAGTCTCTGATTGTCGAGACGAAGCTTGGGAATGCGCGAGAAAACATCATAGCCCACTTCCACCATTGTGGTCATAGCGTGACTTCCGAAATATTTGTCCTCCATTTCGTAAGGCGTGACACCATTGGAAGCCTTATTAGGGTAGGTGAAAGACGAGATTTCATTCGCATCGCTCACATAGCCATAGTCTATGTTGCCACGGGCAATCCAGTTGTACTTATTAAAAGTAAAATCGAAACTTCCCAAGTAGATGTTTCCCTTGATTTTCTTATTGCTTCCGGAATAAAGATAATTAGGTACGAAATTGTGCATCGACTGGCCATAATATCCACTTACTGCAAGTCGGAGTCCCGGAACACTGTAATTATCGATACGGACCAAGCCGCCATATTTGTTGGCGGGTTCAAATTCAAAGGGACTATGCACACCTCCCTGAATCCAATTGGCACGACTGAACTTAAAAGCATCAAGGCCGGCAATGAACTGTGCCTCGTAGCGCCAATCGCCAACCCGGCCGAATACAGAGGCTCCGGTCTGATGCCATGTGCAAGGCAGAATGGTGTTTTCGCCTTCGGGTCGGTAGACGGTGAAGAAGTTGAGGGGCTCGTGATGGGCGTTGGTCAAGCCAAAAGGAACCACGATGTGCCCCGCACGGATATTAAGCGCTTTCGAGAAAGACTTCTGCAACCAGAATTGCTCAAGTTCCACCTCACCGCCTTTCTCCTGCTCGTTCTCGAACTCCAAGGCTTCCTCGGCCTCGTATTCAATCGACGATCCGGTGCCGCCATGCTCAAACTCGATTTCCGAACCCATGGTCCAGCCCTTGCCGAAGTCGTAGCCCAAATAGATTACAGCATGCGGAATGTCGAACCGACCGTGGCTGGGATCGTTTTTATAAGTGGAAGGGCGCGTATACCTGTAACCATTGTCGCTATAGAAATTGCGACTATAGGCCACCTCGCCATAACCGCCAACGCTCAAGCGGTGACCGCCCGCATGGCTCATCACCGAGTCTACCGCACTAACCTGTGCGCTTGCGGTAGCAAAACTACCGATTGTCATGGCTGCCGAAAGCAGGCCGAGAGTAATCTGTCTCATGCTTCTTACCTTTTTGTTTGTTAGGTTCAACCTTAGTTTTTCTTTAATCTCATTGCAAAGGTAGCGGGTTCGGAAAATCCTTGCAATACTCAAACATGATGAATTTTTTAGATAAATCAAACCTTGGAATACTTACTTTTTGGGGGTAGATAGAAAGTATCCTCCAAGTACCATACAGGCAAGCTACATATAATTGTATTTAAAGTTGGAAAAGAAAATGTGCAGATGTCTGGTTGCGTTCCCTACTCCAATGAATAAGAAGTTATTGAGGTGAGAGATTGGTAATCATCACTGCACATTTTACAAATGCAAAACTAAATAGTTCCCGAGCCTTCCGCAATACTCATTTCTAGGTAATTTGCAGGCTAACCGCTTTTAGGTATTTTGCTTTTTCAAATAAAATAAGTAAATTTGCAGTCGGAATATACGATGATTCTTGTCAGCGTTATATATTAAAAAAGGTATAGGTTATGAAGAATCAAAAGATGTATGAGGCCGATGACAAAATGATTTCCATCATTGCCGACAACTACAACATCCTGCAAAGCCTGGGCGCATTTGGCATCAACCTGGGCTTCGGCGACAAGACCGTACGCGAAGTGTGCGAGGAACAAGGGGTGGACGCCTACACGTTTTTGGCCGTAGTGAACTTCACCATCAATGGATATCGCAACTACGAGGACTTGGAGAAGCTCTCGGTGACAACGCTCTTGAAATACCTGAAAGCCTCGCATGCCTACTTCATCGACTTCCAACTGCCTTTCATCCGGGAGGAACTCGTGGCCGCCCTTGACGAGAACGACAACCTGGCCCGCCTCATCATGAAACTATACGATGAGTACGCACACAGCATTACCAACCATATGCGCTATGAGGAAAAGAATCTTTTCCCCTATGTGCAAGACTTGCTCGACGGCAATCTGAACAACAAATACGACGCGCATACCTTTTCAAAGCATCACGGACAAATAGACCAAAAGCTCCGAGAACTAAAAAATATCATTATCAAGTACCTGCCTAGCGACGGTTTGCACAACAACAAGCTCACCGCTACGCTCTACGATATCTATAACAATGAGGAATGGCTTAGGCATCATGCCGATGTCGAGGATGAAATCTTCATTCCCGTGATTCACCAACTTGAAAAACAAAGCCAGCAAAACGATGTCAGCGTGAAGATTTCGAACATGATTCACCAGACACCGGGCAATGACGAGACCCTTTCACAACGTGAGAAGGACGTCATCATCAGCCTCGTGCAAGGCATGTCGAACAAGGAGATTGCCGACCATCTGAACATCAGCATCAACACCGTGATTACACATCGGAGGAACATTGCACGAAAACTTCAAATTCATTCGCCAGCCGGACTCACCATTTATGCCATTGTGAACAACTTGGTTGACATCTCGAAGGTGAAACTATAGCGAACAAGCAAGAGGACGGCGTTTAAATCTTGTTGACGTCGACAAGGCCGTGAACCACGGCGTAGATGGTGAGGGCCGACACGCTCTTCATGCCAAGCTTCACCTGGATGTTCTTGCGATGGGTGATGACGGTGGCTACGCTGATATGGAGCCATTCGGCAATTTCCTTGTTCATCAATCCACGGGCCACAAGCGAAAGCACTTCGGCCTCGCGCGGTGTGAGCGCGTTGCCAGCGTCAGCAGGCATCGAAGGAAGGTTCCGCCCACCAGCATGCCCCGTTTGCTCCAGGGCCAACAAGGCGTGCACCAGGTTCTCCTCGCTTCCTCCTACATAGAGGCAACGAAACCCAAAAAGCTGGTTTGAAGCCTCGGGGGAAAGCGTCAGCACGAAGGTCATTCGGCGACGATGCTCAAAAAAGACACGGTGGGACAATACGATACTCATAGCAACAAAGTAGTGCATGAAACTTTCAGAGTGCCGGTCTTCCAACTCCCTCACCGAAGAAAATATTTCTATCGTGGCTATAGGCATCACCTGGGTCAACAATTGCCGCAGGCCGATGGCTGCAAGCGTATTGCCATCAATGATGGCAATACGTGGATTATACTTTCTTTCTTGACGTTCTTTCATTTTCTTCCACCTTTGGTCCTTCTCCTACGCCATTACAAGAAAGCGCTCAAGAGTGATCCCCACCACCCTGTATGACGCTGGCAAGACGTCCGCCAAGCCTTCCATCGTTCCTCGGTCAGCAAGAAGCTTTCCCTTTTGTCATGCTCGAACAGGTCGTCGAGTTGCCGCGTAGTCCAGGCATCCACAATCACCGCGTTCTCCTCGTAATCCCACCGGAGACTTCTGGCGTTCAGATTGGCCGAGCCTACGGTGCAAAACTTGCCATCGACCATGATGACCTTGGTGTGATGGAAGCCCGGCGTATACATCCAGATGAGACATCCCGCCTGCATCAAATTGTGCGCATTATAGAATCCCACATCCGGAGTGAGAGGTATGTCACTACGAGTAGAGAGCATGATTTCCACCTTCACGCCACGCTTGACGGCATTTTTGAGCGCCTTTTTCAAATTATGGCTCAACGTGAAATAAGGACTGATAATCTTGATACTGTCGCGGGCATCATTGATGGCGTCGACATAAAACGTGCGGATAATGTCGTTCGACGTGTGCGGCTCACGATTGATGATACCCACCGTCTTGCGATAACACGTGGGCGTCTTGTCGGGTTTCAGCCCCCGGAAATAGTCCGCCGGACGATAACCCCGGTAATACTTCGCTCCGTGCACGTTCTGCCGGGACACCTTGTTCCACATTTTCAGGAAGATTCGCTGAAGCGTATTCACCTCGCTTCCATCTATACGGCAGTGCATATCGTTCCACGAGCCCACTTGCTCCGTACCCTTGATATAGTAATCGGCCACATTCATTCCGCCCGTATAGGCTATCTGACCGTCAATGACCACGATTTTGCGATGGTCACGGTTGAAGACTGCCTGCACCCACGGAAACTTCACGGGCGAATACTCATAAATCTCGATACCAAGCGCACGGATGGCCTTGATGTCCTTCTTACGCATGGGCTGATTGTTCGACACATTGCCAAATCCGTCAAAGAGCAGCCTCACCTCTACGCCCTCTTTCACCTTGGGAGCCAAATGGCTGAGGAGCAACTTGTTGATGGAATCATTTCTAAAATTGAAATATTCCATATGGATGCTGCTGCGTGCCTGGTCGATAGCAAGGAAAAGGTCGTCAAACTTCTCCTGTCCGTTTACGAGCAAGGTCACCGCGTTGTCATGGGAAAACCTTACTCCCTTGGCCTCCAATTGACGCACGATGAGACTGTCGCTACGCTGCGCCGCCATGGCGACGGCATACAGGAGGGCAAGCAAGGCCACGAGGTATTTCTTCAATATTGTCAACCGCCTGTTCATCAAATCATACAAGCATAATGATCAACAATCCCCTTGAGATGACCATCTTCGTCAACGACCAACACCGTATGAATTCGGTATTTCTGCATTACATGTTGTACGGAAGTAATCTTCGTGTCGGGGTGCACCGTCTTCGGATTAGTAGTCATAATCTCAGCCACGGTATGGTTAAAGAACTCGGCCTGCCACCGTTCCATAGCCCTTCGGATATCGCCATCAGTGATGAGTCCGTCCACACGGCCATCGGCCGTAATCGACACACCAAGTCCCAACTGGCCCTTGCTCACCCTGATAATGGCATCGCCGAGATGCATCTCCTTGGGAATAACGGGCAGGTTGTCGGTCTTCATCACGTCAGCCGCCGTAGTGAGGAGCCTCTTGCCCAACTCGCCTCCCGGATGGAACTGGGCAAAGTCGCGCGGCTTGAAATCGCGCACATACATCAAGGCCACAGCCAAGGCGTCGCCCATGGCCAGCGCGGCAGTCGTGCTGCTTGTCGGGGCGAGGTTCAGGGGGCACGCTTCGTGATCCACTTTCACCGTGATATGGATGTCGCTATATTTGGCCAAGAGCGAAACGGGATTGCCCGACATAGAGATGATGGGCACGTGCATGTGAAGCACCATGGGAATGAAGCGCAACAACTCGTCGGTCTGACCGGAGTTAGACAGGGCCAGCACCACGTCGTCGGGGGTCATCACGCCCAAGTCGCCATGATAGACATCGAGCGGATTGATGAAGAATGCCGGCGTGCCTGTCGAGGCGAGGGTAGCGGCAATCTTCGCACCGATGTTTCCACTCTTGCCCACTCCCGTCACAATCACCTTGCCCTTGCAATGGAACATCATGTCCACGGCCTGACGGAAATTGTCGTCCAACTGGGGAATCAGGCCAGAAATGGCCTCTGCCTCGTCTTTCAGGCACTGCCGTGCATAGTCAAGCGCATGGCTTATTCTTTGTTCTGCTTCTTTATTTATCATAGACTCTAATCTTTCAGCAATTTCGCGATAAGTTCGTCCAGCTTGGCCAGTTCCAGCATATTGGCGGCATCACTGAGCCCTTGGTCGGGATTCGGGTGTACCTCGAAAAAATAGCCTGTAGCCCCAAAGGCCTTGGCAGCCAACGCCATAGCGGGCACAAACTTGCGGTCGCCCACGGTCTTTCCCTCTCCAGCGCTGGGCCGTTGCACGCTGTGCGTGCAATCCATGATGACCGTAGGCACAATCCGCCGCATATCGGAAAGGTTTCGGAAATCGACCACCAGATTGTTGTAGCCAAAGCAGTTGCCCCGCTCGGTGAGCCACACCTCGCTGGCCCCACTATCAAGCGCCTTCTCCACAGGGTAGCGCATATCGCAGCCACTAAGGAACTGGGCCTTCTTGATGTTCACGATACGCCCCGTACGGGCTGCCGAAGCCAAAAGGTCGGTCTGCCGACAGAGGAAAGCGGGAATCTGGAGCACGTCGCACACCTCGGCAGCAGGCTGGGCCTGCCAGCTTTCATGAATATCAGTGAGCACGCGCAATCCATACTTCGACTTCACATCGGCAAGCATCTGCAACCCCTTCTCCAGTCCAGGACCACGGAAGGAGTGGATGGAGGTGCGGTTGGCCTTATCAAACGACGACTTGAAGATGATGTCGATGCCATATTTACTGTTGAGACGTACCAGTTCGGCAGCTACGGTGTCGAGCAACGCCGCCGACTCTATGACGCAAGGTCCGGCAATAAACACTGTATTCATAATCCTATCATAGAAAAAGATAAGCAAAAGTACGGAATTCAAACTAAACGGCCAAACGATTAACGTTTGTTTACATATAAATTTATAAAACACGCTAAAAAGGTTGCGACTTCGGAAGAAAGAATTTATTTTTGCGCTAAAATCTTAACGAAATACATGCTCA
>CAYQUN010000028.1:0-37309 GCA_964420715.1 uncultured Prevotella sp. | reverse complement strand
GGAGAAGAGGCGCGGACCAGAACCAGCCGACGTGCCGCCGACAAGGATATTGCCCTCGTTGTTCACCGTCCAGCCCACGGGAATCGTATTGGGCGAATCGGTGTCAAAATTGTAGGTGGCGACAGGAGTAAGCGTCTCCTTGGCAATGGCAATCTGCCCCGTCTCAAAGTTTGTGGTAAAGGTTTCGTAAGAAGTGATGTACTTGGCCGACGTCACACCGGTGAGTGTCACGCTGTAAGCACCCTTGGAGAAACTCTTGCCATCCTTACGCTTGAAGGTGAGCGTGGTGCTACCCTTCTCAGTAAACCCATCGTCCTCATAATCGGGCGTGGTAACAAGTTCCAAATCCTCGATGTCGTTGAGTTTGGCCACCAGGGGCTCGCCAGTGTCCACATTGACCGTCATCACAGGCTTGTCGAAGGTGAACGTCACCTGCGAGAGGCTCTCGTCGAGGCCGAAGGACCCTTCGGAGGGCGTTGCCGAAACAAGCACGGGCTCGGTGTAGGCATAGGAGACCTCATTAGACACTCCTTCTACATATTCGCCCTGCTCACCCGTAAAGTCGGGAGCGGCACCCTGGGGAGCCAGCGTACCCTTGTACTCCACGCGGAGCGTGCTGTCAGAGGGGTTGCGGAAAGCGACTTCCACCTTGTCACTGGCGTTCTCGATAGGCGTATGATCATCTATGTAAATGTAAAGATAGCCGTCCTTGTGATATTCGGCTCCCACAACGGTGCGGGCCTCGCCATTCACGGTAACCGTGGCGCAATCAGCAGGCAGAAGGACACGCCCAAGGCTGGAGGCCGAGGCCAACTCTGCGATGTTGGTGGCATAGCCGAAGTCGACACGGATGACGTCTTGGTCGAACGCGATTCCGGCAATCGGACTCTCGTAGAGGCTCACCTCATCGAGGAAGTATTGTCCGGGATTATAAACGTTGATGGTGGCAAAATAGGTATCAGCCAGTTCGTCGGTATGGCTGGCAGCATACTTGTCGCGCACACCTTGCTCGCTGGCGAAAAAGAACATGCGTGTGTATTTCTCATAAGATTCCGGATTGAAACGAGATATGCTGTAACGGAACTCGTTTCCCTCGGCATCAACCAAAGGAGCATCGGCATTGTCGACACCCTGCATGAGCGCCGTCGACAGGTTGCCCTTCACGTCCTCGGTGCCATTGTTCCATGTGTTGTCGCCCTTGAAGAACCATGTGAGGCGATAGCTCTTGCCCTCTTGGAGGGGAAGGTTGCGGAACTTCACCGCACGTTGCCACCACTGGTCGTGCTTCTCGAGATCAGAATTGTCGCCGTCAATCCACGGAGACACATTATAGATACTCAGACAGCCAGCGCCACTCTGCGCGCCCTCGGTAGCAATGGTGCGCTCATCGGTGCCGTTGTCATTGGTTAGTGTGTTGATGAACTCATAATATCCCACGTCGGTCGGGCTCTTGGTTTGCGAGCCGTCGAACCCTTCGTGGAAGATGAGCGTCTGTGCCTGGGCACTAACGCCCACGGCCAGCATCAACCCAAGATGGAGAAATCGGTTTGTTTTCATGATACATCTTTAAGAATTATACGATGGCAAAGTTACGGTAAGAGCCCCAAAGTGGGTTTTCTTGATGTAACCGTAACTTTGCTTTTTGTTTCATACTGCTTTGTTTCCTTTTATTTTAGGGGGAGATACCAGTTGTTGGTGTCCATGAGCCGGGTGAACAGGCTTTGGTCGAACGAACCGTTGCGGCCGGCTATGGGTGTGGCCAGGTAAGCGGGATCATTGCGGCGTAAGGCCACACGCATGAGGTCGAAGAAACGGTTCCCCTCAAAAGCCGTTTCCAAGGCCATCTCGCGCACAATCATGTCTTCGACATGCGAAACCTGATAATCCAAGGTGTCCTGACGGGACGCCAAGGCCTGCGACGGGACGGGAAGGACATAGAGCGTGTCACACGCCACATCGCCACATCCGCGCCCATGGATGGGCAGGGTGTTCTGCTCGGTGAAGATGTCATCTGAGAAATTGAGCAACTCGGAAGCAGCCTCGCGTTCGCGTGGGTCGACATAGCGCTCGATGTTCTGATTGCGCAAGCCATACTTGAGGATACAGAAGGCGGAACTGGGATAGCCGGCACGGCAAAGGGCCTCGGCAAAGAGCAGGTAGACGCGTTGCACCCTGTAGATGGAAACGAAGCGCGAAGGCAACTTGGACATAGTCTGGAGTTGTGACGAATAGTGATCGGTCTCGCTACGGTTGACTTCCCTTTGCGACACGCTTGCGTCGAGGCGCAAGTCGCCACGCTGTGTGGAACGGCGCAGTCCTGTCTTGGGCACACGGATAGTATCAATGTCGGTATCGCTATTCTTCTGCTCGATGACATAGTCCTGCCCGGCCGAAAGGCTGGCCAACGCCTGCGAGGGGGTGACCTGATAGTAGTAGTCGTTGTTGATGTTCGACTCGTAAACATTGTCAAGCCGGCTCTTCACACCATAGAACTCAGAGGTCTCCATGGGGATGAAACAGAGATTCTCCGTTGAGCCCGCATCCGTAATGCTGGTGACGAAGGAATTTCCGTTTACCGTAGCCGAAGAGAAATCGGTGACGCTCCCATTCCAACGCGCCGCATTATTATAGGTGGGCACCGGAGCCCGACGCAAGGTGAGATACTGGCTGAGATATTGGCAGGCCTCCTGATAGCGGCCGGCCCAAAGGCACATCTCACCCAACAGCACCCGCACGGGAATAAAGAAGCGGGTGGAGTTGAGCCCGTCTATCTGGCCGTATTGAGGCAGCTCGGTATCAACATAGGGTTGCAGGTCGGAGATGAAATAGTTGCAAATGTCGACAATTCCCGTACGGGGCAACAGCATGGCCCGCTCGGCCTCACGCTCCGTAAGAACGGGCTCGGTCACGAGAGGCACGCTGCCATAAACCTTGGCAAGCTGCAAATAGGTCCAGGCCCGGTAGGCCTTGACGGCGGCATACTCCTTTTCGAAAATCTTATATCCAAGTTTCTGCAAGGCCGTATCAGCATGGGCGATGAAGTAATTGCAGTTGTTCACTATGGCATAATAATCGCTCACCTCATTGTAGCTGTTGTCGGCACTGAAGTCGAGGGCAGCCATATTCTTGATGTCGGTGGTGGCATTAGGCATAGGCGAGAGCAAGTCGGCACGCACATCGCCCAGGAGTACCGTGCGGTCGGCTATGTTCTGCATTTGCCTGATGATACCCATGACACTGTAAAGGGTGTCTTGTGCTGAGGAAAGATGATTGTCCTCGACAAACTCCACCATCTCAGACTTCGTGTCCATCATGTCGGAGCATGACGTGGAGACCGAAAGCCCGCCGATGGCAAGTGCGATAAATAAATATCTCTTGATTTTCATTGTCGTAAAATGTGTTTAGAGGTTGATTCTGACTCCCATGGAGAAGGAACGTCCCCGGCCGGGCAATCCGCAGTCGATGCCTTGTGCAAGCACGCTTCCAGAAAGGGCGCAATCGGGGTCACTGCCGAGATAACGCGTGATGGTGAAGAGGTTCTGAGCCGAGCCCCAGATGGTGACACCCTGGATGAAAGTGCTCTGCAGGGGAAGCTGGTAGCTGAGCGAGACATTGCTCAAGCGCAAATAGCTTCCATCTTCGATCCATCGGTCGCTGAAGCGTGCGTTGCCATGCGGGTCCTGATAGGAGATACGCGGCACATCGGTCACCTGGCCTTCGGTGGTCCAACGACGGTTGATGGCCGTGGTCTGATTGTAGAAGTATTTGCCGCTCTCAAGGATGCTGCGCTCATAGTTGAAGACATCGTTGCCCAGACAATAATTGAAGGTGGCCGCCAGCGTCCATCGCTTGAAGTTGAGCTGGCTATAGATGTGGCCATAGACGTCGGGATTCGGATCGCCAATCACGACACGGTCGGCATCGTCGATGACATGGTTGCCGTCAATATCGTCGAAGCGGACATCGCCGGCCTGGAAGGCCACCTTTCCCCCACTCTTGTCAAGTTGATAAAGGGCGGCCTGGTCGGCCTCTTCTTGTGAAGCCAAGACACCCTTCGTGCGATAGCCGTAGAAGAGCCCGGCGGGATGGTCGACGGCGGTAAGCACGGTGGCTCCATAAATCTGGGTCAACATGCGACCGGAGTTATTGCCAAGGCTGGTCACCTTGTTCGAATAATGGCCCATAGAGCCTCCTAACTCCCATTGCCAATGATGCGTGTTGAGCACCTTGTAAGAAAGGCTGACGTCGAATCCGCTATTCTCAAGCTTGCCACCATTGATCAATCCTTGTTTCAGTCCGCTTGTCCACGCCATATTCTTCAAGGTGAGAAGATTGTCGGTCCAAGACTTGTAGGCATCGAAACGCAGATAGAGCCGGTTGTCCAGCAGGCGGGTTTCCAAGCCAGCCGTAAACCGGCGGGTGGTTTCCCACCTCAAGTTGCTGTTTCCCACGTTGCCCAGAAGAAGGCCGTCGATAGTGGATCCAAGCATCCTTTTCGCAACAAAATAGGAACGAGAGGCCGTATAGTCGACATCATCATTGCCCGACACGTCGTAGCCCAGATTCAGGCGAAGATAGTTGACGCCAGGGACACGCATCCAACGCTCGTTGCTCATCACCCACGAAGCCTGCAGACTGGGGAAGATTCCCCATACCGTTCCAAAGGCCTTGAGCCCGTCCGCATCATTGCCAAAACGCGACGAGGCTTGTGCCGAGAGCATGGCCGTGAGATAATAGCGCTCCGCATAATTATAGTCGGCATTGGCATACCATGCGATGTCATTATACTTGTCGTCGGCTCCATCGGTAGACTTGTAGACCAACGATCCGGACATATTGGGCGTCTTGTCATTGCCCGTGTTGTAACCCTTCTGAACATTCAGCTTGTAACGGTTGCTAAAATACCTCACACCGCCAAACACGTGCAGAGCGTGGGCATTGAAACGATGCCTCCAGTCAATGCGCGTATCGCTCTGAATGGCATTCTGACGGGCCGTGAGCGACTGCACCATGTTGTCGACATAAAGCTGATCCTGGAAGCCGGGCAAGCGGAATCTTGGCACGCCGCTGATGGGCAGATAATAGTTCTCGTTGGTATTGACAAGTGTGAAATTAAACTGCTCCTGAATAAAGAGTCCCTTGCAAATGTCATACTTCGGAGTAAGGGTGAACATGACCAGGCGATTTCCGAAGTCGTTGCGGTTCCGCCCATCGCCATTGACGAGGATGCTCACCGGATTGGCCAGACTGCGGTCGCTGGTGCTGATGATATTCTCCAGATAGTCATCGGCCTCGGAAAGGTAGCTGCTCTGTCGGCCATTCAAATCATAGGCATAGGGCGAGAGGAACGGCGACTTGATCAGGGCAAGGAAATTGGGAGAGGTGATAGTGGAACTCTCCACATCCTGAGGCACGCCAAGGTCACGCAGGTTGCGGGTGACATCGCTATAGGACGCATCAAACCTGACGTTGAGACGCTGGATGACATTGATGTCGGTGTTCATGCGCATGCTGAAACGCGAGAAGTCATTATTGCGCAATACGCCATCGGCAGCGGTGTAACCCACGCTGAGGTTGTATTGCGCCACGTTGTCACCTCCCTGCACGTTGATGCCATAATTTTGTGCAAAGGCCTGGTGGTAAACCTCCTTCTTCCAGTCTGTATTGCTATGATACATCGGATAATAATAATAGGTGGGATCGGCCACGAGGAACTTCAAAGACGAAATATTGCTCATCTCCGACGAAAGCATCTCGGTGACGTAGGTGCGGTAGTCATTGGCTCCAAGCACCGAGGACGTGTGGGGCACCGTCTGGAAGCGGCCACCGATGTTCACATCAATGCGCGTTGCCATACTGCGGCTTCGCTTGGTGGTGATGGCAATCACGCCATTGGCACCTTTGGCTCCATAAAGTGCTGTTCCGTTTTTGAGCACTTCCACCTGGCTGATATCGTCTACATCAATGTTGGCCAGAAGGTTGTTGTAGTAACCCGAGTGGAGCATGGAGCGGTCGTACTGCATGTCCATGATGACCCCGTCTACCACGACAAGCGGCTGCGCATTGGCCGAGAGACTGTTGAGTCCTCCGATAAACATGGCATTTCCGACGCCGTCGCTTCCGCCACGGCTCACCATCCGCACATCACCGGCCAGTTGCAGTTTCAGCAACGGATCGACACTTGTTTCCACATTGTTGTCGAAATCCGTGGCCGACACGCTATAGGCTCCTTGCGTAGAAGCCTGATAAGCATTGGAGAACACGGCCGGATACATCCTGACATCGACTTGGCCGTCCTTGCCCACAGGCACCTGCAAGGGCTGCTGCCCCTCAAGGGTAAGGTATAGACTGGAGACATAGTCGGGCAAGTCAATGCGATATTCGCCTTTTGCATCCGTCATGGCCGTCTTGGTCTCATCGCCATAGGCCTGTACACGGACACCAGCCAGAGGCTTGCCTGTGGCCGCATCGGTAACTCGTCCACGCACGTCTTTGCCCCATGCCATACCGGACTGTCCGACGATGGTCATGCCAAGCGCGATGAAAGCGGCTTTCAAAACGCCATGCAAGGGCAATACGAGATATTGTTTATGATTGTTTTTGTTGTTCATGGTTGGAAAGGGATTTTAATCATTGTCCATGTCGGTATCATCATTGGGCTGCAAGAAGATGGCGTCGAGATACATCTCGCGGTTGTAGCGCGCATTCTCTCTCACGCTGATGTCACATTGCAAAGTGATGGATACCTTGTTGTTGTTCTGATTATAATTGCATGCAGGCAGTCGGAATCCCTTTGCTACCGTGATAGTGTCGACCACGTTGGGATCTGTGATGAAGGCCTTGCCCCCATTGCAATCATAGGACTTCGCCGTACCATCAGCATCGACATAGTTCACAATAGCCTTGAACTTGCACGGACGCATATTTCCTTTGGAGCTGTAAACCGTCTTGGGCAACACCACAACCTGGAAATCATAGGTCCCGGCAAGCGTGTTAGACAACTTGTAAGTCACCTTCCACTGGGAGTTTCCTCCCGAGGGGACTATGTCTGCATAGGCGTTTTCCGAGATGCTGTCGGCCACCGCCTGCCTCGTACCGACACGGCAAAGCGAATAGTCGGTCATCAGCCAGGTTTGCTCGGCCTCCAACTCAATACGTCGGAAATAGGTCTGCGAGGGTTTGAACGGCCACTCGTCGCACACGTAGATACGTCCGTTGCTGCATGTTTCCACATGCTTGGCCCGTCCGAAAATACCGTCGGCATCAAAAGGATGATGGAACACGTGGTATTCGGGCTTTCTGATGTCGTAATGACTACTTTGAACACTATCTTGCGGACTCTTCTGCTGGGTCATACTGAAGATGGCGTCGTCGAAGATGCCACGCGTGGCCCAATAGTCGCGCAACGAGTCTCCCTTTTCCATATCCGCAGGATAGGTGAAGTGGGCCGAGGCCTCGGCCCATGCTTTCTGCCATCCCTCGGTTGTGGGCACTACGGCATAATAGACAGAGTCCTCGGCATCAAGAAGTCCTACGGCCTCAAGCATACGATTCCGCTCGTTGACGACCGAATCCACATAAACCGGTATACCGTCGACCATGCCGCTGCTGATACTGGCGTCCTCGTCGAAGACATCCTCGGTATAGCTAGCCAGGCGGTTGCCCGCAGAGCTGAGCTCAGGCTGCCACTGCAAGCCCTCATAGACATTATATACATAAGGTATGGGGGCCGACATCACGTGCATCACGCCGTTCTTCGCCCGCATATTGCCATGACTCATCGCCACGCCAGCCGCCTGGTCAGCACCAAAGGTGATGCGCTTACCACTGAGCAGTCGCAACGTGGTTTCTGTACCAGCATCCGAGCGTAACACCTCGGCAAGGTGATTCTTCACGAAATAGGCCTCTACAGCCGAGTCGCCTTGAGCCGACTCCACGAGACTTAGCAAGGAGTCTCTGTTGAACGTACCATTGACAGGGGCAAACACCGTCAGGGCTTGTCCACCTTGCAACAACTCGGCATAACTAGCCGTAGTCTTCTTGTGTTGGCGAAAAACCGTCGTTGCCGAGAGAACGCTGGCAAAATCAGACAACTCGCTGTTTGAGCTTATCTGTTCCCAAAGCGTCTCGCCGGAATCGCCCGTACCGGCACCGTCGTAGTGGTCGGTCCAGTCCGAGCAGGCTGTGGTCATCGCCATGCCGGCCACCAAGGCCAGCAACGCCGTTCCACGGCCCGCACGTCTGATGTAATGTTGGCCGAAGCCTCGTTTGATTTTATTCATATCTTTCATGATTGTCGAAAAAAGTGATTACTGCGGTTGCTGTATCAATGACGGTCCTCACCATCCGGACTTGCATAGATGCTCTTCGGACACAGTTCAATATAGTCGAACGACCATTCCACGTCGCCATCCATCACCTGTCTGAATCTCAACCAGTTCTCCTCGCCCTCACGGAATTGTGCCGTGGTAAGGATGCGGCGCATATGCTCTGGGGCATCCACTCTGAAAGAGGTACCCCCGGGCTTGCCATAAGAGTCCATGCCCTTCATGTATCCGCGGTTGCGCATAGCCTTGTCGTTGGCCGTGTTGTGGTCTTCGTCCTCCGTGTCCGACTCATAGCCCACGAGCGGATTCCAAGCGCCTACACGCAAATCCACCGGAATTCCACAAGGCTCGTTGTTGAGATAGACCTGCACCACGCCACGCTCTGAACTGGCCACATAACCCAGCCGGATCTCATAAAGGCCAGGAGGAGGCGTGGGCAACTTGATTTGCACGTCATACTGTCCCTTCACACAGATGGCGTTGCCCAGATACGAACTCCAGTAGACATCGTCGGGATGGACGGCAATGAAAGTCTCAGGCGATGTCTTCCATCCGTTGATGTATCCATTCTTGAAAGCCGTGATATACTCACTCTTGTAGCCGACATGTCCGCGCGCGCCCTGGTTCATGAAGTCCGAGCTAAGCGTGGTGGCGTCAATGCGCATACGGCAGTTGAGCACCTCGTCGCGCACCTTGGTGTCATAGACGAGGAGGTCGTCAAGATAGTGGTAAGTGCCGTTGACGGCGTTCTGCTCCTGTCCTCCGCTCTCCGACGGTGACAGCACCCTCACGCCCTTGCATCCATTGATGACACGCCCCTTGAGCCCCTTGCGGTTTGCATAAAGTTGTCCGTTGGCACGGCAGAAACGCAACATGGCCCCGGGACACATGGTCTGCCAGAAGTCCTCGGCATCGGCCACATCGGTACGGCAGCACTGCGTGAGGATGGTTCCAGAAGGAGCCCAGTCGCCATAATTGCCGAGACGGTCCATCAGATGATAGCTCACAAAGCGGTTGAGGGGGTTCTTGCGGTTGGTGAAGTCATCATCGTAAAGTCCGGCATCAGTGGGGAACGACTGGTCGTAAATTCTCTTGGCATAGGCCACGAGGTCCTGCAAGGTGTAGATGCCCTTGAGGTGGTAGATGCTGTCAGGCTCGACAAAGGCTGTGAACTTGAAGTAACGTTTCTCAGGGAAATAAGCAGGCATGTCTCGTCCGCCATAGTGCTTGATAATGCCCTCGGTGACGGAGTCGTCGCTACACGAATAGGAATTATCTATATACTTGGTAAGAGAATCATTCATGTGCGTAAGTTCCAGGGCCTGGGTAAACAGAGTAATCGTCGAATCGTCCTCCATCAAGTCGGGCAGGAAGAGGTTTGATGCATTCAACACGTGGTCAATGGTATGCACCACGCCGTTGGTGACGGAGTCATCTTTTTCCGTGATGCGCGCCCTCTTGTTCACATAGAGCAGGAGCTGGTTGTTGTTCGTCACATCGCTGTCACTCGTCAGGACGAGGAAGCGGTCATCCATATTCATCTCCGGCAGCGCTCCGTCGCTATAGTCCGTGGTGAAAAAGGCCCCCTTGTTGACGATGTGCGTGCGTGCGATGGTGTCGCATGTGGCATAAGGAATGTCAGCAATACTGGCGTATCCTTTTTCCGAGAGCCATTCGCTGAAAGCATGGTTGTCGGGAGCGAAGACCGTAAAAGTGCCATAAGTGCTGAGCAGGCTGAAATAGTGTGCCCGCTCAAGCAACGCCTGGAACTGGCTGTAACGCCCGGGATCGTCGCTCAGCAACTGTGCGGCCGTACGCTTGGTGGCCGTATAATAATTGGTATCATCGAAATCGTTGTCCACACATCCCGCCAACACGGTGAGTGCGACAAGCGCCACGACCATGCCACCGAACAGTCTGGCAATGAAATTGTGCTTCATATCTTTATTCATAGTCGATTTTTGCTTTTTCTTTCTTTTTTATGCTACTCGAACTCCTCCGTGTCACTATAGGCGCTATTCTGCTGCAAAAAGCGATTCAAGCGGAGCTCGTCCCTGTTGTATGGGAAGAAGAGAATGTTAGGATCAGCAAGTTTGATTTTGATTGCATTCACATTGTCCTCATACTTGACCGTGGCCTCCGACACGAGACGCTGGTTGTCGCCGTCGCGCAAGGCCATACGCACCAAGTCATACCAGTGCTTTCCCTCGAACATGAGCTCGCGGTTCCGCTCTTCCATGACCAACTGTTCCATTTTCTCCCTGCTCGACTTGTAGTCATTAAACACGAGCGTGTCTTTGGCCGTACCATCCGTGAGGCAACGCGCGCGCTTGTTCACGGCATTCACCATCGAGAAGGCTGAAGCGAAGTTGTCGTCGCCCCCCTTCTCCACCAGCGCCTCGGCCTTCATGAGCAAGACGTCAGTGAGCCGATAGACAATCCAATTGGCGTAAGCGTTTCCGCGCGCGCTTGTCGTTAGTCGCAGGCTGCGCATGTCTGAGACATTGGAATTGTCAAGCGACACGTTGGAGAAGACATATTTCTTGATGGCGTATCGGTTGTTCACCGAAGCCATGTTCTCGTAGACCCGACAATCGTTCTTGGCATAGAGCTTGCAATTGCCCAGGACGGCATCCTTGCAGTGAATGGAAGGAGCGGCGAAATAACCCAGGGGCTGCGAGGTAGACCCATAATAGGAATTGACGAAAGAATTGGAAATGTTCTGGTTGTTGCGGAAATGGAGCTCGAAAAGGCTCTCAAAGCTATTTCCCACGCCGAAGATTTGTCCGTACGCGCTTCCACTCAGCGTCGCTCCGTCGTTCTTCTCGCGCAGCAAGGGAATGCCATAGAGTTCCATCATGTCATTCAAATCGCCAATATTCTCCTTCTTCAGGCGATACTGTTCTTTCTTGAAATCAATGACCTTGTTGCAATAATCGATGCATGCGTCATAGTTTCCCCGCCAAAGGTTGATGTCGGCAAGGAGTGCCCACACGGCCACACGTGTCACGCGGCTGGAGTTCTCCGGAGCCTTGCTAGCCGCCTCACTATTGGTCATGCGGCTATCGTCTACATAGCGGCGCACAGCATAGTTTTCCACACTCTTCAAATCAGCGATGAGCGAATCGAGAGCGTCGTTCATGGGAGTCGGCGCTATGTCGTAGTTGCGCTCGTTGTCGATGCTGGGCTCGAAGGTTAGCGGAATGTCGCGGAACGTGCGGATGAGGTAGAAGTAGCACAAGTCGCGCATGAATGTGGCCTCGGCCACATTGCCGCGCATCTCGCCTTCCGTATAGTTTGGATCCTTGTCCATCACCTGGGGAGCGTAGTGGCACACGGTATTGCAACGGTTGATGGTTTGGTACATGATGTCCCATTTTGTAAACGAGTTCGTAGGCAACAGGTTCTCCTTGAGGAGGTCAGACAGGTCCTGTCCCACACTTCGTCCCTGCACGATGTTGTCCGAACGCAGCTCGCCCCACACCGCCATGCGCGTGATGCTCTCGGGCGCTTCCAACGACTCGTAGCAACTGTTGAGCACACTCTTCACATCGGCCTTTTGCGTCCAATAATTCTCAAGCACCACGTCGTTCAACGGCAACGTGTCAAGGAAGTCGTTACACGATGTCAAAGCCAGCACCGGCATCGCGCACAGAAGCGGTTTCATAACGCCGTGCCGGAAATGTTTCAATATAATCATTGTCATGGTTGATTCTCTTGTTTTTTTCATTCAGTTATAACGTGATGGTGATGCCGCCCGTCACCGATTTGGCCCGGGGAGTCTGCGCATTGTCGTAGACGACGCCGTAGCCACCATAAGACACTTCGGGATCGGCTCCCGAGTACTTGGTGAGGCAGAACACATTGTTAGCCGAGACATAGAGGCTGAGCTGCGAAAGGCCAAGCTTCCTGACGGTTTTGGCGGGCAGAGCGTAGCTGAGCTGCGTGTAGTTGAGTCGCAGGAAGGAGCCGTCCTCGACGAATCTGTCGCTACCGAGATAGTTGTAACCCGACTGGTGCAGTGCACGTGGAATCGGGGCAATGTCTCCCTCGACGCGCCACCGGTGGTTCACGGCCCGGCTCTGGTTTCCGTTGCCATACATGCTTTCCAGGTTCATGCGGTTGGCATTGATGACCTTGTTGCCGCTACGGAAGTTGAACTGGTTGTTCCATGTCAGTTTTCCCCAATGCAGTTTCACGCCAAATCCACCAGTAATCTTGGGCAGCGAAGAACCTAGATAGACGATGTCGAGTTCGTTGATATTTCCATCATGGTTCACATCATCATAGATGGCGTCACCGCCTTTGAACTCATAAGAGCTTGTGGTGCCATAGCAGAACATCATGGGCTTGGTGTGGCCCTTGTTGTCCTTGATTACGGCACCCGTGGCATCACGCACCACGGGAGCGTTGGGACCACTCACCCCTGGCACCTCTTCGTCGGTATACTCGGTGTACTGATAGACACCCTTGTAGCGGAATCCGTAGATGGCACCGAAAGGCTTGTTGAGCTCCACACGCGTCTGATAGGAGCCGTTGCGGCGGTTGAAGTCGCTGTTCAGTGTGCGCAAGCAGCTTTCGTCCATATCGGTAATGACGTTTTTGTTGTTGGCGAAGGTCACGTTGAAGTCTACGCCGAACTTGCCCCATTTCACGAGGTTGTTGGTGTTCACATTGAACTCCCATCCCTCGTTCTCCATCTTGCCCACATTATCGTAGGCCAGACTGGTGTAGCCAGACGACGATGGTATGGCGCGGCTGCGCATCAACAGGTCAGAAGTGTATTGCTTGTAAAGTTCCAGGTTACCCGTGATGCGGTCGTTGAAGAATCCGAAATCGAACCCGACGTTGTAGGTTTTCTTCTGCTCCCACTTCAAGTCCTTGAGCTGGATGTTGCTGGGATAGGTGGACGTCTCACCCATATATCCTCTTCCGTTGGAATACTTGCTATAATAGAGGTATTCTGCCGAGGGCTGTTGTCCCACGATACCCCATCCCGGTCTCACCGATAGCATCGACAGCCACTTGGAAGTCCACTTCATCCATGGTTCGCGGCTCACATTCCAGCGTAAAGACAGAGCAGGGAAGTTTCCCCAACGATGGGCGGGACCGAACTTCGTGCTTCCGTCGCGGCGGACAGAGAAGTCGAACATGTAGCGACTCTTGTAAGCATAGTGGAGTGAATAAGTGAAGTAAACGCTTCTCCACTGTCCGTCAATGCTGACAAAGTTGCCAGCGTCAATCACGGCCTCGGCGCCTGTCGAAGTGATTGAGCCCGAAGGCAGTCCGTAGGTGCCGGTGTTCTGCGACTTTGAGTTTCCATCGGTCAGCTGTCCGCGCAACATCATCATCATGCTATGGTCCGTATTGGAGAAATGCGGAACGAAGGTAAGCGTGTGCGTTGTAGTTATGCCCCGGCTCTTGTAGCTGTACGCCGTGCTCTTGTTGTTCGAGGCATCATTCCACGACCTCACATTGAGTGCGCTCGGCAAGAAGGTGTCCTTGTAGTCGTTGAAGATATCGAAGTTTATGCGTCCTTCGTACTTCAGCTGGGTCTTCTGGTCGTCGGTGCCCAGCAGGTTGTAGACAATTTGGAACTCAGGCTGGATTTTATAGCTGGTCTCCTTGTTGCTTGCCAGATTGGCCAGGGCCACGGGATTATACTGTCCCACCTGGTCTTGCAGCTCTGCAGATACGGTGGTGGGAATGTTGTAGTAGTCTCCCGTCATCTCGTCATTGGCGTCCCGCTCCCAAATCGGAATATTAGGCATGCGCCTGTAGGCAATATCGAGAAGCGAGGCGTAGTTGCGGTCGTTCTTGGTATAGGTAAAAGCCAGATTGGTCACGATTTTGATACGGTCAGAAACGAAATAATCGAGAGCGACGCGCGAGGTGAGCCGGTCAAGTTGCTGCTTGATGATTGATCCCGTCTCGTGGTCGTATCCAGCACCGATGCGGAAATTGGCCTTCTCGCCACCACCGGTGAGCGACAGGTAGTGGTTCTGCCTCCATCCCGTTTGCTTCACGGCCGACACCCAGTCGGTGTTCTTGTCAAAGTTGTGCCATCCATTCCGGTTGTTAGGGTCGTAGTTGAACTCCACAATATTGGCATCGTCAGCACTGAGTTTTGGATTGAAGTAAGCCTCTTTCTGCAGCATGGTGTACTCATCGCCATTGAGCATCTTGTATCCTTCGGGCTGCCATGTTCCAGTGAGTCTGAGGCTGTAGGTGACGCGCGTCTTTCCGCGCGCTCCGCGCTTGGTCTTGATTTCAATCACGCCGTTGGCACCTTGCGATCCCCAGATAGCCGTGGCAGCAGCATCCTTGAGCACGCTGATGCTCTCTATGTCCTCTGGATTCACGTTGAGCAGTTCGGCAAATTTTTCATCATTGGCCGACGACCAGTCGATGTTGCTACCCAAGTCGTTCTCCCACACGTTTCCATCGACCACGATCAGTGGATCGGCATTGGCGTTGATAGAACTCACGCCACGCAGGCGCATGGAAGTGCCCGAGCCCAGGTTTCCGCTGTTCATCACGATGTCAAGTCCTGCAATACGTCCTTGCAGCGCCTCGTCGATGGTGGTGACAGCCAGTCCCTCGAATTCCTTGGTACTGATCATTTGACTTGATGTAGACAACTCGTCTTGCGGAATGGCCAGTCCCGACCCCGCACCGTTGCGTCGCGCCGTCACGGTCACCTCTTTGATTTGCGTGGCTGACTCGAGTTTCACATCGTAAGAAAGCCCCTTGATGGGGAGCGTCTTGGTTCTGAGTCCCACAAAGCTGATACGCAACTTGTTGCTGGGCGCCTTGATTTTGAACGAGAAGTTTCCGTTGGCATCGGTCTGTGTCGAGCTCACGATGCGGTTCGCCTTGTCAATCTCGACAACATTGGCCATCATCACCGGTCCGAAGTCATCGGACACTTTTCCCGAGATCACGTCGCCGGCGTTTTGGGCCATCACCGCCTGTCCGCCCTGCGCCAAAAGCAGGGCACAGATTGCGGCCGTGCGTCGTACCCGCCTAGGTGTGTCAGTGAATAATCGATTCATATGTTGATTTTGCATTATTATTTAGGTTGGTTGGAATGGGGTCACTTAGTGGTAATCGGCTTGTCTATGAGGTGGATTACCGCCGTTGATGTGGTATAGATGTTTCCCGCAGCGGCTGGGTCGGCCTGGTCGAGCTGGTATTCCCTCGCCATGAGGTTGTAAAGTCCACCCTGCTTGACCACGTGGCTATAGCTCTGGCTGGTTTGCGAGGGTCTGATGCTGAGTCCGTCGGCCGTGAGGGTGGAATACACCTTCACAAACTTGCCGTTGCCTCCAATGCACGCGGTCTCGTAACCATCCTCGGCCTGGGGCTTCGCGCCAATGAAGAGTGATCCGTCCTGGATGTGCATCTGCAAGAAGTTTTCTATGGCAAGCGAGTCGCGGGTCTTGTCGAGCGGGCGTCCTTGCGCCTCTTCCTGGGCCACCAGGTCCCAGGTGGGCAACTTTCCGCTTTCCTGCAACTGACGGATGCTCTCGTTGGTGGGCACATAGACCGTGTAGTTATAAGTATTGAACACGCTCAAGTTCTCGCTGATGCAGGCAAAGCGGTCGTCGTGGATGCGCTCCATCATACCCGAACCCTCGAGGAGTTTCACCATCTCGCTCATCTCGTCATGCTGACGCATGACGTCGATTACGCTCATCCGCGTTGTCAAAATGGGCTCTCCGTCAAGGATATAGCACTTTCCATTACCTTCCTTGGTCTGATCGTAGATATAAGTCACGCGCACGGGTTTCTGCGTTTCGTTGATTTGATAGCTTCCCTCCACGGTCATTCCCTTGACGCCAAGAGAGGCATTGTGCACCCGGATTTCCTGTCCGCCCTTGGTTTTATAATAAGTGTTCCCGTCCTCGACGTTTCCAATGACGATATGGTTGTCGAGCACGTCACGCAGGCGGTTGACAAGTTGGCTGGACGAGCGCACCTCGCCGATGCTGTCGCCCACAAGGTGGGTCTCGTTGTTATAGGCCCACACGCTGGCCCACACAGTACGACGCTGCTTGTCGTAGTGGAAACGGTAGAGCTGGGTTTCAGGCTTGCCGTACGACACGGGGTCCACATAGCTGAGCAGGGAGTTGTTGTCAGGTATGAAGAAGCTATAATAGGAGTTGAGCGAGTTCAAGTAGACATTATACTGGCATTGCTCCACGGCCCAGTTGATTACACTCATGTTCTCGTTGACAACGGCTGGATAGAGCACCGAGACGAAACTGGTGGGCGAGAAGACCCGGTTGGTGAGGAAAACAGCTCCGTTGCAAGCCAGCCACACGCTGTCGATATCGGCCGTGGTGACACCCATGGGGTCGTTGGCGTCATTAAGAATGCTGGTGAACTTGCTGGGCACGCAGTGATTGACGAAGTCAGACTGCATGTTGTTCTTCACAAGCTCGCGCACCACGCGCGTAGGCACGTTGTCCCACGTCTTGTATTGGTCCTTGAGCACTTGCCCCGGGCCATTATTCCAGTATTCCTCCATAGCCTCGTCCGAGGGCACCATCATGCCACCCATGTTGCGTTGCAAGGCCACTTGTAGGGAGGGTGAGATGAGTGCGTCGGCGTTGGTGGCATAGCTGTTCCATCCCGGATCGAAGGGCAGTAGCTCGTCAGCATGACTCCGGCCCTCCTCGTCAACGCTGAGTGCCGAGCCATTCTGCGACCAGCTGGAAAAGAATCGCTTTTGGAAGATGGAGTCCACGCTCGTACCATTTAGGTCGTTATAGAAGTCGACATCGGCCTTACCTATATAATAAGGAGTGGAAAAACGATCGAGCAATTTGCTGAAGATACTCACCTGTGGGTGGCTGGCAACGACCTCCGCCATATTGTCGAGCGGCAACACCACGTCGGCCATTTTGTGGATGAATCCGTTGGAGCACTTGATGTTCTGCTCCACAATCTTCACGCCATTCACACTGGCATCTCCGGGTTGGCGCGAGGTGCTGTAGTTGTAAAGGAAGTTATAGTCGTCGTTGGTGATCTTGTTGTTCACCATCTGCTGCTCTATGAAGTGCAACATGGGCGTGGGCGTCATATCCTTCATGAGCATCACCGACGGACGGTCGGCAAACTTGAGCCACGTGTTGTTCCATCGCGAAGTCTCGGGTGTCATGTTGGGCAGATTGGCAGTCTTCACCACCGACACCGTGTCGAAATAGGTCAGCGACGACAGCCGCCGCATGGCCATGCCCTCGATGGGACCCTCGAGGCTCGATAGGTCGTTCACCTGGTAGCTGCTGTTCACCATGGCTCCCATGAGGAGCATCTTCTTCTGAGCCATCGAGAGGGCGTCATAGCTTTTCACACCCCACTTGTTGCTTTGGAAGAACCGACCATAGGCATCGTCATCGGCCACGAAAAGCGTTTTCGAACCTGTCTTAGCCAGCGTTTCGCGCTGGCCAAGATCATTGATCAGCCGGATTGTGTTCTGATAGTGACCGTCTTCGGTCAAATAGTTGTAAATGCTTTCGCCCCATCCCGCCGGATTCTTCTCGTCCAGATCATAATCAGAACAGGCAGCAAGGCACAAGCCCACCGCCAGCGGAAGGGCCGCACGTAGTAGTCGGCAAGGCCGTCTGTGTGCTTCCATTTTTCTATTCATTCGGTTTAGTTTTTGATATGATTTTCAATTTTCAAAAAGGTAAGTTGTTTTCACGGTTCAAAATTAGCTTATTATTTTTTAACATGCATTCAGAATCGTTTCCCGAGTCTTTCTCGTTGTTCCAACGGGCAAAAAAGCATCACATGGTTCGTCCTTCCCTTCCGTTCTGACTTCTTTCACTTGCAAGAAAAAAACGACACAAACGAAAACCAAGCCACCTCAGAAAGCACATGTGCAAGGAGCAGGGAGACACGGCCGTACCACCCCGAAAACACGCATAATTGGAACATCCTGCAAAATAAATGAAACATGGCGAAAATATGTATTTCAGAGGAATATGGTAATTTTGCAAAATATTGCTAAGGTGAAAGAACCTTTTTTAAAAACTCAACTATACTAACAGATAAACAAATAAAGCGGAAACAACAAAGATGAAAAAACACTACCGGATGATCACCACGCTCATGGGGTGTGCGCTTTGGGTCTCGGCAATGGGGCAGGCCACCATAACGTTCAACGTGAGTTCCACAAGAAAACAAACCATCACAGGTTTCGGGGCCGCCGCCATGGAGCACTTGATGCGCCCCATACAGGAAGTGTCAATGATCAGCAAGGCCTATGGGCCGAACTCGCAAATCGGACTGAACATCATGCGCATCGAAATGTCGCCCAACCTGAAACCCGACATCACTGCGGCCGACGTGGGCTGGGACACGCCATACGACTGGAAAGGCTACCTGCCGGTCGTGAGGCAGGCCAAGCGCTTGGGCGCCATCATCCTTGCCACGCCGTGGAGCCCGCCTGCAAGCTACAAGACTAACAACAGTTCCTCAGGCGGACAAGGCGACGCCAACGGAAACATCAGGGGGAAACTGAGCAAACCCGACTCGCTCTTCGTCTGGATGAACACGTTTCTGGCCTATATGAAGAGCCAAAACGCCGCCGTTGACGTAGTGTCGGTGCAGAACGAGCCCGACTGGTGGGTGAGCTACAGCGGATGCCTCTACACTCCGCAGGAGATTCGCAACCTGGTGGCACAATACGGCCACTTGCTTGACAAGGAAAAATACAACGTGAAGCTGATGGGCGGAGAACCGCTGGGATTCAATCCTGAATACGCCCGAGAACTGATGAGCAACAGCAAGAGCGCCCAGCTCACCGACATCATCGGCGGACACGTCTATGGCTCATACGACTGTAAGAAGAACCTGGCCAAGACCGTCGGCTATGCCGGCGGGCGCGAGGTATGGATGACCGAACACTTGCTGAATAATGAGGACGGCTCGCGCACCATGCCCTCGTGGCACCAGCAGTTGGAATTCGTGGAAGATGTGCACGAATGCCTGCTCAACGGGGCCACGGCCTACATCTACTGGTATCTGGCCGCCGAATACGGATTCATCGGCGATGGCACCAAATACAACTCGGCCGCAACCGTGCCTGAAAACACCCGCGGAAACATCCTCGACCGTGGAAGACTTATGGGACAATTCGCACGCCAACTGAAGGGAGCCACGCTGCTAAAATCAGCCTCAAATGTCATGGATGGAACCAACACACCAGGGGTGAACCAGAATATCGAGCTGTCAGCCTTCATCAAGGGCGACTCGATTATCGTGAATGTCGTCGACACCACGGCAAAGAGCTACAACCTGCAACTGACTCTGCCCGTGCAGGCCAAGACACGCGTGCACCGCATACAATCGACCGAGGGGGCCGTCTACGCCGAGGACGACATCAGCACCGAGGGCGGAAAGTCCTTCACTTTCAGCATTCCCCCACGCTCATTCTCCACATTCATCTTCGACATCAGTCAGGCCACGGCCATCAGCGAGGTCAGTCAGACACGGCCCGCCACACGCCATACAGTCTACAACTTGATGGGACAGCCCGTGGAGGCTCCGTCGAAGGGCATCTTCATCATCAACGGCAAAAAACAGGTCGTGCCTTAAAATAGGAAAACAAGTAACAAGGAGGAAGTATTCCCCAAAAGTCAACCATATTTCCTTCTTTTCAATATAGGCCAAGCGAATTTCTCGCTTGGCCTATATGCATTCCGTATGAGTTCAAACTGATGTTTTATACAACGGAGTTTTTTCCTGTGGGGAAAAAACACCTTCATATCCACGAGGGGGCATACAACTCTATTCTATATTCTATAAAGACATTAGTGGGGCAGAATTCTTACTGACCACTCGAAAAATCAAGACTGCATCCCTATACGTGGGTTACGCCGTATAAATCGGGAAGTCACTCACCACACTCGAGCTCACCAGCAACAGGGGGACCCACGGGACAAAGTTCAGAGCGTGACACCTGGCCATGGCGCAAAAATGAGACCGTCATGATCCGCAACCCCTAAGGTTAGTTCCTCCTTTAAGGGGGAATAAAGCCTGCAAAGAAGCAATTACGAACATTCTTAACAAAAAAGAATTAGCAAGCCAGATTTCCACAAGTCAAGCCACAAGAAAAAAGAACAAAGTTTTGTTCAAATCCTTTTTTTTTATTATCTTTGCGAATCGATAAAACTGACTATGCTAACATGAGACTATTGAACCTGCTACTATTAAGTTTTCTCACCATACTTTGCCCCAACGCATCAGCACAAACAGGATGGTTTTTCTCTCACGACCAAATGTCGAGCAGTCTCGCCACCAAGGTGTGCCAAGACGCCTACGGCTATATTTGGCTGGGCACGGAATATGGTCTGAACCGGTTTGATGGTTACCATTTCACACACTTCCTGCACCATGCTGCCGACAGTACTTCCATTCCGGCCAACGAGGTGACGGCCTTCGCCATCGGCCATGACAAGACGCTATGGGTGGGATTCAGCCGCGGGCTAGCACGGTATGACTATAACACCAACTCCTTTGTTAACTACCGCTTCCCGAACAACACCAAGCCTCGCATCAGCACGCTCACCGTGGCATCCGACGGCTCACTGCTCATCGGCACGGCCGGATTCGGGCTATATCGGATGGTGGGACAGAAACTCACTGTCGACACCCGGTACTACCAACTGGGCATGAATGGATACTACAGCCGCATGGCCATCGACAAGCAGGGTAACCTGTGGTGTACCAGCAAGGAACCGGGTGCCGTGCGCATCACCCCCCGGGGAAAGAGGGCACCACAACGCAAGGTGTTCACTTCGACTAAGGGACAACCGCTATGCATGGACTCCCACAATGGCAAGCTCATCGCCGTGTGTACGGAGGGTATCGCCACCTTCAACCCTCATACACAACAGTTTGAAGACGCAGGCTTCGACCTGTCTGCCATGGGTGGAAGCGTCTATATCGATTATGCCTGCATCGCACAAGGCAACATCTACATCGCCTCCACGGGCTGGGGACTGGGTGTCATCGCGCGGGGGACGCGTACGCTGAAACCTTATCACATACAAATGTACGACATCGACCCAAGGCAATCGAGCATCAGGGGAATCTGCCAAGACCGCAACGGAAACGTGTGGCTGGCCTGCTACCGCCAAGGACTGCTCTTGCTCACAGGTTCGCACACGGCCTTCCACTCATGGAAGTTCTCCCAATCGCTCATCCCCGCCAACAGCAGGCTCCTTTCCATCATTCCCTATGGTGACGACTTGCTTTGCGCGCTGCCACCATCGGGCATCTACCGCATCAGCAGTGACGGACACGTCGAGGGACGGATGCACGGCCCATCGGACACCAGGGTGATTTATCAAGACCGCCAGGGCCAATACTGGCTAGGCGTGGGGGCAAGCCTTTACTCCTACGTGCCCGCAACCGGACAAACACACAAGGTGATGAGCACCGAGGGACAAAGCATCAACTGCATTGTCGACGACGGCAAACGCATCTACGCAAGCAGCTTGGGGAAAGGACTTTACGTCTACAACAAGGACAAGCACACCACCGCACACTTCACCATGAACGACAAGCGCAAACAGGGCGGGTCACTCGTGAACGACTGGATTATGGATATGAACATCGACCCCTCTGGACGACTGTGGATTTGCACCAGTAACGGAGTCTCATGCCTGGATCCGCGCACGGGAAGATTTGACGGCCAGGGCTGGAACTCGCTGCTGGTGGGCAACATCTGCAAGGCCGTAGCCTTCATGCGCAATGGCAACGTGGTGATAGGAACCTCCGAGGGGTTGTTGCTCTATGACAAAAAGAAACGCAAGGCCACCAAGTTCCCAAAGTCTGAGCCGCTCGATGACAAAGCTATTTCCGACATCATGACTGACAAGAGCGGCGACCTGTGGATCAGCACCATGGACGGAATATGGCAGTGGAGCCACAAGAGCCGGGCCTTCATCGGACATATCAGCGGAAACGGACTTGCGACCAAGGAATACTGGCCCCACCTGGCTTTCCACTGCGCTGACGACCGCATCGGATTCGGTACGCCCGACGGCATCACCATGTTCCGCCCTGATGACGTAAGGGCTAGCCACAGCGTGGAGGGGAAGATACACATCACAAATGTGGTCATCGGAGGAAAACAGGTGAGTGCCATGCAGAATCGCTACCACGTGGCCAACAACGAGAACTCCATCACGATGGAATTCTCGCTACTCAACTACCGATATGCTGACAACGTCATCTTCCAATACCGGCTAAACGGAGGAGCATGGAACACCACAGAAAACTATTCCAACTCTGTGGCTTTCAACCGATTGACCTACGGAGACTATATGCTCGAGGTGAGGGCCACAAGCAACGGGCAGGTGATTACGCCCGTGAAACGCATCGAAATCAGCGTGGCTCCACCATGGTATCTCAGCACAGATGCCTACCTGGTCTATGCCATGATAATCATCATCGCTGTGACGGCGGCCGTCATCGGATACGGACGGCGCAAGCAACGCGAACTGGAAGAGGCCAAGATGAGATTCCTCATCAACGCTACACATGACATTCGCTCGCCGCTCACGCTCATCATGGCCCCGCTGAAAAAGCTCCATGAACGGGTGACTGATCCCGAAAGCCTGCGCGACATCGCCACCATCGAGAGAAACGCCGGAAGGCTGCTGACCCTCGTGGGACAAATTCTGGACAAGCGGCGTATCGACAAGCAACTGCTGAAACTGCGCTGCCAAGAAACCGACCTGGTGAAATTCACGGCGTCAATCATCTCCCTGTACAGATATCACGCTGACGAGAGAAACATCTCGCTGAAGTTCGTGCATCCCGACAAGGCCGATATATGGATTGACAGAAACAACTTTGACAAGGTGGTGGCCAACCTCCTTTCCAACGCTTTTAAATTCACACCTGACGGTGGCGAAATCATGGTCAGCATCAAGGCTGGCGACGGAAACGTCACGCTTGCCGTAACCGACACCGGAAGCGGATTCACCCCGACAAGCCTGAAGCACGTGTTCGACCGCTTCTATCAAGGCGAAAACTCGCGCAGCATGCACGCCGGAGGCACGGGAATAGGCTTGAACCTCTGCCAGGCGCTGACGCGTATGCACGGAGGAAAGATCTCTGCCGAAAACAGAAAAGACGGACTGACGGGGGCCGTGGTGAAGGTGACGTTGCCCATGGGGCGCGGACATCTCAAACCTGACCAAATCATTGAAGAAGGGAAACACGAGGTGTCCACCGAGACCAAGCACAAACAGGCCAACCGGAACATCAAACTCATGGTGGTGGACGACGACCGGGAGGTAGCTGCATACATCAAGGAGGAATTGGCCGACTGGTATCGGACGGAAATTTTCCCCAACGGCAAGCAGGCGCTCGAGGCACTACTCAAGGGCAAATACGACGTGGTGGTGAGCGACGTGATGATGCCCGAGATGGATGGCATCGAACTACTCAAAGCGGTCAAGGGAAACAGTGCCATCAGCGACGTACCCGTTATTCTGCTCACGTCAAAGGCCGAAATTGCCGACAGGCTCGAAGGACTGAGGCGGGGGGCCGACGCCTATATTGCCAAGCCTTTCAACATGGACGTCTTGCACGCCACCATCGACAACGTGGTGGACAACGTGAGGCGGTTGAGAGGAAAGTTCAGTGGAACGCAGGCCGGAGGCGGACGCGTGGAGAACGTGGAAGTGAAAGGCAACGACGACGCCCTCATGGACAGAATCATGAAGTCGGTAAACAAAAATATGGACAATTCCGACTTCAACGTAGAACAGCTCTGCCAGGAAGTGGGTATCAGCCGGACGCAACTACACCGGAAAATGAAGGAGATTGCCGGCGTGTCGACAAGTGACTTCATTAGAAACCTGAGGCTCGACCAAGCAGCCAAACTTCTGGCTGAAGGCAAAATCAACGTGACGCAAGTGGCCTACTCGGTGGGATTCAATAACAGCGCACATTTTTCAACCGTGTTCAAAAAGCATTTCGGAATGTCGCCGACAGAATATGCAGAAAAGAATGCAAATCCGCCTGGCGAAAAAGCGTGATCCATGGCACGGATGAAAAAAGGCAGACGCAAAAACGGACATGTAACAAAATCGGGGGAAAACCGCAACATGCGCAACTTAATGAAACATTGACAAAGCATAAACGAAACGAAAAAGAAAGAACAAGAGGGGCTTTTTAGTTATCTTTGCCGTGAGATTTACACATCACACCGCAAGAGAAAATGAGAAAAAGAATTCTGTTCCTGCTATTCGCCATTCAGACTCTTCACATGGGAGCCTCCACGGTTTCCGAACGGTTGGAATTTGATTTTTCGTGGAAATTCCTCCTTTCCGACAATCCGTCCTACAAGTCGCCGGACATCGACGACCGGCAATGGAGGGACGTGCAACTCCCCCATGACTGGTCAACGGAACTCGACTTCGACAAGGAGGTGAGCGGTTCTGCGGCACACTTGCCGGGCGGAATCGCCTGGTATCGCAAAACTTTCCAAATTCCCAAACGATGGCAGGGGAAGCGCGTGGCCATACACTTCGACGGCATATACCATCAGAGTGATGTCTACATCAACGGAAAGCACCTCGGATTCCATCCTTATGGATTCAGCAGCCAGGAATACGACCTCACCCCATTCCTGCAATTTGGCAAGGACAACGTTGTGGCAGTGCGAGTGGATTGCAAGGAAAAGACTAACGTGTGCCGCTGGTACACGGGGGCGGGCATCTATCGGCACGCATGGCTGTTCGTCCGCAACCCCGTCCACATACCCACTTACGGCATTGCCGTCACCACCCCCGAGGCAACCAGGCAACAGGCCACGGCAAGCGTCGTCACCACCATATACAACACGGGCGACAAGCCCTGCACCATCACCGTGGAGCAGCGTGTCGCCGACCCGACTAGCAAGATTGTGGCCAAGAACGCCAGCCAACGGCAAATGGTGGCCCCTGGCGACTCCGTGGAGGTGAGACAAATCCTCAACATCAAGAATCCCAAGTTGTGGGCGCTCGACACGCCCGTGCTCCACTCTTTGATTACAAGCGTGAAGAGCAACGGCAAGACGGTCGACCAAAGGACGACTCCTTTCGGCATTCGTACGCTGGACTTCGACCCCGAGAGGGGATTCTTCCTGAACAATCAACACGTAAAGCTGAAAGGCATGGCCCTGCACCAAGACATGGGATGCCTCGGCACGGCCGTCCCCGACCGGGGATACGAATACAGGCTGAAAACGCTCAAGGAGTATGGGTGCAACGCCATCAGATGCGCGCACAACCCACCATCGCCCGAAGTGCTCAACATTTGCGACACACTGGGACTCCTTGTCATTGACGAAGCCTTCGACAAATGGAAGTCAGGCTATTATGAGCCCTACTTCGACACGTGGTGGCAAAGGGACCTTGCCGACATGATCCTGCGCGACCGCAATCATCCCAGCATCATCATGTGGAGCATCGGAAATGAGTTGCAAGAGGCATGGGACGAGAGCAATGTGGGCGTGGAACGGGCTCGAATGCTCAACGATTTCGTCCACCAACTGGAGCCCACACGCCCCACGACACTGGCCGCACAAAACAATCATAACGGGAAATTCTCGGCCATAACCGACATTGCCGGATACAACTATCTTGAAGCCAGACTCTTGACCGATCGCGCCAAGCGTCCTGACCACTGCTTCTTCATCTCTGAGGAACTGCCTTATTACCAGGGAGCCGAAGGAAACATCCGGGCCTATCTGACCGACAATCCATGGAATACCATTGCCGCCCATGACTTCATCCTCGGAGGATTCATCTGGTCGGGTGTTGACTATTGGGGCGAGGCCGGAGGCGAAAGCCACGGATGGCCCAACGGGCTCTTCGACATGGCTATGAACGCCAAACCGAGGGCATGCTTCCATCAGGCCATGTGGAATCCCGACAAGCCCGTCGTGGGCTTGGCCGTGATGGACAATGCCGCCGACATTGACCACGGACGCGACTTGTGGCAATGGCCCATGATGGTGGGACACTGGAGTTTCCCCAAACGATTCGAAGGCCTCATGATGGAGGTGCGCACCACCACCAACTGTGACAGTGTGGAACTGGTCTGCAACGGAAAGGTCATGGGCATGCGGCATACAAGCGATTTTGACAACCACACCATCAGCTGGCACATGCCCTATACGCCGGGAACGCTTGAGGCAAGGGCCTACCGGGACGGCAAGGTGGTTGCAACAAAGAAAATGGTAACCGCACGCAAGGCCACTAAAATGGTCGTGAACGCCGACCGTACACAACTCAAAGCCGACGGGCAGGACCTGGCATTCCTGAAAATCACACTTACCGACGATGCTGGAAATCCGGTGGAGGTGGACGACCGGGACATCACCGTGGAAGTAAGCGGCGCCGGACGGCTCCGCGGCATCGATACGGGAGAGACCCGACGCAAGGAGCGGCTTTGCTCACCCACGACGCCCTCTTTCTTCGGTCGGGCACAGGCCGTGGTACAGGCGACGAGACAGCCGGGCCCTATCAGCGTGGTAGTCAAAGCCGGAGGCATCGAGAAGAGCACCACCATCAACCTGCTAACAAGATAATGAAGACTCGAAAGCTGGCGGTGCCTGGCATTGCAATCCAAGCGCCGAGCTTCGACAATCCACTTACGCACTGACAAATGACAACGATAAAACTCATCCTTTCACTGCTGGCCTCATGGACTATGCTTACGGCTTCGGCCGCAAGCGAGGACGGCTCCAGGCTGTGGTTGCGCATGGAGCCCAACGCCACTGAGGGACACATAACGATGAAGGTGGCCTGTACCCCCACCACGGACTTGGCCCAAAACGAGTTGCGACAATTCTGGCATGGAACCCCCGTGACGCTCCTGCGGGACAAGCGCCTGGGGCGCGAGGCCTTTACCATCAAGACTACGGGCAAGGGAATCGCCATTGCCTCGGGAGGCGACATCGGATTGCTTTACGGGGCCTTTCATCTGCTGCGATTGCAACAGACGGGTGCCGACATGCAGATGCTTGACGTCTTCGAACATCCACAATACCGCTGGAGGATTCTCAATCATTGGGACAATCTTGACGGAAGTGTGGAACGGGGCTATGCCGGACGTTCGCTGTGGCTGTGGGACGAACTGCCGCAAAAGGTGTCTGACCGATACAAAGCCTACGCCCGGGCAAACGCCTCTGTGGGCATCAACACCGTGGTACTCAACAATGTGAACGCTTCGCCCACGATGCTTGCTGACAGCATACTGAGCAAGGTAAAGATTCTGGCCGACATCTTCCGTCCTTACGGCTTGCGCGTATGCTTGGCTGTCAACTTCGCCTCGCCGATGGTCTTGGGGCACCTGCCCACCGCCGACCCACTCAATCGCGACGTAAGGAACTGGTGGAAAAAGAAGGCTGACGAGATTTACCGGCTCATTCCCGACTTTGGAGGCTTTCTCGTCAAAGCCAACTCCGAGGGGCAACCCGGACCAGGCGACTATGCACGCACTCACGCCGACGGGGCTAACATGCTGGCCCGAGTACTTCGCCCGCATGGGGGCATGGTGATGTGGCGGGCCTTTGTCTATAACGACACGGGCGACGACCGCGCGAAACAGGCTTATGACGAGTTCATGCCCCTCGACGGAAAGTTCGACGACAACGTCATCCTGCAAATCAAGAACGGCCCCATCGACTTCCAGCCACGAGAGCCCTACAGTCCGCTTTTCACCTCGTTGCAGCATACTCCGATGATGGTGGAATTCCAAATCACGCAAGAATATCTTGGCTTTTCAAACCACCTGGCCTTTCTAGCGCCCATGTGGCGGGAGTTTTTCGACCAAGTGAATCCCAAGACGCTCAAAGCCGTGGCCGGCGTGGCCAACACCGGTCGTGCAAGCAACTGGTGCGGCTCTGATTTCGCACAAGCCAACTGGTATGCCTTCGGACGGTTGGCTTGGAATCCCGAACTCGGTAACGAGACCATCGCGCAAGAATGGTTGTCGCAAACGTTTACGGCCGACACGGCGTTCACCCGGCCCATGACCCGATTGATGACGGACAGCCGGGAGGCCGTGGTCGACTACATGATGCCGCTCGGGCTGCACCATCTCTTTGCCTGGGGACACCACTATGGCCCCGAGCCTTGGTGCTGGCAAGAGGGGGCCAGAGCCGACTGGCTGCCATCTTATTACCACAAGGCTGACACGCAAGGAATCGGATTCGACCGCTCATCAACGGGCACGAGAGCCACTATGCAATATCCCGACACGCTTGCCCTAACCTATGACCGGCTCGCCACTTGCCCGGAGAAATACCTCCTGTGGTTTCACCATGTGACATGGAACCATCGCATGCGCGACGGCCGCACCTTATGGGAGGAGTTGTGCCACAAATATGACGACGGGGTGAAAAAAGCAAGAGACATGCAACGCACGTGGGACCGCATGCAACGCTTCGTGGACCCGCAAAGGTTTGCAGCCGTGCAACGCAAGCTGCGCACCCAAGCAAGAGATGCTGTCTGGTGGAAAGACGCATGCCTACTCTACTTCCAAACGTTCTCGCGCAAACCTATTCCCGACGAGGTGGAACGCCCGATACACAACCTCGACGATATGATGCGCTTCCATCTTGACATAGGAAACGAGGAATGTCCAGAAGCCGGATTCAACAAATAATTCCATTCGGACAAACGCATCACCAAGGAAGACCTAAACAACAAAGCGGGGAAACGCTTCCGCCGCATCACGAGGGCGGAACGAGACACCCACCAACGATTTAAACTATTAAATAAAAAGAAAACCATGAAGACTTCCATAAGAAGAATACTGCTCATCACCTCGGTGGCGATACCCATGGGACTCATGGCGCAATCGCCCCCAGACCCTAATTTCCAAATATACCTCTGTTTCGGACAATCGAATATGGAGGGGGCAGGAACCATCGAAGGGCAAGACACGCTCTTTGTGGACCCCAGATTCAAGTCCATGGCCGCCGTCGACGATGCGTCCAGAGGCTGGAAGCAAGGTCAATGGCGCACGGCATACCCGCCCGTGACACGTCCCTCGACGGGGCTTTCGGTAGTAGACTACTTCGGCCGGACAATGGTGGAAAACCTGCCCGAGTATGCAAGCGTGGGAGTGATTACGGTGGCAGTGGGAGGCGCTGACATCAAGTTGTTCGACACAGACAGCTGCCGAGCCTATCTGTCGGACAAGAACACCCCCGACTGGATGCGCAACATGGCCCACGCCTATGCCGACAATCCCTATAGCCGACTCGTTGAACTGGCACGCAAGGCCCAGCAAGAGGGGGTGATCAAGGGCATCCTGCTCCACCAAGGCGAGACAAACAACGGCGACCCCGCATGGCCTCAAAAGGTGGACAAGATATACCGCAGGCTGCTGAGCGACCTCAATCTCGACGCCAAGCAGGTGCCCTTGCTCGTGGGCGAGACGGCCCGTACCGAGCAAGGTGGCCATTGCGGACTGATGAACACCATTATCGACACTCTGTCGCGTGTCATCCCTACGGCGCACGCCATCTCGGCGGAAGGTTGCAAACAGCGTGGCGATGGACTGCACTTCACCCCCGAAGCCTATCGCACACTGGGCAGACGCTATGCAAGCACCATGCTTTCCTTGTTAGGACAAGACAAGGATGCTGACGAAGGATGGACGGCAACGTGGGCCACGGCCATAGAACCTGAGGGAAAGGACAACATGCCCAAAGACGGAACCTTGACGGGAAAGTCTATCAGGCAATACGTCAGGGTGTCGAAAAGCGGCAGCCGCCTACGACTGAAGTTGTCGAACGCTTACGGAAAATCGCCCTTGGAAATCAAGTCCGTGGCTGTGGCTTATGCCGGAACAGAGGGGCAAATCGCCGCCAAAAGTTCTCACACCCTCACCTTCCAAGGCAAGCGCTCGGTCACCATCGCGGCGGGGCGGAGCGTGCAAAGCGATGAAATCAACTTTGACTTAAATCCTCTGCAGCGACTTGCCATCACCATGAGCTATGGACAAACGCCCAAAGAGGGAACAGGGCATCGTGGCTCGCGCACCACATCGTTCCTCGTTGACGGGCAAAGGAAGCCGACCGCCTCGTTTTCAGACGGAGAAAGGTGCGAGCATTGGTACAACATCGCCTCCATTGACGTAAGAGAAGGAAAGGGCCGCAAGAAGGCATCGGCCGAGGAAAAGGGCCAACCGGCCGTTTCCTCCTACAAGGACCTTGGCACGATTGCCGTCATTGGCAATTCCATCACCGACGGACGCGGTTCCACCACCGACGGAAACGACCGATGGACCGACTTCATGGCCTCAGCCCTGCAACAAAACGGAGTACATATGGGAGTGGCCAACTTGGGCATTGGTGGCAACTGCGTGGTACGGGGCGGACTTGGTCCCACGGCGTTGAGCAGGTTTACACCCGACATTCTTCGGCTTGCGGGGGTGCGGGGAGTCATCATCTTCGAAGGCATCAACGACATCGGCGGAGCCCGTGACGGGCATTCCGAACGTGTGTGCGCCCAATTGATCGAGGCCTACAAGTCTATGGCGGGACAAGCGCGCGCCCACGGACTGAAGGTCTATGGTGCCACCATCACGCCTTTTGGCAAGAGTTTCTATGACAAGGGATTCTTCCGCGAGGCCGTACGGAAGACCGTCAACGAGTGGATCAGGACGAGCGGCACATTCGATGGCGTCATAGATTTCGACAAGCTTGTCGCCGACCCCGACAACACGAGCATCGTTAAATCTGACCTCCAACTTGATTGGCTCCATCTCAACCCTCGTGGTTATGAAGTCATGGGCAAACATGCGGCAGACTTCATCATGAAGGAAGTCAAGCCCTAACCCCCATAGGGGAATAACGGGGAAAAATATAAAGGAAAAAGATATAAAAAAAATAAATTATGGATTCTAAAATAAAGAACACACACTTCCAACGCCTCTCATGGATAGAGCGCATCGGGTTCGGCACTGGAGACATGGCTCAAAACCTTATCTACCAGACCATTTCAATGTATCTACTTCTTTTCTATACCAACGTGTTCGGCCTGTCGCCCACGTCGGCCGCCTTCATGTTTCTCATCGTCCGCGTGGTCGACGTCGTTTGGGATCCCCTCGTGGGCACCTACGTCGACAAGCACTCCCCCCGCTGGGGCAAATACCGTTCCTACCTGCTTTTGGCGGGCATTCCCCTAGCAGGCTTTGCCATTCTGTGCTTTTGGGACGGCATGAACGGCTCGCTGGCCTACGCCTACATCACCTATGTGGGCATGTCACTCTGCTACACCCTTGTGAACGTGCCCTATGGCGCACTCAACGCCTCGCTAAGTCGCGACACCGGCGAAATCACCATTCTCACCTCAGTCCGAATGTTCCTGGCCAATGCTGGCGGCCTAGCCGTAGCCTACGGCATTCCGATGATTGTGGCCGCACTCTCTCCCGACGGCCACATCAACAGCAAGGCGTCAGCCGGCGCATGGTTCACCACCATGAGCCTCTATGCGGGAATCGCCCTGGTGCTGCTCATCTTCTGCTTCACCCAGTCGCACGAGCGTGTGGTCATGGACAGCCGCGAGTCAAAAGGCGTGAAAGTGAGCGACCTGTGGATGGAATTTGCCCGCAACCGTCCATTACGCATCCTGGCCTTCTTCTTCATCACGGCGTTTGCCATGATGTCCGTAGGCAATGCCGCCGGCTCTTACTATATGATTTACAACGTGCACGCCACATCCACCCAGGTGGCCAACTTCATGGCCCTTGGGTCCATTCCCGCCTTCATCTTCATGCCCATGATTCCCGCCATCAAGCGGCGTGTGGGCAAACAGGCCATGTTCCGCATTTTCCTCTCCATAGCCATCATCGGCATGATTATGCTCTACGTCATCTCGGTCGTCCCGTTCTTGAGGGAACAAATGTGGCTGGTCTACACGGCCCAGTTCGTCAAGTCCACGGGCGTCATCGTTGCCACGGGCTACATGTGGGCGCTGGTGCCCGAAGTCATCAGCTATGGCGAGTATGTCAACGGTCGGCGCATCTCCGGAATCGTCAACGCGCTCACCGGCATCTTCTACAAGGCCGGCATGGCGCTCGGCGGCGTGGTGCCCGGACTCGTACTGGGATTGGTGAAATTCGACGAGAACAGCGTCACCACGCAGAGTCCGCTCGCCCAGCAAGGCATTCTCTGGCTTGTTGCCGTCATCCCCGCAATTCTTCTGACACTGGCCATGTTCATCATCTCCAAATACGAGCTTACTGATGAAAGGATTGATGCCATCAACAACGAGATAGAGCGCCGCCACCAGCAGCAAGAAGCCGAAAGCGGAAAGAATGCTTAGAAATTGATTCTTGGAACTTTTTAACCCACAACAAAAATATGAAAGCAACTGTAATCACCCTTGCCGCCCTGGCGTTTTCGCTGCTGACGGCACAAGGAGCGCCCAAGGGGGAAACCCTGCGGGAATCACTTGGCAAGCACTTCCTTATCGGCTGTGCCATGTCAGTTCCTCAGACCGAGGGACTACTTCCCCGTGAGGCCCAAATAGCCGCCACACAATTCAATGCCGTTGTACCCGAGAACTGCATGAAGGCTGGCGAGATCCAGCCCCGCGAAGGCTTCTTCAAATGGGGCCCGGCTGACAGCCTTGTGCGCTTTGCCGAAGCCCACGACATGGTCGCCACAGGTCACTGCCTGGTGTGGCACTCACAAGCTCCCAGATGGTTCTTCACGGGGCATGACGGGCGCGAGGTGAGCCGCGACACCCTTCTGGCACGCATGCGCCGACACATCCACGCCGTAGTGGGCCGCTACAAGGGACGCATCCACGGATGGGATGTGGTCAACGAGGCTTTCAACGACGACGGCACATTGCGCCAGACACCCTACCTGCGCATCATCGGGCCCGACTACTTCGAATATGCCTTCCGCTACGCCCATGAGGCCGACCCCGATGCCGAACTCTACTATAACGACTACTCCATGGCCCTGCCCCGCAAGCGTGCCGCCGTGTGTCGACTCGTGCGTGCGCTCAAGGCCAAGGGGTGCCGCATTGACGCCGTGGGCATGCAAAGCCACAATGGCATGGACTATCCCGACCTGAAGGAATATGAGCGCACGATGGATTCGCTGGCAGCGTGCGGCGTAAAGGTCATGGTGACCGAGCTGGACATCAACGTCCTGCCCAACCCCGAGGGATTCACGGGTGCCGAAATCAGCCAGAACTTCGAGATGCAAAGGAAGTTCAACCCCTACCCTACGCAACTGCCCAAGAGTGTCTACAAGCAATGGGAGAAGCGTTGCCTGGACATCTTCGACATCTACTTGCGCCACCGGCACCAAATCAGCCGCGTGACCCTTTGGGGCGTCACCGATGCCGGCTCGTGGCTCAACGGCTGGCCGGTTCCTGGACGCACAAATTATCCGCTCCTCTTCGGACGCGACAACAAGCCCAAGCCGGTGGTCAAAAAAATCATCCGTATGTTCGACGCCGTGCAATAAAAACGGCTCCCCACCATACCGACTCAATCCTTCAACAACGATAACATAACGAAAAAAAATGAAATCGAAATACGTATTTCCCAACGACTTCATGGCCGACCCGTCGGCCCACGTCTTCAATGGAAAACTCTACATTTACCCATCCCATGACCGTAATTCCGGAGAGGCCTTCGACGATGACGGAGGCCACTTCCAGATGCGCGACTACCACGTGTTGCGCATCGATGGCGACCCGATGGAATGTGATGCCACCGACTGCGGCATGCTTTTTTCGGTCGACGACGTGCCCTGGGCCTCGGCACAACTTTGGGACAACGACTGCGTTGAGGCCCAGGGGGCTTATCACCTCATCTTCTCGGCCAAGGACCTGAACGGCGTCTTTCGTCTTGGCGTGGCTAACGCCCCGACACCCGAGGGTCCTTTCACGCCCAACGCCGACCCCATCCGTGGCTCCTACAGCATCGACCCGTGTGTCTTCAAGGACGACGACGGGAAAATCTATCTCTACTTCGGAGGCATCTGGGGCGGACAACTCCAGCGCTACCGCAACAACATCGCACTCAAGGCCGAACACCTGCCCGAAGGCGACGAGACCGAGTTGCCGCCGCGCGTGGTCCTCATGACCCCTGACGCACAGCAGCTGGCCGAGGCTCCGCGGGCCATCATCATCACCGACGGACAGGGCAACGAGCTCAAGGCTTCCGATCCGCACCGCTTTTTCGAGGCCTCGTGGATGCACAAGCATAATGACACCTACTACTTCGTCTATTCCACCGGCGACACCCACCTGCTCTGCTATGCCAAGGGGAAAAGCCCCTACGGACCGTTCGTCTTTGGTGGAGAGCTGATGCAACCCGTCGTGGGATGGACCACGCATTGCTGCATTACCGAGAAAGACGGACATACCTATCTCTTCTTCCACGACTGCGTCCCGTCTAATGACACCACATGGCTCAGAAGCCTGAAAGTGGCCGAAATCGAATATGACGAGAACGGAAACATGAAATGCATCGAATAACCCCTCTGAAACAAACAACACAAAAAACAAATCATTTTAAAGAAAGAATGAAAACAAAGACATTTCTTGTTGGCCTGCTCTGCGCGACCTGCTTCTCCATCGGAGCCACGGCCGCCCCGAACGAAGGCAACACTACGAAATACGTCTATCGGATGGCCGGCAACCCTTATCTCCCGCTCTGGGAGCACGTGCCCGACGGCGAGCCACGTGTCTTCGAAGACCCCGACCGGCCTGGCCACTATCGTGCCTACATCGTCGGCTCTCACGACACCAGCCGCGACCGCTATTGCGGCTCTGACATCCGCCTGTGGTCGGCTCCCGTGGAAGACCTCACGGCGTGGCGCGACGACGGGCCCATCTTCACCTACAAGCATAACGGGAAATGGGACATCATGTATGCTCCCGACCTGGTCGAGGTGACTACCAAGACGGGCACTAAGAAATACTACCTCTACCCTCACAGCCGTGGAGCCGGACGCGAGGCCATGGTGTGCGTGGGCAACCGTCCTGACGGTCCCTTTACGCCCATCAACCTCAGTGCCGACGGCAGCCGCGCCATCGCAGGCAGTTGCATGGGCTTCGACCCCGCCGTATACGTGGAACCCGTCGACGACCCCGCCGACCCCGACTATGCCACGGGGTGGCACGCTTGGGGGTACTGGGGATTCCAACGCTCGCAGGCCGCCAGGCTCAACCCTGCGACGATGTACTCCGTGCGCGACGGCTCTTCGGTAATCAGGAATTTTCTGCCCGCAGGCAAGGGTTACGGAGAACTCCGCTATCCCGAGGTCACCGACTATCCCTGTATCTTTCCCGGTGAGGATCCCGCCACGTTCTGCTTCTTCGAGGCCTCGTCCATCCGTCGCATAGGCAACAAGTATGTCACCATCTACAGCGGATACTCCGGCCCCGAATACGGGTTGGGAAGTAGCAACTCCACCCTGCGCTTCGCCTATGCCGACTCGCCCATGGGACCGTGGAAGAGCGGCGGCGTGGTGGTCGACTCCAGGGCTCCCGAACTGAATGCGAACGGCACGGCACTAACGGCAACCAACGGCGGGCACAACACCCACGGGTCGCTCCAGCTGATCAATGGTCAGTGGTATGTGTTCTACCACCGTCCGCCACGCAACTTCGGCTTCGCACGCCAGGCCATGGTGGCGCCGGTGACCATCGTCGCCGACACCCTGCCCACGGCACAAGGCGGCAAGGTGGCCATCACAGGCTATGACCCCTACAACGACCATCAGGTATGGAGCATCGCCGACAGCCGGGGAAACACCTATAACGGAGCCGAGGTCACCTCTGAGGGCTTCCATGTCTATGGCCTCGACCCCTATCAGTTCTATCCCGCTGGCATCGCCTGCTATCTGAGCGACACAAGCCTGCAACAGGACACGTGGGACATCTGGCAATGCACGGCTCCCGTGGCCGGAGTCAAGGGGGGGAACATCGTCGGATTCAAGTACTTCGGCTTTGGAGGCCTCGACAAGGACACCCTGGGCCTCAAGGCCTTTGCTGGATGCGCGAAGGGCGACCGCACCCGCCTCAACTTGTGGATTACGCCCCGCGCACAACAAGACATCACCATCAGCGTCTGGCTCGACGGACCGAGTTCCCAGGGCGGATGGCACGGCAAGCGCATAGCCCTCGTCACCATCCCGGCCAGCGTCCGCCGAGACGTCATGACCAAGCGCACCGTCGACGTGGCACGCTATGTTGAGGGATTGAAGGGGAAGCACGCCCTTTACCTCAAGGCTGAAGGCTCGGCATCGGCCGCTCTCTTCGACCTGCACGGACTGGCATTCTCATCGAAAAACATTTCCGTCGACTATCCCACCGTGCCTGTCATGACCATCATGGCCGACAAGAACGTAGTGAGGTTGCCCGACACGCCTGCGCCCATGACGGAGGAAAACGGATACACTGGATATGGTGTTTATGAGTCCGAGTACACTTATAGCTCGCCATCATTGCCCACCATCAAGGCTACGGCCTCCTGCCCCGATGTAAAGGTGACCATCAACCAGGCTACTCCCAAGGACAGCACGGCCACCGTGGTGTGCGACTGGCAGGGACTGGTGAAGACCTATAAAATCAAGTTGAAAAAAACGGCCACCACCGCTCTTTCCTCCATGACAGGAGATAAGAAGGACGTGCGAAGCGTGACTTACTTTGACCTCCTGGGCCAGAAACTCGGCAAGAAGCAGAGAGGACTCAACATTGAGCGTACAACGCTGGCCAATGGCTTGACCCAAAGCCGAAAAATTCTTTTCTAAGCAAGAGGGCGCGGCTTTCTTGTAATCCACGGGGCGGACATGTATCATTTCATGTCCGCCCCGTCGTGCATTATTCCTCCCATGCCACCGTAGTGGCCACGATTATAGCAGACAACCTTGTTCGCGGACAAGCGGCACCTCAACAATAAAAACAAAACTTGGGGTTTTG
>CAYQUN010000027.1:35899-37346 GCA_964420715.1 uncultured Prevotella sp. | reverse complement strand
TTCATTTTCCCTTTAGGATAGTTTTCCTACCTCGAAAAAGGAATCATGCAAAGCGGAGATGATACAAAAATAAAAAAAAGCCTTCCCTCGTGTGTTTTCCTTTAGGATAGAAAAAAAGAAAAGGAAAAAGGAGGAGGGGAACATTATTTTTCTTATTTTTGCATCCATATCCCAAAACACATCGCCATCGAACCATGACAACCGAGGAATTTATCACCACACACCTGACCGACGACCCCCGGCGGCTCGCCCTGCAACGCGACCGCTTCCCGGGGGTGGACTTCGCCTTCGCGCTCGACCAGATCGAGGGGTGGCAGCGCGCCCGCACCAAGCTGCCGCAATGGGCCGCGACACGGGGCGTGGTGTTTCCGCCACACCTGGCGATGGAGCAATGCTCCAGCGAGGCCACGGCGCGCTACAAGGCGGACATCGTGGCACGCCTGGGCAGGGACGAGGGCTGCGGGCCGATGCACACGCTCGTCGACCTGACGGGGGGCTACGGCGTCGACTTCGCCTATCTGGCCCCGGCGTTCAGAAGGGCCGTCTACGTGGAACGACAAGGACACCTCTGCCGCATCGCCCGGCACAACATGGACCTGCTGGGACTCGACGGCGCCGAAATAAGGCACGCCGACGGCGCCGACGTGCTACACGACATGCCACGACGGCATTGCGGAGACGGAGACGCGACGCTCGTCTTCGTCGACCCCGCACGGCGCGACGCCAACGGGGGACGGGTGTACGGGCTGGCCGACTGCTCGCCCGACGTGCTCAAGATGCAGGACGAGCTGCTCGACAAGGCCGACGTGGTGATGCTGAAGCTGTCGCCCATGCTCGATATCGACGCGGCCCTGAGACACCTGGAACACGTGGCCGAGGTGCACGTGGTGAGCGTGGACAACGAGTGCAAGGAGCTGCTCGTGGTGATGGGGCGCGGCGCCAAGGGAATCCGACGCTGCTGCGCCGACATCCACGGGGGACGCGCCACGCTCTTCCGGTATGAGGCCGGGGAGGGGGACGCGGCCCCGCAAGCCGGGGACGTGGCCGAGGGCGACTACCTGTATGAGCCGAACGCAAGCATCATGAAGGCGGGCTGCTTCGCCGAGGTGGGACGGAGGACGGGGCTGGGACAGCTCGACGCCAACTCGCACCTGTTCGCGGGACGGGAGTGGAGGCCCGACTTCCCGGGGAGGAAGTTCAGGGTCAGGGCCGTGACGTCGATGAACAAGCGCGAGCTGAGGCGGACGCTGGGGGGACTGGGACGGGCCAACATCACCGTGAGGAACTTCCCCCTGGGGGTGGCCGGCCTGCGACGGAGGCTGAAGCTGGACGACGGGGGCGAGACCTACATCTTCGCCACTACCGTCCGGGGACGGCACCTGCTGCTGGTGACCGAACGCCCGAACGAGACGCACCAGCCCTGACGGGGGAACGCCGCACGGGGGAC
>CAYQUN010000027.1:22366-35799 GCA_964420715.1 uncultured Prevotella sp. | reverse complement strand
CCGAACGCCCGAACGAGACGCACCAGCCCTGACGGGGGAACGCCGCACGGGGGACCCCGCCGCACGGGGGACGCGTGAAAACGGAGCGGTGGATGGCGGAAAAGGGAAACTCATGCTAAATTATCCCAAAAAGGAACCCATAATTTGCTTTTTTGAGAGTTTCTTCGTAAATTTGCACGTTTTAAAAGCATCAATCTCTCACCATTATGCCTATAGAAATAAGACGGGTCGAGAACAAGCACGACTTAAAGACATTTATCGATTTCCATTACGACCTCTATGCGGGAAGCCCTTACGACGCACCCGCACTATACATAGACGAGTACAACACCCTCAACCGGAAAAGGAACCCGGCCTTCGAATTTTGCGAGGCCGAATACTTCCTGGCCTACAAGGACGGACGGCTGGCCGGACGCGTGGCCGCCATCATCAACCACAAGGCTAACCGGAAATGGAAGAAGAAGGACGTCAGATTCGGATGGATCGACTTCGTCGACGACATCGAGGTGACGCGAGCCCTGATGGCCGCCGTGGAAGACTGGGGAAGGAGCAAGGGCATGGACTCCGTCGTGGGACCGCTGGGATTCACCGACATGGACCCCGAGGGCATGCTCACCATGGGATTCGACAGGCTCGGAACCATGGCCACCATCTACAACTACGACTACTACCCGAAACACTTCGAGCAGCTCGGGGGATGGAACAAGGACAACGACTACGTGGAATACTTCATGCAGGTGCCTGAGACGATTCCTGACAAGTATATCAAAATCGCCAAACTGGTGGAAAAAAGATACAACCTGCACGTGAAGAAGCTGACCTACGCCGACGTGTACCTGCGCGGATACGGACAGCGCGTCTTCCAAATCATCAACGAGACTTACAAGGACCTCTACGGATACTCCGAACTGTCGCCGAGACAGATCAGCCTCTATATCAACACCTACCTGCCCCTGGGAGACCTGAGCCTGATGAGCGTCATCGAGGACGCCAACGACAACAACCGCATGGTGGGCTTCGGCATCACCATCCCGTCGCTCTCCAGGGCCATGCAGAAGTGCCACAAGGGAAGGCTCCTGCCCTTCGGATGGTGGCACATCGTGCGCGCCACGAAAATGCACAAGTCCGAGGGACTGGACATGTACCTGGTGGGCGTGCTGCCGGAATACCGCGCCAAGGGGGCCAACGCGCTGCTCTTCGCCGACATCATCCCGAGATGCATCAAGTATGGCTTCAAATGGGGGGAGACGCAGGTGGAAATGGAGGGAAACAACAACGTGCAAACGCAATGGGAACCCTTGAACCCCGTGAACCATAAAAGACGGAGATGCTACCGGAAGGCTATCGGGAAGGCGTGAGACGGAACAAAAGGAGAACATGAATAATCCATGACGAATATGCCAACTGAATATCAAGACACTATGCCACAGGGGACTCCTGAATACACCGACGACAACATCAGGCACCTGAGCGACATGGAACACGTGCGCACCAGGCCGGGAATGTATATCGGAAGGCTGGGAGACGGGTCGCTGCCCGAGGACGGAGTCTACGTGCTGCTGAAGGAGGTGATAGACAACTCTATCGACGAATTCAAGATGAACGCCGGAAAACGCATCGAGGTGGACATCGACGAGAACCTGCGCGTGAGCGTGCGCGACTACGGACGGGGCATCCCGCAGGGAAAGCTCGTGGAGGCCGTCAGCGTGCTCAACACGGGGGGAAAATACGACAGCAAGGCTTTCAAGAAAAGCGTAGGACTCAACGGCGTGGGCGTGAAGGCGGTGAACGCGCTCAGCAGCAGGTTCGTCGTGAAATCGTTCCGGGAGGGAAAGGTCAGGGAACTGGCCTTCGAGAAGGGAACGCTCAAAAACGACGAGACGAGGACTTCTGAAGACGAGACGGGAACGTATATCTTCTTCGAACCCGACAACACGCTCTTCAAAAACTACACCTTCCACGACGACATCGTGGAAACCATGCTCAGAAACTATACTTACCTGAACACGGGGCTGACCATCATGTATAACGGAAGACGAATCCTGAGCCGCCACGGACTCAAGGACCTGCTCACCGACAACATGACCGTGGACGGACTCTACCCCATCGTACACCTCAAGGGCGAAGACATCGAAATCGCGTTCACACACACCAACCAGTATGGCGAGGAATACCACAGCTTCGTCAACGGACAACACACCACGCAGGGGGGAACGCACCAGAGCGCCTTCAAGGAGCACATCGCGCGGACTATCAAGGAGTTCTATAACAAGAACTATGAATACGCCGACATCAGAAACGGACTCGTGGCCGCCATCGCCATCAACGTGGAGGAACCGGTGTTCGAATCGCAGACGAAAATCAAGCTCGGAAGCACGCAAATGGCTCCGGGCGGGGAATCTATCAACAAGTACGTGGGCGACTTCGTGAAGAAAAACGTGGACAACTTCCTGCACATCAACACCGACGTGGCCGACGTGATCGAGAACAAAATCAAGGAAAGCGAAAGAGAACGCAAGGCCATGGCGGGGGTGACCAAGCTGGCACGGGAACGCGCCAAGAAGGCTAACCTGCACAACAGGAAGCTGAGGGACTGCCGGATTCACTTCTGCGACGCCAAGAACGACCGGAAGGAGGAGTCGGCAATCTTCATCACCGAGGGCGACTCGGCCAGCGGAAGCATCACCAAAAGCCGGGACGTGAACACGCAGGCCGTATTCTCGCTGCGCGGAAAACCGCTCAACTGCTACGGACTGACCAAGAAGGTGTGCTACGAGAACGAGGAGTTCAACCTGCTGCAGGCCGCGCTCGACATCGAGGACGGACTCGACAACCTGAGATACAACAAGGTGATCGTCGCCACCGACGCCGACGTCGACGGCATGCACATCCGGCTGCTCATCATCACGTTCTTCCTGCAATTCTATCCCGAACTCATCAAGAAGGGACACGTGTACGTGTTGCAGACGCCGCTCTTCCGCGTGAGAAACCGGAGGACGAAAATCAAAAACAAGCAGGTGGTGGCCGACGAGGACGCGAAAAAGGGGAAGAGGGAGAAGAAGAGCGACTTCATCACCAGATACTGCTACAGCGACGAGGAACGGAGACAGGCCATCGCCGACCTGGGACCCGACCCCGAGATCACCCGCTTCAAGGGACTGGGGGAGATCTCGCCCGACGAGTTCGTACACTTCATCGGACCGGACATGAGGCTGGAACAAGTCACGCTGCACAAGAACGACCAAGTGCAGAAGCTCTTGGAATATTATATGGGCAAGAACACGATGGAAAGGCAGAACTTCATCATCGACAACCTGGTGGTGGAGGAGGACCTGCCCGAAGACCAAAACGAAACGGACAATGAGAAGAAAGTGGGATGAAAACATCACGGGAACGGCCCCGAACCTCTGGGGAAGGGCCGCGCTCATCGCTTGCGCCGCGCTCGCGACATGCCTCACGGCAACGGCACAACTCAAACTGAACATAGGCAAGGACTCGCCGCTGAGAAAGCTGCAGGTGGCCGAACTGGCCATCAGCAACCTGTACGTGGACTCCGTGGACGAGCAAAAACTCGTGGCCGACGGCATAAGGGGCATGCTGGAGAAGCTGGACCCGCACTCGTCGTACTCCACACCCAAGGAGACCAAGGCCATGAACGAGCCGCTGAACGGATCGTTTGACGGCATCGGCGTGCAGTTCAACATGATCGAGGACACGCTCATGGTGGTGCAGCCGGTGGTCAAGGGACCCTCGGAAAAGGTGGGCATCCTGGCCGGAGACCGCATCGTGGCCGTCAACGACACGGCGATCGCGGGCGTGAAAATGCCGCGAGAGGACATCATGAAGAGGCTCAGGGGGCCCAGGGGGACCCAGGTGAGGCTGGACGTGGTGAGGCGGGGTGTGGACGGAAAGCTCCACTTCGTCGTGACACGCGACAAGATCCCCGTGAAGACGCTGGACGCGGCTTACATGATCAGGCCGAAAACGGGATACATACGTCTCAGCAGCTTTGGAGCGACAAGCGCCAAGGAGGTGAGGACGGCCATCGACTCGCTTAAAAAGAAAGGCATGCGCGACCTCATCTTCGACTTGCAAGACAATGGCGGGGGCTACCTGGAAGCGGCGTTCGACATCGCAAACGAGTTCCTGCAGAAGAACGACCTGGTGGTCTACACGGAGGGAAGGACGCAGCAGAGACGCGACTACAGGGCCCAGGGGGACGGCGCCATGAGGCAGGGACGCGTGGTGGTGCTCGTGAACGAATTCTCGGCCTCGGCCGCGGAAATCGTCACCGGGGCCATACAGGACCAGGACCGGGGTACCGTCGTGGGGCGGAGGACCTTCGGAAAGGGACTCGTGCAAAGGCCTATTCCTTTCTCCGACGGAAGCATGATCAGGCTCACCGTGGCCCACTACTACACTCCGAGCGGAAGATGCATCCAGAAGCCGTACAAGAAGGGGGAGCTGACCGAATACCAGATGGACCTGGACAACCGCTACAAGCATGGCGAATTCATCCACAAGGACAGCATCCACCTCGACTCCACAAAGTGCTTCTACACCCTGCGCGAGCACAGGCTGGTGTATGGAGGGGGGGGCATCATGCCCGACGTGTTCGTGCCGCTCGACACCCTGCAATACACGCGACTGCACAGGCAGCTGGCCGCCAAGAGCATCGTGATCAACTCCGTGCTGCACTATATCGACAAGAACCGGAAGGCGCTGAACGGGAAATACGCCTCGTTCGATGACTTCAACCGCAACTACCAGGTGCCGCAGGCGATGACCGACAGCATCTTCAGCGAGGGCGAGAGGCAGAACATCAAGCCCAAGGACGACGAGGAGAGGAAACGCACCCTGCCCTACCTGCAATGCCAGCTGAAAGCGCTCATCGCGCGCGACTTGTGGGACATGAACGAGTACTTTGAAGTGATGAACCCTACAAGCGCCGTGGTGAGGAAGGCGCTCGAGGTGCTGGGCAATAAATAATAGCAAACAAACGGACCTGGCAATACGCGTGGTGGCCGCAAGGGGGGAGCTCTCCCTTGCGGCCACCATGCGTATCGGGGGGGCCGGCTTATTCCTGCGGGACGCTCCGCCCCGAGGAGGCCCGCAGGTCAAGATAGGACAGCAGGGCCCAGCGGATGGAGCGCAGGCCGAAGAGCTCGGTGTGGATGTCGTCAAGGTCGACCCACCGCACCTCGGCGGCGTCGTCCTGCGCGCGGAGCACCGACGTGTCGGCCACCTCGCAAAGGAAGAAGCTGTCGAGCGTGGGCACGTCGAAGCCCGAATAGCGGTATTTGTTGGGGAAGCTGAAGAGATAGGTGCACTTCGTGACGTCGAGCCCCGTCTCCTCCTTCACCTCGCGCGCGACGCCTTGCTCGGCCGTCTCGCCAATGTCGGCAAAGCCGCCGGGCAGGTCGAGCGTGCCCTTGGCGGGCTCCTTCTTGCGCTTCTCTACCAGCAACTGGCCCTCACGGTTGAAGATGAACGCCGCGTTGGCACTGCTGGGATTCAGGAAGTATTCGAAACCGCAATTGCGGCAACGCTTGCTCTTTTCGTCCTGGACCTCGAAATGCGAGGATCCGCAAACAGGACAAAACTTGAATTTCTCTAAGGGATGCATTATGCTTGTCTTTTTTTTCCGGATTCAGAAGGATGACTCCCCCCCACTCGCCCCGCGGGCGGGGGAGACGGGACCCTACCAGTTGTCGGTGCGGAAGGGGAACAGGGGGAGCCCGGCCTGGTTGCCGAGCGTGCCCAGCTGGAAGTTGCGGAAGCAGTAGCGCACGGCCACGGGCTTGGCCACGCTGTCGCTGTGCACCCAGACGGTCTCGTTGAGACGGCCGCCGTCAGGCTTCCAGAAGTGGCCCGCCCGGGCGGGATGGAACACGTGGTCGGCACCGGCGACCTCGAAGCCCTCGATGGCCGTATAGCGGTTGATGCCGCCATAGGTGCGGTCGAGCCACACATAGCAGGTGTCGGCGACAACCTCCATGCGCTTGAACTCGGGGCTATGGCACTGCAGCTCCTTCATGCCGTACTGCTCGTTCAGGGCCAGGAGGGCCAGCCGCCGCCCCACCTGGCGCTTCTGGCAGGGATGGATCTGGTCGACCTCGTAGGGATAGACCAGGTCTTGCGTGCACACGATGCCGCTGTTGGGGATGGTTTTCGAGGCGTTGAACTGCTGCTCGCGCAGGCGCGGCCCCCAGTCGCCATCGGGATCGCCGTTGATGTAGGGGGCGACCTGCACGAAATAGAAGGGGATGTCGCCCTGGCGGAAATCGCGCCTCCACTGCTTCACGAGCAGCTCCAGACGGCGGGTGTACTGGCCGGCGGGGTCGCCGACGTTGGAGCATCCCTGATAGAAGAGGATGCCCTTCACCGTGTAGTTGAGGATGGGGGCGAACGTGCCGTTGCCCCACACGAGCGGACGTAGATAGTCCGTGGGGTACTTCTCCACTATGCCGGCCGTATCGAGCGGCTCGCCGGTGTAGGCGCGGAGGTTGTCCTCGTCGAGCCAGCTCTCCACGCGGGAGCCTCCCTTGTTGGCCAGGATGAGCCCCACGGGGATGTCGAGGGCCTGGTTCACGGCCTGGGCGAAGAAGTAGCCCGTGGCCGAGCAGTTGCCCAAGGTGGCGGCGCTGACGGCGTCCCACCGGCACTCGGCGTCGTCGAGGGGGCGCATGCTCGGCGTGCTGGGTATCTTGACGTAGTGGATGGCGCCGTAATGGCGGGCGTCAATCATCTCGTCGTTGTAGCCCTCGACGGGGCAGTTCCCAAACCCCTGCATGGGCATCTCCATGTTGCTCTGCCCGGCGCAGACCCACACCTCGCCCGAGAGCACGTTGCGGAGCACGGTCTTCTCGCCGTCGTCAAAGGTGATGGTGAGCGGGGTGTAGCTGGCCGCGGGGGTCGCCACGGTGAGCGACCACCGGCCCGAGGCGTCGGCCGAGGCCGAGTATTTTTGCTTCGACCACGACACCGATACGGTGACCTTGCGGCCGGGGGCGTCCCATCCCCAAAGACGCGCCTGGGTGTTTTGTTGGACAATCATGTTGTCGGATAGCAGGTGGGGCAGCCTGACACGCCCCTGGCACACCAGTGCGAGCGTGGCAAGAAACGAGAAGAATAGAATTTTTTTGTGCATATATCGTTTTTTTAGAGCATCGACTGTATCTCGGCGTCCAAGTTCTTCACCTGCACGTCGCGCTTCTGGAGCACGTTGTTCTTGTCGATGAGGAAGAAGGTGGGCACCGTCTGCACGTTGTAGTGCACGAGGTTCTCGCTCTCCAGCCCGTCCTCGTCGCGCACGCTGATCCATGGCAGGGCCGCGGTCTGGGTGAGCCAGAAGTGCTCGTCGGGGTCAAGGGAGACCTGGTAGATGGTGAAGCCGCGGCCGTGGTACTTGTTGTAGAGGTCGCGCAGCATCATGATGCGCTTGGGGCTGCCCTCGCTGCCGAAGACGTGGAAGTCGAGGAGCACCACCTGGCCCTTCAAGTCGGTGAGCTGCCTGACCACTCCCTTGTTGTCTTTCAACGCGATGTTGATGACTCCCGCCACCTCCACCTTGCTCGGGTCGATGCGTTGCGCCCGCTGGCTCATGATGATGCGGACGTTCTTCATGCCCTCCAGGGCGATGTTGTGCAGGTTCTTGCCCCGTTCGGCCCCGGGATAGTAGACGTCCCAGCTTGTGGCCACGGCGCCAAACACCTTCACGTCGTCGGCATTGGCGCGCGGGTCGAAGATCAGCCGCGCGCCGTCGCCCACGCGGATGGTCTGGAAGAGGGCGTAGTAGGCATACGCCTTCATGGGCGCGGGGAAGATATAGGCGCGCTTCACCTGGTCCTTGTAGCTGGCGAGGAGCCGGTTGACCACCACGGCCACGGAGTCGATGCCCAGGCGGGGACTGTTCACCACGGCGTCCACACGGCCCTGGAGCTGCTGCTGCAGCAGGGCCAGCTCGCGAATCTTGGAGCAGTTGTCGCTGCCCTTCACCTCATAGTCTGACGCCATGCGGGGATAGGAGGCGCTCACCGTCACCGTCTCGGTGGAGTCGATGGAGAGGTTGATGACCTGCGAGGCGATGCGCAACCGGTAGAACTCGGGGGTGATGGTGTCGAGGGCATCCTCCTCGAAGGCGAAGCGCCCGTCCTTGCCGAGCTTCACCGAGTCGATGACGACGGGCCCGTCGAGCCCCGAATTTTCCAAATAAAGCACTGAATCCTGTGCGTCCGAGATGGTTCCCTCGATGTGGAACTTCTGCCTCGAGCACGACGCCGTGGCCATGATAGCCGCCACAAGCAGGGTGGCCGAAAATAGTCTAGATGATTTCATACGTATGCTAATTCTGAATTAGACGAATGCAAAGGTAGTGATTTAATTTCTATTACGGGGGCAGCATTTCCTAAATTGTTTAAAAAACAATGAAAATAAATGCACTTTTATTCGTTGAATTATAAGAAAAGAGGTAACTTTGCGGCGTTTTTATACAACTAGATGTTAGTCAAAACAATAACAGTTTTTTTATTTTAGATGAACGTAATAACGAAAACAGTTCAATTGCCAGATGGCAGAACCATCTCAATTGAGACCGGAAAAGTTGCGAAACAAGCCGATGGTGCCGCCGTGCTCCGCATGGGGAACACCGTGCTGCTGGCCACTGTTTGTGCAGCCAAAGAAGCCGTTCCGGGAACAGATTTCATGCCTTTGCAAGTGGATTACCGCGAGCAGTATTCTGCCGCAGGACGATTCCCCGGAGGATTCACCAAGCGCGAAGGCAAAGCCAACGACGACGAAATCCTCACCTCGCGCCTTGTCGACCGCGCACTGCGCCCCCTTTTCCCCTCTGATTATCATTGCGAAGTCTATGTGCAGGTGATGCTGCTCTCCGCCGACGGCGTCGACCAGCCCGACGCGCTCGCCGGATTCGCCGCATCCGCCGCCATGGCCTGTTCAGATATTCCCTTCGAATGCCCCATCAGCGAGTGCCGCGTGGCACGCATCAACGGGGAATATGTCATCAACCCAACCTTCCAGCAGATGGCCGAGGCCGACATGGACATCATGGTCGGAGCCACCGCCGAGAACATCATGATGGTGGAAGGAGAGATGAAGGAGGTGCAGGAGACCGACCTCATCGGAGCCCTCAAGGCCGCAGCCGAGGCCATCAAGCCCATGTGCGAGCTGCAAGCCGAACTGGCCAAGGAGCTGGGCACCGACAAGAAGCGCGAATATGACGACGAGGTGAACGACGAGGAACTGCGCCAGGCCGTGAAGGACGAGCTCTACAAGCCCGCCTACGAAATCAACCACAAGGCGCTGCCCAAGCAGGAGCGCAACGACGCCTTCGACAAGCTGCTGGCCGACTTCCTGGAGAAATACGACGCCGAACACGCCGACCTCTCGGAAGACGAACTGGAGGAAAAGCACGCCGAGGCCACACGATACTACGCCGACGTGATGCGCGACGCCATGAGGCGCTGCATCCTCGACGAGGGACTGCGCATGGACGGACGCAAGACCACGGACATCCGCCCCATCTGGTGCGAGGTGTCACCCCTGCCCATGCCACACGGAAGCGCCATCTTCCAGCGCGGAGAGACCATGTCGCTCTCGACATGCACCCTCGGGACCAAGCTCGACGAGAAACTCGTGGACGACGTGCTCGTGCGTGGATACCAGCGCTTCTTGCTCCACTACAACTTCCCGCCCTTCTGCACCGGAGAAGCCAAGGCCCAGCGCGGCGTCGGACGACGCGAAATCGGACACGGACACCTGGCATGGCGCGCACTGAAGGGACAAATCCCCGAGAACTTCCCCTACACCATCAGACTGGTGAGCCAGGTGCTCGAGTCGAACGGATCGTCATCGATGGCCACCACATGCGCCGGAACCCTGGCACTCATGGACGCCGGAGTGCCCATGAAGAAGCCCGTGAGCGGCATCGCCATGGGACTGATCAAGAACCCGGGCGAGGACAAATACGCCATCCTGAGCGACATCCTCGGAGATGAGGACCACTTGGGTGACATGGACTTCAAGACCACGGGTACGCGCGACGGACTCACCGCCACCCAGATGGACATCAAGTGCGACGGACTGAGCTTCGAAATCCTCGAGAAGGCCCTGCTCCAGGCCAAGGCCGGACGAGAGCACATCCTCGAGAAGATGATGGAGACCATCTCGGAACCGCGCAAGGAACTGAAGCCGCAGGTGCCGCGCATCGAGGCCTTCGACATCCCCAAGGAGTACATCGGCGCCGTCATCGGCCCGGGCGGAAAGATCATCCAGCAAATGCAGGAAGACACCGGAGCCACCATCACCATCGACGAGAGCGACGGCGTGGGACACGTGCAGGTGTCGGCTCCCAACAAGGAGAGCATCGAAGCCGCTATCGCCAAAATCAAGGCCATCGTCGCCGTGCCCGAGGTGGGCGAGGTGTACGACGGCGTGGTGAAGAGCATCATGCCTTATGGATGCTTCGTCGAAATCCTGCCGGGCAAGGAGGGATTGCTCCACATCTCGGAGATTGAGTGGAAACGGCTCGAGACCGTGGAGGAGGACAACATCCACGAGGGCGACCACATCAAGGTGAAACTGCTCGACATTGACCCGAAGACGGGCAAATACAAGCTGTCGCACCGAGTACTCCTCCCGAAACCGGAAGGATACCAGGAGCGCGAACGCCGCCCGCGCCGTGACCGCGGCAACGCGCACCAGCGTGGCGGACACCGCCCCGGTGGACACGACAACGCCGAGAACGCAGAATAAGCCTCTCTACGGAGACCAAGACACGGAGCCCCGCAATTCCCCCAAAAAGGATTTGCGGGGCTCTTCTGTGCCACGGAAACGGCCTCTGAGCGCCTCTCACCCGACGGAAGGACTCCCGCAAGGACGAACGCGACCGGCCATGGCACCTCTCACGCCTGCAATCGAGGCGCAACGGAAGCACCAAGGAGACCGGCTCTTGACCAAGACGACCGCGGGCGCATCGCAATGCTTTACAACTTCACGCACGCACGGGATTTCACCGCACGGACAAAATGTCAGCATATCGCCGCACGGACGACATTCCGAGCGGTTTTCACCAAGAGAGACTTACACTTTTGTAAAGAAGATGGAAAACATGGGGAGAGGGGGCAAGAACGGCCTCCAGAGGACCCCGGAAAGGCGCTCAGACACCCTTGGAACGGCCTTCCGAGAAGCTCGGAACGGCCCTTACACTTGGCAAAAGGGACGCGAAGGCCATATCGCTCGGAATATTTGACAACCCGAGAGGTGCGACGGCTGACCCCAACCCCCCGCGTGGAGAAAAACGTTTCACAACATTAAAAAATCAGAACAGACGGGACCCGTCCTATTTAAAAACCCTCTAAATATTGTAATTTTTACAAAAATTACCGGCTTTCTCTTGCAATTATTCCAAAGAAAAACTATCTTTGCAGCGGAAATAACATACAAAAACAAGTGAACAAGATGAAAGAACTCAAAGGAACCAAGACAGAGAAGAACCTGCAGGCCGCCTTTGCCGGCGAGAGCCAGGCTCGCAACAAGTACACCTACTACGCCTCCAAGGCCCGCAAGGACGGCTACGAGCAGATTGCCGCCATCTTCGAGGAGACCGCCGGCAACGAGAAGGAACACGCCAAGATGTGGTTCAAATACCTCAACGGCGGTGCCATCGGCTCCACCATCGACAACCTGAAGGACGCCGCAGCCGGCGAAAACTACGAGTGGACCGACATGTATGACACCATGGCCAAGGAGGCCGAGGAAGAGGGCTTCAAGGAGATTGCCGAGAAGTTCCGCATGGTGGGCGAAATCGAAAAGCACCACGAGGAGCGCTACCAGAAGCTGGTGAGGAACATCGAAGAGGGCGTGGTGTTCTCGAAGGACGGCGACCGCATCTGGAAATGCCGCAACTGCGGACACATCTTCATCGGAAAGCAGGCTCCCGAGGAGTGCCCGGTGTGCAACCACCCGAAGAGCTACTTCGAGGTGAACGCCGAGAACTATTGATTCCCGGGCCGACACGCCACAAAGGCACAAGGCCGGAAGAATGTTGAAGGCCCGCAACTCATCAGCGAGTTGCGGGCCTCTTCTACGTTAGTATGTTATGAAAAATTTGAGAGAATTGAAACTTCACAGTTTCATTGTTGTTTTACTAAACGTGATTTATTATAGAGAAAGCATAGAAATTTCTACTTGATGATGATGCTGGAAACATCAGACTGCTCGCCCACTCCGAGGCTGCTCTGCTGCAACGAGTCCACGATGGCCGAATCGCTGTAGGCCACGGAGAGGCCCGGCCTCACCTTCAGCTCCACCGGCGGCCTCACGGGAGCGGCGTCCTGACGGAAAGCCACCTGCGCGGCATTGCCCAGCGTGAGGAAGATGGCCACCACGGCTGCCGCCCTGAACAGGGGCATCAGGCGCTGGCGCATGGTGACGATGTGCGCCTTCACGGGCTTGTCTTCCTTGATCTTCGACAACAGGCGCTCATCAAAGTCGCCGTCGAGCACCGTCTGCGCACGCTCGCCCACCTCGTAAGCGAAGAGGTCGCGATAGCGCCGGAGGTCCGCCGGAACGTCCGTCTGGCTGAAGAACGCCCGCAAGATCTCTTCCTCCTCAAGCGATGTCTCGCCCTTGAAGTAACGGTCCAGCAACTGTCTGATGTACTTATAATCCATATTCGTCGTATTGTTCAAATTTCTTTTTCACTGCCTGCCGCGCACGGAAGATGCTCACCTTCACTTGTTCTTCGCTGATTCCGAGTATCGCGGCAATTTCCTTATAGCTCTTTCCCTCGATGTCGCGGAGCTGCATGCAGCTCTTCTGCTTCTCGGGCAGCTGGTCGATAAGACGCCTCACGAGGCCCATACGGTCGCTCTGGAGCGTTTTCTCGTAGGGAGTGGACGAACTGTCCGGGCGGTCGGCGAAAGCCTCGTCAAGCGAAGTTGTGCGCTTTTCGGCCTTCTTCATGCGGTCAAGCGCCAGATTGCGGGCTATGGTGTAGGTGTAAGCCTCCACGGAGTCGATGTCCTGCCACTTGTCGCGAGCGTTCCAAACCTTAATCAGTGTGTCTTGCACGATGTCCTCGGCCTCTTCCCTGCTGAGGGTGATGCGGAGGGCAAGTCGGTAAAGGCCGTTTTTCAACGGCAACACGTCGTTTCGGAAACTGATTTCTTTCATCTGCTCTCTATCAATTAAGACGGATAAGGGGGGCGGAAAGTTACACGCGGGAGTGCTCTTTTTCCACTTTTAATATTTGTTAACACGGGGTGCTGCGTTTTCTTCCCATCGGGAGGGGGGGGCTGCCACGCCTGGAACGGGCCCGTCCCCCCACTCCGGGCAACCACCATGGTCCAGCAACAAACATGGTCCAGCAACAACAGGGCCCGCCAGAACATGCTTCCGGCGGGCCCTCTACT
>CAYQUN010000027.1:0-22266 GCA_964420715.1 uncultured Prevotella sp. | reverse complement strand
CATGGTCCAGCAACAACAGGGCCCGCCAGAACATGCTTCCGGCGGGCCCTCTACTCTCAATACGAAGACTCAGATTAGTCGGCCAGCTTAGCCTTGATGAACTCGCGGTTCAAGCGGGCGATGTTGGCGATGCTCTCATTCTTGGGGCATTCGGCCTCGCAGGCACGCGTGTTGGTGCAGTTGCCGAAGCCCAGTTCCTCCATCTTGGCCACCATAGCCTTGGCGCGGCGTGCGGCCTCGGGGCGTCCCTGCGGCAGGAGGGCGAACTGGCTCACCTTCGACGAGACGAAGAGCATGGCCGATCCGTTCTTGCAGGCGGCGACGCAGGCACCGCAACCGATACACGTGGCGCAGTCCATGGCCTCGTCGGCAGCCTCCTTGGAAATGAGGATGGCGTTGGCGTCCTGTGCCTGTCCGGTGCGCACGGAGGTGTAGCCTCCGGCGGCGATGATCTTGTCGAAGGCCGAACGGTCCACCATGCAGTCCTTGATTACGGGGAATGCGGCCGAGCGCCAGGGCTCGACGGTGATGACGTCGCCATCGCTGAAGCGGCGCATATAGAGCTGGCAAGTGGTGGCGCCCTGTGCCGGACCGTGGGGATGCCCGTTGATATAGAGTGAGCACATGCCGCAGATGCCCTCGCGGCAGTCATGGTCGAAGACAAAAGGCTCCTTGCCGTCCTCGATGAGCTGCTCGTTGAGGATGTCCAGCATTTCGAGGAACGAGGTGTCGCCAGGAATGTCCTTCATCTCGAAGGTGTCAAAGTGGCCCTTAGCCTTGGGGCCGTTCTGACGCCATACTTTCAGTGTGAAACTTATATTTGTATCCATTTGTTATTGCAGTTTGAAGTTTTAGCTCTTATAATTACGTGTCTGAACCTTGATGTACTGGTAGTTCAGGTCTTCCTTGAGCAGCGAGGGAGCCACATCGTCGGAGCCCTCGTACTTCCAGCAGGCCACGTACATGAAGTTCTCGTCGTCACGCTTAGCCTCGCCGTCCTCGGTCTGGCTCTCCTCGCGGAAGTGTCCTCCGCAGCTCTCGTTGCGCTCCAGGGCATCGTAGGCGATGAGCTCGCCCATGAGGATGAAGTCGCGCAAGTGGATAGCCTTGTCGAGCTCGACGTTCAGGCCCTCCTTGCTTCCGGGCACGCGTACACACGTGTCAAACTGCTCGCGCACCTCCTTGAGCTTCTTCAGGGCCGTCTTCAGGCCCTCTGCGTTGCGGGCCATGCCGACATAGTTCCACATGATGTTGTAGAGTTCCTTGTGGATGGAGTCGACGCTCTTGAGCTTCGACTTGTCGGCCTGCTTGTTCTGGATGTCCATGATGCGGTCGATCTCAGCCTGCACGCCCTTTTCGGCCTCGACGAACTCAGGCAGGTCGGTAGAGAAGCGGGGCACCTGGATCTGGTCGCTCAGATAGTTCTGCATGGTGTAGGGAATCACGAAGTAGCCGTCGCTCAGGCCCTGCATGAGTGCCGAGGCGCCCAGTCGGTTGGCACCGTGGTCGGAGAAGTTGCACTCTCCCAGGGCGAAGAGGCCCGTGATGGAGGTCTGCAGCTCGTAGTCGACCCACAATCCACCCATGGTGTAGTGTATGGCGGGGAAGATCATCATGGGGTTCTCGTGGGGATCCACGTCGGTAATTTCCTGGTACATGTCGAAGAGGTTGCCGTAGCGCTGGTCGACGACGTCGCGTCCGAGGCGCTGGAAGGCCTCCGAGAAGTCGAGGAACACGGCCAGTCCGGTGTTGTTCACGCCGTAGCCCTTGTCGGTGCGCTCCTTGGCCGCACGCGAAGCCACGTCGCGGGGCACGAGGTTTCCGAAGGCCGGATAGCGGCGCTCCAGATAGTAGTCGCGGTCCTCCTCGGGAATGTCGCGGCCCTGGATTTCGCCCTTCTGCAGCTTCTTGGCGTCCTCAAGCTTCTTGGGCACCCAGATGCGTCCGTCGTTGCGGAGCGATTCCGACATCAGCGTGAGCTTCGACTGCTTGTCGCCATGCACGGGAATGCAGGTGGGGTGAATCTGCACGAAGCAGGGGTTGGCGAAGTAGGCACCCTTGCGATAGGCCTGGATGGCGGCGGTGCAGTTGCATCCCATGGCGTTGGTGGAGAGGAAGTAGGTGTTTCCGTAGCCACCGGTAGCCAGGCAGACGGCGTGTGCGGAATAGCGCTCGAGCTTGCCGGTGACGAGGTTCTTGGCAATCACGCCGCGGGCGCGGCCGTCGATGACGACGATGTCCTCGATCTCGGTACGCGTGTGCAGCTCCACCGTTCCGTGGTGCACCTCCTTCATGAGCGACGAGTAGGCGCCGAGCAGGAGCTGCTGGCCGGTCTGGCCCTTGGCGTAGAACGTACGGCTCACCTGCACGCCGCCGAACGAGCGGTTGGCCAGCATGCCGCCATACTCGCGGGCGAAGGGCACGCCCTGGGCCACACACTGGTCGATGATGTTGGCGCTCACCTCGGCCAGACGGTAGACGTTGGCCTCGCGGGCACGGTAGTCGCCGCCCTTGATGGTGTCGTAGAACAGGCGGTAGACGGCGTCGCCGTCATTCTGATAGTTCTTGGCTGCATTGATACCGCCCTGGGCGGCAATGGAGTGGGCGCGCCGGGGCGAGTCCTGGATGCAGAAGTTAATCACGTGGAAACCCATTTCGCCAAGCGATGCGGCGGCAGAGGCTCCGGCCAGACCCGTACCCACGACGATGATGTCGAGCTTGCGCTTGTTGGCCGGGTTCACGAGTTTCTGATGGGCTTTATAGTTGGTCCACTTCTCGGCCAAGGGACCCTCGGGTATCTTTGAATTGATTTGTGACATAATATAATGAGTTATTGAGTTTTCGGGCCGCCGGGGCATGTTCCTGGGCGGATGCGGACGGTGCTTGGCGCCGGCCTTGCACGATGACGCCGCCTCCCTGCGGCCCCAGGCTCCGATTACCTTAATTACTGTATTACCTTGTTAGCTTTACATCATGCTGGGGGCGAAGCCGAGCCAGAAGGAGAGAATGAGGATGGCGAAGACGGCCATGAGGATCGTCACGTAGGCGATGCCGATGCACTGCCAGCGCTTGAGCCAGATCTTTCCGCTCCAGCCCAAGGTCTGCATGGCGCTCCAGAAACCATGCGAAAGGTGGAACCACAGAGCGAAGATCCATACCAGGTAGAGGATGGAATAGACGGGGCTGGAGAAGGTCTGCTGAATCCAGCCGAAGCCGTTGGTCGGTGCAGGCGTCACGCTGCAGCCCGCCAGCTCGGCAAGCATCATGTGCGCCCAGAAGTTGTAGAGGTGGAGCAGCAAGCCGACGAGGATGATCAGGCCGAGCACGAGCATGTTCTGCGAGGCCCAGCTGACCTCGGGACGGCGGTCGGTCACGGCATAACGCTCACTGCCACGGGCACGACGGTTCTGCGCTGTAAGGATGAAGGCGTAGACAATGTGGCACACGGCGAGGAAGGCCAAGCCCAGCGTGCCCAAAACGGCGTACCAGTTGGAGCCCAGGAACTCGCAAACCACGTTATAGGCATGGCCGGAGAAGAAGGCGGCAACGTTCATGCAGCAGTGGAATGTCAGAAACAAAATGAGGCAAATGCCTGTCACCGACATCACCACCTTTCTACCGATAGGTGAATTGATTAACCACATAAATGATTGATTTTGAATTATTTAACTGTTTGAAACTATTTATTTCTCTTCCTCGATTAGCGCTTTTCCACATCGTCTGATATTAGGTCACGCGTGAAAAAAGATGCTCAGGACATCCTTGTCCACACTCGACGGATAATCTTTTTTAGGTATTTTAATCCGTCTTTGGACTGCAAAAATACTATATTTTAATGATAATTCAAAGGCTTTCCCGTAAATTTTCGATTTTATTTCTTACTTTTGCGGAAAATAAGAAAACGTGGAAATGGAGTTCTTTTATGATGTCGTCGTCGTCGGAGGCGGACACGCGGGCTGCGAGGCCGCCGCGGCGGCAGCCAAGATGGGGGCGCGCACGTGCCTCGTCACGATGGATATGAACAAGATCGGGCAGATGAGCTGCAACCCCGCCGTGGGCGGAATCGCCAAGGGGCAGATCGTGAGGGAAATCGACGCCCTCGGGGGCGAGATGGCTCACGTCACCGACGCCACGGCCATACAGTTCCGGATGCTCAACGTGGGCAAGGGACCGGCCGTGTGGAGCCCACGCGCGCAATGCGACCGGGGACGCTTCATCTGGCAATGGAGGCACGTGCTCGACCATACCGACGGGCTCGACATCTGGCAAGACCAGGTGGACGAGCTCATCGTCGACCACGGCGAGGCCACCGGCGTGCGCACGCTCTGGGGCGTAGTGATCCACGCCAAGAGCGTCGTCATCACGGCCGGCACCTTCCTCAACGGACTCATGCACGTGGGACGACACATGGTGGAGGGAGGAAGAACGGCCGAACCCGCCGTACACCACCTCACCGAGAGCATCACACGGTGGGGCATACGCGCCGGCAGGATGAAGACCGGAACGCCCGTGCGCATCGACAAGCGCTCGGTACACTTCGATGAAATGGAGCGGCAACCGGGCGACGCCGGATTCCACCAGTTCTCATACATGGGCCCTAAACGGCAACTGCCCCAACTGCCCTGCTGGACCACAAACACCAACAGCAGGGTGCACGAGGTGCTCAGAAGAGGACTGCCCGACTCTCCCCTTTTCAACGGACAAATCCAAAGCACCGGACCACGCTACTGCCCTTCCATCGAGACCAAGCTCGTCACCTTTCCCAACCGCGACGCCCACCCGCTCTTCTTGGAGCCCGAGGGCGTAGACACCAACGAGATGTATCTCAACGGATTCTCGTCGAGCATGCCCATGGACATACAGATGGAGGCCATACACCAGATTCCGGCGTTTCGCGACGCCAAAATCTACAGGCCGGGCTATGCCATAGAGTATGACTACTTCGACCCGACACAGCTCAACCACTCGTTGGAATCGAAGGTGATTGCCGGACTCTTCCTTGCCGGACAGGTGAACGGCACCACCGGATACGAGGAGGCAGGGGGACAGGGCATCGTGGCCGGCATCAACGCGGCCCTCCGCTGCGGCGGCGGTGAACCCTTCGTGATGCATCGCGATGAAAGCTATATCGGCGTTCTCATCGACGACTTGACCACCAAGGGCGTGGACGAACCCTACCGCATGTTCACATCAAGAGCCGAATACAGAATCCTGCTCCGGCAGGACGACGCCGACGCAAGGCTCACCGAACGCAGCTACCAGCTCGGACTGGCCAAGCGAGACCGCTACGACTGGTGGATGGAAAAGAAGCAGAACATAGAACGGCTTATGACTTTCTGCAAGGAACTACCGATTAAGCCGAAGGAAATCAATTCCAGCCTGGAGGCTTTCAACACTGCCCCACTCCACTCGGGATGCAAACTCGCCGACCTCGTAGCACGGCCGGAACTCTCGCTCAAGAAACTCGCCGAAGTGATTCCGCAATTGAAAGAGAGGCTCAACGCACCCGAAAACAGAAAAGAGGAAATTGCAGAGGCCGCCGAAGTCAGGATGAAATATCAAGGATACATCGACCGGGAAAAACTCGTGGCAGACAAAATGCACCGCTTGGAAAACATCAAAATCAAGGGACATTTCGACTACGACAAACTCCACGAAATCTCTACCGAGGGACGGCAAAAGCTCAAGAGAATCAACCCCGACACATTGGGACAGGCCAGCCGCATCCCAGGCGTATCTCCAAGCGACATCAACGTGCTCCTCGTGCTCATGGGACGATAATGTTCCACGTGAAACATAACAATCCCTAAAAGATTGAAAACCAAACAAATAAGGGTTAAAGTAAAACTGAAAAGTAGAAGGGTTTCACACCCGAGGCAGCACGGAGGAAAAGCTTCCGAAAAGCCGAAACACCCCGCCTCAAAAGAAGCCTCACAACGCCCGTAACAAGGCCGCAAAAGCATGACCAAGGCGAGGCTCCGGACGTGCCCCCTAAAGGGAAAGCCATATGAAAAGGAAGGGAAGAAACGGACCAGGAAAAGGACAGGAAAGAAGAGAAAAAAGAGAAAAGAAAACACTTCAAAATAAAACAAAGAATTCAATCATGCAAACCAACAACGAACTGCTGATGGCCAACCTGAGAAGCATTCAGGACTGGCCCATCAAGGGGGTGAACTTCCGCGATCTCACCACACTTTTCAAGAACGCGGCTGCCGTAAAGGAGATGAGCGACGAGATGTTTGACCTCTACAAGGACAAGGGTATCACCAAAATCGTGGGCATAGAGAGCCGCGGATTCATCATGTCGTCAGCACTTGCCTATCGTCTTGGTGCCGGAATCGTGCTCTGCCGCAAGGCCGGAAAACTGCCTTGCGCCACCATCCAACAAAGCTACCACAAGGAATATGGCATCGACACCATCGAGATTCACCAAGATGCCATCGACGAAAACGACGTGGTGCTGCTCCACGACGACCTGCTGGCCACCGGAGGAACCATGTCGGCCGCCTGCCAACTGGTGCAGAAGTTCCACCCCAAGAAGATCTATTGCAACTTCATCGTCGAACTCCACAACGAATTTCCCGAAAGCCGGAAGCCCTTCGAGGAGCACGGCATCGAGGTGTCCTCGCTCTTGAAACTGTAAGCCCGCTTTGTGTTTCACGTGAAACTTTAACCCTTGTAAGTCCTATAAATAAAGGAGTTAGCAAAGATGACGAAGAAGGAAAACGAGGAAAGACTGGCCTATCTGAAGAACATCGTGCTCAACCTGCCTCACAAGCCGGGCACGTACCAGTATTACGACCACAGGCGCGAGCCGGGCAAGAACCCCGACCCGGCGCACATCATCTATGTGGGCAAGGCCAAGGACTTGAAAAACCGCGTGTCGTCATACTTCCACAAAGAGGTTGACCGGTTTAAGACGAAGGTGCTCGTTTCCAAGATTCAAGACATCTCTTATTCCATCGTGAGCAACGAGTCTGACGCGCTGCTCATCGAAAACCAGCTCATCAAGCAGTATAAACCCAAATACAACGTACTGCTGAAGGACGGAAAGACTTACCCAAGCATCTGCATCACCAAGGAATACTTCCCCAGAATCTTCAAGACGCGACACATCAACAAGAAGTTCGGCACCTTCTATGGGCCCTATCCCCATATCTCAAGGATGTACGAGGTGCTCGACATCATCCACAAGCTCTACAAGCCGCGCACGTGCCGGCTGCCGCTGACGAGGGAGAATGTGGCCGAGGGCAAGTTCAAGCCCTGTCTGGAATACCACATCCACAACTGCGAGGGGCCATGCGTCGGCAGGCAGAGCTATGAGGACTATCAGGAGAACATCGCACAGGCGCGCGAGATTCTGAAGGGAAACACGCGCGACGTGCAGAAGCGCATCTACGGACTGATGCAGAAAAATGCCGAACTGCTCAAGTTCGAGGAGGCCGAAAAGTATAAGAGGAAGTACCTTGTGCTCGAGGACTTTGTGGCCAAGAGCGAGATCGTGAGCCACACCATCACGGACGTGGACGTGTTCACCATCACGGATGATGACGACAGGAAGAACGCCTTCGTGAACTATATCCACGTGAAAAACGGGGCCATCAACCAGAGCTTCACCTATGAATTCAAGCGAAAGCTTGACGAATCGGACGAGGAACTGCTCAACGAGGCCATTCCCGAAATACGCGAGCGCTTCCACAGCACGGCCAAAGAGGTGATCGTGCCGTTCGAGATGGAGTGGAAACTCAAGGATGCGGAGTTCTTCGTGCCTCAAAGGGGCGACAAGCACCACCTGCTGGAACTCTCGGAAATGAACGGGAAACAGTACAAGTTTGACCGCCTGAAACAGACCGAGAAGCTCAATCCCGAGCAGCGCCAGACACGCCTCATGAAGGAGCTCCAGCGGGTGCTGAAGCTGCCCAAGATGCCCTATCAGATTGAGTGTTTCGACAACTCAAACATCTCGGGCACCGACGCCGTGGCCGGATGCATTGTCTACAAGGGCATGAAGCCCTCGAAGAAAGACTATCGGAAGTACAACATCAAGACCGTGGTGGGCCCCGACGACTACGCCAGCATGCAGGAGGTGGTGAGGCGGCGCTATTCGCGCATGATGGAAGAGAACGCTCCCCTGCCCGACCTCATCATCACCGATGGCGGAACGGGACAGATGGACGTGGTGCGCGAGGTGGTGGAAGGCGAGCTACACCTGGAAATCCCCATTGCCGGACTGGCCAAGAACGACAGGCACCGTACCAACGAACTGCTCTATGGATGGCCGCCGCAGGTGGTCGGCATTGACGTGAAGAGCGACCTCTTCAAGGTGCTCACGCAGATCCAGGACGAGGTGCACCGCTTCGCCATCTCCTTCCATCGCGACAAGCGTTCAAAGCACGCCTTACACTCCGAACTCGACGACATACGGGGCATCGGACCCAAGGCCAAGGACGCCGCGCTGAAGGCGTTCAAGAGCGTGAAAAAGATGCGCGAGGCACCGGCCGAGGCGCTCAGACAGGTGCTTGGACCTTCGAAGGGCGACATCCTCTACCGCCACTTCCACCCCGAAGACGGCGGGAGCGAGGACGTTGAAAAAAAACAACAAGAAACGCCCTGACCTCTCTACCCGGCCTAACGAGACCGTCACTGGGCACGAATGAGACCGTCATTGGGCCCAAACGAGACCGCTTGAAGGGCCTTCAGACGGGCTCATTGCGGCCTCTTTGCAACTCGTTGCATACCAACCTTTTACGAACACGCAACACGATGCCGGAAAAGAAGGTGGGCTAAGAAAGAAATTTAACAAAAACAAGATGGTGGAAAGCCATAAAATAAAGCGCGCCCCGCCATCGTTATCATGATATAGAAGCAAAAGAAAGAGAAAAAAAATGAGAGTAGTAATACAGCGCGCAAGCCATGCCAGCGTGACCATCGGAGGTTGTGTGAAATCGGAAATAGGCAAGGGACTGCTGGTGCTCGTAGGCATAGAAGAAGCTGACAGTCAGGAAGATATAGACTGGCTGGTGAAGAAAATCGTGGGTTTGCGCATCTTCGATGATGCCCAAGGCGTGATGAACCTGTCGGTGAAGGACGTGGAGGGAAGCATCCTGGTGGTGAGCCAGTTCACGCTCATGGCAAGCTGCAAGAAGGGCAACCGGCCAAGCTGGCTGCGTGCCGCCCGACACGAGGTCTCCATCCCCCTCTACGAGCAGTTTGTCAGCTCGCTGGAACAAGCGCTCGGAAAGCCCGTCGGCACGGGCGAGTTCGGGGCCGATATGCAGGTGGAACTCTGCAACGACGGACCCGTGACCATCTGTATGGACACCAAAAACAAGGAATGACTATGGATGAAGACTTGACGCTAAACCATGCGCAACAGCTTGTAGACCAATGGATTAAATCTTACGGCGTGCGCTATTTCGGCGAACTCACCAACATGGCGTGCCTCACCGAGGAGGTGGGCGAGCTGGCCCGGGTGATGGCCCGCACCTATGGTGACCAAAGCTTCAAGCCGGGCGAAAAGGCCGACTTGGGCGAGGAGATGGCCGACGTGCTCTGGGTGCTCATCTGCCTGGCCAACCAGACGGGGGTGAATCTGGCACAAGAGCTGCAACGGAGCTTTGAAAAGAAAACCCGTCGCGACGCCACACGACATCTGAACAACCCCAAACTGAAAGCATAAAACAACTTATCAACCTTACGATTATGGCAGAAAAGAAAAGCATTAAAACCATCGTGATGAGCGACATTGCCGAGGAGAAACGCCAAAAAGCCTCTGAGACAAGCAAATACGACCAGGCCTTGGCCAAATATGACACCCAGGTGGACGAAAAGGCCGTGGCTGAAGCCGTGAAGAAAATCATTGCCGAAAAGGTGGCCGAAAACGACACCGCCGAGGTGAGAAAATTCCTTCTGGGAAGCGTGGAACTGACCTCGCTCAACACCACCGACACCGAGGAACACATACTGCAACTCACCGAGAAGGTGAACAACTTTGAGCACGAGTTCCAAAACCTGCCCCACGTGGCGGCCATCTGCGTCTACCCCAACTTTACCGAGCTGGTGAGCCAAAGCCTGGAGGTCGACGGCGTCGAAATCACCAACGTCTGCGGCAATTTCCCATCGTCGCAAAGCCGCATGGAAGTGAAGGTGGCCGAGACCTCGCTGGCCATCGGCGATGGTGCCACAAATGTTGACATCGTCATGCCCGTGGGCAAGTTCCTGAGCGGCGACTACGAGGGCATGTGCGACGACATCGCCGAACTGAAGCAGGCTTGCGGCGACGTGCCGATGAAGGTCATCCTTGAGACATGCGACCTCGGTGGACTGGGCAACGTGAAAAAAGCCGCCATCCTGAGCATGTATGCCGGAGCCGACTACATCAAGACGTCCACCGGAAAGGAGAAGGGCGGAGCCACCCCCGAAGGGGTCTACGTGATGTGCCAGGCCATCAAGGAATACTATGATGAGACGGGCATACAAATCGGCATCAAGCCGGCCGGAGGCATCAACACGGTGATGGACGCCACCATCCTCTACACCATCGTGAAAGAGGTGCTGGGCGAGAAATGGCTCACCAACTACTGGTTCCGGCTGGGCACAAGCAGGCTCGCCAACCTGCTCGTGAGCGAGCTCGAGGGACGCGAAATCAAGTACTTCTGACGCCGCTCCACCCCACTCTGCCGGCCGCCGGCACCCCCCTATACGCATGATGGCCGCACCCGTAGGCATTCGGGTGCGGCCATCATGATTTTGACGCCTGCTGCAGGACTAAACCTTGCGCTCGATCACGAAGTCGAGATAGGCCTTGAGCGAACGGCGCGTAACCTCGTCGTGGCAGTACTTATCGAGGAAGTCCATGCTCTCGCGATGGAAATCCCACATCTTCCGGTCAGCATAGTCGATGCCGCCATGACGCTTGGTGAAGTCCACCAAACGGGCGATTTCATTGGCATTCACGGTCTGCTGCTTCACCTTCTTGGCCAAGGCGGTCATCTCCTCGTTGCCTGTCGAATTCAGCGCGTAAATCACGGGCAGGGTCAACTTGCCTTCCATCATGTCGTTGCCGGTGGGCTTGCCGATGTCCTTGTCGTCGAAATAATCAAAAATATCGTCGCGAATCTGGAAGATGACGCCCAGGTTCTGCCCGAATTTTCCGGCGGCCCTCACCTCCTCTTCACTAGCTCCGGCCGACTCGGCGCCTATCGTGGCGCACGCCTCAAAGAGCGCCGCCGTCTTGTTCTTGATGATCGTGAAATAGACTTCCTCAGAGATTTCCTGGTGCGAGATGGAGCTAAGCTGCAAGATTTCGCCATTGGAAAGGGTCTGCCCAAGCTTCGACAAATAGCGCACGATGGACTCTGAATGGGTAAACGAGATGCTGAGCAGGGCCGTGGAGAGCAGATAGTCGCCCACCAACACGGCCACCTTGTTGTCGTAAATGGCATTCAGGCTCCTTTGCCCCCGCCGCTCGCCACTCTCGTCGACCACATCGTCGTGGACGAGCGAGGCCGTGTGGAGCAGCTCAAGCCCGACGGCGGCATATTGCGAAACGTCGCTGATGCGGCCGAAGTTGCGTGCCATGAGCAGGATGAGCATGGGCCTCATGCGCTTGCCGGCTTTCGACTTGATGTGGTCGAGGGCCTCGGAAAGTAGTCCGTCGGTGTGGGAAAGCGACCGATTGAAAAGGGCGACAAAGTCTTCCAACTCCTTCTCAATGGGCTGTCGTATAATCGATATATAGTCCATGAATCCTAAATTTGATACAAAAATACTGCTTTTCAATGGAATTATGCCATTTTTTTAGTAATTTTACCGAATAAATTACATTCTTATGGGAAAATTGTTTCTTCTCGATGCCTACGCGCTCATCTACCGCTCATATTATGCCTTCATCCGGAGCCCGCGACGCAATTCCAAGGGGCTCAACACCTCACCCATCATCGGATTCGTGAACACGCTCAACGAGGTGATCACCAAAGAGCGCCCCGACTACCTGGCGGTGGCCTTCGACCACGGCAAGACCTTCCGCCACGAGGCCTTCGCTGACTACAAGGCACAGCGCGATGAGACACCGGAAGACATCCGGCGCGCCGTGCCCATCATCAAGGAGATTCTCCAGGCCTACCGCATTCCCGTGCTCCAGGTGGAGGGCTTCGAGGCCGACGACGTGATAGGAACCGTGGCCGCCAAAGCCGGGGCACAAGGCGTAGAGACCTATATGCTCACACCCGACAAGGACTACGGACAACTCGTCGATAAGAATGTCTTCATGTTCCGCCCGCAACACGGCGGAGGATACGAGAAACTGGGACCCGAAGAAATCAAGGCCAAGTATGGCATCGACTCGCCCTCGCAAATCATCGACCTGCTGGCCATCATGGGCGACTCGGCCGACAACTTCCCCGGATGCCCGGGCGTGGGCGAGAAGGGTGCCGTGAAACTCATCAACCAGTTTGGCTCGGTCGACAACATGTTGCAACACACCGACGAGATCAAAGGAAAGGTGAGGGAGAAGGTGGAGGCCGGAGCGGACAGCATAAGACAAAGCTACTTCCTCGCAACCATCCGCAAGGACGTGCCCATGAACGGACTCACCATCGAACAACTTAAAGTGGAACAGCCCGACGAGCAAAAACTCGACGAAATCTTCACGCAACTGGAATTTAAATCGCTCAAAGAAAGAATCCTTAAAAAAGATGAAACAAAACAAAAAGCTGTAAAAGGAGAACTCGATTTGTTTGCCGTAAATCCGCCCGAGGGGACAGGAGACGCTAAAAAAGGCGATTTTAAAACGCTTAAAAGCACGCCTCACGAATACAAACTCGTTGATAATGAGGACGAAATAAAGCAACTTTGTGATTTTTTTATAACAAAACAAATTCTCAGTCTAGACACGGAGACCACCTCGCGCAATGCCATCGATGCCGAATTGGTGGGATTGAGTTTTGCCGTGGAGGAAAACAAGGCGTTTTATGTACCCATTCCGGCCAATCGTGAAGAAGCCTTAAAAAGAGTTAGCATCTTTAAAAAGGTGTACGAAGACCCGAATATCTTGAAAATCGGACAAAACATCAAATACGACATCGAGGTGCTCGCACACTACGGCATCGAAGTGAAGGGCAGGATGTTCGACACCATGATAGCCCACTACCTGCTACAACCCGAGCTGCATCACAACATGGACTACATGGCCGAAGTGTATCTGAACTATCAAACGATACACATCGAGGAACTCATCGGGCCGAAAGGGAAAAACCAAAAATCCATGCGCGAACTCGAACCGGAGGCCATCTACGAATACGCCGCCGAGGACGCCGACGTGACACTGAAACTCAAAAACGTGCTCGAACCCAAGCTCAAGGAGGTAAACGCCGAAGAACTCTTCTGGAAAATAGAAATGCCGCTCGTGCCCGTACTGGCCGACATGGAACTCACCGGAGTGCGCATCGACGGCAATACGCTCAAAGAAACATCAAAGGCCTTCACCGAACGCATGGTGGAATATGAGCGGAAAATCTACGAAGAGGCCGGACAGGAATTCAACATCTCAAGCCCGAAGCAGGTGGGAGAGGTGCTCTTCGGAAAGCTCAAGATTCTGGAGAAACCCAAAAAGACACGCACCGGACAATACGTCACGAGCGAGGAAGTGCTGCAAGGACTCAAGGGGAAGCACCCCATCGTGGAAAACATCCTGAACTACCGGGGCATGAAAAAGCTGCTCAGCACTTACGTGGACAACCTTCCCAAACTGGTGAACCCTCGCACGGGACACATACACACGTCTTTCAACCAGGCGCTTACAGCCACGGGGCGGCTCTCATCGAGCGACCCCAACCTGCAAAACATTCCCGTGAGGACCGACGACGGCAAGGAGATACGCAAGTGCTTCGTGCCCGAACCGGGATGCCTGTTCTTCTCGGCCGACTACAGCCAAATCGAGTTGCGCATCATGGCCCACCTCAGCGGCGACGAGAACATGATCGAGGCCTTCCGCGAGGGATTCGACATCCACCGCGCCACGGCCGCACGCATATGGAAGGAGGACATGGACGACGTGACCGACGCACAGCGCAAGAAGGCCAAGCAGGCCAACTTCGGCATCATCTATGGCATCACGACCTACGGACTGGCCCAGCGCATGGAGATTCCCAACGCCGAGGCCAAGGAGATTATCGAGGGATACTTTGCCACATTCCCCAAGGTGAAAGCCTATATGGAGCAAGCCAAACAAACGGCAAGGGAGAAAGGATACGCCGAAACCATCTTCCACCGACGGCGCTATCTGCCCGACATCAACAGCCACAACGCCACGGTAAGGGGGTTTGCCGAACGCAACGCCATCAACGCTCCCATCCAGGGAAGCGAGGCCGACATCATCAAGGTGGCCATGGTGCGCATCTGGAACCGCTTCCGCAACGAAGGACTACGCTCGAAAATGATCCTGCAAGTACACGACGAACTGAACTTCTCGGTCTGGCCCGACGAAAAGGAACGGGTGGAGAAAATCGTAATCGAAGAGATGCAGAACGCCGTGAAGCTCAGCGTGCCCCTCACAGCCGATGCCGGATGGGGCAAAAACTGGCTCGAAGCCCACTGACCAAGAGCCCGGCGGGGCGTATGGGGAAACCTCCACACGACCCGCCGGACCACCACGCCGATAGCGACGGCCCCCTCCCTTGCGCCTGCGGACACACTGCAAGGGATGTCAAAAGAGAGTCCGCGCCGCGCCCAAACCTGACGGACGACATATCGCCATGGGCGTGAAAAAAGAAGAAAAACGCACAAGGGAAGGACTTGAAAATCCAAGGAGGTAACAAGAAAGCAGATATGCGGCGATTCCTTCCCCGCACTCCCCCACCCCGCTCCTTGGCACACTGACCTAACAACTTGTAGCACAAGGTTTTCACAGGATATGAAAGACACTTCAAAGAATGTGGTCTCCCTACTTTTCACAACACAAGGACACAACTCCATCGCAAACAGAAAACCGCCCCACCCCACCCTTATAATGGCAAAAAACAATACAAATCAGGACGTGTATCAGAATAAGGAAAAGTCTTAAACATGTTAAAAAGCAGTTTTATTATCAAATTGAAATGAATCCTCTATCAAAAACTTACAATTTGATAGTAAACAACAAACAATTAAAACAGAATGTAAATATCATTTAATTTCTACTTACTTTTTGCGTTATAATATAGATTTCTACTTACTTTTTGTATACTTTTGCATCAAGAAAAGAAACATCGTGATAGCAAAATAACAACAACACAACACAAAATTTTATTGCTTATGGCATCAAAACCCGCACAGGCAACCACCGCTACTACAGCTACAGGGGTTGCGACAGGAGCAAAAGCAGCAAGCGGTCCGAAACTGGTGAGAGTGTTAGGACTGAAGGAATCCATCGGAATGACCATCGGTACGGTGGTGGGTGTGGGCATCTTCACCTGCGGAAGTGCGCAGATAGGCTTGGTGGGTCCTTGGATCATCGTGTTCACCTTCGCCTCTCTGCTCATTTCCATTTGGCCAAGTTTGATTTACGGAGAGATGTCGGCCGCCCTTCCCGAAGCCGGTGGCACTTACAACTACGCCAAGCGAGGACTCAACAAGGGCTGGGCCGTACTTGCGGGATGGCAGTATATCATCTCGGTGGTGGGCATCGGCGCTGGCGAGACTCTGGCGTTTTCTAACTATTTCAAAATACTGATGACGGCGCTGGGCTTCGACATTTCGGGAGTCGACGACCGCATCATCGCCTGCTCGCTGGTATCCATTTTCTTGGTAATCAACTGTTTGGGCATCAAGCAGAGCGGCAAGGTGCAGAACGCCTTCGTCTTCTTCTTTTGGGGAATGACCATTCTTTGGTTCTGCTACATGATTCCCAAGGTTCACCTGGAGTATTTCGGAGGCTTCACCATGGACAAGATGCCCCCCTTCTCCGAGATGATGTACATCTTCGGACTGGTGTGGTGGTGCTACACGGGCTTTGAAACCTGCTGTTCAATGGGTGGCGAGACCAAGTATCCGCAGTACACGCTTCCCCGCGCCCTGAAACTCTCGGTGTTCCTGGTGTTTGCCGTCAACGCCCTGTTCCAGTGGTTCCTGGTGGCCCTGGTCAGCCCGCAGTTTTACGGCATCATCGCCGTCTCTGACGCCCCCTACGCCGAGGGACTGAAGGCCGCCGGCCTCGTGGGCGCGCCCATCATCCTGCTCTGCATCGCCATCACCTTCGGCGGCGACCTGAGCACCATCAACCCCGGCATCGCCGCTCCGTCGCGCTACATCTACACCATGGCCGAGGACCACTCCCTGCCGAAGTTCCTGGGCAAGATTTCACCCCGTTTCAAGACTCCAAACAACGCCATCATCCTGGTGGGCATCATCAACTTCATCCTCATCGCCACCAACTCCATCACCTACATTGCCTCGGTGTCGCTCATCTCGCTCGCCGTGTGCTACATGATCGGGTGCCTGTCTTATATGGGCCTGAAGAAGAAGTACCCCACCCTGCACCGGCCTTACAAGGCACCCTGGGCCACCTTCGGCGCCTGGTTCACCATCGTGGTCTACATCTTCATGCTCTGCTTCGCCGACCGCATGGCCCTGCTCACGGCAGGCATCATCGCCGTGGCGTCGCTCATCTACTTCTTCCTCTACACCCGCGGCCACAAGGACGTGATGCCCACGCTGGAAGAGGAGATTGGCGAGATTGACGAGCCCACCCCGGCCGCCAAGAAGAAGATCGACCGCGAATACAAGATCTGGGCCTGGGCCACGGCCATCGTCACCATCATCGCGCTGGGCATCTATTTCATTCCTATCTTGATCTAGCCCATGTATAAGATTGTATTAGATAACAACACCTATGCGTTTCCCGACCTCAAGGCACTCATGGCCAAAGCCACGCCCTTGAGGTCGGGCGACCAGTTGGCGGGCATCGCCGCCCTGTCGATGGAGGAGCACGTGGCCGCGCAGATGTGCCTGGCCGACGTTCCCCTGCGCCGCTTTCTCGAAGAGCCGCTCATCGACTACGACAAGGACGAGGTGACGAGGCTCGTCATCGACACCCACGACGCGCAGGCCTTCGCACCGATCAGCGGTCTCACGGTGGGCGAGTTCCGCAACTGGATTCTCAACGACCACACCACGCCTGAGATGCTGACGGCCGTGGCGCCCGGCATCACCCCCGAGATGGCGGCCGCGGTGTCCAAGCTGATGCGCAACCAGGACCTTGTGCTCGGCGCGCAGAAGTGCCACGTGGTGACACGGTTCCGCAACACCATCGGACTGCAGGGGTGCCTCTCGGCCCGGCTGCAGCCCAACAGCCCCACCGACGACCTGAAAGGCATCGCCGCAAGCATCATCGACGGACTGATGTACGGCTGCGGCGACGCCGTGATCGGCATCAACCCGGCAAGCGACTCCGTGCCCCTGCTCATCCATCTGGAGGAGATGCTCGACCACATCATCCAGCGATACGCCATACCCACGCAGAGCTGCGTGCTCACACACATCACCACCGGCATCGAAATGATCGAACGCGGAGCACCCGTCGACCTGCTCTTCCAGAGCATCGCCGGCACCGAGAAGGCCAACGCGGGATTCGGCATCACGCTGAAAATCCTCGACGAGGGATACGACGCCGTGCGCTCGCTCCACCGCGGAACGCTGGGCGACAACTGCATGTACTTCGAAACCGGACAAGGGTCGGCGCTCTCGTCTGACGGCAACTTCGGAGTCGACGAGCAGACCTGCGAGTGCCGGTGCTATGCCGTGTGCCGGCGCTATCATCCCCTGCTGGTGAACACCGTGGTGGGATTCATCGGGCCGGAATACCTCTACGACGGCAAGCAGATCACGCGGGCCGGACTGGAAGACCACTTCTGCGGCAAGCTGATGGGCCTGCCCATGGGTTGCGACATCTGTTACACCAACCACGCCGAGGCCGACCAGGACGACATGGACAACCTGCTGCTCCTCCTGGGGGTGGCGGGCGTGAACTATGTCATGGGCATTCCCGGCGCCGACGACATCATGCTGGGCTATCAGAGCACGTCCTTCCACGACATCATCGCCACGCGCAAGATGATCGGCAAGAAGCCCGCACCCGAGTTTGAGCAATGGCTGGAGCAGATGAGACTGTTCGACGAACGGGGCAACATCCTGCAAGCCAAGCCGTCGCACGCCCTCCTCGGCATCGAGAACATGTAAAGGCGGGCCCGCGCCCCTCCCCCGGGGGACGGTCTCCCTCCCTGGAGAAAAAGAATCCGCCGCCCCGCAAGAGAGGAAACGGACTGCCACGACAAGCGAGAAAAAGAGAACAAAGAACAGCAAAAAGCTGAGAAAGGAAGCCGATATGGACGACAATTTCATCACGGTGAGAACCGAAAACCTGCAGGAAACCGACTGCTGGGAAGCCCTGCGACAGTTCACCGACGCACGCATCGCCCTTGGACGCACGGGATGCAGCGTGCTGACCAAGGACAACCTGGAGTTCCGGCTGGCCCATGCCCGCGCCCGCGACTCCATCCACATGCCCTTCGAGTCGCGCCGCGTGGCCGAGGAGCTGCACAAGCTGAACCTGCAAACCATCGAGGTGGAGAGCTCGGCTCCCGACCGCGCCACCTTCATCACCCGCCCCGACCTGGGACGGAGGCTCTCGACACAGAGCCGGGCAAAGCTGAAGAGCATGCACTATCCCGGATGCGACGTGCTGCTGGTCATTGCCGACGGCCTCTCGTCAAAGGCCGTACACAAGCAGGCCGTGCCCCTCACCGCCGCCCTCCTACCCTATCTGAAGGCCCTCAAGCTCTCGCTGGGGCCCATCGTGCTGGCCCACCAGAGCCGGGTGGCCCTGGGCGACGACATCGCCGGCATCATGAACGCCGGACTCGTGGCCATCCTCATCGGCGAGAGGCCGGGACTGTCGTCGCCCGACAGCCTGAGCGTCTATATGACTTACAAGCCCTACTTCGGACGGCTGGAGAGCGAGCGCAACTGCATCTCGAACATCAGGCCCGAAGGACTGAACTACGGCCCAGCGGCCTTCAAGCTGGCATGGCTCATCGACAACGCCTTCCAAAGGCGGAAGAGCGGCACCGCCCTCAAGGACGAGAGCGACGACCCCACGCAATGGGGACGGCTGGCCGAACTGCACCAGAAATACCTGGGCACCAGCGAACCGCAACCCTGAAGCCTCACACAACACCGACAATCTGACCTCCGCCACCCCGCCCAGACGGGCGCCGCACCACCCCACCTCCACACCCCACACGCCACCACCGTGCGAAAAGCCGCCTCCGACAAGCACAAGAAGCAAAAGGAACACACAAAATGCAGCCAAAATTTGGCTTTTCGGGGGAAAATCGCTACTTTTGTCAGACTAAACCGGACCGCACGATACGCGGACCGGGCAACACTGTAAACAGATTATGGCAAAAGATAAAGGCGGGCTCACCCCGATGATGAAACAATTCTTCCAGATGAAGGACAAGCACCCTGACGCCTTGCTCCTCTTCCGCTGCGGCGACTTCTATGAGACGTATTGCGACGACGCCGTAGAGGCCAGCCGCATCCTCGGCATCACCCTCACCCGGAGAAACAACGGCGGAAACACCGGAAACATAGAGATGGCGGGATTCCCGCATCACGCCCTCGACACTTATCTGCCCAAACTCATCCGCGCCGGCAAGCGCGTGGCCATCTGCGACCAGTTGGAGGACCCCAAGAAGAAACGGCTGGAAATCAAGGGTAAGAAGGGCCTGAGCGAGATGGACAAGATGGTGAAGCGGGGCATCACCGAACTGGTGACGCCGGGCGTGGCCATGGGCGACAACGTGCTGAACTACAAGGAGAACAACTTCCTGGCCGCCGTGCACTTCGGAAAAGGTTCATGCGGCGTGAGCTTCCTCGACATCTCCACCGGAGAATTCCTCACCGGCGAGGGCACCTACGACTACGTGGAGAAACTCTTGGGCAGCTTCTCGCCCAAAGAGGTGCTTTATGACAAGACACGCAAGCAGGACTTCGAGCACTACTTCGGCACGCGCTGGTGCGTGTTCGAACTCGACGACTGGGTCTTCACCGAGCAGAGCGCGCGGCAGAAGCTGCTGAAGCACTTCGGCACCAAAAGCCTGAAGGGCTTCGGAGTGGAACACCTGCGCAACGGCATCATTGCCAGCGGAGCCATCATGCAGTATCTGGAAATCACCCAGCACACGCACATCAACCACATCACCGCCCTGGCACGCATCGAGGAGGACAAGTTCGTCAGGCTCGACAAGTTCACCATACGGAGCCTGGAGCTCCTCGCCCCCATGCAGGAGGACGGCAGCTCGCTGCTCAACGTGCTCGACGACACCATCACGCCCATGGGCGGACGCATGCTGCGGCGCTGGATCGTCTTCCCCCTGAAGGAGGAGAAACCCATCAGCGAGAGGCTCGACATCGTGGAGTACTTCTTCCGGCACCCCGACTTCAGACAGTGCATCGACAACGAATTCCACCGCATCGGCGACCTGGAACGCATCATATCGAAAGTGGCCGTGGGACGGGTGTCACCCCGCGAGGTGATACAGCTCAAGAACGCGCTCGAAGCCCTCGGACCCGTGAAGTCGGCCTGCCTCTCGGCACAAAACGATGGACTGCGGCGCGTGGGCGAGCAAATCAACCTGTGCGAAAGCCTGAAAGACCGCATCGCACGGGAACTGCAGCCCGACCCGCCGCAACTGGTGAACAAGGGAGACGTGATTGCCGACGGATACAGCCCCGAACTCGACGAGCTCAGGGCCATCAGCCGAAACGGCAAGGACTATCTGCTGAAAATACAGGAGGACGAAATCAAAAAGACCGGCATCTCGTCGCTGAAGGTGGGCTACAACAACGTCTTCGGCTACTACCTGGAAGTGCGCAACACCTTCAAGGACCGCGTGCCGCAGGAATGGATCCGCAAGCAGACGCTGGCACAGGCCGAACGATACATCACCCAGGAACTCAAGGAATACGAGGAGAAAATCCTCGGAGCCGACGAGAAAATCCTGGCCCTCGAGACCAGCCTCTTCAACGAGCTCGTGAACGACATGCAGGCCTTCATCCCGCAAATCCAAATCGACGCCAACCTCGTGGCACACATCGACTGCCTGCTGAGCTTCGCCAAGGTGGCGGAGGAAAACAACTATGTCAGGCCCACGATTGACTGCAACGACGTGATCGACATCCGCCAGGGAAGGCACGCCGTGATCGAGACACAACTGCCCGTGGGCGAACGCTACGTGCCCAACGACGTCTACCTCGACACCGAGAAACAGCAAATCATGATGATCACCGGACCCAACATGGCCGGAAAATCGGCGCTGCTGCGACAAACGGCCCTGATCGTGCTGATGGCCCAGATGGGATGCTTCGTGCCCGCAGAGCGCGCCAGAATAGGCCTGGTGGACAAAATATTCACCAGGGTGGGGGCCAGCGACAACATCTCGCTGGGCGAATCCACCTTCATGGTGGAAATGACCGAGGCGGCCAACATCCTGAACAACGTCTCGCCCAAGAGCCTCGTGCTCTTCGACGAGCTCGGACGCGGCACCAGCACCTACGACGGCATCAGCATCGCCTGGGCCATCGTGGAATACCTGCACGAACAGCCCAAGGCCAGGGCACGCACGCTCTTCGCCACACACTATCACGAGCTGAACGAGATGGAGAAGAACTTCGCGCGCATCAAGAACTACAACGTCAGCGTGAAGGAGGTGGACGGGAAAGTCATCTTCCTCAGAAAGCTGGAGCGGGGTGGGAGCGAGCACTCCTTCGGTATACACGTGGCCGAGATTGCGGGCATGCCGCGAAGCATCGTCAAACGGGCCAAAGTGATTCTGAAACAACTGGAAGAGGACAATGCCGGCGTGGGAAAGGCGGGCAAGCCCATCTCGAAAATCGAGGAGAACCGCGAGGGCATGCAGCTGAGCTTCTTCCAACTCGACGACCCGGTGCTCAGCCAGATTCGTGACGAAATCCTCGGGCTGGACGTCAACAACCTCACTCCGGTGGAGGCGCTGAACAAACTGAACGACATCAAGAAGATTCTCACGGGGAAATGAAAACGCCGCGACGGCACGCCACAGGGGTAGGGGGAAACCCTTCGTGACCACCACCGACCTCCCCGGCAAACCTGCCGAAGAAGCGGATGGTGCCTCCGTCCCCGTGCGGGAGGCTTGAAAACTCCCCGGTCCTTTTCAAAAAAAAGCAAGCCACACTCCAAAAAACAAGCCG
>CAYQUN010000026.1:0-38519 GCA_964420715.1 uncultured Prevotella sp. | reverse complement strand
CTTGTCAAACCTGATGACCGTGCCCTCTTTACCGACGACCTGCGTGGTGGCCTGCTCCGCAGTTTGTGCCGTGGCCGTCAACGTGGCGGGCAGCCCGAAGAGCGCCATCGCCAGAGAAGCCATTGAATGAAATAAACCTTTCATCATCTTTCTTAGTGTTTTTTGATAAATTATAATTTTGAAGTTTTTTCGATTTGTGTTTTTCCCGGACTCATACGGTCTCACCGGAATCCGCACGCCCCCAACAGGGCCAAAGCGTTCCGGCCCCACGCATCTCCTTTCGCAGTCAGACGAAAACAGTGTGACATATGTATCCCTTCGCAACGGCGCGTCCGGCCCCTACGCCCGCCAAACTAAAAGATGAGTACTTGAGTTTGATGCATAAAAGAAGGTGTGGGCCTATTCTCGCTTACTCCAACCGAGGCTCTGGACTGCCCAATGCCGAATAAGAGAAAATCGCCCACACCCTATACCGATAATACAGCCCACCCCACACAAATCAACGGGAATGGTCTCCATACAATTCTAAGGAGGAACGCACTCTGCTCACTTCGGTATTTGAGGAATTGTCCAGATTCCGATTGGAAGTGAAGCTTTACGCTTCCTAAAATGCAACTCGCCGGGGATTTCTCCCCCCGACGTTGCAAAGGTACAAAGTTTTTTTTAATCGCAAAACCACATCTCCACTTTTTTCACAGCCCCACACATTTTTAACACGTGTAGGGGAAAACGACATGAAAACTCAAGGCTCACGCACACGCCCCTTCGCCGCCCCACCCCACGACGGGGAGGGAGGCCATTTTGTCCGCCAAATTCTGAAAATTTTAACACTTCGCCACCATGCATTCCAGCCTGCGGAGAAGCCGGGAGGAGGGCTCCGGCAAGGGCGGGAAACCTCACTTGGGCCAACCGAGGGGCTCACTTGGGCCTTCAGAGCACCTCACTTGGGCCAAGTGAGCACGCAAGAAGGGCCTAACGACAGGGCCGGAAAGGCCTTGAGAACACCTCAAAAAGGGCTTTTCAGAGACCCGCAACGGGCAAGAGAAACTTAACCCTCTGAAAAACAAAACCTTGCAAAATGCGTCAGAATCGCTTGTTTACGTAGCAACGGGGGCACCATGACCGGCGGGGGCCTTCTCGTGCGAGTTGATGTAAAAAAGATTCAAGCCCACCGCGTGACGCCTTGGCCCAAATGCGGACAATGCCACACGCCCCCGACAGCCACGCGCCCCACGGCCGCGACTGGGCGGCCGGAGCCCCACGGCGGGCCACGGCAGGCCAAAAAACCACGTTTGCCCTTGGGTATCTCGAAAAATCTTTGTAATTTTGCACGGTTTTACAAGCAAACAGATAAATTCAGCATCATGAAGATTTCATATCAATGGCTTAAAGAATATGTCGATTTCGACCTGACGCCGCAGCAAACGGCCGACGCGCTGACCTCGACGGGACTGGAAGTGGACTCGCTGGAGGAGGTGCAGGCCATCCGTGGCGGACTGAAAGGCCTCTTCGTGGGGCAGGTGCTCACCTGCGAGCCGCACCCGAACAGCGACCACCTGCACGTGACCACCGTGGACCTGGGCAAGGGCGAGCCGCAACAAATCGTGTGCGGGGCCAAGAACGTGGCCGCGGGCGAGAAGGTGATCGTGGCCGACCTGGGCTGCGTGCTCTATGACGGCGACAAGGAATTCGTGATCAAGCGGTCGAAACTTCGTGGTGTGGAGAGCCTGGGCATGATTTGCGCCGAGGACGAAATCGGCGTGGGAAACGACCACTCGGGCATCATCGTGCTGCCCGACGACGCCCCCGTGGGACAGCCGGCGGCCGAATACTACCATCTGGAAAGCGACTGGGTGATCGAAATAGACCTCACCGCCAACCGCGCCGACGCGCTGAGCCACTATGGCGTGGCACGCGACCTGTATGCATGGCTGAGGCAGAACGGATATGAGACGAGCCTGCACCGGCCGGGATGTGAAGAGTTCGCCGTGGACAACGAAGACCTGCCCATCGACGTGGAGATAGAGAACCAGGAGGCTTGCAAACGATATGCGTGTGTGAGCATCACCGACTGCGACGTGAAGGAGAGCCCACAATGGCTGCGCGACCGCCTCTCGGTGGTGGGCCTGAGACCCATCAACAACATCGTGGACATCACCAACTATGTCATGCTGGCTTACGGACAGCCCATGCACTGCTTTGACGCCGACATGGTGAAGGGACACAAAATCGTGGTGCGCACGCAGCCCGAGGGCACCAAGTTTGTCACCCTCGACGGCGTGGAGCACACGCTGGGCGAGCACGACCTGAGCATCTGCAACGCCGAGGAGCCCATGTGCATCGCCGGTATCTTCGGCGGCAAGGGCAGCGGAACCTATGAGACCACACGCAACGTGGTGCTGGAGAGCGCCTACTTCCACCCCACATGGATTCGCAAGAGCGCACGGCGACATGGTCTCTCGACCGACGCCAGCTACCGGTTCGAACGCGGCGTGGACCCCAACGGCACCCTCTATGCGCTGAAACAGGCCGCCATACTCTGCAAGAAGCTGGCGGGGGGCAAGGTGAGCATGCACATCAAGGACGTGTATCCGCAGCCGCTGCCCGACTTCCCCGTGCGACTGAACTATGAATATGCCGACCGACTCATCGGAAAGAAACTGGGCGCGGAGACCATCAAGAGCATTGCCGAAAGCCTGGAGATGAAGGTGGTGAAGGAGGACGCCGAGGGCCTGGACCTCGTGGTGCCGGCCTACAGGGTGGACGTGCAACGCCCCTGCGACGTGGTGGAGGACATCCTGCGCATCTATGGATACAACAACGTGGAGATTCCCACCACGCTGAAAAGCTCGCTCACCGTGCAGGGCGAGGCCGACCGCAACTATCATGTGGAGAATCTGGTGGCCGAACAGCTCGTGGGCATGGGCTTCAACGAGATTCTGAACAACTCGCTCACGAAGGCGTCGTACTACGCATCGCGGCCGTTCAACCGCTATCCGGAGGCCAACACCGTGAAGGTGATGAACCCGCTGAGCGCGGACCTGGGCGTGATGAGGCAGACGCTGCTCTTCGGCGGCCTGGAAAGCATCGTGCGCAACGTGAACCGGAAGGCGCAGAACCTGCGATTCTTCGAGGTGGGCAACGTCTACCAGTTCCGGCCGGAAAGACGCACCGACGAGTGCCCCGTCAAGGGATACGTGCAGGACTACCACCTGGGACTCTGGGTGACGGGCAAGCGCGTGGCGGGCTCGTGGGCACACCCCGACGAGGAGAGCTCGTTCTATGAGTTGAAGGCTTATGTGGACAACGTGTTCAAACGCGTGGGACTGGCCGAGAACGCCGTGGTGACGAAACCGTCAGACAACAACGCCTTCTCGAAGGCGCTGCGCGTGGAGACGCGACAGGGACAACTGCTGGCCGAGATGGGCACGCTGGACCTGGCCGTGAAGAAGATGTTCGACCTGGACCAGGACGTCTACTACGCCGAAATAGACTGGACGGCGCTGATGAAGGCCGTGCGAAAGAACAAGCTCGAATTCAAGGAGCTGGGCAAGTATCCGGCCGTGAGCCGAGACCTGGCCCTGCTCATCGACGAGGGCACGGAGTTCCAGGAAATCGTGGACGTGGCACGGCAAACCGAAAAGAAACTGCTCAAGCGCGTGGAACTCTTCGACGTGTACCAGGGCAAGAACCTGCCCGCGGGCAAGAAGAGCTACGCCGTGAACTTCGTCTTGCAGGACGACACGAAGACGCTCAACGACAAGGCCATCGACGCCATCATGCGCAAGCTGGTGCACCAACTCACCACCAAGCTGGGGGCCGAACTCAGATAAGGAAACATCAAAAGAAAGTATAAACAAACAAAAAAACAAGTCCCGACATCACCGGCCTGCCTTCACAACATAGTGGGAAGACGACTGGAGGCGGGCCAACACTATGGGAAGAGCATTCGAATACCGTAAGGCTGCTAAGCTGAAGAGATGGGGCCACATGGCCCGCACGTTTACGAAACTGGGCAAGGAAATCGCCATCGCCGTGAAGTCCGGCGGACCGGAACCGGAGAACAACCCGCGCCTGAGGGCCATCATCGCTACTTGCAAGCGCGAGAACATGCCGAAGGACAACATCAGCCGCGCCATCAAGAACGCTATGGGCAAGGACCAGAGCGACTACAAGGAGGTGACCTATGAGGGATATGGACCGCATGGCATCGCCATCCTCGTGGACACGCTGACCGACAACACCACGCGTACCGTGGCCGATGTGCGCTCGGTCTTCAACAAGTTCAGCGGAAACCTGGGAACCACGGGCTCGCTCAGCTTCCTCTTTGACCACAAGGCGGTGTTCTCGTTCAAGAAGAAGGAGGACATGAACATGGACGACTTCATCCTGGAGTTCATCGACTATGGCGTGGAAGAGGATTACGACGAGGACGACGAGGAGAACGAGATCACCATCTACGCTGATCCGCAAAGCTTCGGCGACGTGCAGAAGCACCTCGAAGACGCCGGATACGAGATTACGAGCGCCGAGTTCACCTACATTCCGAACGACTTGAAGGACCTGCAGGGCGAGGAGCGCGAAACCATTGACAAGATGGTGGAACGGCTCGAGGACTTCGACGACGTACAAAACGTGTACACGAACATGAAGCCGCTTGAGGAGTAAGACGGAGGACGACACCCGAAAACGGCACTAAAAAAGCCCGGATTGCACTGGCCTATGGCCGATGGCAATCCGGGCTTTTCCGTTGATGGCCCTCGGGCGCGGGGACCGCAAAGGGGACCCTCACGTCCGGGAGGCACGGGTGGCCGCAACTAGGACAGGAGCTTCTCGCTCATGCTGGCCGCGGCCCGGCGGCCGTCGCCCATGGCAAGAATGACGGTGGCGCCCCCACGCACGATGTCGCCGCCGGCATAAATCTCGGGCTTGGAGCTCTGCATGTGGTCGTCGACAACGATGGTGTTCTTCCGGCCAAGCTCCAATCCGGAGATGCTCTTGGGGACAAGGGGGTTGGGCGAGACGCCTACGGCCACGATGACCTGGTCGCACTCGATGGTCTCCGTCTGCCCCGTAGGCACCGGACGGCGACGGCCCGAGGCGTCGGGCTCGCCAAGCTCCATGACATCGACGACGGCGGCACGCACCCGGCCCTGCTCGTCGCCAAGATACTCCTTGGGATTGTGAAGAGTGAGGAAGCGAATGCCTTCCTCCTTGGCGTGCTTCACCTCTTCAAGACGGGCGGGCATCTCGGCCTCGCTACGCCGATAGACCAGCGTGACGTCGGCCCCAAGGCGCTTGGCCGTGCGGCACGAATCCATGGCGGTGTTGCCTCCGCCCACGACAAGGACCTTCCTGCCAATGTTGATGGGCGTGTCGGTCTTGGGATTGGCGGCGTCCATGAGGTTCACACGGGTGAGGTATTCGTTGGAACTCATGATGTTGATGAGGTTCTCGCCGGGAATGTTCATAAAGTTGGGCAGACCGGCTCCCGAGCCGACAAAGATGCCTTTGAAGCCCTTGGCCTCGAGCTCGTCGACGGAAATGGTCTTCCCCACAATGGTGTCGGTCTGGAAGTGCACGCCCTCCTTACGCAGGTTGTCGATTTCAACGTCGACAATCCGGTTGGGCAGTCGGAACTCGGGAATGCCGTATTTCAGCACGCCGCCAATCTCATGGAGCGCCTCGAAGACGTAGACATCGAAGCCACGCTTCACCATGTCGCCGGCAAAACTCAAGCCCGAAGGACCTGATCCGACCACGGCGACCTTGATTCCGTTGGAGGGTTGTATCTCGGGAAGGGCCATCTGTCCTGACTCACGCTCGTAGTCGGCGGCGAAACGCTCCAGATAGCCGATGGCTACGGCCTTCTCGCCCATCTTCAGATGCACGCACTTGCTCTCGCACTGCTTCTCCTGCGGACACACCCGACCGCATACTGCGGGCAGGGCCGACGTGTCCTTGAGCACCTTGGCGGCGGCGAGGAAATGGCCTCGCTCGATATTTTTCACGAAAGAGGGGATGTTGATGTTGACCGGACAGCCCTCGACACACTGGGGCTTGGCACAATCGAGGCAACGATGGGCCTCGCGAACGGCCATCTCGGGCGTGAGGCCGCGGTTCACCTCCTCGAGGCGCGTCGTGGCCCGATAGGCGGGATCGAGCTCGGGCATCGCCACCCGCCCGATGGCCGTGCGCTCCTTGGGTTTCATGGCCTTGCGCAGCTCTTGCCGCCAAGGTGCGTTCCTGTCAGTGAGTACGGCCAAAGGCTCGTCATCGGACGAAGGTGCCGACGGCGTGGCGGACCCGTCTGACACAGTCCCGGCCGCATGGGCATGGTCGGGAAGGTGGTCGGCGAAATGCTCCATCTCGTCGCGCTCCACCCCCTTGAAGGTGCCCATGCGCTTGAACATCTCGTCCCAGTCGACCAGGTCGCCGTCGAACTCGGGTCCGTCGATGCACACAAATCTGGTCTTCCCGCCAATGGTGAGACGGCAGGCGCCACACATGCCGGTGCCGTCGACCATGATGGTGTTGAGCGACACGGTGTTGGGAATGTTGTACTTCTGCGCCAGAAGCGAGGTGAACTTCATCATCACCGGAGGGCCGATGGCTATGACGCGGTCGACATGCTCGCGCTTGATCACTTCTTCCACGCCTGCGGTAACCACTCCTTTCTCGCCCAGCGAGCCGTCGTCGGTCATGATGATGACCTCGTCGGAATACGCCTTCACCTCGTCAATCATGATGACGAGATTGGCCGTGCGTCCGGCAAGGACCGAAATGACCTTGTTGCCGGCCTTCTTCAACGCCGTGAGGATGGGCAAGATGGCGGCGATGCCAATGCCGCCTCCGGCACAGATCACCGTGCCGAAACGCTCAATGGGCGAGGCGTTGCCCAACGGGCCCACCACGTCGTGGACGCTGTCGCCGGCATTGAGACGGCAAAGCTTGGTCGACGAGAGACCCACTTCTTGCACCACCAGGGTGAGCGTACCGCGCTCGTCGTCGGCTTTGGCAATGGTATAGGGCACGCGCTCGCTGTTCTCGTCAACGCGAACAATAATGAATTGTCCCGCCCGACAACTGTGGGCAATGAGCGGAGCCTCGATCTCCAGGCAGAATACCTTCTCGGAGAACTGCTCTTTTTTAAGAATCTTGTTCATGTTTTTGCACTTAGAATTTCATTTGAAAGATGTTCCAAGACCCGCGGCGACAAGAGCGTGTCGCCGTGGGAGATGAAGATGGGGAAGCCGCCGGTGGGGCGCCTATGCGCTCACAGCCCCCTCCCGGCACCTTTTTTTCTTATGTCAGCCAGCCGTCATACAATGTTTCCGGCACTCGCTTTCAGACTTCCCGCTACGGGAACACAGGCGGAGAGCGAGCCGGACACGGCCGCTAATCGAAGTTCTTGTCGTCAATGAGCTCGAACCCGCAATAAGGCACAAGCACCTTGGGCACGCGAATGCCTTTGGGGGTCTGGTTGTTCTCCAAGATGGTGGCCACGATTCTGGGCAAGGCCAAGGCCGAGCCGTTGAGCGTGTGGCACAACTCTATCTTCTTGTTGTCGGCCCGACGATAGCGGCATTTCAGGCGATTGGCCTGATAGCTCTCAAAGTTGGACACCGAGGAGACCTCCAGCCAACGCTTCTGAGCGGCTGAGTAAGTCTCGAAGTCGCAGCATATCGAGGAGGTGAAGCTCATGTCGCCACCGCACAGAAGGAGGATGTGATAAGGCAGCTCCAACTTCTGCAAGAGTCCCTCCACATGGTCAAGCATTTCCTGATAAGAGGTGTAGGAGTGCTCGGGCGTGTCGATGCGCACGATTTCCACCTTGTCAAACTGGTGGAGGCGGTTCAGTCCGCGTACATCCTTGCCGTAGGAACCGGCCTCGCGACGGAAGCAAGCCGAATAAGCGCAACGCTTGATGGGCAGATCTTTTTCGTCGATGATGACGTCGCGGAAGATGTTTGTCACAGGAACTTCGGCCGTCGGGATGAGATAGAGGTTGTCAAGATTGGCGTGATACATCTGTCCCTCCTTGTCGGGAAGCTGGCCTGTGCCATACCCGGAAGCCTCGTTGACCACGTAGGGAGGCTGTATTTCAAGATATCCGGACTTGCGGGCCTCGTCGAGGAAGAAGGCCTCGAGGGCACGCTGGAAGCGGGCCATCTTGCCGATATAGACGGGGAAACCCGCTCCGGTGATCTTCACACCCAGGTCGAAGTCGACCAGATTGAACTTTTTCAGCAAGTCCCAATGGCAGAGTGCGTCCTCGGGAAGCTCGGGAATGACGCCTCCCTCCTTCACCACCACATTGTCAGAACTGTCTTTGCCTTCGGGCACCTTGTCAATGGGAATGTTGGGAATGTCGAGCAATTCATCGGTCATATCCTTGGCAGCCTTGGTCATCACTTCGTCGAGAGCCTTGTCAACGGCCTTCAACTCGGCGACCTGGCGCTTGACTTCCTCGGCCTCGTCCTTCTTGCCCTGTTTCATCAAGCTTCCGATTTGGGCCGAAAGCTTCTTCTGCTGCGCCTTGTTAGCGTCGAGTTTCTGTTGGGCCTCACGGCGCACCTTGTCGAATTCGAGCACCTTCTCCACAGCCTCGCGGGCTCCCTCGAAGTGCTTCTTCTCCAGTCCCTTGATGACGCGCTCGGTGTCATCGCTGATCTGTTTGAGTGTAAGCATAATCTTTTATCTGATTTTCTGATTGATTTTTCTTGATGCAAAAATACGAAGAAAAGAGCAAACAACCAAGTTGCTCACTCCTTATTTGACGTTGTCGAGGCCCTGACGCGGCTCAGTGTCTCCGGAGTCATCTGCAAGTAGCTTGCAATATAGACCAAGGGGGCTCTAAGCACCACTTGCGGACTCCGCTCGCAGAGCTTGAGATACTTGTTCTGAGCCGTTTCAAACCGCATCAGGTCGGCGTGCTCCTGACTGATAATGAGACTTTCTTCCAATATCTTACGATAGAGCATCTGGATATTGACATTGTGGATGGCGGCCTTTTCGAGTTCCGCCTTGGGCAACCCATAGACAAGCGTATTCTCAAGGGCTTCCACCTGCAAGCGCGTGGGCTCCTCGAGAAAAAGGCTCTCAATGCACATGAAGACGGAATGCTCGACACCGAGATGCTCGGTGACCTCCCTGCCGTTCTTGAAATAGAACTGCCTGATAAGTCCTTTCTCTATGTAATAGATGTGCTTGCACTGCTCGCCCTCCTTGAGAATCATCTCTCCCTTGAGAAACTTCATGGGCACTAGGATGCTTTCGAGGGTGTCAAGTTCCTCGAAAGTCATCGTGCTGTATTTTCGTGCAAGCTCCCTCGCTATGTCGCGAGTGGTCAATACGGGTTGTTTCATATGCTTTCCTCCTCTTTACTTTATTGTCGGCCCGGACGGCAAACGCTAATCCAGTTTCAGCACGGCCAGGAACGCCTTCTGCGGCACCTGCACGTTGCCAATCTGCTTCATGCGCTTCTTGCCCCGCTTCTGTTTCTCAAGCAGCTTGCGCTTCCGGCTGATGTCGCCGCCATAACATTTGGCCGTGACGTCCTTGCGGACCTGCTTCACCGTCTCGCGGGCCACAATCTTCGCACCAATGGCCGCCTGAATGGCAATGTCAAACTGCTGCCGCGGGATAAGTTCCTTGAGCTTCTCGCACATCCGACGGCCAAAGGCTACGGCATTGCTCTCATGGGTAAGCGTGGAAAGTGCGTCGACGGGATCGCCGTTGAGCAGGATGTCAAGCTTGACAAGCTTGGAAGGGCGGTAGCTGTCGATGTGGTAATCGAACGACGCATAGCCCTTGGATATGCTCTTGAGCTTGTCGTAGAAATCAATGACGATTTCGCCCAAAGGTATCATGAAGTGCAACTCTACACGATTGCCGCTCACGTATTCCTGATTGATGAGCTCGCCGCGCTTGTCGAGACAAAGCTTCATGATGGGTCCGATGTAGTCAGCCGAAGTGATAATAGTAGAGCGGATATAGGGCTCCTCGATGTGATCGATAAGTGTGCTGTCAGGCAGGCCGGAAGGATTGTGCACCTCCTTGACGCCCCCCTGCTTGTCGTAGACCCGATAGCTCACGTTGGGCACCGTCGTGATGACATCCATATTGAACTCCCGGTCAAGCCGTTCCTGGACGATTTCCATATGGAGCAGCCCGAGGAAGCCACAACGGAAGCCGAAGCCAAGCGCCACCGAACTTTCGGGTGAGAAAGTGAGCGAGGCGTCGTTGAGCTGGAGTTTCTCCAACGATGAGCGGAGATTCTCGTAGTCGCTTGGGTCAATGGGGTATACACCGGCAAAGACCATTGGCTTCACTTCCTGGAAGCCCGAGATGGCCTTCTGACATGGGTTGACCACCGAAGTGACGGTATCGCCCACCTTGACCTCGGTGGCATTCTTGATACCTGAGATGATGTAGCCCACTTCGCCCGTCGAAAGTTCCTTTCTCGGCACCATATCCATCTTAAGCACACCCACCTCATCGGCCGTATACTCCATGCCGGTGTTAAAGAATTTCACCTTCTCGCCCTGGCGGATTATGCCATTCTCCACCTTGCAGAGCACAATAATGCCCCGGAATGAATTGAAGATGGAGTCGAAGATGAGCGCTTGGGCCGGAGCCGTCAGATCGCCATCGGGATGCGGAATACGGTTCACCACGGCCTCCAAAATCGTGTCGACGCCCTCACCGGTCTTGCCCGAAGCGCGGATGATGTCCTTGCGATCGCATCCCAGCAAGTCCACGATTTCGTCTTCCACTTCGTCGGGCATGGCGTTGGGCATGTCAATCTTGTTGATTACGGGAATGATTTCCAAGTCGTGCTCAATGGCCATATACAGGTTTGAAATGGTCTGGGCCTGAACACCTTGTGTCGCATCGACCACGAGGAGGGCACCTTCGCATGCGGCAATGCTCCTCGACACCTCGTAAGAGAAGTCGACGTGGCCCGGAGTATCGATGAGATTGAGCGTATACTTCTGCCCGTTGACGGCCTGATATTCCATTTGGATGGCGTGACTCTTGATGGTGATGCCACGCTCTCGCTCCAAATCCATGTCGTCGAGCATCTGCCCTTCGGTAATTTTGATAGTCTTCGTTCGCTCCAGAAGACGGTCGGCAAGGGTTGATTTGCCGTGGTCAATATGGGCAATGATACAGAAATTTCGGATATTCTTGATGTCGTCCATGCTTGGTTTGCTCTTTTGATGCAAATATACAAAGAATTCGGCAAAAAGCAGTATCTTTGCAAAAAAATAAAAGAAGAAATCGTGAAAAGATGCTCTAACAAGGGCTATCGTGGGACTTCTGTACGAAATCTACATCCAGACAAAGTTCATAAATTTTGAAACTATGGCAATACTGAGAATAAGAAAGGCCGTGGGCGTGCTGGCCTCGCTGGCCGTGGTGGCTGCATGCTGGTCGTGCGGACAATCGGTGGAGGACAAGGCCGAGGCCGACGCAAGGGAATATAACGAACGCGAATGCCCCACACCGTGGGAAAACAACGAGCGCGTGGACAGCGTGGCCTTCCACCGCGACACCCGCACCTATGTGAACTACCGTGAGTTTAACGGGCGCATCGACTCGGCGGAACTTATCCGGGACCACCGCAAGAAACTTAGACAGGTGCTGGTGAGGTGGGTGCGCAACAGCACGAATTACGCCCAATACAAAGAGGCTGGCTTCAACTTCAGATTCGTTTACCGGTCGAACAAGACGGGCGACGTGTTGCTCGACGAGACGGTTGGCCCGAAAGAATATGCTTCGGAACAATAAGAAGTAACGGGACAAGGGGCTGGGGGATAACGTCGCCCATGCCCGTACACAGGCAAAAAGCCCCACACGGGTGAAAACTTGGCCACGGACGGCCAGCCTGTACACCACGTGTGAGGCTTTGTGCTATCATTCGCCCGCCGGGGGGAGCGGGGATTAGTCGATGCCTTTCATCATCTTCTTCAGCAACGGGCAGAGGCAGAAAAGCACGATGCTGGCTACTCCGGCCATGACGACGAAGATGATGAAGAAATCGCTCAGCGTGTTGACCTGCCATCCCAGAATGCTTCCGGCCGGCTTGCCCGGCTCGGGGAGAAGGGTGGCAAACTTGCCGGCGAGGATGTTGGAGGCGGCATTGCTCATGAACCAGACACCCATCAAGAGCGAGGCAAGGCGTGCCGGTGAGAGCTTGTTGACCATGCTCAGGCCAATGGGCGAAAGCGAAAGCTCGCCACAGGTGTGGATGGCATAAAGGGCGATGAGCCAGAACATGCTCACCTTCGCGTTGCCTGTGACGCCATAAGTGGCAAAAGTGATGACCGCATATCCGATGGCCAGCAACATCAAGCCGATGGCCTGCTTCACGGGCGACGAGGGTTCCTTGCCGCACTTGTTCAGTTTTTCCCACATCATGGCGAAGAGGGGGGCAAAACAAACCACGCAAATGGGGTTGACACTCTGGAACCAGGCCGTCTTGAAGAATCCGTGGATGCCGAAGAGGTCGCGATTGACATTGTGCTCGGCAAAGTAGGTGAGCGAAGCACCAGCCTGCTCGAAGGCCGACCAGAAGAAGATGACGAACACGGCGATGATGTAGATGACGCCGATGCGGCTCATCTCGTCACGCGTCAGGCCGCGGTCGGTGATGATGAACACGGGCATGGCGATGGCGATGGCGAACACGGCCGAGGAGATGATGCTGTTGAAATCGCCGGTATCGGCACCGCCCACGTAGAAGAATATGCCAAAGAGGACGATGGCGAGCAGACCGCAGAGGATGGGACGGAACACGGAGTTCTTCACTTTGGGTGCCTCTTCCTCGACGACCTCGCCCCGCGAAGCCTTCTCCAGCTTCTCCAGTTCAGACTTGGGCACATCGCCAATGAGCACGCCCTCGGGTGTCTTGAGGTACTTTTTCTTGAATCCGGCAAAGATGGCCACGGAAAGCACCATGGCGCAACCAGCACAGAAGAAGGCCCACTTGAACGTGTTAGGATCGGCATAAGACCCCGTGCCGACGCCTCCGCACACGAACGGAGCAATGAGGGCGCCCACGTTGATTCCCATATAGAAGATGGTGAAAGCGGCATCCTTGCGGTGGTCCGTAGGCTCGTAAAGGTCGCCCACCATGGTGGAGATGTTGGGCTTGAAGAATCCATTACCCAAAATCAGGGCGGCCAAGCCGGCGAACATGAGCATCTTGGCCATGAAGTTGTCGACATTAGGGTCGATGGTTCCTCCCAGGCTGGGGTCTTTAAAGATGCTTTGCTTCACCACACAGGCGCTGGCAAACATCAGGAACTGGCCGATGGCCATGATGATGCCACCGGTGATGATGCTTCGGTTGTTGCCCCAATATCGGTCGGCAATGTAGCCACCAAGCAGCGGTGTGAGGTAGACGAGTCCCGTGTAGGAACCGTAGATTTGGAATGCGTCGGTCGTCGAGAACAAAGCGGCGACCATGTAAAGTGTAAATAGGGCCCTCATGCCATAATAGCTGAAGCGCTCGGCCATTTCGGTGGCGAAGAGCAGGTAGAGGCCCTTGGGATGTCCTTTGGATTGACTCATGGTGAAAATCTTCTTTATCTGATATATGTTTGCGTTTTTAAAAACATTCGACTCACTTCTTCAGCCACTTGTCGAGCCATCCGAAGAACGTGCGCTGCCACAAGACACCATTCTGGGGCTTGAGCACCCAGTGGTTTTCATCGGGGAAGATGAGTAGCTCGGCGGGGATTCCACGCATACGGGCAGCATTGAAAGCCCCCATGCCCTGATTGGCATTGATGCGGTAATCCTTCTCGCCATGAATGCAGAGGATGGGCGTGTCCCACCGGTCCACAAACTTATGTGGACTATTCTCATAGGTGGCACGGGCGTTTTCGGGCAAGTTCTTGTTCCAATAGGCACTCTCATATTCCCAATTGGAGAACCACGCCTCCTCGGTGTCCGTATACATACTCTCGAGGTTGAAGGCTCCGTCGTGCGCGATGAAAGCCTTGAAGCGCTTGTCGTGATGTCCGGCAAGATAGTAGACGGAGAATCCGCCAAAGCTTGCGCCGACACATCCCAGCCGGTCCTTGTCGACAAAAGGCAGGTTCTGCGTGGCGTCGTCGATTGCCGAAAGATAGTCGTCCATGCACTGTCCGGTCCAGTCGCCCGACACCTCCTCGTTCCACTGGCTTCCGAATCCGGGCAGTCCGTGGCGGTTAGGAGCCACGATGACGTATCCGTGGGCGGCCATGATGGAGAAATTCCACCGGTAACTCCAGAACTGGCTTACCGGACTCTGCGGTCCTCCCTCGCAATAGAGCAAGGTGGGATATTTCTTAGACGCGTCAAAATGAGGGGGAAGGATGATCCAGGTGAGTTCCTCCTTGCCGTCGGTGGTCTTGACCCAACGCTGCTGGATGGTCGCATCAGCCAGCTGCGAGAAGATGTGCTTGTTCTCGAAGGTGATTTGCTCCACCTTGGCCAGCCGCTCCTTTTTCGACGGAGTGACCACATAGATGTCGTCAGGTCTGAGCATGGAGTGTCGTGTGGCGACAAGCTTCTTGTCGCCAAGCGTCTGCACCGATCCGTAATCGTTCCATCCCTCATCGGTAATCTGGCGCACCTTGCGGTCGAGCGAGACCTGATAAATGCGTCCGGTGGCGTGCCACACGGCGATGAAGTAGAGGCTCTTGGAATCGGGAGCCCACGTGTAGTCGTCTACATTGGTGTCAAGATTGTCGGCATTGGTCAGGTAAACCTTCTCTCCCGTGGCCCGGTTGTAGACGCAGAGGCGGTTGAGGTCGCTCTCGTATCCATCGCGCCTCATGCTCTGCCAGGCGATGTACTTGCCGTCGGGCGAGAACTTCGGGTTGACGTCGTAGCCCACGTTCAGGTTTTCAAAACTCTTGTCGTTCACCTTTTGCGAGCCCAGGCTCCGCGTAAGGTCGACCGACTTCAGCGCCTCCTCGTAAGCCTTGCGCTGGGCCTCATCGGCAAAGTGCTTGCAGACGTTGTCGGTGTTGCCCGTTTCAAGGTCGTAGAGGTAGATGTCGGTATCGGTGGAATTGGCATAGACCACCCCCGTGCGCTTGCGGCTCGTATAGGCAATCTGCTTAGAGTCGGGGCTCCAAGCCAGTTGCTCGATGCCTCCGAAAGGAGCCACGGGGCACTCGTAAGGCTCGCCCTGCATGATGTCCTTGCCCTCGCCGATGCTTCCATCAGCGGCGACGGAAGCCACAAAGGGGTGTGCGATGGTCTCGACGTAGTGGTCCCAATGCCGGTAGTTCATATCGGTGACCAGACGTCCCGTGGCCAAAGGCAGGTCGTCGGGGTTCTTGGCGATGGTGCCATGATAAGGCAGGCTTTTCACGAGAATCACCTTCGTGCCGTCGGGCGAGAACCGGAACGCCTCGATGTCGGTCTTCGAATGTGAAAGCTGGCGTCGCCCGGTGCCATCGGCATTCATCATCCACACCTGTCCTTCGCGGAGGAAAGCGATCTTCCCGTCCACCCACGCGGGGTCGGTCTCGCTCTTCTCGTCGGCAGTAAGCATGGCGTTGCCTTTTCCGTCGGCGTCCATCACATAGATGACCTGGTGCCCCTTGTTCTCCTTCACGCTGTAGTAGCCCACCTGGTAGGCCACCTGCTTGCCGTCAGCCGAGGGGGCCACCGCGCCAATGCGGCCCATGGCCCAGAGCGCCTCCGGCGTCATGAGGTCGGAAGCAAGCTGAATATTGTTTTTTCCAATCATGGTTTGCGCATTAGCCAAGCCGCCACCGGCCACGAGCGTGGTGGCCAACAAGGCGGTCTTCAGCATACCTTGATGCATTGCCTTTCCCAGCATAGTCGTTAGCTTTGCCATAACTTACTTCTTCAGATTCTTTTTTCTACGATTCAGTTCGGCCTGGTGCTGCTTGATTCGCTCCTGCTCCTTCTGCTGATACTCCTGCATGGCCTGCATCCTTGCGGCCAGACCGCTCATCTTCTTGGGGTTGTCCTTGTTCTTTTGATAGTTGGCCTCAAGAATGGCAAGCAGCTTTTCGTCATTGGTTGTCTTGCGCAACGTGAACATGATGGCGGCCGACATGATAAGGCTGATGAAGTAATAGAAGTTCAATCCCGACGAATAATCGTTGAAGATGAAGAAGAAGAACAGGGGCATGAGATACATCATCCACTGCATCATCTTCATCTGCTCGGCCTGCTGGCCCACCATCTGGTCCTTTTGCATCTGCATGGAGAACCAGGAATAGATGATTTGCGCGGCACAGAAGAGAATGCACGTGAGCGACAGGTGGTCGCCAATGATCCACAGGTTGGTGCCCCACTCCCATATCGGATCGTAGGTGGAGAGGTCGTTCATCCACAAGAAGCTCTCACCACGGAGCTGGATGGCGTTAGGCACGAAGTTGAACATGGCCACCCAGATGGGCATCTGGATGAGCATGGGCAGGCATCCGCTGAGGGGCGACACTCCGTATTTGGCGTACTCGCTCATCATGGCCTGTTGCTTCTGCATCTGGTCTTCAGGCTTGTCAAACTGCTTTGTGGCCTCGTCGAGTTTCGGTTTGAGCACGCGCATCTTGGCCGACGACATATAGCTTTTCTTCACCATGGGGTAAGTGATGAGCTTGAGCAACAACGTGATGAGGATGAGCACCACGCCCATGGAGAATCCCCACTTGGTGAGCCAGGTGAAGACCGGCATGGTGAACCACCGGTTGATGATGCGGAAGAGCGGCCAGCCCAGGTCGACAATGCGCTCCATGTCGAGTTCCTTGCCGAAGGTGCTTTCCTTCTCAACATTCTTGAGGATGTAGAAATCGTTCGGGCCATAATAGAACTCCAGCTCGGTGGGCTTCTTTCCGCTCGGGTCGAAAGCCGTCTTCATGCTGGCCTTGAAGTCCTTGAGATAGCGCACGGGGTTGTTTTCCTGCGCCTTCTTGTCGTACACCGAGCTCTGCATGTTGGCTCCGGCGTCGAACCCGTCCTTGGCAATGACCACGGCCGAGAAGAACTGGTTCTTGAAAGCCACCCAGTCAGCAGGCTCCTCGGTGGCCTTCTGCTTGTCAGACGACTCGCTCAGGTTCTCGATTCCGCCCTCAGAGTTTTTCCAGTCGAGGCGCGCGTAGCGGTTCTCGAAAGTGAATCCGCGCTCCTGTTCGCGCACGCGCTCGTGCCAATCGACGGAGATGCGCGACGCGTTCGGGTCGAAGAGTCCGGCCATGCCCGTGACTTTGAGGCTCATGTGGAGCATATAGTTACGGCCAAGCTTATAGCTGATTTGCAGCGACTTGCCCTCTCCGGCCACGGCCGTGAAGGTGACTGTGGAGTCCGTGAGTTGCGAAGGCGTGAAATAGAGGTCCTGCGTGCTGATGTTCATCTCCTTGGCCACCAGCGTGTAATCCAGCCTCTGGTCCTTACCCTGGAAGAGCGTGACGCCCCCCAGGTCGTCGTTCTTTCCGCTCTTGTCGGCTATGTCGTGTCCGACATAGCGCTTCGAGCCCTTCGGATTCTTCACATAGGCCTTGGTCACGGTGGCACCCTTCGTGCTCAAAGTGAGCGCCAGGCGCTCGTTCTGAAGGGTGACGTCCTGCGCCTTGCCCTGCAATGCGGCATGGAAGAGGGCGGTGGTGTCCTCCAACAACTTGGCGCGGACGGCCTCCTGCTTGGCACGGGTGGCCTTCAGCGAGGCCTCCTGGGCCTTTTTCAGCTCGGCCTGCTGCTTCTCCACTTGCTCCTGCTGGGCCTTCTGTTCCTCCTCAGAGGGCTGACTCCACCAGCTGAAGCCGATGAGGACAAGGGCGATGAGGCAGAAGCCGATGATGGTATTTTTGTCCATAACTTATTTCTTCTGTTCTTTGTCAGTTCTGTATGCGATGGCCGTCTTCACGAAGTCGACGAAGAGCGGGTGCGGCTTGAGCACCGTGCTCTGGTATTCCGGATGATACTGCGTGCCGATATACCAGCGGAGCGTGGGAATCTCGACCACCTCGACGAGGTCGCTCTCGGGATTGCGTCCCACGCACATCATGCCGTTCTTCTCGAATTCGGCCTGATACTCGTTGTTGAACTCGTAACGATGGCGGTGGCGCTCCTGGATGTGCTCCTTCTTATATATATTGAACACGCGCGAGCCCTGGCGCAACACGCACTCGTAGGCGCCCAGGCGCATGGTGCCGCCCATGTCGGAGATGTTCTTCTGCTCCTCCATCAGGTCGATCACGTTGTGCGGGGTCTTCTCGTCCATCTCTCGGCTGTTGGCATCGGCATAGCCGATCACATTGCGTGCGAACTCGATCACCATCATCTGCATGCCCAGGCAAATGCCGAACGTGGGGATGTCGTGGGTGCGTGTGTAGTGTGCGGTGACAATCTTTCCCTCGATGCCACGCTGGCCGAATCCCGGGCAGATCACGATGCCGTCCTGTCCCTTGAGCTTCTCGGCCACGTTTTCCTCGGTGATGCCCTCGCTATTGATGAAGGTAATCTCGACCTTGTGGTCATTGTACGTACCGGCATGAGAGAGGCTTTCGCGAATGCTCTTGTAAGCATCCTGCAAGTCGTATTTGCCCACGAGGCCGATGTTCACCACCTCGGTGGCGTTCTTGCGACGCTCCAGGAAAGACCTCCACGGCCCCAATCCGGGTGTCGGGCCCACCTCCATGCCGCACTTGCGCAGGATGTCGGCGTCAAGGCCCTGGTTCTGCATGTTCACCGGCACCTCGTAGATGCTGGGCAGGTCCTCGCTCTGCACCACGCAGTCCAGGTCGACATTGCAGAAGGCGGCCACCTTCTTCCGTACTTGGTCGGTCAGGTGCTTTTCAGTGCGAAGCACGAGGATGTCGGGCTGGATGCCCACGCTCTGCAATTCCTTCACCGAGTGCTGTGTGGGCTTGGTCTTCAACTCGCCAGCCGCCTTGAGATAAGGAATGTAAGTCAGGTGGATGTTGACACAGTTGCGTCCCAGCTCCCACTTCATCTGGCGGATGGCCTCAAGGAAGGGTGCGCTCTCGATATCGCCAATGGTGCCTCCGATTTCGGTGATGACGAAGTCGTAGTGGTTCTTCTTGCCGAGCAGGCGGATGACCCGTTTGATTTCGTCGGTGATATGGGGCACCACCTGGATGGTCTTGCCGAGATAGTCGCCACGGCGCTCCTTGTCGATCACCGACTTGTAGATGCGCCCCGTGGTCATGGAATTGGCCCGTGTGGTCTGTATTCCGGTGAACCGCTCATAGTGTCCCAGGTCCAGGTCGGTCTCCATGCCGTCGACGGTGACATAGCACTCGCCGTGCTCGTAAGGATTGAGCGTGCCCGGGTCGATATTGATGTAAGGGTCAAATTTCTGAATAGTAATGTTGTAGCCTCTGGCTTGCAGCAGCTTACCTATTGAGGATGAGATGATGCCTTTTCCCAATGAAGAAACAACACCACCTGTGACGAAGATGTACTTTGTGTCAGCCACGATTGATGAATTTTATTACATTTGTTATAACAATGTGCAAAGATACTGCTTTTTTGCCGACTTTCCAATCTTATACACTTCTTTTTTTCACTTCTTGACACTTTGCTTCCTTTTGACCACATCCGAGGCGCCAACGGCCTTGGCGAAGCTGTCACATTGCAATCCGCCCTCCCCCACTCCGCTTTTGCGCGGACATGATGGTCGCGGAGCAAACTCAGCCCATCGTGTGCGGGCGTGGGGATGGGGACAAGGGGGAGGAGGAACATGGGCGCGACCAGCATGTAAAAAATATTCCTCCACATCGGAACTTCATTACCTGAAAGGCGTTCTTGCAAGATGAAAGCGCCGTTCAGAGGTTGCAAGAGAGGCCTTCTTGCAGCCTCATTCGGGCTTTGAGACATCCTCGTTGGGGCCGAACGAGCTTCTCACCCGGCTTTTTCTTTCATCTTTACAAATCCGTAAGCGAACCGATGTTCTTTGCTTTCATTTTGCCAGGAAAAAGGCGTTTCTCATTCCACAAGGACAAGGAGGGATTTCTGACTCTGTTTTTTGAATCGTAAACTTTTTTGCGACATGCCAAGACGGATTGCAGGTGGTGAGAAAAGAAAAACGAGGCAGCCGATTGAAAAAAAAAGGAAAAAACTTGGCCATATCACATAATTGGACTACTTTTGCAGTCCCAAAACGAGAAGAAAAAGATGAAAAAAGACATCAAAAAGACTTTTGTCATGATGTTGGCCTTCCTCTTGACCGGTCAGCAAGCCTTGCCGGCCAAGACCGACACCCAACCCAAGAGATGGGCCATTGCCGCCGGATTCGGCCAAACCACCCTCGATGACGTCACGCCCGACGGCGAGGACTTTTATCTGAACGACGACCTGGGCAACACCTTCTACATCACGGGCGACTATTACCTCTCCCAAAGACTGGTCCTGACGGGTGGATGGTATCTGGAAAGCGACGGAATGATGACCGACGCATCGGATGGCATCGGATACAAGCACATCAACCTGACGGGACTCGAGGGGGGCGTGAAGTTCTACTTCTTTCCCAAGAGATGGATCGTGCAACCCCACGTGGGGGCTCTCGTTCAGACCAACGTGCTGAACTTGGGCAAGATGAAGGGTTACGGAGACTATGTGACCGACCAGACTTATCCGGGCAGCAACTTCCACATGGACTGGGACGTGCGTTGCCCCGCACTCTCGTTGAAACCGCAAATCGGGGTCGACATCCATTTGTTTAGCACGCTTTCTCTCTGCTTCAATGCCGACTTCCGGGTGGGATTGGGCGGCCATAACCGATACAATGTGAACTATCTCGACGGCCCGATGGCTACGCAGTCATGCCATCACCGCAACACTTGGAACCGAACGAACCTGAGCATCGGATTAAAACTTGACTTCCCCACGCGACGCATATCCAACAAGTCATGGAACAACTTGCTATGGCTTTTATGGGGATGGGGCGAGTCACACGCCAGATAGCAGGCCCCGAAACAAGGCCTGGGACTAGCCCAAATATTTCTGGAGAAGCGACTGGCTTCCGCTATGGCGAATCTTGCGCAGGGCCTTCTCCTTCACCTGGCGCACCCGCTCGCGCGAAAGTCCAAGTTCCTCGCCAATCTGCTCGAGCGTTTCCTCGGGACACCCCAGCCCGAAGGCGCGCGTCACCACGTAGGCCTCGCGGCGATTGAGCACGGTGTTCACCACCTTTTGAATGTCGGAATCCATCGATTGGCGGTCCACCTCGTTGTCCGACTTCTCCGATTCGTCGGTCGAAGCCAACGTGTCGGCAATGGACCCTTCGTTCTCATCCGAGAAAGGCTCGTCGATACTCACCTGCCGGTTTTGCGTGTCCATGGCCTCCTTGATCTTGCGCTCTTCAATGCCGGTGATCTCCATGATTTCCTGTACGGAGGGCATGCGGCCCTTCTCTTGCAAGAAGTCGGTCATGCAACGGCTCACCTTGTTGGCCGTGGCACTCTGGTTCAAGGGCACGCGCACGAGCTTGCTCTTCTCGGAAAGCGCCTGGATGATGCTTTGCCGAATCCACCATACGGCATAAGAGATGAACTTGAAGCCACGTGTCTCGTCAAATTTCTCGGCCGCCTTCACCAGCCCCACGTTGCCCTCGTTGATTAAATCGGTGAGCGAGATTCCCTGGTGCTGATACTGCTTGGCCACCGAGACCACAAAGCGCAGGTTGGCACGCACCAATCTGTCCTTGGCGCGTTCGCCCTCACGTCCCCCCTGGTGGATCTTGCGGGCTAGTTCCTCCTCTTCTTCGGGCGAGATTCGCGGTTCCTTTGCGATCTCTGATAGATAGCGCTCAAGCGACTCACTCGAGCGATTGGTAATGTTTTTTGTTATTTTCAGTTGCCTCATGTAGACTCTTTCACTTGACGAGCATCGTGTTTTCCGTGCCTTCGGATGCAAAGGTAATGATTTTTGTAGACAATGCAAAAAAAGTGTTGACTTTTTAATCATTTTGTTAGGCAACATCTTTCCATCCCCACACACGAATTAGGCGTTTTCCTTTGCATTCCCGTTTATTTGCCGTAACTTTGCAACGAAAATCAGTTTCAGCTATGCAAAATCAGTTTTCGCGCACCCAGTTGCTCTTCGGCAAGCCCGCCATCGACACGCTCAACGGCTCGCGCGTGGCCGTCTTCGGTGTGGGAGGCGTGGGAGGATACGTGGTGGAAGTGTTGGCCAGAAGCGGCGTGGGCGAACTCGACCTCTTCGATGACGACCGCGTGTGCCTGACCAACGTGAACCGGCAGATTCTCGCCCTCATCTCTACGGTGGGACGACACAAGGTGGACGTGGCCGAGGAACGCGTCCGCGACATCAACCCCCGATGCATCGTACACAAATACCAGATGTTCTATTTGCCCTCCAACGCCGACACCATCGACCTGTCACAATTCGACTATGTCGTGGACTGCGTCGACACCGTCACGGCCAAGCTAGAACTCATCAAGCGATGCCACGCCTTGCACATCCCCATCATCTCGTGCATGGGCGCCGCCAACAAGGTGGACGCTACGGCTTTCCGCGTGGCCGACATCAACCAAACCAAGATGGACCCGCTGGCCAAGGTGGTGAGAAAGAAGCTCCGCAAGCTGGGCATTCCACGGCTGAAGGTGGTCTACAGCGAGGAAGAACCCCTGCGGCCCATCGATGACGAGACCATCAGTTGCCGCTTTCATTGCATCTGCCCCAACAAGGACATGCGCAAATGCACCGACCGACGCGACATCCCGGCCAGCAACGCCTTCGTTCCGGCCGCCGCCGGACTCATTGTGGGAGGAGAGGTGGTGAAGGACCTGGTACGCAGGGCGCACACGGAACGGATAACTCCCGACGAGGCCGCGGGCAACGTCTATGCACAGGCCGCCGCCCAAAAGGCCGAGCGCATGAAGCAAAAGCGCATGGCCATGAGGGCGCGGAAGACGGCCGGAGAGGCATAACGGGAAACGGAGAGAGGGGACCGCGCCCCGAGAACATCCAAGGAAGAGGTTAAGAAAAGAATGGGAAATGGAAGAAAAGAAAAAATCAACGTGGAACCTGGTTGACGTCATCATCTTTGCGGTGGCTTTTTTCATAGCCAACGCCATCACGAGGCAAATAGGCATGGGGCACGAGTTCGCCGCCTACCTGTGCGAAGGTGGAATCACGTTCGTGCTCATCTGCCTCTTCTATGGTGCGAAATACTTCCTTCACGACCGGAAGCGATAGGCCCGCAACAGGCCTATCGCAGCATTTTCTTGCGGCAATCAGGGCAAAGCCCCACTAGCAGGCAATTCGTACCATGAACAACGTAACCCTCGGGCACGCTGAAGACAGGTACGGGAACGTCGTTGAGACAAATGGTGCGGTGGCATCGCTCGCAAAAGAAGTGAGCGTGGGCATCGTCGTCATCATCGCCATCATGACTCATGCACAACTCATACTTCACCTGCCCCTCGCCGTCCTCGATGGTATGTACCAAATGATGCTCCCTGAAGACGGCAAGAGTGCGTGATACGCCCGACTTGTCAATGGTGCCAATACGCCTCTCCAATTCCGACATCGAAAGCGGGGCACGGCTCCTGCCCAGTTCACGCGCTATGACAATGCGGTTGCCGGTGGGGCGTACGCCATGCCCCCGAAGCCATTCGTCGTATTCCATCTTGATTGGTCCTCCGCGGATTATGCCTCTTCTATCAACTTCATCAACACGTCCACAGTTCCGTCGACTCCATGGTCGGCCACGTTGAGTGTTATGTCGTAATTACGGGCGTCATACCAATCCTTGCCCGTAAAGGTCTTCGTAAACACCTGACGCGTATAGTCGTTGTCGCTGATGAGCTCACGCGCCTTGGCCTCGTCCACATGATACTGGTCCTCCACACGCTTCAACCGATAGTCGAGCGGAGAATGCAGAAACACGCGCAAGGCGTTAGGATGGTGCTTGAACACATTGAAGCCGCAACGACCGATGACCACGCAACTGCCTTCGGCGGCTATCTTCTTCATCGCCAGCTCCTGGGAGGCGTAAAGCTGACGTGAGGTGATATCGCGAGGATTCACCGTGTACTCGTTCATACTCATGAACGACTGATAGAACTGGGTGAAGTCGTCCCACCACGATGGACGGCGGTCTTCGAGTCTCTCCACCTCTTTTTCGGTCATGTTGAACTTTGCTGCAACAGCCTTCAAAATCTGCCGGTCAACCATGGGCACGTGAAGGCGCGCGGCCAGCTTGGTTCCGATTTCATGTCCTCCGGTGCCAAATTCCCGGTTGATGGTAATCACAAAAGTCTCGCTCGTTCTCATGGTTACTCCTTTCTTTGTTGGTTTCTGTTGCAAATATACGAATTAAATGAATAGGTTGTTCGGCTTCCTCCTTTTTTTTTCGTTCCATGCTGGAGATTGGGCCGCTGACAAGCCCCAGCAGTGAAAGGTCCTTGGTTTGAAGCCTTTTGTCCTCCCAATCCATATGATGCCACGTGCAAAAGCCCTACACCTATTATAATATATAGGCGGCAGCTTTATATCATATCCTTGCCCCTTTATGTCATACCAAGGAAGCGGCAATTCCGTTCGGACTCCTCCTTGTTGGCATATCCCGCCTGCACGAGCAAACGGAGAACACCCGAAAGAAATTAAGATCAAAACACTACCCACAACATACATCCACGAGACTAAAGCAACCGACAACAAACAAGACTGCATCATAGGCAAAACTTCAGCCTATTTCCCAACTTCCACATAATTATATCTTGTCTAAATCTCCGATAAAATAACAAAAGAACTGCAAATATACAGAATTACATACAATACGACATTTGTATTACAAGACATAATTCCACACTTTCAAAACACAAAACACAGTTAAAACAAGGTTGTTTAAAGCAAAACAACACAAACATAATTGCACACGTAACAAACCAACAGGAAAACTACATAATACCTTTCTATGAAGAACGTATTCTCTATCATTTCCACAAATAATAACGCATTATTATTACCAATTTCTCTCTTTAAATTGCAAAAAGCGTATTTTTAGCATTTTTTTAAAGAAAATGTTTGTTTCTTACAGCAGATTAACCTAACTTTGCATCCGTTTAAGTGCTGTAACAAAAATTTTTAACATTAGTATAACATTTTTGAGTTTTTATGGAGAAAAGACTAAGCTTGGTTTTGGCAGGCCTCTTCCTATGTATAGGGATGGCATTCGCCCAAAGTAGAATCTCTGGTACCGTAGTTTCTCAGGATGATGGAATGCCCGTTATCGGTGCTTCCGTAATCATTCAAGGAACGAAGACTGGGACACTTACCAATATCGACGGTCACTTTACCCTTGACAACGCCGAGGGCAAAAAGCTCGTCGTGAGTTACGTTGGCATGGAGAATCAGACCGTTACTGCAAGAAACGGCATGAAGATAACACTAAGGCCCAACGAGCACAGCCTGCAGGAGGTTGTCGTCACCGGTATGACCTCCACCGACAAGCGCCTGTTCTCGGGAGCCGCATCAAAAATCGGAGCTGAAGACGCCAAGATCGACGGTATGGCCGACATCAGCCGTTCGCTCGAAGGACGTGCGGCCGGCGTAAGCGTACAGAACGTCAGCGGTACCTTCGGAACAGCCCCCAAAATCCGCGTCCGTGGAGCAACATCCATCTTCGGTAGTTCAAAGCCGTTGTGGGTCGTCGACGGTGTCATCATGGAGGATGTTGTTGACGTTGACGCCGACGCCCTTTCCTCCGGCGACGCCAACACCCTTATCTCCTCTGCCATTGCAGGACTGAACGCCGACGATATCGAGAGCTTCCAGATTCTGAAAGACGGTTCCGCCACCTCTATATATGGTGCACGCGCCATGGCAGGCGTCATCGTCGTCACAACGAAGAAGGGACGTGCCGGGCAGGCTCACATCGGTTACACTGGCGAGTATACCATGCGCTTGAAACCGCGCTATGGCGATTTCAACATCATGAACTCGCAGGAACAGATGAGTATCTACGAGGAACTTCAGGAAAAAGGATATTTGAACTATGCCGAAACGGCCACCGCTATGAACAGCGGTATCTACGGCAAGATGTACCAGCTGCTGTCCGAGTACAACCCGACTACGGGCCAATTCGCCCTGCCAAATACGGAAGACGCGAAGAATGCATATTTGCGCGCCGCCGAGTTCCGTAACACCAACTGGTTTGACGAGCTGTTCTCTAACGCCATCATGCACAACCACTCCGTTAGCATCAGCGGAGGTACCGACAGGTCGCAATACTATGCATCGCTCTCTGCCATGTTCGACCCAGGATGGACCAAGCAAAGCGAGGTGCAACGCTACACAGCGAACATCAATTCCACATTCAACATCAACAAGCATATTGATGTCAGTTTGCTCGCAAACGCTTCGTATCGCAAACAGAAGGCTCCCGGAACAATGAGCTCGGAAACCGATGTCGTATCGGGCAAGGTGAAGCGCGACTTCGATATCAATCCCTACTCGTACGCCCTGAACACGTCGCGCACACTTGACCCTAACGAGTTCTACACGCGCAACTATGCCCCTTTCAACATCAAGCAAGAACTTGAAAACAACTACATCGACTTGAACGTACAGGACCTGCGTATCCAGGGCAGCCTTGACTACAAGCCGATCTCTAAGGTCAAGATTACCTTGCTCGGCGCCGTGAAGAGCAACATGTCGTCACAAGAGCACAACATCCTCGACGATTCTAACCAGGCACAAGCGTACCGCGCCATGGGCACGTCGACCATTCGTGACCGCAACCCCTTCCTCTACACCGACCCGGACAACGTCTACGCACTCCCCATCTCCGTCCTGCCCTATGGTGGTATTTACGAACGTACCGACAACCGCTACTTCGGTTGGGACACGCGTATTTCGGCCAGCTACAACGACATCTTCAACGAGAAGCACATCCTCAACCTCTATGGAGGTGTTGAGTCCAACTATGTGGACCGCAAGCAGACGTGGTTCCGCGGATGGGGCTTGCAGTATACCAATGGAGAAATCCCCCTATACGCCTACCAGGTGTTCAAAAGAGGACAAGAGGAAGGAAGTGACTACTATACCATGCAGAACACTCACCAGCGCAGCATAGCATGGTTCGGCACCGCAACTTATTCTTACATGGGCCGCTATCAGGTTACCGGCACCTTCCGCTACGAAGGAACAAACGGTCTGGGCAAGGCTACATCTGCACGCTGGATGCCGACATGGAACGTTTCGGGAGCATGGAACGCCCACGAGGAGAAGTGGTTCCAACCTACATTCAAGGACATTTTCACCCATGCCACCGTACGCCTGAGCTACTCTCTGACCGGTGACCGTCCCCCCGTGACCAACTCGCTACCCGTCTTCCGCAGTTCCAATCCTTGGCGTCCGTTTGCCGGCGTACAAGAGTCTGGAATCGAGCAAGCCCAGCTCGGGAACCCCGACTTGACCTACGAGAAAAAGCGTGAGTTCAACATGGGTTACGACTTGGGATTCCTCAACAACCGCATCAACCTCACAACCGATATCTACTGGCGCAAGAACTACGACCTGATTGGTTATGCCAACACGCAGCTCTTCGGACAATACCAACTTGCCAATGTCGCATCGATGAACTCACGCGGTTATGAACTTTCGCTCTCTACAACAAACATCAAGACGAAAGACTTCTCGTGGACGACCAGTTTCATCTACTCTTATACGCATACGAAGATTACCGACCTATATTCACCAGCCCGCATCATCGACCTTGTGCAAGGCACGGGCTTCCCTCTTCAGGGCTACCCCGTCCGCGCAATCTTCTCCGTCCCCTTCAAGGGACTTAACGGCGAGGGAATTCCCACATTCCTCGATCAGGATGGCAACATCACGACAACCGGCATCTACTTCCAGACTCGTGATCCCGAGAAAACCAAGTTCCTGAAGTACGAGGGACCCGCCGACCCAACGTCTACAGGTTCGTTCGGCAACATCTTCAAGTGGAAGGGATGGACGCTTAACATCTTCCTCACCTATGCATTCGGCAACAAGGTGCGCCTTGATCCGGTATTCTCCAACAGCTATGACGACCTCAGCTCAATGCCAAAAGAGTTCAAGAACCGATGGAGAAATCCTGGAGACGAGGAAAAGACCAACGTTCCCGTTATTGCCAGCAGCCGGCAGAACAATCTCGACGCCAACCTGAGCTATGCCTACAATGCATACAACTATTCGACGGAACGCATTGCCAAAGGTGACTTCATACGTATGAAGGAGCTCGCACTGGGATACGACTTCCCCAAGAAGCTTATCGATCCGCTGGGACTTAACAACCTCTCGCTGAAGCTACAGGCCACCAACCTGTTCCTTATCTACGCCGACAAGAAACTTAACGGGCAAGACCCGGAGTTCTTCAACACCGGCGGTGTGGCCGTGCCGACACCTAAGCAGTTCACTCTGACACTCCGTCTCGGACTGTAATTTGAGATTAGCAATTAGAAATAATAGTAATTAAGAACATGAAATCATTAAGATATAGAGCCGTTATCTTAGGACTGGCAACCTTGGCGCTCGCTTCGTGTGGCGACAAGCTCGACACCATGCCTGACAATCGGACAGAGCTGAACACGCCGGAGAAGATTGCGAACCTTCTGGTGAACGCATATCCTAAGACTCCCAACATCCTCGTCAACGAGACCATGTCGGATAATGCCGACTACTACGGGGCCGCAAACCCGAGAGGAAGCCGATTCATGGATCAGGTCTACTTCTGGCAGGATGTCACCGAGGTCGACAACGAATCGCCTGAAATGTTTTGGGAGAATAATTATCTAGCTATTGCCAACGCCAACCAGGCCATCGAGTCGATTAAAGAGCAGGGCGGCCCAAGTGCCAACAGCCAGTTGGCCGCATCGTATGGCGAGGCCCTCCTCTGCCGCGCCTACTGTCACTTCCTCCTCGTCAACGAATTCTGCCAGAACTACAATCCACAGACCAGCGACAAGGACCTTGGCATCCCATACCTCAACAAGGTGGAGACCTTTACAGAAAAGCACGAGCGCGGCAATGTGGCCGAAGTGTACGCCCTTATCGAGCAGGATTTGCAGGAAGGCCTGAAGTATGTCACCGACAACTACAGCGTGCCTAAATACCACTTCAATCGGAAAGCCGCCTACGCTTTCGCCGCACGTTTCTATCTCTTCTATAACCAATGGGAGAAGGTGATCCAGTATGCCAATCTCGCACTTGGATCCAATCCTTCTGCCGTCCTACGCGACTACAAGACGATGGGAAGCATGACGCAAGACTTCGATGCCCTGACACTCCACTATATCGGAGCCGAACTCAATTGCAACCTCATGCTCAACACCTACATTTCCCAGGACGGTGCCATTTACGGCCCTTACCTTGTCTATACACGCTATGAGCATGGCTCTTATCTTGGGTATAACGAAGACATTGCCGCCACTAATGTCTGGGGCTCTCGCAACTACTACCAGCAACCCCTTATCCGCCGAGGCAACAACTTCGACGTATGCCGTTTCTGGAAGCTTCCATACGGATTCGAGTTCACCGATCCCGTTTCCCGTATAGGTTACCCGCATATTGTTGTTCCAGAGTTCAGCACGGACGAGACACTTCTCTGTCGCGCCGAGGCCTACGCCTTGCTGAAGGAGTACGACAAATCCGTCAACGACGTAAGCCTGTGGATTCACAACTTCTACAACACGAACAACACCATTTCTCTTGCAACCATCAAGCAGACCATGAGCCGTGTCGGCTACTGCTACGACGATGCCAACGGACTGCAGTCGACAATCAAGAAGCACCTCCATCCTGCATTTGCGATTGACGCAGAGGGCTCTGACCAAGAATCGCTTCTGCAACTTATACTTGACTGCCGCCGCATTGAGACCATTTCCCAGGGCTTGCGCTGGTTTGACATCAAGCGTTACGGAATAGAGATTCCACGCCGTGAGATGGGCGCCGACGGCAACCCTCTCCGCATTCTCGACAAGCTGACGGTGAACGACCCACGCCGCGCCGTACAAATCCCGCAACAGGCACGTGATGCCGGCGTAGAGGCTAACCCTAGATAGACTTCGAGTTTATAATGATTAAAGTAACAAGTTTTAGAATCCAATTATGAACATGAACAAGCAATATAACGCCATGGAAAGAAAGGGCGTGAAGAAGGCTCTTGCATACTTCCCGCTCTGCCTCGTAGCACTTGGCTCTTTCCTCATATCGTCCTGCTCCAACGACGACGACCTCGACGAAAAGAGTGTCATCCAGAACAGCCTTACGGAGGAGAACGACTTCGACAAGTGGCTTAAGGAGAATTTTGTCAATCCTTACAACATCGAGTTCCTCTATCGTTACGATGACAACGAGACGGACCTAAACTACTACAACGTACCAGCCGACTACCACCAGGCCATTGAATATGCTCACATCGTGAAATATTGCGGCATGGAGGCATACGACAGGGTTGCCGGTGTCGAATTCACTCGCGCCTACTTCCCGAAGATGTTCTATGCCACGGGAGAATTCGAGTACAACAACAATGGAACCATGATTCTCGGTACGGCAGAAAGTGGAAAGAAAATCTTCCTTTCCGGTACCAACCACCTCGACGCCGTGCTCACGGGGTCAGGCGACGAACTTATCTCCGCCGCCTATCTCACGACACTTGAAAACCGGCGTTACATACTGAACGAGCTTTTCCTCAAGACCATCTATCACGAGTTCACCCATATTCTGAACCAGACAAAGGACTATTCGGAGGACTTCCAGCAGATTACCGGTAGCCTCTATATCAACGACGCCTGGTCTACAGCGGAGGGCGAAGACGGATATCTTGGGCGTGGATTCATCACCGATTACTCCCAGAAGGAGGCTCGGGAGGATTTCGCCGAGGTTCTCTCAACCTACATTACGAACACGCCCGAGCAGTGGGCGACATGGATGCAAGAGGCTACTTCGGAAACGCCATCAGGTTCTACCGACGGTGCCACCCTCATCAACCAGAAGCTCGACATCGTTCGTACCTACATGCAGGACCAATGGAACATCAACATTGACGACCTTCGCAGCGAAGTCCTCAAGCGCATGGACGACGTACTCAAGGGGTATGTCAACCTTACAGATTTGACTGTTAATAACTAAAGAAGAAACAACGATGAAATCATATAAAGTTTTTGTATACTTATTGATTGCTCTTCCGGCATTACTCTTGCAGTCATGTCTGAAGGACGATGATGATAAGTTCTCAGAGTCGAGTTCCACACGCGCCGAAGAATACCTGGAAAAAGCCCAGAACACTCTGATCAGCTCCACAAACGGATGGGTTCTCGACTATTACCCACAGAGCAACCAGTCATACGGAGGCTATACCTACGCCATTACGTTTGACAAGAACCAGGCCACGGTCTACTTTGAAAACCAGCCGGACAAGAGCGAGACAAGTCTTTATTCCATGAAGGGCGATGACGGTCCGGTTCTTTCATTCGACTCTTACAACTCGATGATACACTTTTTCTCAACCCCCTCGTCCTCCCTTTATGAGGGATATGAGGGCGACTTCGAGTTCGTCATCGACAGTATAGGCGACGACCGCATAAAAGTTCACGGAAAGCGTTCGCAAAACACCATGTACTTCCGTCGGCTTACAGAACCGGCAGCCGATTATGTAAACAAGGTTATCGATATGGGTGACAGCTTCGGACTCTACGCCGCTGTCGGAAATATCGGCGGCCGTCAAGGACAGTTGTTTTTCAACCGCAGCAATCGTCAAATCGACATTACCATTGACAGCACACACGTCCAGTCATCATACAACTTCACCGACAAGGGCATCAAACTTTACAAACCAGTTACGATTGATGGCGTCACTGTAGACGAAATCAATTATAACAACGACCATCTTTCCCTTTCGGCCGACAACGGCACACAGCTTTCCGGTATCTATGACCCGGCAATCATCACCAATGCCATCGGTACCGTTGGGTCAGACGACAAGGCATTCACCCGTACGTTCAACAAGCTCAACCATCTCGACCAGTTTGATTTCGTTGTTGCCGACGATTGGTGCACAGTCTCTATAGATGGCAACTCCCTTTCTGTGAGCGCAACCGAAAACGAGACCGGCAACATGCGTACTACCACAGTTTATGTGGTTAGCAAAATCTCCAAGCAGGTTTACAGTCAGTTTACGGTTTCCCAGATGAGCATGTACGACATCCTTGGCAGTTACAATCTCTATTATTACGATTCAAATGGCGAGCTTGTAAGCACCCAGGCCACCATAACACAGTCGGGACGCAACCTCAAGTTTAGTTTCGACATCAACATGTCAGGTAGTACCATCACGCTGTCTACGCATGCAACGTTCAATGTAGCGACGGGATCTATCGACATTGCCGGAGGTTATAGCGGATACCAGGCATTGGGCTACAACATCATCAACTCCTTCCTGTTCGCTGACGCATCCTATGTAGCCTTCAGTCCCAACGTGATTTACAGTGGCCACTTCAACTTCAGCAAGGAATACGGCACGACCATAACCTTTAGTGGCTATGTAGATGAGTATCCTATCGAAGCATGGATTTTGTGGGCAGCAGAGACGCAGGAGATTTCGTCACTTGATGATACGGCCGGCTATTTTGAATGGCTAGAGTCGCCAACACTTCAAAAAGTCACCACAAGCGGTTCTAAATCCAAAGCATATTCTTTGCCCGCCACAATCAAGGCCCCTCAAAAGGATATTCCGAATATCATCAAAAGATTTAAACTCAAGTAAACCAAGACAAAGATGAAAAAGATATATAGTTTCTTTGCAATATTTGCCGCATTGTTGGCATTTGCTGCTTGTTCTGATGATGACGCCGGCAGCGAGTACCTGCACCAGTCGCAGGTGAATATAACGTCAGCAACGATTACCTTCACAGCCAAGGCTGATACTGGAGTTGTAGACTTCACCGCCCCTGGAGAGGCGACGGCAACGATCAACTCCTCATGGGCTTCGGCCGCAGTCGAGGGGAACCAGGTACGCGTCTCGGTGCAGGCCAATCCTAACCTCGAAGGCCGGTCCACCCTTCTCACCATCAAATCCGGAACCGACTCGGCCAACGTTACCATTCAGCAGCAAGGTATGGATTACAAGTATACTGGTGACAGCTATTACATCTTCAATGACTCCGCACACCAGGCCGTACTTCCGTTGAAGAACGAAGGTGGAAACCTTTCCATCCAAGCTCCCGAATGGCTCAACGCGCACATAAGCGGCGAAGGGTTGGACATCAGCCTTGGCGAGAATACGACAGGCGGCATTCGGAGTGGCGAGATCTACCTCCAATGCGGCCCCTACGCTGATACGATTCAGGTGATGCAAGGCGAACTGAAAGACATCGTAAACAAGAGTTTCACCTTTATTGCCTACGATCTGGCCTTGGACATTCAGTCGAGCAACATCGAGGATTATCGCGTTGAGAGGAACGCCATCATCACCGCCGACACGGTTCGCAACAACGTAATTCCCTATATTTACCTTACCGAAGACGACCTTATGATTCCGTTTGAATTCATTGACGAGAATCTCATTTCGATTATTCCGGGAGGTACACTTGTAGGAACTTACGCACGGCGTTACTCCCTCTACACAGCCATCGTAGACCCGTCTATCTACAGTACTCTGAACCAATCTGACAGCAGGTATCCCGCCCTGATGGCGTCCAACTACATGTGCATGCTTGGCATTTGGGGCAACGACCCACAAGTCGGCACCTACTCTGTTTTCAATTCATATCCCGGCAACCTGGACAACTGGATGGGGCTGTTGTTCAGTAATCTCCCATCTTACGACGGCTACATCCTGGGCATCTTCGCCTTCAATCACAACATGAAGCCATGGATAGACGATGACGGCTACATCGAAACCGACAACCTCAATTATTACGTCGGCCCGTTCAACTTCTTCGCCCTGCCGGAACTTGTAGAGCACAATGTGGCCGGAGCCTCCAAGCCAGCCGTGTTGCCTATCGGTCCTCGCGACAAGTCGAAGTTGGTCACCCGTGATGTCCTCGTAAAAGATTTACAGTTGTTGAAGCAAGCCAAACTGGGCAAAAAGAGTTCTTCCCAAACACTCACCCTCAACAAGAAAGCCCACTTCGACTCGCCATCACCGTTCAGCAATTTAAAGAGGGGCTATTAACGCCATACAGGCAAAACAGCCCTTTCACAGCATAGCATACCTGTGGATTCCGGCAAGACTGTTTTGCCTCTGCAATAACAATATAAAAGAGTGGATGCATATTGACTTACGCACCGCTCTTTTATATTTTTATTCCCTATAAGCTATTTCCCCCTTGTCCAGTCCCTACACGACTTATACGCCTCTACAAACTTAGTGCGCATTACTGCGATCAAAGGCGTATCAACATAAAGGAGTTTGTTTCACAACTTCAAGGGGACTCTCCTCCCAAGAGACTCGTCTAACGAAATCATTACCCAACCCACGGTTCCTACCGCAAACAACCTCATCACGGTTATCTCCGACGATGACATTGGCTATGGTTATCAGGGGCTTGTTATTAAAATCGGGCGAGAGCGCATCAAGAAAAAAGCCGGAAAAGCCGATGATTCATAGACATCCATCAACAAAAAGCCCATAGGTGTAATGGCACATGCTGCCCACTTTTCTTTTTCAAACAGGAGCAATCCGAACAAAAAGATAAAAAAATCTCGAAATCATACATCCGATATTACAAAAAGTTTGTATATTTGCACTTGAATTTATTTGAATATTCATAATATCATTACTTTTTCATCAAACAAGAATAATTTCACCTCATTAAACAAGAACGGTTTACAACTTAAATTTTTATTAAATGAGAAGATTTACTTTACTTTTACTACTTGCCGTGCTCACCACGACAACAGCATTCGGCAGCGACACCATCCTTGTCGAGCATTTCGATACGCAACAAGCTTTCGACAAGTACAAGGTAATCGATTCCAACGAGGACGGATCCACTTGGAAATGGAATAAAGACAACCAATCGGCCGAATGCCTTTATTCAGGAAAGTCCCAAGACTCCAACGACTGGCTGCTCACGCCCGAGCTTCCGTTTAGCGACGGCCGGGTCTACCGTGTCGGCTATCGCGTGTACGCCACTGGCATCGGCTATACCGAGTTTTTCGCCACCGCATGGGGCAAGGGCTCGGACGTGTCGGCTTACACCAACTTGCAGCCGAAGACCTTGGTAGACCACGTCGGCGGCGACTTCAGCAACCTCGTGGTCTGCAAAGCCGACGGCAACTACCGCATTGGATTCCATGCCGTGAGCAGCGCGGCCCAATTCGGCATCAACCTTGACGACATCGTCATCGAAGACCTCGCAAGCAGCGCGGCGCCTGCTGCCGCCGGAGCCGTGCGCGGCACGGCCGCCAATGATGGCACGACCACGGTAACGCTCACTTTCCGCTCTCCGTTTCGCAAGGCCGATGGCAGTACACTCGGCTCCATATCCAAGATTGAAATCTATCGAAACGGCGCACTAATCCAGACCATCGACACCCCCGAGACAAACCGCAGCCTGAACTACACCGACACAGGGGCCACCAATGGCGAGAACGAATATACCATCATCGCCTACAACGAGGCGGGAGCCGGAATACCGGCCACGTTGTCGGTTTACGCCGGCGAAGACACCCCGGGCAGCGTAAGCCATGTGAAACTCGCTGACGAAGGAAACAAAATCATCCTCAGCTGGGATGCTCCGACCAAAGGTGCCGACAACGGATATTTCGACGCCTCCCACTGCACGTACAACATCTATTACGCCGGAGAGTATTCCGCCGGCGACCTGTACAAGTCGGGCGTAACAGGCAACGCCATCGCCATCGACGGCAACGAGGGCGAGCAGCGCGTGTCGGGCTTCTACGTCTCGGCCGTCAACAATGGCGGCGAGGGCAAGAAGGTGGCCTCTAACAACCTGCTGCTCGGCACGCCTTACCAGATGCCCGTGCTTCAAGACTTTGGTGCCTCATTCCGCAATCACTGGAGCTGGTGGAACGACAATTGGACCGATGACGACAACCACCTCTGGTGGCGCGAAGAGGAAGGAAGCAGCCAGGTCACGTATGCCTCCACTGCGGGATACATGGTTTACTCCGGCGACGGCTACAGTTCCTCAAGTTTCAACAGCGGGAAAATAGACTTCAAGAACGTTGTCAACCCCAAGTTGCTCTTTTCCTTCCAACCATCCGATAGGGACGACGAACTGCTGGTCACCGCCGTCAAGCCGGACAACAGCACCTTGCAGCTGATAACGGTAAGCTACGAGGAACAAGGCAACAAGAAGTGGGAGACTTACTCCGTCGACCTGAACCCTCTAAAAGGACTCGACTACGCCATCCTAAAGTTCACCGGAAACACCGAGGAAAGCTATAGCATCGCACTCGACAACATCCAAATCATAGACGCCACAGAGCACAACCTCAATGCGAAGCTTTACACCCCGTCGCGCGTGATGGCCGGGCTCGAGTCTGAGGCACAGGTCATCGTCAGCAACTATGGCACGCAACCCGCAAGCGGCTACACCGTAAACCTGTATGCCAACGGCGAGAAGGTGGCCGAGACCACGACCACGACACCCCTCGCGCCCCTGTCCGTCGACACGACAACGCTGCGGTTTACGGCCCGCCCGGGCATTGACACCTTGACGGTCTACGCCGTTGTCGACTATGCTGAAGACCAGAACACGGCCGACAACACCACGCCGGCGGCACTGGTGAAAGTGGACCAGCCCGACATGGAAAGAGTTACCGACTTGAAGGCCACGAAAGCCGCAGGCGGCAACACGCTGACGTGGACCGCCATCACCCCGCACAAGGAGGTGGTGACCGACGACTTTGAATCTTATCCAGCCTTTACACTCCCGGGCGATGGACACTACCTGGAGTACGAGTATAATATAGGCCCGTGGTATAACTTCGACGCCGATCAAGAATATTCGCTCGACCTGCCGGGCTACACCTTCCCGTGGGAGGAAGAGGCCTACGCCTTCATCACCTTCAACCCCAACCAAGTGGCAACCGAAGACAGCACTACGGCTCCGTTCAACAGCCTTTCCATCTTCACGCCCCACAGCGGCGAACAATATCTCACGGCCTTCAGCATGAAGGGAGACATGGCCATTGGCAACAAGGTGAGCGACTGGCTCATCTCGCCCGCCCTTACCGGAGACGCACAGACCATATCGTTCTGGTTCAAGACGCTGGCCAAGTCAAACGGAACGGTGAGTTTCCAAGTGGCCTACTCCACGACGGACTCTCTGCACGACAGCTTCACCCACGTCGTCGCCGACAGCGTGACGACAACAACCGACTGGTTGCAGGTGAACGTGGAACTGCCGGCCGGTGCCAAGTATTTCGCCATTCACCACATCACCCCCATCGGCATCAACCAGGCTCTCATGATTGACGACATCACCTACACCCAGGGAACAGGCGAAGTCCTTGGATACAAGGTCTATCGCGACGGAAGGTACATTGCCACGGTAGAGTCGCCCGAATACACCGACGCCGAGGGCGGCGAACACGACTACAACGTCACGGTCGTCTACAACAGCGGCGAAAGCAACTTGTCCAACACCGCAGTGCCCGCAACGCCCACCAGCATCAGCGACGTGAGAAGCGAAGTGGAAGGGAAGACCAGTTCCAACACCTACAACCTCGCCGGCCAACGCATTGGCGGCAACTATCGTGGCGTCGTCATTCGCAACGGCCGCAAATACGTACAGAAGTAGCCGCCTAACGGGCGGAGCCCAAAACCGATTGAGCCAAACTCGTTAGCACGTGCACTCCACCAAGGAGCACCGCCCACCACAGGCAGTGCTCCTTTTTTTCACTTTGCGCATCGGGGAAGCAAACGCAGGACGTCTCCCCCTACCCCACCGATTGTAAACTATTCCGACCGCCATCGTCTCCGCACCCATTTTGCAATGTGTAAGCAGCCTTCCCACCTCCTCTGAAAGCCGTCGAGACGACGCAAGAACGGCCTTCCGAGGGGCTCCGAAGGGCACTCTCGCATTCCTCGCGCCTTTTTTCTTTCTTCTTTACAAAGGCGTTACGCAAACTGCAGGAACACCGTTCAAAATGTCAAAAACACGCCTATATAACGACATTATGTCAAAACCAACTTGGAAAAGAAAGATCTGGAAATGTAAGAAAAACACCGCACGCCCCCAAATTACAAACAGTAAATCGCCACGCTTTTCACGTTCGACCGGACAGCACCTCCCCACCACTCATATTGCCGACCAACACAACACTCCCGTAAGAGAAAGGCAAGGGAACGAATGCAAGGCACACAAGACACGCCACACCGCGAGAACAAGTGTTTCCTGGCTAGCGCACGTGAAAGAAACTACCAGCCAAATATCTAACGGACCAACCATAAAGATATGAAAATAAAAATAGAAGAATCAATTATCTTATAAAAAAGATTTTTTTTGAATACTCAATTTAAATTTTAACATAAATAA
>CAYQUN010000025.1:0-39737 GCA_964420715.1 uncultured Prevotella sp. | reverse complement strand
GGTTTTGTTTTGTATTGTCTTCGGTTTGCTGTACCTTTGCATCGAGAACATCTAAAACAACACAATTGATATGGGCACACTGAAAAGAGATTTCGCAGCCAAGCTGCTGAAGATTAAGGCTATTAAACTGCAACCGAACAATCCGTTTACGTGGGCAAGCGGATGGAAGTCGCCTTTCTATTGCGACAACCGCAAGACACTTTCCTATCCTGACCTGCGCAGCTATGTCAAGCTGGAACTGGTCCACGCCATTCTAGAGCACTTCCCTGAGGCTGAGGCCATTGCCGGCGTGGCCACGGGAGCCATCCCGCAGGGGGCCTTGGTGGCCGACGAACTGAACCTGCCGTTCGTCTACGTGCGCTCGAAACCCAAGGATCACGGACTTGAGAACCTTATCGAGGGCGAGCTTCGTCCGGGAATGAAGGTCGTGGTGGTGGAAGACCTGATATCCACCGGAGGCAGCAGCCTCAAGGCTGTCGATGCCATCCGCCGCGACGGATGCGAGGTCGTAGGCATGGTGGCGGCCTATACTTATGGGTTCCCCGTGGCCGAGAAGGCTTTCAAGGAGGCCGGTGTGCGGCTTGAGACGCTGACGGACTATGACAGCGTGGTGGCCGAGGCCCTGCAGACGGGCTATATCACTGACGCCGAGGTGGAAGTGCTGCATACCTGGCGCGAGGATCCGGCCAACTGGAAGAAGTAATCCATCCGTCCTACGACAAAAAACGACGAACGTATGTCTACATTCGAAAGCAGCATCAAGCTGATTCCCCACCGTCAGGAGACGGTGTATAACAATCTGAGCGACCTGAGCCGGCTGGAGCGCGTCAAGGACCGCATTCCCGGCGACAAGGCCGCAGGGGTGACGTTCCAGTCTGACAGCATCGCCATACAGACACCCATGGGGGGCGACATCAAGCTCCGCATTGTCGACAGGGAGCCCTGCAAGACCATCAAGTTCGAGGCCGAGAACAGCCCCGTGCCCTTCAACTTCTGGATACAGCTGTTGCCCACGGGCGACGAGAGCAGCAAGATGAAGCTCACCATCAAGGCTGACTTGAACCCGCTGGTGAAGGGCATGGTGGCCAAACCGCTGAAAGAGGCCCTGGAGAAAATCGCCGACGCGCTGGCCGCCGTGCCTTACGCCGAGGAATGACTAAAGCATAACAACAGAAGAGAAAGGAAAGAAAGAGAACATGGCGCACAAACTTTGGGAAAAAAATTTTGAAGTCAACAAGGAAATAGAACGGTTCACCGTGGGGCGCGACCGCGAGCTCGACCTCTATCTGGCCAAGTTCGACGTGCTCGGCTCGATGGCCCACACCACCATGCTCCAGTCCATCGGACTTCTCACGGCCGACGAGCTGAAGCTGATTTTGGCCGAGCTGAAGCGCATCTACCGGCTTGCCGACGAGGGCAAGTTCACCATCGACGAGGGCGTGGAGGATGTGCACTCACAGGTGGAGCTCATGCTTACCCAGAAACTTGGCGACGTGGGCAAGAAGATTCACTCGGGCCGGAGCCGCAACGACCAGGTGCTGCTCGACTTGAAGCTCTTCACCCGACACGAGCTCCACGAGGTGGTGGGCCATGTGAAGATTCTCTTTGACGAGCTTATCCAGAAGAGCAATCAGTACAAGGACGTGCTCATGCCCGGCTACACGCACTTGCAGATTGCCATGCCCTCGAGTTTCGGACTGTGGTTCGGCGCCTATGCCGAGAGCCTGGCCGACGACATGCTCTTCCTGCTCGCCGCCTGGCGCATGACCAACCGCAACCCCTTGGGCTCGGCCGCGGGCTACGGCAACAGCTTCCCCCTCGACCGGAGCATGACCACGCGCCTGCTCGGGTTCGACTCCTTGGACTATAATGTGGTCTACGCGCAGATGGGCCGGGGCAAGATGGAGCGCAACGTGGCCTTCGCCATGGCCTCCGTGGCCGGCACGCTCGCCAAGCTGGCCTTTGACGCCTGCCTCTTCAACTGCCAGAACTTCGGCTTTGTGAAGCTGCCCAAAGAGTGCACCACGGGATCGAGCATCATGCCCCACAAGAAGAATCCCGACGTGTTTGAGCTCATCCGGGCCAAGAGCAACAAGATTCAGGCGCTGCCACAGCAGATCACCCTCATCATGAACAACCTGCCGACGGGCTATTTCCGCGACCTGCAAATCATCAAGGAAGTGTTCTTGCCCGCCTTTGCCGAATTGGAGGACTGCCTGCAGATGACGGCCTACATCATCAACAAGATGGAGGTGAACGAGCATATTCTGGACAATCCGATGTACGACCCGATGTTCTCCGTCGAGGAGGTGAACCGGCTGGCCGCCGCCGGCATGCCCTTCCGCGACGCCTACAAGAAGGTGGGACTGGAGATCGAGGCCGGCACGTTCAGCCCCGACAAGCGTATCCACCACACTCACGAGGGCTCGATAGGCAACTTGTGTAACGACAAGATTGCGCAGCTGATGGAGCAAACCATCGGCGAGTTCCACTTCGAGCGGGTGGAGCAGGCCGAGAAAGGACTTCTGCAATGCGACTGACCCATACTCCGGCGCGACTGGCCCTGGCCTTGGCGCTTGTCCTGGCCCCGGGCTGCTCGGACAACGAGTACACCAACGCCTCGTGCTACTTTGTCTTTGACACGTCGATTCACAACACGAGCATCATCAAGAACGCTCTCGACCCGAACATCAAAGGCATCTTCGTGAGGGTCTCCACGGGCGTCAAGGGCGACGTGCGCTATGTCAGGGCCGAGCTCGGCACCGGACAGACCGAGGAGACGCGCATCACCACAGCCGAGGAGACGCGCGTCACCTACCAGCTGGGACGCTACAACGAGGCAGGGCTCATCATTGGCTATCCCACCTTCGGCGACCGGCTCTACGCCTACGACGCGTTGTGTCCCAACTGCTTCAAAAACAGCCTGTACCGCATCCTCTCGTTCTACAACAATGGTGCGTGGGCTTATTGTGGCACCTGCAAGCGGGCCTACGACCTCAACAACGGAGGCGTGGTGGCGCAGGGCGAACATGGCGACAAGCTCGAACGGTATGCCAATGTCACTTACACGGGCACACGACTTTTCGTGGCCAATTAAGGAAGAAACGAAATGAGCGAAGACTTCGACATCAGAAACGAAAGCACCTCGGCCTCGGAAAAAGAGTTCGAGAACGCCTTGCGCCCCCTCCGCTTCGCCGACTTCAGCGGGCAGAAGAAGGTGGTCGACAATCTGCAGGTGTTCGTCGAGGCGGCCAAGTATCGTGGCGAGCCCCTCGACCATACGCTGCTCTACGGGCCGCCCGGACTGGGAAAGACCACGCTGAGCAATATCATCGCCAACGAACTCGGCGTGGGATTCAAAATCACCTCGGGACCCGTGCTCGACAAGCCCGGCGACCTGGCGGGCATCCTCACCTCGCTAGAGCCCAACGACGTGCTCTTCATCGACGAGATACACCGCCTGTCGCCCATCGTCGAGGAATATCTTTATTCGGCCATGGAGGACTATCGCATCGACATCATGATCGACAAGGGACCCTCGGCGCGAAGTATCCAGATTGACTTGAACCCCTTCACCCTCGTGGGGGCCACCACGCGTAGCGGACTGCTCACGGCTCCTCTGCGCGCGCGGTTCGGTATCAAGATGCACTTGGAATATTATGATCCCGCCACGCTCAAGCGCATCATTCAGCGCAGCGCGCGCCTGCTCAACGTGCCGCTAGACGAGGTTGCCGCTGATGAAATCAGCCGGCGGTCGCGCGGGACGCCCCGCATCGCCAACGCCATGCTCCGCCGGGTGCGCGACTTCGCCCAGGTGCGGGGCAATGGGACCATCACGCACGACATCACCATGCATGCCCTCGACGCCCTCAATATCGACCAATACGGACTCGACGAGATTGACAACAGGATCCTCCTCACCATCATCGACAAGTTCCGGGGCGGGCCGGTGGGGCTTTCCACCATCGCCACGGCCATTGGCGAGGATGCCGGAACGGTGGAGGAGGTCTACGAGCCCTTCCTCATCATGGAGGGATTCATCAAGCGTACGCCGCGCGGGCGCATGGCCACCCCGCTGGCCTATCAGCATTTGGGACGCAATCCCTATGGGGGAAACGCCATGCAGCCCGACCTCTTTGAATAGGTTGGCGCGGCCCCCGGCTTTGATATCGGTAAATTCTGAACCTTACATCACAACATGACGACTAACGCAGTCTTTACGGGCACGTTCGACCCGTTCACCATCGGCCACGCCGACATTGTCTCGCGGGCCCTCCGACTCTTTGACCGGCTCACCATCGCCGTGGCCGTGAGCAAGCTCAAGCATGCGCAGGAGGAGGTGGACCGGCGCGTGGCCGACATACGGCGTGTCTATGCCCACGAGCCACGCGTCGACGTGGTGGCTTATGCCGACCTCACCATCGACCTGGCCGCACGCCTCGGCGCCTGCGCCATCGTGCGGGGCGTGCGCTCGGTGCGCGACTTCGAGTATGAGCGCGAGCAGGCGGAAGTGAACCGCCGCCTTGGAGGCATCGAGACCGTGCTCCTCATGGCCGACCCCGCGCTTGCCAGCGTCAGCTCCTCGCTCGTGCGCGAACTCAGGTTCTTCGGGCGCGATGTGAGCCCTTTGCTGCCACAATCCGAAAACGAAAAGTAGAAGATTCAAGTCTGGATATATGATTACTTACAGCAGTGACGGCGTGAAAATGCCGAAATTCAAGCACCGCCTCGCCTCGGCATGGATCAAGGCCGTGGCCGCCACCTATGGGCGGAAAGTGGGCGAGGTGGGATACATGTTCGTTGACGACGACACCATCCTGCAAACCAACCGCGAGTATTTGGGCCACGATTATTACACTGACGTCATCACTTTCGACTATGATGAGGGCGACGTCATCAATGGCGACATTGTGATAAGTCTTGACACGGTGCGCACAAATGCCGAGAAGTTTGGCAAAAGCTATGAGGACGAGTTCCACCGTGTTTTCATTCACGGCATTCTCCACCTCTGCGGTATCAACGACAAGGGCCCCGGCGAGCGTGAGATTATGGAGGCTAACGAGGACAAGGCTCTTCGAATCCTGGACAGTCTCCGGGCGGACGACGGGCGGAAGGGGGCGGACCGATGATGCGGCCGGACGATTTCATGCGGCGCGCCATAGCCCTGTCGGAACAGAGCGTGGAGGCTGGAGGAGGCCCCTTTGGCGCCGTCATCGTGAAGGACGGGCGCATCGTGGCCGAGGCTTGCAACCGTGTCGTGCCTGACGGTGACCCTACGGCGCATGCCGAAGTGAACTGCATCCGTGAGGCTGCCCGACGCCTGGGGACGTTTAACCTGGCGGGATGCGACATCTACACTTCGTGCGAGCCTTGTCCCATGTGCCTCGGCGCTATCTATTGGGCCCGCCTTTCGCATGTTTATTATGGCAACAACCGCCATGACGCGGCCGCCATCGGCTTTGATGACGAATTTATCTATCAGGAATTGGCCTTGCCTCCGGCCGATCGGCACAAGCCCATGCAGATGCTTTTGCGCGACGAGGCGGCCAAGGCTTTTCGGGCCTGGGCCGGCAAGGACGACCGGACGGACTATTGATATAGGGCAAAAAGAAAGCGTGCAGCCTCTGTCCGAGACTGCACGCCGCTTTTATTACGCTGAACTTTCTTGTTTTATTCTCTCAAATTTTTCATAACACTCGGTGGGGGTTATTTCAGACCTTGCTCCACCAGGTAGCCTGTCGTAGCCAAAGCTGCAATCCAGGCCATCATTAATGTCATACTCATCTTTTTACCCTTTCTTCTTTTTATTTTTTTTGAAACCTATTGAGAACGAGGTCTCTCACCTATTGAGATTGATTGCGTTGCCTGTCGCTTTCTTCCTCTTTGCTTGCCGGAAGGTGTCTGTGTTGTCTTGAATTACAATCTCTCTTTACCTTATATCTTCGTTATCGCGATTTCTATTCTTTTTATAGCTTTCTCTTCATGCTCTCCGGCGAGCCTTTTCCATGTCCCCCTCACGAGGTCCTTTCATCCTTTTCACGCTGCAAAGATAGGCCTAAATCCCATACGGCGCAACCCTTTTGGGGTCGAAAATTGGCTTTTTGCCTACATTCTTGACTTACATCAAGGAGCCCGTGTGCGCACACAGCGGAATAAATGTCACATGATAATGCAAGGATGAGGGTGTGAGAAACAGGCGTAATAGCGGGGACGAAGGCATAGCCTGACGTTTTTAAGCCTTTGTATAGCAGCAGTTTGCAGGATTATAGGTTGGGGAAGACGGCTCGCTGGGTTGCGTGGGGGAGATTTGTCCTTGGCCACCTTGCGTGTGCCCAAAGCTTTAGAGTTGCCCCGATTCCACCTGTCTCACCACACGTTCGGTGATGCGGTCGATCCCGTTAGGGTCGAACTTCTTCTTCAGACTGGCCCCGTAGAGCCATGCGAAGGTTTGATAGAATCCGGCACGGATGGGGCCAAGGAACGCTTGTATCAATTCGTATGATGACGAGTTGCACTCGCGATAGACCAGTTTGATGAGCAATTTGCCTTGTGCATACGACAGTCTTCTCATCCTCGGACCATACTCTTTCTTGATACTTTGTTCCACGCGCTTCATATGTTCGTCCTTGGCCTTCTTGTTGGGAAGCGTTTCCAGATATTCGTAAGTTTCCAGAATAATCTTATTCACTTCCTTGGCTATGGGCAACACAATCTTCACGTTGCGCACGAGCCGGTTGTAGGCGACTCTTTGCTTGGCATTCTTGAACACAGGCTGGGGGTATACCCATACCTTGTTCAGTTCTACATATTGTATGGAGTCCTTGCCATCGAGCACCTTGCCTACACGCAACATGGGTTCGAACGTGGGATTGTCCATATCAGGTTCCACGTCCTCCGGATTCACGCCGCCAGGTTGGACGGCCTGTGCACGGAGTTCCAAGCCTGGCAAGATAGCCATGAGCAAAAGAATAATCAATTTCATCATATTCAATACAAAATTAAGGAGAATTTCCTTTATAGGGAAAGTTTTTGCGATTATTTATTCTTAAAAAGGGAAAAAATGCCTATATTTGTCAACAATTTACCCTACCGAGTTCCTTGACATGTGCCAGCCGGAACCCGGCCTTAAATCTGAAAGGAAATGAAGAATGTTCTTTGGTTCTTGCTGCTGCTGTTGACCGCCCTTCCGCTGGGGGCCCAAAAGCGAGATTGGCAACCCTATCTTGATGCCCTCAACGATGTTGACGACTTCCAGTCGATGTCATGGGATGACTATGAAGAACTTTTCAGTCAACTTGCCGAACAGCCACTCAACCTTAACACCGCCTCACGCCAAGACTTGGAGCAGCTGCCTTTTCTCACTGCCCAGCAGATAGAGGCCATCCAGGCCTATATTTACACGCATGGCCCGCTGAAGTCAATGGGCGAGTTGGCTATGATTCCCGAAATCGACTACTATCAACGCCGGTTGCTAGAGTGTTTCACCATGGCCGCTGACGTGCCCGAAAAGCGCACGTTCCGCCTTGCCGACATACTGAAGAACGGGCGCCATGAGCTTGCGGCCTATGGCAAGATTCCCTTTTATGAGAAACGTGGTGACAAGGCCGGATATTTGGGTTATCGCTATCGTCACTGGGTTCGTTACAATTTCAGTTCCATGGGGCGTGTACGCCTTGGGCTCGTAGGGGCTCAAGATGCTGGCGAGCCATTCTTCTCTGGGCGCAATGGGTGGGGATATGATTACTATTCGTTTTATTTCCAACTCAAGAAGACGGGCCGGCTGAAAAACCTTGTACTGGGCCGTTATCGTCTCCGCTTTGGCATGGGACTGGTGATGAATGCCGACCTGAGCTTTGGCAAGATGGGCATGCTTACCACGTTGGGACGCAATGCCAACAGCGTGCGTGTCCATTCTTCGCGCTCTCCGGCCAGCTACCTGCAGGGGGCGGCGGCAACCATGGAGATTGTCAAGGGGCTTGACCTGACGCTCTTCGCTTCGGCCCGGAAGATTGATGCCACGCTTTCCAAGACTGGCGATTCCATTGTGACGATTGTGACGTCGGGCTATCACCGGACGAAACGGGAAATGGAAAAGAAAGACGATGCCACACAGGTGGCCCTGGGAGGCAATGTGCGGTATTTCAAAAATGGATTTCATGTGGGGCTCACAGCTTTGTCGACAGGCTTCAGCAAGCCTTTGGCTCCCAATCGCCGCCAGTTGTTCCGGCGTTGGTATCCCGGGGGAAAGCGCTTTTGGAATGCCGGCGCCGATTATGGCTACACCAGCCGGAAGTTCAACTTTGGTGGAGAAACAGCCACGGGCGACTCCCATGCGCTGGCTACGGTGAACACGGCAAGCCTGCAGTTGGACAGCCGTTTTACGCTCATGGCGCTGCAGCGGTTCTACAGCTACAAGTTTTATACTCTCTTCGGTAACAGCTTTGCCGAAGGCGGAAGCGTGCAAAACGAGAGTGGAGTGTATGTAGGCGCCACATGGCAGCCCCTCCCTACGCTCACGGTTATGGGCTATGCTGACTACGCGCACTTCGCCTGGCCCAAGTATCAAGCTGACGCGCCCTCTAATGCGTGGGACCATTTGCTCTCTGTAGCGTGGCAGCCTGGGCGATTGAGCGTGCTTGCCCGGTATCGGGTGAAGACGCATGAGAAGAACAATGCCGACAAGACGGCGCTAATCCATGAGACTACGCACCGCTGCAAGATGGCCGTGGGCTATGACTTCGGAGTGCTGTCCACACGCACCCAAGGCGATGTGGCCTCGTGTCGCTACAAGTCGGACAGCTTCGGATGGATGGCCTCGCAGATGGTATCAGTCAAGTTGGAATGGCTCCGTGGCAGCGTGTTGGGCGGATATTTCCATACTGACGACTATGCAAGTCGAATTTATGCCTACGAACCGGGCTTGCGGTATAATTTCTATTTCCCCTCCTTTTATGGCGAGGGCATTCATTATATGGCCCAACTCTCGGCCAGTGTAGGCGCCGGGCTCACGCTTTCGACCAAGTTTTCTGTGACCGACTATTTCGATCGGGGCTACTCGGGAAGCGGTTTGGAGCGTGTCGACCGTTCGTCGCGTGCCGAACTTGAAGTGCAGGCCTTGTGGAAATTCTAAGTATTGGAGAGTGTTTGGGATGATGTGGAGAGACGAAAAAAAGGTGCATCGGAAATCCGATGCACCCCTATCTTGTCTTTTCTTAGACTGATTCTGAGTTTTCCCAACCTTGTCGGAAAGGTCAACTTGTCGCTCAACCTTAGTCGGCAGCCAGCGTGAAACGCCTGTAGTCGACCACTTTGAGGTCCTTGTCCTGAGCCTGCAGCCACTGCGAGACGCTCTTCTTGTCGCCGTCGCCGAACTGGAACTCCTGGTCTACGAGGCAGTTCTCCTTGTAGAACTTGTTCATGCGGCCCTTGGCGATGTTCTGAATCATCTGCTCATTGACATTGCCCGAGGCCACTTCCTTCGTCTTGGCGATGATGTCTTTGGCCTTGTCGGCTTCCTCCTGGGTGAGCCACTTCTTGGCAACGTTAGACTCGATGTGGTCGGGCGTGTCGACGAGGTTCGGGTTGATGCCGGCCTTCTTCAGGGCGTTCACCACCTGGCGCTCCACCTGCTCTTCCTTGGTCTTCTCGACAGCCACCTTCAGCTCTTCGTCCTTCACCTTTTGGGGAACGGCGTTCTCATCGAGTGCGACGGGCTTCATAGCAGCCACCTGCATGGCCACCTTGTGGCCTGCGTCCTCGTTATCCTTGTTCAGTTGCACCATCGTAGCGAGAGTGTGCTTGTTCATATGGTCGTAGACAGACACATTGTCGCCCTCGATGAAGTTGTATCCATCGATTTCCATCTTCTCGCCGGTGACACCCGAACGGTGCTTCACAGTCGTTTCGGCATCGTCGCCATTAGCCAGTTTCAGGGCCTTCACCTCGTCGAGGTTCTTGCAACGAGCCGCAATGGCAGCGTCAAGGATTTCCTGAACCATGGCGATGAAGTCTTTGCCAGCAGCAACGAAGTCGGTTTCACACTTCACAGCCACCATGGCAGCGAATCCGTCCACTTTCTTCACCAGCACGCAACCGTTAGAAGTTTCACGGTCAGAACGCTTTGCAGCGATGGCAAGGCCGCGCTCACGAACGAGCTCGATGGCCTTGTTGATATCACCATCAGCCTCGGTCAGGGCCTTCTTGCAATCTGCAAGTCCGGCGCCCGTCATCTTGCGAAGCTTCTGGATGTCAGCTATTGTTACAGCCATTTTCTATCAGAAATAAAATGATTGGGGTTAAACAATTGATGAATTGATATTACTCAGCCTTGGGCTCTTCGGCAGGAGCCTCCTCGGCGGGAGCCTCGGCAGCAACAGGAGCCTCGGCAGCGGGAGCGTCCTCGGCGTCAGCCTTGGGCTCCACGGCCTTGCGTGCGGCGCCACGGCGGCGTCCCTCAGCAGCCTCTTCCTTCTGCTCGGCGGCAGCCTTCTCGTCAGCCTTCTCGGCTTTGCGCTCCTCCAGGCCTTCGGCGATGGCACCGCAGACGGCCGTGAGAATCACCTCGATGGAGTCCTTGGCGTCGTCGTTGGCCGGAATGATATAGTCCACGTGGCGGGGATCAGAGTTCGTATCGACGATGGCGAACACGGGAATGCCCAGGCGGTTAGCCTCTTTCACGGCAATATGCTCTTTCATCACATCGACTACGAACAGTGCGCTCGGCAGGCGGGAGAGGTCGGCAATGGAGCCGAGGTTCTTCTCCAGCTTGGTGCGCTGGCGGCTGACCTGCAGCAACTCGCGCTTCGAGAGGTTGGCAAACGTGCCGTCGTTCATCAGTTTGTCGATGTTGGCCATCTTCTTCACAGCCTTGCGGATGGTGGGGAAGTTGGTGAGCGTGCCACCAGCCCAGCGCTCCGTGACATAGGGCATGTTGACCGATGCAGCCTTTTCGGCAATGATTTCCTTAGCCTGCTTCTTGGTTCCGACGAAGAGAATCTTCTTGCCGGCCTTGGCGATGCCCTTGAGGGCCTCGGCAGCCTCGTCGATCTTGGCGACCGTCTTGTTCAGGTCGATGATATGAATGCCGTTGCGCTCCATGAAGATATAGGGCGCCATAGCGGGGTTCCACTTGCGTTTGAGGTGGCCGAAATGGCAGCCAGCCTGGAGCAGTTGGTCAAAATTAGTTCTTGACATTTTCTTTTTTCTTAAAATTGTTTACTTTCTTTTGAATTCTATTTGTTGCCTAGAATCAGCCAGAAGGTAATTCCCCTTTCCCTATTGTTTTTGGATTCAGGGGGGAAGTCCTTTTGGTTTAGATGCTAAACGAGGATGGGAATCTTCCATCTTGCCGGCCCTTATGCCGCAGCGATGGCGATTCCCACGAGTCCATGCTTAACGCTTGCTGAACTGGAAGTGGCGGCGAGCTTTGGGCTGGCCCGGCTTCTTGCGCTCCACGGCACGGCTGTCGCGAGTGAGGAATCCGGCGTCTTTCAGCGCCTTCTTGTCTTCAGCATTGATTTTCACCAGTGCGCGAGCGATGGCCAGACGCAGAGCCTGGCTCTGTCCGGTGAAACCGCCGCCATCGAGGTTGGCCTTGATATCGTATTTGCCTTCGGCTTCGAGCAGCTGCAGGGGCTGCTTCACCACGTAGCGCAGGATGGCCGAGGGGAAATAGGTTTCGATATCTTTCTTATTGATCGTGATCTTGCCGGTGCCCTCAGAGAGGTAAACGCGAGCCACAGAGCTCTTGCGGCGACCGATTGCATTGATAACTTCCATCTTTCGTTGAGATTATTTGTACTGGTTAATGTCAATTGCCTTGGGCTTCTGAGCGGCCTTGTCGTGCTCTGCGCCCTCGAATACGAACAGATTGTCCATCAGCTTGCGTCCCAGGGGGCCCTTGGGGAGCATGCCTTTAACGGCGTGGCGAACGATCTTGTCGATACCGTTCTTGCGCTTGCGCAGTTCCTCGGGCGTGTTGAAGCGCTGTCCGCCGGGATAACCAGTATAGCGGGTGTAAACCTTGTCCGTCTCCTTCTTGCCGGTGAAGACCACCTTGGAGGCGTTGATGATGATGACATTGTCGCCGCAGTCCACGTGCGGGGTGAAGCTGGGCTTGTACTTTCCGCGGAGCAGCTTTGCCACTTTCGAGCAGAGGCGGCCTACAACCTGATCGGTGGCGTCGACGACGACCCACTCTTTCTTCGCTGTCTCCTTGTTGACGGAAATCGTCTTGTAACTTAAAGTGTCCATTTGTACTTTTAAAAAACTTTTTTGTAAATAATTGATAGAAAAGCAGATACCTCGCGGCGCCTCCAGTCTAAAAGAGACCATCCACAGCATTCTCTCTGCTGCCCCGGCGATTCTCTAACCATGCCGTCCGGCCAAAGGCGACACTATTAACACGCTCGGGACTGCGGCAGTCCTAAGTTGTTCTGCCACAATTCGGGTGCAAAGGTACGCAGATTTTTTCTCTTATCAAGGTGGTTGGCGTGACGGAATCTGTTTTTTATGATTAATTAACGGTTCGTTTTTTGCTTGGGGAAAAGCGAGGTGGCTTCCAGCCGCATGGTGACTCGTGGATGCTTGTGTGCCGCAGGCCTGTTGTTGGGAATGGTGCATATCGTGGCAGACGTGTTTGCGTACCCTTGGGAAGACGGTTCGGCGGACTGGAGACCCTCAACTTCGAAATCAGAAACATCGTATCATAACTTACCAAACCGCATCATGCCCTGCTTGTTGATTTTCATGCCCTGCTTGTTGATTAAATAAGGACATAGGTGAGCGTTTTGAAGAGAACCCGGCATTCTGACAACGCAAGATTTGGTTAACTGATGTTAAACCTGTTGATAAAAACATGTTCTATACGTTTTACCAGCAGAAACGCAGAAGAAACGGATGACCGATCAAGAATTCACCGACATAGCCACACAGCTACGGACACTTGCCTTGCAAAAAGGGCGAAGCTATCCGCTCGACAACGACGAGGCGGCCGACATCGCGCAGGACACGATGCTCCGCCTGTGGGCACTGCGCCCAAAGGTGAAATCGGCCGCACACGCCCGCGGACTGGCGGTCAGCATTGCCGCACACATGGCCATCGACCGGATGAGAAAGCGACGATCCGCCGGAATGAGGATTGCCGACACAGACCTGCCAACCGGCCCGACTCCTGACACCCGACTGGAGGAGAAAGCCAACGAGGAATGGCTCGAACAGGAATTGCGGAAGCTGCCCTCGACCGAATACCAGATTTTGCACTTAAGGCAGGTGGAACAAAAAAGTGCGGACGAGATTGCCGGAATACTCGGCATAACGCCACAATCGGTGGCCACGCTGCTCTCACGGGCCCGGAAAAAGCTCATGAAGAGGATTCAACAAAGAATAAACTGACTTTCAGAACATGAAGAACGAGGAAATCAAAATACGGCAATTACTCAAGAAGTTCATGGACGGAACGACCACCGTGGACGAGGAGCGTGCCATAGGGCAATGGTTCCGCGAGCACCCGACGGCGGGCAGCGGCCTTGAAGACTATCGCACGATGTTCGACTGGTTCGACAAGGGAATGCCGCCCGGCACGGTCGGCGACGCCACGAGCCCCCTCCCCAAGAGGAGGCGGTGGCTATGGACGGCCATCGCCGTGGCCGCATCGGCAGCCCTGCTGGTGGGCATGTTCTGGAGGAGCGGAGGGCGGGAACGGCCTTCCGGCGGAACGGATAGTCCGCTAATCACCATGCACACAACACCCCATGACAGCACCGGAGCCCCCAACCGGTGCAAGATGGGGGAGGAAGAAAAGCAAGCCGACACCATAAATTCTCATATAAACCAAGACGTGAAGACGGGGAACGGCAGGCGCAGGCACCTCCGGCAGAGACTGGAACCAGTGCCACCACCCCGACTCTACGCCCTGGCCGACTCTCTCGGACAAGGCCGGACGGCATCAGACGAGACCGAAGAGGACATGGCCGGCATCGACGAACCGGCCAAGGTGATTACGGAAGAGACGGCCGGAAGAATCATCACGAGCATACTGGCGGCAATGGAGCACGACCAGCAACAACAACTCCAAATCATATCACTGCAGAATCAAGCCAGCGAACAGGAAATCATGGCGACTCTCGACGAGGAGGTTTATTAAACAAAAGATTATATCACACACGGAAAGGAAGGAACTATGGATACAAGAATCATGAAGCGAATAACGACCATCGTGGCACTGATTGCCATCGCCACGGCTGTTCACGCCCAAAAGGCACCGCAAGCCATCGGGCAGGCTTTCGACGAGTTCTATGGCAAACTGTACAAGGACGGCCACATAACCTCCTCGTCGCAAAAGACTTACAAAAACGGTTACTACAAGAGTTTCTATTTCGCACTGCCTCAAAGAAGGGGCAAACTCATCACCGAGTACGGCAACACGCTTTCCGACAACGGACAACGGGCCTACTCGTCGCTGGTGAAGAAGGCCGGAACGACTGACGACAGCCAGCTGACCATCGGCTATGGCGAGGGCAACAGGCTGAGAATCATCTTTGGAACGAAAAGGAATCACAACTACAACGTGCAGGTGTTTCGTGACAAGAAGGATTCCACCATGCGCTATGTCTACGCACTCGTCTGGTATGCCAAGGACGACAGCATTCTCGGCTGTGCGGGAAAATATTATGGCAAGGACCCCAATATGGAGAAGACGGGGACGCGATTCATCTTTTCGGCCAACGGCAACGGCATATCCGCACCCGGCATATCCATCAGCAAAGATGGCATCTACTTTGACACCTCCAGCGAGGACGGACTGTCCGAGAGGCTTAAAGGACCGAAGGAACTTGACGGAAAGCTGCAAGGAGTCGAGGAAATGAGCAAACTGGACAAGGCCCTTGAAATTCTGGACAAACTGGAGGGGAAGCCGGAACAGGAGGACGCGTTCAACTCCACACGCCTTGACGCCGACCTGAAGGTGGAGAGCGGCGAGGATGTGATACAGAAGTTCAACAACCTGCAAATCGTTTATTTCAGACTGAACGACAAGTACAAGGACTACCGGAAGCTTACGGATGACAAGCGGCTGGAGATGCTGAACGTCAGAAGGCTGATGATTGCGACGAACACGAAAATCAAGCAACTCATTGCAGATGGAAACACATCGGGATTCCTCGCTAAGAGTGACAAGGAATTCCTTGCCGACCAACTCTCGGAGATGTCGGCCGAGTCGAAAGACAAGTGGTTGAAGAAATCGCTCAAGGAACAGGCCTCAGCCCTTCTACAAGAATAACACAACAATCCACCATCCATGAAACTTACAACAATCATCCTGCTGGTGTCGCTCCCCACGGCAACAGTCGCTTCCCAAGAAATGCGACCTCTCCGTATACTTCCGCACACAGTTCGGACAACGCCCGTACAGCGTCTACGCCACCGACGGCAACTACGTGAACTATAGCATATCGCTGCAAAAACGCTTCCTCAAAGACAAGTTTACGACAAGACTGTCGTGGAACAACCCGTTCATGCATCACTCGGTCTATGGCAACCGGGTGGTCCAAGGCGACTACACCCTGCGCGAGCGCCTGTATCGTGAATCGCAAAGCCTGTCGATAAGCTTGTCGTGGAGCTTTGGAAAGCTGAAGGCACAGGTGAGGAAGGCCGACACGTCCATCAAGAACAACGACGTGGTGGGCGGCATGCAGAAGTAGGCCGCGACGGGGCAAACCCGAAAGTGCGTGGCGACGGGCCGTCTGCACTCCCCTAGTCTTGGCGGCCTCCGGCCCAGGGCTTACGGTATTTCTCCGAAGTTTTTACATTCTCGGCGTCCCTTCCCCGTCCCGTTCCCATCAAAGTGTCAGCATACGGCCATTTTAGCGACATTCTGAAACGGATATCCCAAGACAAACTTACGCTTTTGTAAAGAAGTAAGAATATCAGGGGAGAAGGTGCGAGAGCAGCCTTCAGAGGTTCTAAGAGCAGCCTTCAGAGACCGTCTCAACGGCCTTCAGACAAGCCCGAAAAGGCGCTTACACTTTGCAAAACGGGCACGGAGACAATCCATGTCAGAAGAATCAACAATCTGGCGGGCGCCAAACGCGCCTTCCTCCTTTCGAGCCACAGCGTTTCACCACATCCGCGCCGAACGACGGATGATGCAGACCGACACGGCCCGAACCTGCAAACATCAAAATTGTTTGTTGTTTTTCAATAAAAAAGTTGCGAGTTTTAAAATTATTATTTAGCTTTGCAGGTGAGTTGTTGATCGCACAGATTGACCTCTCAAGCCATTGACGGATTTGAGCCTTCAAGGCAAGAAGCATGCATGCCTCAACACCTTCGGCTCAAAAAAAGGACGTTTACGATTGCTATCTTCTGCCTTCAAGACTCGCAATATTTGAATTTCACAGGAAGATAAAGCACATAGGCGTCCACGTTGGGTGCATTATCCTCATACCATCATGGTATGCCGCATAATATCACATGACGTGGGCTCTCTACGCTGTTTATCCCTGTGTAAGGCAATGCGAGGGTCAGAAGGCAGGATAAGCAAGTATAGATTCCCACGTCTTTTTATTGATTAAACATTTTTATTTGATGCCAAACATTGGGAGTCTATAGGCGTAAAGATTCGATCTATGAAAAAACTTCTGACCTGCCTGATCCTGTCCGTGTCCACAGTCATGTGCCATGCACAAAAAGAGGTAACCATCAAAGCGGGCACTTTCGTCATTTTCCAAGCCGTAAACACGGTAAGGGCCGCTGATGTTAAAAAAGGTGACAGCCTGGATTTCAGAGTCGCCTGCGACATTTTGGCTGACAACGAGACCGTCATCCCATATGGCACGATAGCCAAAGCCAAAATCCAAAAGGCCAAGAGGTCCTCATGGTGGGGCACTCGCGGGCGGCTTGCTGCTTCCATAACTGAAATCGTGTTGCCGAATGGGACTGTCATTCCCATCCAAAATGGCGCTTTTGAAATCAAGGGGAAAAACAGGACCGACGTGTCTGTGATACTGTCTGTCCTTGTGTTTCCGGCCTTTTGCGGTATTACGGGTACAAGGGCGGAAATGCCCGAAGGATACCAAGTCGTGGCCAATGTGGCCTCAAACGTCAATATCAAAATGGACTAGAAAACACGAGGGGAACGCCCCTCACCCTCACCCACGCGGCAAGGCGGCAAGGCGACAAGCAAAAAGGCGGGCCCGTATCTCACATACGGGTCCGCCTGCCTTATATTCTAAGGATTAGAGAGACTGCAAAGTAACAGGGCACCATGGTTCCGGGAACGTTCGTCTGTCGCGGAAACGCGACAGCATGCTAATCCCTCACCGTCAAGACGGCCGTTTGCACGTCGCGGCTGTCAGGCCCTATCATAATCTCGAAATCGCCGGACTCCAGCAGCGGATTGCCCGAGGCGTCAAGGCATTGCAAGGTGCCGGCGTCAATGTCGAACGTGACGGTCTTGCTCTCGCCCCGCGCAAGGTGCACACGGCGGAAGCCCTTCAACTCCTTCACCGGCCTGACCACCGAGGAGTAGCGGTCGTGGATGTAGAGTTGCACGATTTCGTCGCCATCGCGGTTGCCCGTATTGGTGACCGTGACCGTGGCCGTGACCTTTCCGGCCTTGCCCATACTGGGCGCCGACAACACCACGCCGCCATAGCGGTATGTCGTGTAGCTCAGTCCGAATCCGAAGGGATATAGCGGTCCGTTGACCTCGTCAATATAGTTGCTGGCATACTTGGCGAACCTTCGGTTTCCGTCGGGAACGGGCCGGCTCGAACTGACATGATTGTAGAAGATGGGCACCTGTCCCGTAGAGCGGGGCAAGGTGTTGACGAGCTTGCCCGTGGGCACCTTGTCGCCGAACAGTACGTCGCAAATGGCGTCGCCCATCTCGCTGCCCGCAAACCACACGTTCATGATGGCCGGAACATGGGCGCTCTCCCAGGCAAGCACGGTGGGCCTTCCCGAGAAGTTGAGCAACACCACGGGCTTGCCGGTGGCCACAAGGGCCTTCAACAAGCGCATCTGCACGTCGGGCAGCTCAAGGTGTATCCTTGTGGAACTCTCACCCGACATTTCGGCCATCTCGCCCAGGCAGGCCACGACCACGTCGGCACGTCGGGCGAGCTCCAACGCCTCGTCATACATCCGTCCGGCGTCTCCCCAGGGGAGCGGACGGCCGAACTCCGCGCCTCGCTGCATGAGCGAGTCGGCATAGATGTTGCAGCCTTGCGCGTACTCCACCTTTGCCTTGCCCTCCAGGCATCGCTGCATGGCCTCTTTCAGCGTGGAGTATTTCTCCGGCTTGTCGGCAAAGGACCAGCAGCCCGTCACGTTGCTGCGCGAGTCGGCAAGGGGCCCGATGAGGGCTATGGTGCCCTCTTTCTTCAAGGGCAGGACGCCGCCCTCGTTCTTCAAAAGCACGAAGGTCTCGGCGGCAATGTCCCTCGCCGTCTTCCGGCTCGCCTCGGTATACATTTCCGTCCTCGCACGCTTCTCGTTGCAATAGCGGTAAGGATCGGCGAAGAGCCCGAGCTTGTATTTCGCCTCCAGCACGCGGCTCACGGCCTGGTCAATGTCGGCCATCGTCACCAGTCCCTTGTCAAGGGCCTCCTTCAAGCGCATTTCATACGCCCTGCTACACATGTCCATGTCCGTCCCGGCCTTCAAGGCCCGCACCGTAGCGGTCAGGGTGTCGGCGTAGCCCAGTTGCGACATCTCGTTGATGGAGCCATAATCGGTCACGGTGAATCCATCAAAGTGCCACTGCTGGCGCAGCACGTCGGTCATGAGCCACTTGTTGGCCGTTGCCGGTATGCCGTCGACGACATTGAACGACGACATCACGCTGCCCACTCCGGCCTCCACGGCGGCCTTGTACGGGGGCAGGTACTGGTTGTACATGCGCAGCCGGCTCATGTCCACGGGGCAATAGTCCTTGCCTGCCTCCGTGGCACCATACAACGCATAGTGCTTCAGGCATGCCAGCACAGACGTTCCCGGAGCCGTCTCCCCCTTCTTGGAAGGAGAGGTGGAGCCGAGGTTCTTTTGGTATCCCCGCACCGCCGCGGCACCCATCACGCCCGACAGGTAGGGGTCTTCGCCATAGCCTTCGGCCACGCGGCCCCAGCGGGCATCATGCGCCACGTCGACCATGGGGCTGTACACCCAGTTGATGCCCTGCGCCGAGGCTTCCCTGGCAGCGACGACCGCGCCCGCCTCAATGGCGTCGGGGTTCCACGAGCAAGCCTGGGCCAGGGGTATGGGCAATATCGTCTCATAGCCGTGGATGACGTCCTGGCCGATGATCAACGGTATGCCGAGGCGGCTCTTCTTGACAGCCATCTCCTGCAAGGCCTTGATCTTGTCTATGCCTTTCACGTTGAGCACCGCTCCGAGCTGGCCCTTCTGTATCATTTCTGCCAAAGGAGACTTCATCACGGCACCGGTGGTGATGTCGCCACCGGGCATAAGCGTCATCTGGCCGATTTTCTCTTCAAGGGTCATTTGGGAAAGCAGGTCTTCAACAAACTCCTTCATAGGCTTGGCTTGTGAAAACGCTGACGCCGCCACGAACATGAGTGACAAGGCGAGGCATATTTTCTTCTTCATCTGTGATTATTGTTTTTTGCGTTATAAAGTTACAACGACTTTCGCCAGCCACCAAGAAATCGCATCATTTTTTCTTTCCGGCAGGAAACTTTCCTTTGGTGATTGGCATCTTCTGCCTGTCCGCCAAGCCGGAAGGAACCGGAGGAACGGGCAAGCAGAAGGCCATGGCTTTGCGCCGGACGGGGGGAGGCTCCCCCCCGCCCCCTTCGCCGATTGCGAAGGCTACAGGCTATTTCTTTTGGAACACCCTTACATAATCGACGCTCATCGTCACGGGGAGGGCGTTCTCGTTGATGCCTTTGAAGCCGCCCCAGTCGCCACCCCAGGCCAGATTGAGGATGACATAGAAAGGCTTGTCATAAGGCCAGTCCGTGACGCCCGTGCCGGGATTGTCATAGGACAGCTGCACCTTGTCGTCGACATACGTCGTCAGCCTGGTGGGTGTCCACTCAAGGGCATAGGTGTGATATTCGCCCTCGGCCTTGTCGATGGTCATGGCATGGGTGATCTGGGTGTTGTTCGTGTGGTTGTGTCCCAGCGCATGGTAGCTGGAGCTGACCTCGTTGGGGACCGCGCCCACCTCTTCCATAATATCAATCTCGCCACACTTGGGCCATCCCTCGTTGGCCCAGTCCACGGTGACCGGCATCATCCAGAATGCGGGCCACGTGCCCTTGCCTGAGGGAAGTTTGATCCTCGCCACGAAATAACCATACTGCCATCCCTTGTCGACCTTGGCATAGACACGGCCGGAGTAGACCTTTCCATCCGAGCCCTTGTAGCAATGGATGTTGAGGTTGCCGTCCTTGACCTCGTTGACCGACGGGTCCTTGATATAGTTCTGAAGCTCGTTGTTCACCCATCCCGACGGTTGCACCTCTTGTGTCCAGTCTGCGCCAAGTTCGTTGCCGTCGAACTCGTCGTTCCAGACAAGCTTGTAACCCTCAGGAGCGTTGAAAGAATTCGTCAACGCGGCCTCCTGGGTGATGGTAATCGCCTTCCGGACCGAGCCTGCCGCAATCGTGATCGAAGTGGTGCGCGATTCCGTATAGGGATTTGCGGTCACGGTAACCGTCGATGTGGTGCTTCCTCCGGTGGCCGACGTATTGCTGCTGGGCGAAATCTTCACCCAGTCGACACCCGTGGGTACGATAGCCCCCCACTCGTGGTTGACCGTAATCGTGACGTTCTGACTTCCGCCCTCAGAGGGGAACACCAAAGTTTCCTGGCCAAGCTCTATCGTCGGAGTGGAATTCGAACCGTCGTTCGAATCATCGCTGCCACATCCGGTCAGGGGCAAAGCGGCTGCCGCCAAGAACAAAAACAAATACTTCTTAAAATTCATGACTTATATTATAAAAATATGTAAAGGGCGTGGAAGCCTCTGCAAAGACAGAGTCCTCCACGTCCTTAGTGTGAATTACTTCGGATTGTGTTTCTGAATGATGATGTCGCTGATTTGGATCACCGCCCCCTGGGGAACGCCGCCAAAGTCAAAGATCAACTTCCCGGAGGGAGAGTCTGTCGACATTGTCTGGTTAGGAATCTTGACCGTTGTCAGCTCGTCTGCCGGCAATGACATCGCGCCATTATAGTAAAGGGCTATGTTGTTGTCGTCCTTGTAGTCGGCCACCTTCACCGTGTAACGAGGAAGGTCCACCGTGGAGGAAATCTTATAGCTGATGTCATAAGCCTGACCGGCCTGCAACTGTACATCGGCCCCCGACGACTTTCCATTGATGATGGACTGTGCCATCCACTCGGAACCACCCGGCTGAACCGAAGCCGTGATGGTGTAGACGCCGTCCTTGTACGACCATTGCGGGTCGGCAATCTGCGACCAAGTGTCATCGGCCCACCAGAACGTCATCTCGCCAAGGGTGTTATAGGCCTTTCCGATATTCAAATCACTGTTCACATCACACCAGTTGATGTTGTCGTCACTACCGGCCGGCAACACCGTGCCGTCGTCGTTGGCGTGGTCCTTGACCACGATGTTTGCCACCTCAAGCGTGCTGTTCTCGGGATTGCCGCCACAATCGACGACCAACTGCAGATTGCTGATGTCCAATCCCTCCATGTCGCTCTTGTAGAAGATGTACGTCTCGCCGGCCTTCAAGTCTACACGGTCGGCAAAATAGAACACATTGGCATCGTCCGGATTGGTCAGCTTGACCGTTACCTGGCTCATATCCTTGTTGGGCGTCAACTGAGCAGAGAAGTCATAATGGTTGGCCGAACTTGTAGAGATGTCGGTATTCCACTTGATTTGGTTCTGCCACTGGTCCGATGTAGCCGCTGGGAACGTGAAAGTCCAGTCGTTTCCATTCTCCTCATAAGCGGGATTGTCTATCTGTGCCCAACCCGGCGCATAGTAGAACTCGAAGCTCTTGGCAGCGTTCTTGAAGAGGTTGAAGTCGCTGTTCGCATCATAACCCTCGAAGCCCTTCTCCACAGGCTTGCTGGTGAACGTGAAGTGCCAGGCTATCTTGCCGTTGTCATAGACGAGATTCAAGGCCGTCGAGGTCAAGCCCTCGATGCGGAAGCGCGGCTGCTGATACTGCTCGTCCGCGGAGATATAGGGGAAGAGCGTGTTGTCGGCAAGGACAAGGAAGACGGCATCCTGCGTCTTTCCATCGGCATCTGTCCACGTGCCCGATTCGAGCGTGAAGCTGGAAGTCTGTTCCGGCGCGATGGAGGCGTCCCAGTCTGCGTCCTGAGTGCCCCAAAGCCTGGTACCGTTGTTCACGAACGTGAGTCCATCCTCACCCGAGCTATAGGTGTAATCGCCTCCGGTAGAAGACGTCGATTGGAAGGTCAGGCGGTCATCATAGATGCCATTGTCCTTCTTCTCGTCAACATTGGCCGACCACCACTCGGTGCCCGATGTTCCCGAAGGTCCACATGCCAAGTGTCCCTTTACGCTGTTGTCTATACGCCACTGCTTGCCATCCAGCTTCGAGAAGTAAGAGGTGAAATCCACCTTCGTCTCGTTAAAGGTGAAAGTCTTCTGCACGCTCGACTGGCTGAACCCGTTACGGTTGGCCATGCGAAGCTCTATCGTGTACGTACCGCGTATCTTGTTAGACCACGTCACGGTTGGCAGCGTGGAATAGGAAGCCCCGTTGATCAGCCATACAGGATACTCGCCATCCTTCACCGGCGCCATCGCCGTCATCGTATTGGTCTCTTGGTCCACGCTGACCGTGTAGTCAACGCCGTCCATGCTTGGAATCCCGTTCTGGTTTGCTCCATCGAATTCCTCGGGCGAGCAGGCCGAGAACATCATTCCGACGAAGAGGGTTCCAGTCATTATCTTAATTATACTTTTCATAATTACAGTCTCATTTATTTGTTATAGTCATTTTGCTGGAGTGAAGGATCAGCATCGAGCTCTGACTGAGCCAATGGGATGTGCTTCTTGTTCGGAGTCCACGCGTTCGTGCGGTCTGTTCCGGGAATGGGCACAAGGGTCGTAGCGGCCTTGCCCGTACGGACGAGGTCGAAGTAGCGCTTGCCCTCGCCGACGAACTCCAAGTGGCGTTCTTCCAGTATTTCATCGGCCGTCACCGGTCCCAAAGCCGGCAGTCCGGCCCGCTGGTGAACCCGATTGACGTATCCCGTAGCCTCAGCGTTGCTTCCGCCCGTCGCGAGAATGAGGTCGGCGGCATTGAGCAGGGTCTCCGCATAACGATAGATACGCAAGTTGTTGTTATAGTTCAAGTTCTTCGAAGTCGGGCAATCTTTCGTATTCTCAGTAAAAGGACGATATTTTGCCAGCCAGATGTGCGTATCCTGATAACGCGCCTTATAGTCCTGGTCGGTCCCTATCAGGCCGCGCAGATCCCAGCAGGTGGCATCGCGGCGCTGGTCGGCAGGGTCGAACATATTATAGGTTTCCACACGCATCGGCAGGAATCCCCATCCGTCTTGTCCGGCATCCCATCCGTCACCGCCTTTCCATCCGTTCGGAGAGATCAGCGTGGGCAGCACGGTACCTCCAGCGCTCTTAGGAGTGCCCCAGTCACGGCCTGCGTTGTCGTCCTGGTAGTTGATTTCGAAGATAGACTCCTTCCCCCACTCGCCGCTTTCTTTCCAGATGTCTGCGTAGTTAGGAAGCAGATCATAATCTCCGCTGGCGATGATCTCCTTCATGTAAGCAAGAGCCTGCGGATAGCGTTGCGTGTCGTTCTGGTACATCACGAGCTCGGCATACAGCATATAGGCGAAGGCCAGGCTGACGCGTCCGGCGTTGGCATCGTCCCAGCGCATGGGCAGGACGTTGTCTTTGAGGATGTCTTCCATCTCGGTGATGAGCCTCTCGTAGATTTCGTCGGCCGTAAGCTGCGGAGCAGTATACGGAGACGAGAGGTTGTCAAGATAGAAAGGCACGTTTCCATAATAGTGCCACAGGATGTTGTAATAGTACACACGGAGCAAGCGGGCCTGCTCGACATACGACGGCGTGTTGGCATTGTCTTTGTTGGCAGAGTATCCACAATAGACGATAACGTCATTGCAGCGCTTCACCCCCGAATAGAAGTCGCCCCAAAGGGTGGCCAGGGTGTTGTTTCCATCGCCCTCAAAGTTGAAGAGCTTGTGCCAATGCTGGTTATCCGAGATGTTATCGCCGCCGGGGAAGAAGTCGTCGCCCATGATTTCCGCGTCAATGCTCAAGGCGTTGTAAGCGACGCCGTCCCAGTCCGGCCAGTGAAGCGGGTCGTAAGCCGCCGTGACCGACTCCTGCAAATGCTCGTCCGTCGTATAATATTCCTCCAAAGGTTCGCCCTTCGGGTCTTCCACATTCAGGAAGTCGTCGCTGCAAGAGCCCACCAAGAAAGCTAAAGCCAAGACTCCTGCATAAATATATTTTTTCGTTTTCATGTTGTTCATCAGGATTTTATAAGTTTACAGCGTGATGTTGAAGCCAACGGACCAAGTGCGCGCCTGCGGGTAAACGCCATAATCTACACCGAGTGACGTGCTGCTCGTACCGATTTCGGGATCGAATCCCCAGTACTTGGTCCAAGTGAAGAGGTTCTCAGCCATGACGAAGAGACGGAAGCGGTCGACGCCAGCCTTTTTGGTCAGGACCTTGGGAATGGTGTATCCCAGTTGGAGATTCTTCAGGCGGAGATAGTTTCCGTTGCGTACATAAAGGTCGCTGATGACCCAGTTTTTCGTATCCCCGAGCACAAGTCGCGGTACCCTGTTAGAAGTGCCGGGACCAGTCCAGCGGCTAAGCATCCATGTAGGATAGTTGCCCGAGGCCACGTCCTGCCTGTAGGTGGCGTCGAAGACGTCGACTCCGCTGACACCCTGGAAGAAGACATTGAGGTCGAATCCCTTCCATGCTGCATTGACATTGAAGCCGAAGGTCCACTTGGGAGTGCCGTTACCGATATTGGTACGGTCGTCAGAGGTGATTTGTCCATCCCCGTTGGTATCTACGAACCTGACGTCTCCAGGCACAGCATTGGGCTGTATGAGGCCGCCGTCCTTGTTCGTGTAAGCGTTGACCTCGTCGACCGTCTGGAACACTCCGGCCGTCTTATATCCATAGAAGAACGGGAAAGGCTGTCCGTTCTCGGCACGGGTGCCGCCATCGGAGAACTGCGAGATGCCGTAGTTGAGGAATCCCGTCGCGTTACCAAGGTTCTTCAGCTCGTTATGCAGGTAAGAGGCATTGGCCTTGACACCATATTTGAAGTCGCCGACATGGCCCTTGTAGCCCAGTTCGAACTCCCATCCGGAGTTTTTCATATCGCCCACGTTGCCCAGGGGCGAGGACTCGCCCACGTAGCTTGGGATGGGCATAGGGATGATCATGCCGTTTGTCTTCTTCACGAAGTAGTCGACGGTGAAGGTCAGCGCGTTGCTGAAGAAGCCGAGGTCAAGGCCGATATCCGTTTGCTCGCTCTCCTCCCACTTCAGGTCGGGATTGGCCAGCCGGTCAGCCTTCGATCCATGGTACTTCACGTTTCCGGTTCCGAAGTAATAGTCATTGCCCATGGCCGTAAGCGAGGTGTATGCGAAGTCGTCGATATTCTCGTTACCGTTCTTACCCCAGCTGAAGCGCAGCTTGGCGTTGCTGAGCCATCCGAGGGTCGGCTCCATGAACTTCTCGTTGATGATGTTCCATCCAAGCGAGAACGAGGGGAAGGTGCCATAGAGGTTGTTCGAACCGAAGCGGCTCGAACCGTCACGGCGTATCGTGAACTGGGCCATGTAGCGCTCGTCGTAGTTATAGCTCACGCGGCCGAAGAGCGATGACAGGCGATGCTCTATATAAGGCTCGCCACTGACACCGAAGTGCGCCGTACCGGTCAGGCTTCCCTCCTCGGAGACCACCTCGCCGTTGCCGGTGGTATAATTGATGTAGGGCTTGTTGATGTTGATCAGGTTCCACGCGCTGCCTTCGAGATAGCTTCCCTTGGACTTTGTGGCCGATTGTCCGAGGACGATTCCGAAGGTGTGCTTGCCGATGGTCTTGTCGTAAGAGAGCGTGTTGTCCACCTGCCACTTGTTGGCGTCGGCCTTGGACGTCGTAGCCGAAGTATGGTCGGCATTGTTGTTTCCTGAGAAATAGTACTTCTGTGTCGTTGCTGCGTCGTAGCCCCAGAAAGAGAGTTCCGCGCTATACGAGAAGCGGTACTTCAGGTTGTCCCAAAGTTGCAAGTCGAGCGAGAACATCGGCATCACCTTGTGCGACCAGTTCTTTTGCGGCCTTCTCTGCATCAGTGCGATGGGATTGTTTTGCTCCTGATAAGCGCCGAAGTATCCGGGAACGGTGTAGGGATTGCCGTTGGCATCCTTGTAGAGGTCGTAAGCCGCATACCGGGTCTCCATTGCCGCGGCGACATCGGGATTGGTGATGGTGACGGGAAGCGTGGGAGCGAGATAGAGTGCCGAGCCCAAGGGCGAGCCCCACGTGGAGTTTGCGTCGATGCCAGTGCTGTGAACGCGCATGTAGCCCACATTGACGCCGAGGTCGAGCTTGTTGAGGAAGTTGCGTTCCTTGGAATGGTCGAAGAGGGTGTAGCCCGTATTCGAGCGGAGGGTCAGGCGGTCATAGTTCGACTGTCCGAAGTTGCCGCCGACGATACCCTCTTGCGAGATGTAACCGAGCGACAGGTAATAGTTCACCTTGTCCGACGCGCCACTCACCGACAGCTCGTGCTGCACGATGGGCGCGTTGTCGTTGAGCAGTTCGTTCTGCCAGTTTGTACCGAATCCCTTGATCGCGTTGCCATTGGCATCAACCAGATTGTACGGGTCGGCATAGAGCGGGGCCGATCCTCCGTTGACATACTTCTCGTTCTGCAGGATGGCATAGTCGGTAGCCCCCGTGACATCGCGCTTGCGCCATGCGTTCTGCCATCCGTAAGAGAACTTGTAGTTGATTTGCGCATTGCCCTTGGCACCTTTCTTCGTCGTAACGAGGATCACGCCGTTTGCGGCACGCGAACCATAGATGGCGCCCGAGGCGGCATCCTTCAACACCTCGATGCTCTCGATGTCCTCAGGATTGACCAGCTCCATGCCGTTCTGGTCGGTAGCCAGTCCGTCAATGATATAAAGAGGATTGGAGTCGTTGATGGTTCCCACGCCACGGATGCGGATCATCGACTGGGCGCCGGGCTGTCCTGACGAGCTGGTCACGTTGACACCGGCGGCGAGTCCTTTCAGTGCGTCCTCGGCACGGAGCTGCGTCTTGCCCTCGAGGTCCTCGGCGTCCACTTTGGCGATAGACGCCGTGACGACGCTCTTCTTTTGTACACCATAACCGATGACGACGACCTCGCTGAGGGCCTTCGTGTTTTCCTTGAGGACAATCTTCAAGTCCTGCCCGCCCGTGACTTCCTGGGTGATATATCCTATATAAGAGACAACAAGTTTGGCGCCTTCCGTTCCTTCAAAGCTGAAATTTCCATCGAGGTTGGTGATGCCACCCCGGGAAGTGCCTTTCTCCATGACGGAAGCGCCGATGATGGGCTCGCCGTTGGCATCAATGACCTGTCCCGAGAACTTGACGTTCTGCGCCTGGGTCACGACAGCAAACAACAGAGCCACCAAAAAGCTAATGATTCTAGATTGTTTCATAGGTTTGTAATCTTTGGTTTATATTAGGTTTTTTATTATCTTAGTCTCAACGAGCTAATTCGTTTCAGGCTGGCAAAGCCTCGAGCGTCCTCCCTCTTTGCCGGGTTTCTGCTCTAAGCGCAGAAGCAGCACACGGCCGCTCCTGCACGCTCCTGAAACATTCTTAATACCTTAATAACTAAATTCTCCTCAAATATTCATTATTCGTGCTTTGTGCTACAAAATTACATAAAATATCAACCCGAAAAAAAACAGTTAGCATAAAAGTGGAGGACTTGAAAGGACACAAAGCCGCAAATGGCTGAATATAAGCGATTTGAAAATCAATGACAGCTCTAGAAAAGTGGAAGATAAGGAAGATTTCGTGGCCATTTTCCGCCCTTTCCGCCCTTTTTCCTTGTCCAAAATACAATCATAATTTAGTACTCGGAGAAAGCCTGATTGATGGTGCAATCGGCCCGTTACGGGCCTCACAGGCAAGGGAAAGCGGCCGCAAATTAAACACGCTCCACTTTTTCCGTCCTCGGGCAAATGGACAAAAGCCTTATAATCATCATCTTAACGCCCCGGCCCCATGCCTTGCATCTATATTTATACCCCCCAATCGGCAGTCACATTGTTTTTTTCACTAAATTTGCGAATGACTCAAACCACGAAGACGAACCCTAAACAATAAACACATGAAACGTAAACTGAGAATCGCCTTGACGACGGCAATGCTCCTGACAGGCTCCTTCACGGCAGGAGCACAAGCCAGCCAGCCACTGCCAACATACCTCGATGACTCCAAGAGCATAGAGGAACGTGTGGAGGACGCCCTCGCGCGCATGACGCTCGACGAGAAGATCGCCGTCATCCACGCACAGAGCAAGTTCTCTAGCCGTGGTGTTCCACGACTGGGAATGCCCGACTTCTGGACCGACGACGGTCCCCACGGCGTGCGGCCCGACGTGCTTTGGGACGAATGGGAGCAGGCCGGACAAACCAACGACTCGTGTGTGGCGTTTCCTGCGCTGACGTGCCTTGCGGCATCATGGAACCCGGAAATGGCCCTGCTCTACGGGAAGAGCCTCGGCGAAGAGGCGCTCTATCGGGGGAAAGACATGATCCTGGGGCCGGGCGTCAACATCTACCGCACGCCGCTCGGCGGAAGGAACTTCGAATACATGGGCGAAGACCCCTATCTGGCCTCACAAATGGTCGCACCTTATATAATAGGCCTGCAATCGAATGGCGTATCGGCATGCGTGAAGCACTTCTGCCTGAACAATGACGAGGAATACCGCCACCAGGTGAACGTGAAGATTTCCGAACGCGCCTTGCACGAGATTTACCTTCCCGCCTTCAAGGCCGCCGTGCAGCAAGGGCACGTGTGGGCCCTGATGGGGGCCTACAACCTGTACAAGGACGAGCACAACTGCCACAACGAATACCTGCTGAACGACTTGCTGAAAGGGCAATGGAAGTTTGACGGGGTGGTGGTGAGCGACTGGGGCGGCGCGCACGACACCGACCAGGCCGTGCGCAACGGACTCGACATGGAGTTCGGCTCATGGACCAACGGACTGAGCGAAGGTGCCAGCAACGCCTATGACAACTACTATCTCGCCCTGCCCTACAAGCGCGGAATCCTGAGCGGCAAGTACACCGACAAGGAACTCAACGACAAGGTGCGCCGCGTGCTGCGCCTCTACTTCCGCACGACGATGGCCCGACGGGGGCACGGCTTCCTCTGCTCCGAGCCCCATTATGCCGCGGCCAAGAAGATTGCCGAGGAGGGCATCGTGCTGCTGAAGAACGACGGCGGACTGCTCCCCTTCAACCTTGACCCGCAAAAGGGGCAGGCCGCGAGCCCGGGGCCCCGCATCCTCGTCGTCGGCGAGAACGCCATCAAGATGATGACCGTCGGCGGCGGCTCGTCGTCGCTCAAGGTGCAGAGGGAGATTTCGCCTCTCGACGGGCTGCGCGCGCGGCTGGCCGGAAAGGCCGACGTGGAATATGAGCGTGGATACGTGGGCGATGTCACCGGCAACTATAACGGCGTCACGACTGGTCAAGACCTCGGCGACAGCCGATCGGAACAGCAACTGATAGACGACGCCGTGGACAAGGCGCGGACGGCCGACTATGTGGTCGTGGTGGGCGGACTGAACAAGAGCGATTATCAAGACAGCGAGGGACACGACCGCAAGAGCTACGACCTGCCATACGCGCAGGACAAGCTTGTCGAGGCCCTGGCCAAGGTCAACAGGAAAATCGTCTTCGTGAACATCTCGGGCAACGCCGCGGCCCTGCCCTGGAAGGACAAGGTGCCCGCAATCGTGCAGGGATGGTTCCTCGGCTCCGAGACGGGCGAGGCCCTGGCCGCCGTGCTCTGCGGCGACGCCAATCCGTCGGGGAAGCTGCCCTTCACGTGGCCGGCGGCGCTGAAGGACGTCGGCGCACACGCCCTCGGCACTTATCCGGGCACATGGCGCAAGCCGGGCGGAGCGCAGACGGAAGGAAACGTGATTGACGAGGAATACAAGGAAGGGGTCTACGTGGGCTACCGCTGGGCCGACACCCACAAGACCCGCCCCCTCTTCGCCTTCGGACACGGGCTGAGCTACACCTCGTTCAGCCTGTCCAACCTGAGGCTCTCCTCGCCGGCCGTGGCCTCTGGCGACAGCCTCACCGCCACCGTAACGGTGAAGAACACCGGAAAGCGGGCGGGAGCAGAAGTGGTGCAGCTCTACATTCATGACGACAAGGCCTCAGTCGACCGCCCGTTCAAGGAGCTGAAAGGGTTCCGCAAGGTGTTCCTGGAGCCCGGACAGTCGCGCGACGTGTCCATCACCATCGGCACGGACGCCCTCTCGTTCTACGACGAGGACACGCACCAGTGGAAGGCCGAGCCGGGAACCTTCACGGCCCTGGTCGGCAATGCGTCTGACAACCTGAAGCTCCGCAAGGCATTCTCGCTGAAGCAGGCGGAATAAGCACGCGACGGAGCACGTCAGGACTTCCCCCTACGACACAGGGGGCGACGCCATGGGAAGCGCCGCCCCCTGCTTGTTTCCCCGCCCCGACGGGCCAAGCCTCCTTGCCCCGGCATGTCCGCCGGAACACGTGCGCAGGAAGGCGGGCACCCCGTCTCCCACGCCATCACTTGTCAATTCTTCTGACTTGATTTCTCTCCACGCCCCTTTTGCAATGTGTAAGCACCCTTCCCAGCTTCTCTGAAAGCCGTTGAGACAGCCTCTGAAGGCCGTTCTCAGGACCTAAGAAGGCCGTTCACACGCCCGCTCCCCGCTTTTTCACCATTCTTTACAAAAGCGTAAGCCCATCCATCAAAATAGCTTTCATTGTGTCGCAAAAGGGGATTTTTCCCGACATTCCGTCAAAAGCGGAATATCGAGGACGCCTCATAAATGTAAAACTTTCCGACCATCGCCCTCCAAGGATATGGCAGAGGCCGCACCTGAGAGGGCCTCCGCCAAGGACGCGGGCGCGTCAAATCTTGCCGAGGCGCTTCACATCGTCCTCGAATGTGTCCCGATTGCCGATGCAACCATTCTTCGTGCGTGCGCGATAGTTGTATATCGTGTTGACGGAGTAGTGAAGAAGTTCGGCAATCTTCCCACTATCGTCGATTCCAAGACGAATCAGCGCGAAGATGCGGAGCGTGGTGTTCAGCCTGCCCAAAGGATGGTCGATGCGGTTTTCGGGCTTCAGCAAGGCGTTGAAATCGTCGACAAACGTGGGGAAGATGTTGAGGAACGTCGTGTCGAAATAACCATAGAGCTGCTCTATATCCGACTTCTTCAGCTGCTCGGTGGAACGCAACTGCTGGTAGAGCTCGTCAATCTTGCGTGCCTTGATCAGCCTTCCAGCATCCTTTCGCGCCCTGTCCATGCGGTCAACATAGGTCGTGCAGAGGGCCAGGAAGCGGCCGATGTAGGCCTCCTTGATTTGGTCGGACTCCTGCAGCTGGGCGTTGACGGCCGTCACCCGTCCGTTGGCCTCTTTGAGCTTGTCGTTGCTTTCGGCAAGCATGGAGTTCGTCTTCGCCAGTTCCACGTTGCGCTGGTGCAAGTCGTTGCGGACGGCCACAAGGTGCAGGCGCTGCCTTGTGGCATAATACAAGAGGAAGAAGAGCACCACGGCCAGTATCGCAATCAGCACCGTGATGACCATCAGGCGGTGGTTCGCCTTGTCGAGCTCGTCCTTGTATTCCGACTCTATGATTGAGAGGATGGGCGAGATTTGGGCCGTGCGTACGGAGGTGCCGAACCTGGAGGCGCATTTCCAGGAGAACTTGATGTACTTGTACGACCGGTCGATATCCTTTCCGCTGATATAGTCGGCCACGGCCCAAAGCGAGGCCTGGTCCATCACGGCGTGCGTAATGTCGCTGACGGCCGAGCGTGCGGCCCAGTAGATGGCCTCGTCGCGGTCGTGCATGGTCATCCGGATAAGGTACTGGTAGTAGGCCACGAGGGCGTATTCGCGCGAGTCCTCGGGGGTCATCTTCAGCCATTCGTCGCAAACGCGCAAGGCCTCCTTCGGTTTGTTCTCCCTGAAAAACAATCTCCGGCAGAGAAACTCCTTATAGTCGGCCGTCTTCTTGTCGAGGCACTCCATCGCCATCCATTCGTAACGGGCGCACACGGCGCCCGCGCTGTCCTTGACACTCTGAATGCGCGAATAGTAGCCTATCTCGTTGTAAAGGTGATACATGGCCCGGTAATAGTGGAACAGCCCCTCGCCACGCAGTTGCGATTTGTCTACTTGGGCAAGCATCGACTTGGCATCGTCGTAGCATCCGGCGTTGGAACACTGGTAGGCGATGAGCGCAAGGCAGTCGTTCTCCAAATCCTTGCGCCGCATCTTGCGGGCAAGCCCCATCTCGCCTTGCAACACCATCAGCGCCGTGTCGTTTTGATACGACCGGTATTCCTCGAAGAGTTGCATGTTGATGTTGTAAAGTGCCAATGCGTCCCGCGTGTTGGCGGCGCTCCTGCGCAACGCCGCTATCCGCGACAACTTGGCCTCCTCATAGCGGGGGGCGTTGTTGAGGACGCTGTCCAGCCGGTGCAGGACTTCCGGCAGATCGTGTTTGCCCGCCGCCCGAACACCAAGGGTGCAGACCAGGAGAAGCAGGGTCAGACGTATGAAACGTGTCATTTCCAGGTTATTAGATTCTATGTGTTTTCTTTGATTCAGCTTAAGGGCTCCCATGCCCGTCAAGGTATGTTTCCACCCTCTTTGGGGAGCGCTCCCGACAAGGCTATTTCCTTATTCTCCAACATCTTAGGACGCCTCCGTCCCTCAAGTGAATCCCAAGGCTTTAATTTCAAGCAAATCCATACGATTCCATTATTTTCCGACAAAGATAACACAAAAGAGCGACATATCAAAGAAAAAACCTTTTTCTTTTCTTTCCATGATGCATTATTCGTCATGGAAAGCCATGACCCGACGGCAACGCCACGAGCCGGAAACGCCTTGCCTAAAGGCCTGCCCGAGAGGAAGCGGCATCCCTTGCCCGTTGCAAAGAACAAATGAAAAAAATGCCTCGGCCAGATTAAAAAACACAACAGAAATAAAAGGTTATTACATTTTTTGTGTACCTTTGCAAGCGGATTGAGAACGCTCTTTCCAAAAACACTTGAGAGAGAAAAGAAGCGTTATGCCCGTCTTGTATTTGTAAACGCGGGAGATTTCACACCAGGCAAGAGGAACCGCACGCGGGTGTTCACACGTTCACGCGGGCCACGACTTCCGAGTCTGTATCCAAACCTTCCTACGGCCTGCAAGCCAAGTCATGGCATTTGCGGTTCCACGCTTCATCATTGAATTCAAAAAAAGGTCTTTGAGGGACTGGGAAGGCCACGATTAACTCTTATGAAAAAAAGTTTTTTTGACTTTGCGGGTACTTTGTTCAGGACAAGTATCTACGCCGTTTGCTGCCTTTCTCTGATTGGCCTGTCCTCATGTAGCAGCGACGATGATGACGACGACGAAGGCAACGGAGGCGGCAAGCCGTCAACCGAGCTGGTCAGCACTACGATTCCTACGGCGGGCTGGTCCGGCTCTACCGACAACGGCACCTGCACCTACCGCTCCGACGACCAGGAAGAGGAGTATTCCGCTTACTATGCGTTTGCCTTTGAAAACGGGAAATGCACGGATGCCGTCTACAACGTAGTGTGCGAAAACGAGGCCATGGCAAAAGAGCTCAGCCAAATGCTGAACAGCGGGCAGTGGATTTATGACGATGACGACGACGATGATTACAGCGTCGCCTCGCTGGCCAAGAGCAAAAGCCAGGCATTGGTGCAGACCCTTCGCAACTCCAAGGCCTTCAGGGCCATCACGAGAAGTGCGCGCGAAGCCGGACCCAACGTGATGGGCATCACTTGCACACGCGACGGAAGGATTGTCTACTTCAAGGTGAACGCCCTGAAAGGACTCGACGGAGAGAGCGTGAAGTATGCCGTGCAGACCTGGGACACGGGCCTGAACATGAACAACCTGCCCGAGAAGCCCGTCTTCGGAACTTGGAACGAGACCACGGGAAAGTATACAAGCAACAGCATCTATGCCATTCCTGGAACCAAGATTGAAATCGAGACGGCATTCAACTCTTCTGACATCACCACGAAATACGTGGCCAAGTTTACCATGCCGAACGAATTCTGGGCCGAGATGATTGAAGAATCATTGAGAGAGCAGGCCGACGGATACAGGCAGCTGTTTGGCATCGAACTGGAAATCACCCGCACGGGCTCTGTCGTGACATCGGAGCATGTGAACGTGGGCACCTCGAATGCGACCAAGGAGGACCTCGTGAAGATGATTATCGCCATGGACATCTTGAACGCGCAACCGATAGGGACGCTCTTGCTCTAACCGGTCAAAGACGTTTGAAAACTTTTGGGGATTTCCCGGAAAGCATGATTCTTCCCGGGAAATCCCCAAATTCATTCTATATCGGCCGCAACAAGCGAGTCTAACGGAAATCCGAATAGCCGGAAGACACTCCCCGGACTTCGCCTCCCGGACACCGACTACGTCCCGGCCTGGTGGAATCCTACGCCCTGCTTCGTGATGACATAGATGTTGCCCGCATCGTCCTGCCTTACCATACCGTTGATGTAAAAAGCATAACGGACCTTGCGGGTCGCCGGATCAACGATGACGAAACGGTTGTAGTGATCGTTGCCATTGTTCGTCCAATACACGTTTCCAGCTTTGTTGAGATAGACCGCGTCGGAAGGCAACAGGTCGCACGTCCCGTCGGCACGGACAAGGTTGACGTCCCTGCCATAAACTTCCATCACCACCTGCTCCCTGCCTGTCGCCACGTATAGCAGCCGCCCGTCTCTGACGCCCCCCCCACCGTATCGTGAATGACATAGTTGGCATAATATTCATCTGGGGCATTTGGCGTGTTCGGGCGCCAATCTATCTTGTGCACCGTGCTGTCGCCCTCGTCGGTATAGTACAAGTCCTTGTCGGCCTGCCAGTATGCCCGCCCCCCGGCATAGGCGCCTCCGGTTATCTTCTTCTCAATATTGGAAATGTCTAAAAACAGTTGCCGCCCATCCTTCCTGTCGTAGGCGGCCACGAACGGCTTGCCGAATCTGCCAACAAGTCCGCGCTGGAACGCCACGCCGAAGTTCTGAATGCACAATTTTCCGCCAATGAGAGTGATATGGGAATTTGCCCCAAGACTTTCGGGCATGGCAACCTTCCATAACGTCTTGAGCCTTTTGTCAAGGCAATAGATGTTATTCGCATCGGCCACATACAAGCTGTCACCGCTAAACAAGATATTGCTGTGCGTTCCGGTCAGCGAATTACCCGGGACATCAGAATTGATTAAATCGTCAAGGAATTGCGAACCCACAATCTTGCGCCTTTTGACAAAGCTGAAAACAGACTTCAACGGTTCTTTCACTCCTGCGGTGAAGTCGTGACACAACGTATCACCGGTAAGGATGTCAAGACGGACCAATGAGTTGCCCATCAGATAATAAAAGCGCTTGTCAGCAGTGTCTATATAGAAATGTGCCCAAGGATAGTGCTTGTCATAGGCCATCTTTTGCCGCCACAACTCCTTTCCGGTCGACATGTTGTAAGCAATCAGGTCTTCGCCTTTACGGTCTTGCGCACAAACGACCACGTTGTTGTAACGGTCGGACACCAGCACCTCGTTCTTGCTCGACCATACCTTGTTGTTTTTAAAGTCATAAAAGGTCGGCTTGCCATAACTGAAAGAAAACAGCCCGCCTGCCGAATATGCCAAATACCCATCGCTGTTGATTTGCGCCAGACGCTTGTTGCCATATTTGAGTTCGCCCACATAGTCGAGGGTCTTGGTATGATAAAGGTGGTTCCCTTTCCCATCGGATATAATCATATAGGGAAGGGTGCTCGCGACGGAGAAATTCTTCAGTTCACCTTCCACGGGAATGTAATGGAACATAAGCTGACTGCCATCCGCACATTTCCCCATAGCCACCTCATTGTAATCGAGTATGGGGCAAGTTCAACATAGAAGTGCAATTGGGTGAGCTGGTTTAGCCTTAATAATCTATACCAGAAAACACCGAGGGGTGAGGGGGCGAGAAGCCCCCATAAGTGGACTTGTCATGAAGAATGAAATTAGCAATGCAAGAAACAAAAAAGGGAGAACGCTTTCTCCCTAAAATCAATTATATTTGCATTGCTCATGTACAAACATTTAATTTCAGAACAATGGTCTCCAGAGCAAATATCAGGTCGTCTGGCACGGGAAGGTAAGAATGTCTCATACGAGACTATCTGCATATTCTCAGAGGAGTACTGTCCACGAAACTGACGCCCGTGCATTTACCAAGCAATACCTTCTTGATGAACAGGGCCAGGGGAATTGCCACTTCTTTTTCAAGTTCCACGAAAAGGTTGTATGAGACAACCCTCGGGAAGAGGTGACGCAAATGCTTGCAGACTTTTTCCCAAATAGAAATGTTTCAGACAACGGTAGCCTGAATCATGGAAAAGTATCATGACCTGCATGATTTCGGCCTTTGACATGGTGGAATCACGATGATCATGCCACTTTTTATCAGATTTTAGCGTGTATTTTTCCATCAGGGCATCGAAAAACTTGCAGAAATTATCTGCAATACAAAATAATTCAGTAACTTTGCCCTCGGTGAGCATAGCGATTATTGTTTGTAATTCTTTGTGATTGAGTACCATGAAGTTACAACAATTTTCGATAATCAACAAATTCACAAGCAATTATAATTCGTCGAACTCACGTTAGATAAGAATCTAAAACAAAACAAAGGTTATAACTAATGAAGAAGAAATTTAATCTTATTTTAATCTGCCTTATGCTGTTGCTTTCGGGCAACAGCATTGCCCAAGACTTCAAGGTTAAGGTATCTGAAACCGACGAACCTATGGCACAGGGCAAGTTCCAACCAACTATAGAGTCACTTGAGCAAGGCTACCAAGTGCCAGAATGGTTTCAGAATGCTAAATTCGGCATCTGGGCTCATTGGGGACCTCAATGCGTTGAAGGCTCTGGCGACTGGATGGCAAGAGGTATGTACCAAGAAGGCAGTGACCAGTACAAGTACCATCTAGAACATTATGGACATCCATCAGAAGTCGGATTCAAAGACATATTGCCGCTCTTCAAAGCTGAAAAATGGAATCCAGAAAAGTTACTCGCCTTCTATAAAAAGATCGGTGCACAATACTTTATGGCACTAGGCAATCATCATGACAACTTCGACCTATGGGATTCCAAATATCAGCCATGGAATTCGAAGCGCATTGGTCCCAAACGTGACATTCTCGCAGAATGGGCGTCGGCAGCCCGTAAAGTTGGGCTTCCCTTCGGAGTAAGCCTTCACGCTGATCATGCATGGTTATGGTACGAGCCTTCACAGCGTTACGACAGGTCGGGGAAGAAGATGGCAGTGTCATATGATGGAAATATGACTAAGGAAGACGGTAAGGGGAAATGGTGGGAAGGCCTTGACCCACAAGACCTATACCAACAACGCCATCCGCTTAGCAAAGGCAGTTGGGCTGACGGAATGATTCACAGACAATGGGCGTGGGGAGAAGGTGCAGCTACACCTAGCAAAGAGTTTGTAACTAATTTCTATAATCGAACTCTTGATGTCATCAACCGTTATAATCCTGACTTGATATACTTTGATGTTACTGTCTTGCCATTTTGGCCAATCAGTGATGCCGGTCTGAAGATTGCTGCGGATTTCTACAATCACAACATGGCAACACACAAAGGCAAACTGGAAGCTGTATTATTTGGCAAAATTTTGGATGAAAACCAGCGAAAAGCTATGGTCTGGGATGTAGAAAGGGGAGCACCAAACGAAATTATTCCTATTCCTTGGCAAACGTGTTCTTGCATAGGTGGCTGGCACTATAACACAGAAATTTACAAGAAGAACAAATACAAAACAGCAGCAGAAGTTGTCAAGATGCTGGTTGACATTGTAAGCAAAAATGGCAATTTACTTCTTAGTGTCCCACTTCGAGCTAACGGTACATTCGACGAAAAGGAAGAACATATTCTAAATGAGTTTGGCGACTGGATGGCAATCAACCATGAAGCAATATATTCTACTCGTCCATGGAAAAAATTTGGAGAAGGCCCCATCGCCGAGGCAGACATTAAGATCAATGCCCAGGGATTCAACGAAGGGGCATACTTAAATGCGACCTCTGCTGAAAAAAGATTCACACAAACAGCAAAAGCTCTCTACGTAACATCACTAGCTTGGCCAAATGACGGTAAAATCAAGATAAAGTCTCTAGCTAAAGGTAGCAATCTATACACAAACAAGATAAAGAAAGTAGAACTTCTAGGGTATGGCAAAGTAAAATTCGACAGAACTACAGAGGGGTTAATTGTTACTCTTCCATCTAAAAGAACTAACAACATCTGTCCAGTATTGAAAATAAATAAATAAAAAGGAACTCCATTTATATAGAATCGAGTAGGAGGTAAACCCTAATCATAGGTGTTTATCTCCTATTTTCGTGTTTACCGGCCTCTCACACCACTGTTCGTGCCGTTCGGCATACAGCGTTTCACTATTTAGGCGGCCATTGGGCATATTCGTCCTAAAGACATATGTACCCTGCATGTTTTAAATTCTGATTAGATATGGCTCATTTTCCAAGGAGGAACTTGTCACAAGATATTCTCCATAGAGATAGAGGTCGCTCCTGCTCATCGGCTCAATCGTTTATCAGGCTCTAGGTTATCCGCTGGGGTGAAGAAGATAGAGAACACCATGTTCTTCCGTCTGCCAAGCATACTCAACTTGTCGAGTTCATTGAACATCGGTGTAGGCTCACAATCTGGCGAAAATCCTAACGTTCACCATAAGAGCCGTGAGGAAATTCTCTGTGAACTTGTAGACCAAGGTTACAACGTCAACCGCTATAGCTTATCATAAATGTGAAAACTCACGCGATAACGTTCTCACTCTAACTTGCAGAGTCATAGAGATAGGTGAGCAGAATAGAAAATGTTATTGGGTGAGTTTTTTTGCTATTTACCACCTACATATTCATAAAATTGTCGTACCTTTGCGACATCCTTCCTAAAAGGCTGATGTTTTGGCAGAAGCCCCAAGGGTGGGAGACAAATATGGGAAAGCGTTTACTAACGCTTTGTTCTTAGCGACTCGAAAACTTCGCAACTTTTCATCACTGCTAAAGGACATGGCAACAGTAGATGCTCAGGGATACGTATTATCCTAGCTACAGGTGTGCCTTTACGGGTGTGCCTATAGTGACGTTATACATATCGCGTGGGCTTCTGCGTTGCTCGTTCTAGCAGTGATGGGCAATGCGAAGGCCTCGAGTCGCTGGACGAGTAACAGTACAGCAACCCACGCTTTTTCGTATATGCTGAATTTAAAGGTACTTAATCTTGTTGGGGGTTGTGCAAGTATTCCATCGATAAGATATGTCACAAACCATTTTAAAGAATAAGAAATATG
>CAYQUN010000024.1:0-40679 GCA_964420715.1 uncultured Prevotella sp. | reverse complement strand
AAAAAAGAAGAGGCTAAAAAGGCCTCTTCTTTGCGTTTCAAAAGGAACGAAAGCGGAGACACGAGTGTGGGGGCTCCGGGGTCCAACCTCAAGGCAAGGAACAAGAACAAAAGGGATTGGGCCGCTTCGGCCAACATGAAAATTCGGTTAAAAAAACTTCAAATCCTTTCTCGTCTGAAAATAAATGATTAAATTTGTGGGCAGTTTACCACCAAACAGACCTGAAAGCATGAATCAGCAAGACCTTAAACAAATTGCCGCAAGAGGCATCAGCGAAAAGCAGATTGAGCACCAATTGGAAGAAATCAAGAACGGATTCCCCTTCCTCAAGTTGGAGGGGGCGGCCGCCGTGGGCAAGGGCATCCTGCGCCCTGACCCTGAGAAGGCACAAGAATATATCCACACATGGGAAGACTACAAGGCAAACGGCCACCGCATCGTAAAGTTCGTGCCGGCCTCTGGGGCCGCAAGCCGGATGTTCAAGAATATGTTTGCCTTCCTTAACGCCGACTATGACACGCCGACCACCGACTTCGAGAAACAGTTTTTCGACAATATCAAGAAGTTTGCATTCTATAACGCTCTCGACGACCAGTGCAACAAGAACGAGGGGAAAGGTATTGAAGAACTCGTGACCGACGGCAACTACAAGGCCGTCGTGGCCAACATGCTCAACCCGGAGGGACTGAACTACGGCCAACTGCCCAAAGGACTGCTGCTATTCCACAACTATCCCGACGGCCCGCGTACTCCCATGGAAGAGCACTTGGTGGAGGCCGCACTTTATGCCAGTTCGAAAGGCGAGGCCAACATCCACTTCACCGTGAGTCACGACCACTTGAAACTCTTCGAGGAGAAGGTGGAAGAGAAAGCTCCGAAATATGAGAAGAATTTCGGCATCAAATACAACATATCTTTCTCGGAACAAAAGCCAAGCACGGACACGATTGCCGCCAACCCCGACAACACGCCCTTCCGCAACGCTGACGGCTCACTGCTCTTCCGCCCAGGCGGACACGGGGCCCTGATTGAGAACTTGAACGAGATTGACGGCGACGTAATCTTCATCAAGAACATTGACAACGTGGTTCCCGACCGGCTGAAAAACGACACCGTGACATGGAAGCAGGTGATAGCCGGCGTACTCGTAACATTGCAGCAACGGGCCTTCGGCTATCTGCGTATACTGGACAGCGGAACTTACAACCATGCGAAGCTGGAGGAAATCATCCGCTTCGTGCAACGTGACTTGTGCTGCCGGAAACCTGATATCAAGGAACTTGAAGACGCGGAACTTGTTATCTACCTGCGCGGGAAGCTCAACCGGCCTATCCGCGTGTGCGGGGTGGTGAAGAATGTGGGCGAACCGGGAGGCGGGCCTTTCCTGGTCTACAACCAAGACGGAACCATCAGCCTGCAAATTCTCGAAAGCAGTCAGATTGACAAGGACAATGCCGAGTATATGAAAATGTTCGCCGAAGGAACGCATTTCAATCCGGTCGACTTGGTCTGCGCCACAAAAGACTATCAGGGGAAGGCTTTCAACCTGCCCGACTACGTGGATCCGTCAACAGGATTCATCAGCAACAAGAGCAAGAACGGACGCGAACTGAAAGCCCTGGAACTGCCCGGATTGTGGAATGGAGCCATGAGCAACTGGAACACGGTATTCGTGGAAGTACCTCTGAGTACCTTCAATCCCGTGAAAACGGTGAACGACTTGCTTCGCGAACAACACCAATAAGAATAGCGTGAGGGAGGGCAAGACTGCTCCTCCACACGCTCACGACTTCGTTTTGGTTTCAAAGCGAGGTCCTAGGAAGGGTACAAACGACAAGGCCAAGAGAACCTGTCACGGGCAAACCCATGGCAGGTTCTCTTGGCTTTCTTAATGAACCGGCGGTATTATCTTGTCATCAGTTATACCAGATTTCTCCTCCGACGACATTGTCTTCCTCTCTCTCACCCTTCGCAACTGCCTCCACGTAGTCTACGAAGATTTCTTCTTTCACTTCCTTCATAACAGATAGATTTATATGGTTGTTAATATTTGGTCTTAGGAAAGGATCTCAAACCTTGTTTTCGATGCAAAGATACGAAAAAATATCAGACGCGTCAATACCCATTTGTGGTTATTTTTTCATCATTCCCGTCTTATATATCATCACTCACGCATTTCCTTCATCACTTCAAGCACCTACTACGAAACTCTCAGAGTGTTTGTGTTAGGCTTTTTCCTTATTGCCATAGGCCTCGCACCACGCCGGAAAGCAGTCGCACGTTCCACAAAAAAGGAAATGCGAAGGTCTTGAAAACTACGTCCCGCAAACAATCAAGGTTTTATCAAGACAAGAGGAAGTTTCTGCTCAAAAATTTCCTTATCTCATTTTTTTAATGTATCTTTGTCGAAAATTATCATTAACTAAGAGTTATGAGCAATCATTTGGTTATCATGGCCGGCGGCGTAGGAAGCCGATTTTGGCCGATGAGCACAGTGGACAAGCCCAAACAGTTCATTGACGTGCTTGGTGTGGGGCGCTCACTTCTTCAACTGACACTCGATCGTTTCGAAGGAATCTGCAAGCCAGAGAATGTCTGGGTGGTCACCAACAAGCGCTATGCCGACATCGTCAGAGAGCAGTTGCCCGAAATTCCCACCGCCAACATCCTCCAAGAGCCATGCCGCCGTAACACCGCCCCATGCATTGCCTACGTGTCGTGGCACATCAAGAAGATGGACCCCAAGGCCAACATCGTGATCACTCCGTCCGACCATATCGTGACCGACGCCAATGAATTCCGACGGGTGGTGGGCGAATGCCTCCGCTTCACGAGCGAGACCGACTCCATCGTCACCCTCGGCATGAAGCCCACACGCCCCGAAACAGGCTACGGATACATCCAGGCCGACCTGGGGAGCCGGAGCACGCGCAACAAGGAAATATACCGTGTGGACTCTTTCCGCGAAAAGCCAGACCTGGAAACGGCCACCCAATACCTGCGCGAGAAGAATTACTTCTGGAATGCAGGCATCTTCATCTGGAGCGTGGAGACCATCGTGAACGCTTTCCGCGTCTACCAGCCTTCCATTGCACACATCTTCGAAAGCCTCACCCCATACTATGGCACGCCCGAGGAGCAGGCACAGATAGACTTGCGCTATCCCGAATGCGAGAACATCTCGGTGGACTATGCCATCATGGAGAAAGCCGAAGAAATTTTCGTGTGTCCTGCCAGCTTCGGCTGGAGCGACCTGGGCACGTGGGGATCGCTACTCATGCAATCGAAGCGCGACCTCTATGGCAACGCCCTCATCGGAAAGAACATACGCATGGTGGACTCGAAGAACTGCATTGTGCACACCACCGAAGAGAAGAAAGTGGTGGTTCAAGGACTCGACGGATACATCGTGGCCGAAAAGGACGACATGCTTCTAATCTGCAAACTGAGCGAGGAGCAACGCATCAAACAGTTCGGCGAAGAATAACACGCCCGCCAACAACAAACCGGAACATTCAATTAACAATCCTCTCCTGCCACAATCGGTGTGGCAGGCATGAGACAACAAATAAGGAAAAATGGAAAGAAAAGTTGCGCTGATTACAGGCATCACGGGTCAGGACGGCAGTTACCTGGCCGAGTTCTTAATCGAAAAAAACTATGAGGTGCACGGACTTCTGCGACGTTCGTCATCATTCAACACAGGCCGGATAGAGCATCTCTATCTTGACGAGTGGGTGCGTGACATGAAGAAGAGCCGCCTGGTAAACCTTCACTGGGCCGACATGACCGACTCCTCGTCGCTCATCCGGGTCATAAGCGAAGTGAAACCCACCGAAATCTATAATCTCGCCGCACAAAGCCACGTGAAAGTGAGTTTCGACGTACCCGAATATACCGCCGACACCGACGCCGTGGGCGTGCTCCGCCTGCTCGAGGCCGTACGCATCTGCGGACTGGAACACTCGTGCCGCATCTACCAGGCCTCCACGTCGGAGCTCTTCGGCAAGGTACAAGAGGTGCCGCAGAAGGAGACCACGCCCTTCTATCCGCGCTCGCCCTATTCGGTAGCCAAACTCTACGGATTCTGGATTATGAAGAACTATCGCGAGAGCTACAACATGTTCTGCTGCAACGGCATCCTCTTCAACCACGAAAGCGAGCGTCGCGGCGAGAACTTCGTGACCCGCAAAATCACGCTTGCCGCCTGCCGCATTGCCGAAGGCTATCAAGACAAACTCTACTTGGGCAACCTCTCGGCCCGTCGCGACTGGGGATACGCCAAGGACTACGTGGAGTGCATGTGGCTCATCCTGCAACAACCCAAGCCCGACGACTTCGTGGTGGCCACGGGCGAGATGCACACCGTAAGGGAATTCGCCACCCTGGCCTTCCACAACGTGGGCATCGAACTGGAATGGCGGGGTGAAGGTGTCGACGAGAAAGGCATCGACAAGGCCACTGGCAACGTGCTCGTCGAGGTGGACCCGAAGTATTTCCGTCCCGCCGAGGTGGAGCAGCTGCTCGGCGATCCCACCAAAGCCCGCAAGACGCTGAACTGGAATCCGCGCAAGACTTCATTCGAGGAACTGGTGCGCATCATGGTGGAACACGACAAGAAGTTCGTGCGCAAACTCTATCTGAAGGCCCAACTGCCCGAATAAGATTTCTCCGTTCCCGTCCCGCCACCGGTCCACGGGACTACAACCCAACTTACAAACACTAGAAGAAAAATCATGTCGCTAGACAAAAACAGCAAAATCTATGTGGCCGGCCACCACGGGCTCGTGGGTTCGGCCATCTGGAACAACCTGAAAGCGCGCGGCTACAACAACCTCGTGGGACGCACGCACCACGAACTCGACCTCACCGACCAACTGGCCGTGAAGCGATTCTTCGACGAGGAACGCCCCGACGCCGTGGTGCTCGCCGCCGCCTTCGTGGGAGGAATCATGGCCAATTCGCTCTATCGCGCTGACTTCATCATGCAAAACATGAAGATTCAGTGCAACGTCATCGAGCAGGCCTACAAGCACCAAGTGAAAAAGTTGCTCTTCCTCGGCTCCACGTGCATCTACCCCAAGAACGCCCCCCAACCCATGAAGGAGGACGCCCTACTCACGTCTCCGCTGGAATACACCAACGAGGAATATGCCATCGCCAAAATCGCAGGACTGAAGATGTGCGAAAGCTACAACTTGCAGTACGGCACCAACTACATCGCCGTGATGCCGACCAACCTCTACGGTCCCAACGACAACTTCCACCTGGAGAACAGCCACGTGCTGCCCGCCATGATGCGCAAGGTATATCTGGCCAAACTCATTCACGACGACAATTGGGATGCCATCCGCATTGACATGGACAAGCGCCCCATAAACCCACCCGCCAAACTGGCCGGGCAAATCGGGAAAGACAATGTGGACGGTCATGAGCCCAAGGAACGCATTCTGAAGGCCCTCGCCTTCTATGGCATCGAGGACAACAAGGTGACGCTCTGGGGCGACGGGTCGCCGTTACGCGAGTTTCTCTGGAGCGAGGACATGGCCGACGCATCGGTGCACGTGCTGCTCAACGTGGACTTCAAGGACATTATCGGCATCGAGAAATATTCGTCAGTATTCTATGGCGTAAAGACTGATGGCGAGGTGAACCGCAACAACTCGGAGGGGCGCGGAGGCGCCATCCCGTCACTAGGCGAGATCCGCAACTGCCACATCAACGTGGGTACGGGCAAGGAACTCACCATCAAGGCCCTATCGCAGCTGGTGGTTGACACCGTGGGATTCCAGGGCGAAGTGGTCTGGGACACGACGAAGCCCAACGGCACGCCACGCAAGCTCATCGACGTGGCCAAGCTCCACAGCCTGGGATGGCACCACAAGGTGGAAATCGAGGACGGCGTGGCCAAGCTCTACGCCTGGTACCGATCGACCCTGCAATAGGTTCCCGAGCCACATCGGCCCAAATTCCACGCCGCGGGAAGGCGGTTCATCCAACCATCCCACTCGCCCATCCCGCAAGTAACACGAAGCCCGGACTCCAACCAGAGCCCGGGCTTCGTGTATCAGGAAACTTCGCCACGAATACGCCTGCGCCGCTTCACGAGCCATTTGCCCATGTAGAAAAGCAGGGCGACAGCCACCAAAGCCATGATGACCACCTTGATATATTCGCCGTATTCCATAATCTTGTCATTCAGTTGCTCTTCGGGAACAATGGTATGCAGATACCATCCCAATGCGGCCAGGATGCAATGCCACGCTCCGGCACCAATTGTCGTATAGAGCAAGAACTTCCAATACTTCATCTTGGCAAGTCCGGCCGGTATGGAAATCAAGTGCCGAATGCCCGGAATGAGCCGTCCCGTAATCGTGGCCACCATGCCATGGTCATAGAAGTATTTCTCGCTCTTCTCCACCTTCTGCTGGTTGAGCAGGCACAAGTGCCCCAGCCGGCTGTTGGCGAAGCGATAGATGATGGGGCGTCCGAGATAGTATCCCGCCAGATAATTGATAGTGGCACCGACATCGGCACCAATCGTCGCAAACAAGACCACGAGTCCCACGTGGATGTTTCCGGCCGCGGCATGGTAGGCCGCAGGAGCCACCACCAGCTCGGAAGGTACGGGTATGACCGTACTCTCAAGCAGCATAAGGAAAAAGATGGTGAAATAATTGAGGTTGCTCAAAAGTGATGATAAAAAACCCATGAGGTCGTCAGTGTTTAAAATTTAAATATGCTACATAATCATTAGGGTCCATGCCCTTGGGGAAATAATCCTTCAACACCTCGCGTGTTTCGTTGGGGCTGGTCTTTACAGCCTCCTCCACACAATGTCTGAACTCATCTTCGCCCCGTCCAAGTTCTTTCACGCATACGGCAAGCTGCGCCCATCCCACGTTGTAAGCCTTTCCGTCAGGCGTGTCGAGCAGGCCTTTGAGCATGGCGTAGGCCTCCTTGTAATTGCCCGCCTCATAAAAGGCCACGGCCACGGCGAGACATGTGAAGAAGTTGTGTCCCGACTCCTCCAGCGCCGAGCGGAACCGCTCCACGGCCCCTGCGGCATCTCCCTTCTCCAGCAAGATTCTGCCTCTGAGCACATTGGCCTCGGCATGGTCAACCTTGAGGTGGTCAGTCTTGTCGAGCGTTGCCGCAGCCTCGTCGTAATTGCCCATCTCGATGAGCACGATGGCGCGCAGCAAGAGCGTCTCGCCGTCGTTCGGACTGATGGCCAGCGCATAGTCGCAACTCTGCAAGGCGTCGGGCAACTTGCCCAATCCATACTCCGTATTGGCCAGCTGATACCACAAGTGGGCATTATAAGCATCCTCATCGAGCATTTTGTTGTAGAGTTTCTCACACTTGCCCAGTTCCCTGCGGCTATAGGCGATGCGGCTTTCCACGTCAAGATAGTCGAGGTCATCCGTATACGACGAGCGTTTGAGCCACTCCTCCGCCACGTCAAGGCAATTATAATCAGCGAAGAGCAAGGCCACGTCGAGATAGTAGTCCTCCAAATCCTCGTCATCGACGGTCGGAATCAGCGCGGCGAGATAATCATTGGCATCAGCCACCTTGTTTTGAGCGACCATGATTTCCGCCTCGACATAATAGTACTCCAAGTTCGACTTGTCGTCAATCATGTCAACATATCGTTTGGCCTCATCGATGTCGTCGTACAAGAACAAAGCCAGCCTGGCCCTGAAAGCCAGAGGTTTCACGGCGCCAGGAAAGTTTTCCACAGCCTCGTCGGCAATCATCAGACTCTTCCGGCTCTGCCCGATGATGTTGAAGTATTCCGCCACATCGGTCATGTCTCCGGCATCGAGGAAAACGCTTTTCCCGCTTTCCGCCTCCTCGTATTTTTTAAGAATCTCCTTGAATTCCTTCGATTTGAAATACTCGTTGTCCATTCTTCTCCTTTCGTTGCATTCACCAGGGCCGGCGTCCACCGTCCGCGCCGGAACGAGCGTGGACGGTGTTCATCATTCTTATAGCTTCTTGCTCTGCTTGGCCCATGTGTCCTTCAGCCCCACGGTCTTGTTGAACACCAGTCGTCCGGGTTTCCCGTCGGGATCAGCCATGAAGTATCCGATGCGCTGGAACTGCAAGTATTCGCCGGGCTTCCGCTCTGCGGCAAAGTTCTCCACATAGCAATTGGGGCGCACGTGCAGGGAGTCGGGATTGAGCAATTCACGGAAATCGCGGTCGTCGGCACTGGGGTTCTCCTCGACGAAGAGCCTGTCGTACTCGCGTATTTCGGCCTTTTGGCAGTGCTCCTGGCTCACCCAGTGCAGCGTGCCCTTCACCTTGCGGTTGGCGCCCGGCAGGCCGCTCCGGCTCTCGGGGTCGTATTCGGCCTGCACCTCCACGATGTTCCCGTCGGCGTCCTTCGTGCATCCCGTGCAACGCACGATATAGGCGTTCTTCAACCTCACCTCCCGTCCGGGTGTCATACGGAAGAACTTCTTCGGAGCATCCTCCATGAAGTCGTCGCGTTCCATCCACAAGTTCCGGCTGAAGGTGATGGTGTGCGTTCCTCCCTGCTCGTCCTCGGGATTGTTGACGGCCTCCATCTCCTCGGTCTTACCCTCGGGATAATTGGTGATGACCAGCTTCACGGGGTCGAGCACGGCGCTCACGCGGGTGGCCCTGCGGTTCAAGTCCTCGCGCACGCTGGCCTCGAGCAAGGCCATGTCGTTGAGCGCGTCAAACTTGGTGTAGCCGATGGAGTCGATAAACATGCGTATGCTTTCAGGCGAATAGCCACGCCGGCGCATACCGCACAGTGTGGGCATACGCGGGTCGTCCCATCCCGAGACCAGGTGCTCGTCGACCAGCGTGTGCAGCTTGCGCTTGCTCATCACGGTGTAGGTCAGGTTCAGGCGGTTGAACTCAATCTGCCTGGGGCGGTTGTCCTCGAGTCCTTGGGCGGCGGTGCCGTCGCACTCCTTGAGCAGGTCGACGAACTTGTTGTAAAGTGGGCGGTGAGGCACGAATTCCAAGGTGCAGATGGAGTGTGTCACCCCCTCGAAATAGTCGCTCTGTCCATGTGCGAAGTCATACATGGGATAGCAGTGCCACTTGGTTCCGGTGCGGTGGTGTGGAGTCTGGATGATGCGATAGATGATGGGGTCGCGGAAGTGCATGTTCGGATTGGCCATGTCGAGCTTGGCTCTGAGCACCATGCTTCCCTCCACGGCCTCGGGCGTATTCATCTTCTCAAACAGTTCCAGGCTTTCCTCCACCGGCCTGTCGCGATATGGCGATGGGGTTCCCGGCTCGGTGGGAGTGCCCTTCTGCGCAGCGATTTCCTCGGAAGTCTGCTCGTCCACATAGGCCAGTCCCTGCTTGATCATCCACACGGCGAAGTCCCACAGCTTCTCGAAATAGTCGGAAGCATAGTAGATGTTTCCCCACTGGAATCCCAGCCACTTGATGTCGTTGAGGATATTTTCAACATATTCCGTGTTCTCCTTGCTCGGATTGGTATCATCGAAGCGCAGGTTGCAGACCCCGTGATACTTCTCGGCCACACCGAAATCCATGCAGATGGCCTTGGCATGACCGATGTGGAGGTATCCGTTGGGCTCCGGCGGAAAGCGAGTCTGGATGCGCCCGCCGTTCTTGCCTTGTGCGAGGTCGTCCTCGACGATCTGCTCTACGAAGCTGATGCTTTTCCTCTCTTCCTTGTTTTCTTCTTTCACTGCCATAGTCTGTTGTTTCTATTTTATTTTGCAAAGATAGTGCAAACAAGCGAAATGAACAAGAAAAGAATATCTTTTCTTTTTTTTTCACTATTCCGTCCCTGGCCGGGCCCGTCTTCCGCCGTTTTCCCGCTAGTCGGGGAAGGGGCGGGCCACTCATCCGATGACTTTGAACCGTGCGAATTTCAGCAAGAGCACCTTGCGTCCCGCATTGCGGAACTCCACGGTAGCCTTGGCGTTCTCGCCGGTTCCCTCGACGCTCACCACGTCGCCCACGCCGAAGCGTTGGTGCTCGATGACATTTCCCGCGTGCACGTCGGTCGAAGCCGCGGCCGAAGCCGGTCTGCGCATCGCGTCGGCCATCCGCATCTTGGGTTTGGCGTCGGCCATGAACTGCGAGGCCACGGGGCGGCTGTTCTGCATGGCCGGCGACCACTCCATCTGGTCGCGGAAGGGGTTGTAGTGTGGTTTCGCCTGTCCGAAGAAGCGTTCCGAGCGGTTGTCAGCCGCCTCGTCGGCGGCGTCCTCCATCTCCATGCACGCCGGATCAATCTCGGCGATGAACCGGCTTGGCGGGTCATACTGCCTTTGTCCGAACCTCCAGCGGTTTTCGGCGCACGTGATGATGCAATGCCGCTCGGCCCTCGTGATGGCCACATAGAGCAGCCGCCGCTCCTCTTCCAGCTCTCGCAGCGTGCCCGACGACATGGGGCTTGGAAAGATGTTCTCCTCCAGTCCGACGATGAACACCGTGGGGAACTCCAGTCCCTTGGCGGCGTGCACCGTCATGAGGGTCACGCGGTCGGTGTCGTCGCCGTCGCCGCTGTCCAGGTCGGTGAGCAGGGCCACCTGCTGGAGATAGTCCACCAGGAGCGTGTGCTCGCCATTGCCGGTCTCCTGCTGTTCCTCCACGAATCCCTGCATGGCCGCGAGAAACTCCTCCAGGTTCTGCTGCCGGGCCACGGCCTCGGGGTCGTGCCCCAAGGAGAGGTCGGCGCTGATGCCGCTTGTCATGATGATGTCGCGCCCCAAGGTGAAGGCGTCCTCGGTGGCGGCCTTGTCCATGAACCCCTTGATCAGGTTGGCAAAGGCCACGAGCTTGGAAGCCGTGCCCCGGTTGACGTCGAGCGCGTAGTCCGCCGGCGCATTGGCCACGCGCCACAAGCTCACTCCGTGCCGTGCCGCCGTATTGCCAATCTTGGCCACGGTGGTCTGCCCGATGCCCCTTGCCGGATAGTTGATGACGCGCTTGAAGGCCTCCTCGTCGTCGGGATTGACCACGAGGCGGAAGTAGGCTATGATGTCCTTGATTTCCTTGCGCTGGTAGAAGCTCATGCCCCCATAGATGCGGTATGGCATGCTCTGGCGGTTCATTTCCTCCTCGAAGCTGCGGCTCTGGGCGTTGGTCCGGTAGAGGATGGCGAAGTCGCTCCACCGTCCATGCTCCTGCCTGCGCAGCTTCTTGATCTCGCGGCACACCACGACGGCCTCCTCCTTGTCGCTGGCCAGCTTCTTGCATACGATCTTCCCGCCCTGCTCGTTTTGCGAATACACATCCTTGGGAATCTGCCGCTGGTTGTGCTTGATGAGGCTGTTGGCCGCCTTCACGATGGTCTGTGTCGAGCGGTAGTTCTGTTCCAGCTTGAAGAGCCTCGCGTTGTCGTAGTGCTGTGAGAAGCCGAGGATGTTGTCAATGTTGGCCCCACGGAAGCTGTATATGCTCTGCGAGTCGTCGCCCACGGCGCACACCCTCTGCTTTTCGTCCGTGAGCTGCAGCACGATGCACTGCTGCACGTAGTTGGTGTCCTGATACTCGTCGACGAGGACGTAGTCGAACCTGTCGGCGTATTTCTTTTTGATGTCGGGATGGTCACGGAAGAGCTCGTAGGTGAGCACGAGCAAGTCGTCGAAGTCCATGGCATTGGCCTTCCTGCAGCGTTCCGTGTAGGCGGCGAACACCTTTCCCAGCTCGGGCATCTGGCTTTTCTGGTCCTGCATTTTCTGGTCGTGGTCGGCGAGATAGGCCTCGGCGGACACGAGGTTGTTCTTGGCGCGCGAGATTCTCGCATGCACCGCGGCGGGCTTATACAGCTTGTCGTCCAGGTTCATCGCCTTGATCACCGTCTTCAGCAGCGACCTGGAGTCGGCCTCGTCGTAGATGGTGAAGTTTGAGTTGAATCCGATGGCGTCAGCCTCGACCCTGAGTATTCTTGAGAACACCGAGTGGAAGGTTCCCATGCGCAGCTGCGCGGCCAGGTTGTCGCCCACGAGCCTTCCGATGCGTTCCTTCATCTCGTTGGCGGCCTTGTTGGTGAAGGTCAGCGCCATGATGCGCCATGGCTCCATGCCCTGGTTCAGCAGGTAGGCAATCTTGTAGGTCAGCACGCGCGTCTTGCCCGACCCTGCGCCGGCAATGACCAGCGAGGGTCCGTCCACATAGGTCACGGCCTCGCGCTGCGCCTCGTTGAGTTGTGCCAGGAGTTGGTTGTCGTTCATGTGTGGTTCAGTGTTTATAGGCTCCTCCCACGACGGTGCTCTTGTCAACGTCCTCGCCCTCTTTGGGGAAGGAGGGGATGAATCGCATTTCGTGTTCTATCTGTTTTTGCCGCTTGCGCACGTAGTCGCTGGGGTGTGCGGAGTCCATCCTGCGCGGATTGGGCAGCGTGGCGGCAATGAGGGCGCACTCGTCACGGAAGAGGTCGCGGGCCTTCTTGCCGAAGTGTCGTTCGGCCACGGCCTCCGCGCCATAGATGCCGTCGCCCATCTCGATGGAGTTGAGATAGACCTCCATGATGCGCTGCTTGCTCCACATGGTCTCGATGAGGAAGGTGAAATAAGCCTCGAAGCCCTTGCGCACCCACGACCTTCCCGGCCAGAGGAACACGTTCTTGGCCGTCTGCTGGCTGATGGTGCTTGCCCCGTGCATGCGTCCGCCGCGCGCGTTGTGGCGTGCGGCGCTCTCGATGGCATGGAAGTCGAAGCCGTGGTGGAGCAGGAACCGCTGGTCCTCGCTGGCCATGACGGCCACGGGCAGGTGGGGCGAAATCTCGTCGAGGCGCACCCAGTGGTGGTGCAGTTTCAGGCTCTCGCCGTCGGCCACCTGCTCAAAGCAGCGTATCACCATGAGCGGCGTGACGAAGACGGGCACGAAGCGATAGGCCACTACAGCAAGGATGGTGGTGCTGAAGAACAGCACCACCATCCAGCGTATGAATTTCAGGACGCGCGAGATCACTTCAGCGTTCCGTTGTTGGCCGAGTTGATCATGGCTTCCGAGGCATAGAGATACACCTCGACGCGACGGTTCTGCGGAGCCACATTCTGGTCGACGATGGGATCCTGGCTGCCATAGCCTGCCACATTCTTGAACTGGCTCTGGCCCACGCCCTGCGACACCAGATAGTTGGCCACGGCGGCGGCGCGGTCACGGCTCAGCGGCAGGTTGATCTTGTCGCCACCCGTGGCGTCGGTATAGCCCTTGATGTCGACGGAGAGCTGCGGATCGTTCTTCAGCACCTTGGCAAACTTGGTCAGGTCGTTTTGCGCGGCGGCTTTCAGCGTGCTCTTGCTGAGGTCGAACTGCAAGCCGCTGTCGAAGGTCACCTTCACGGCGCTGAGGCCGTTGGCGTCGGTCACCTCCTCCACCTTGGCGTTGCTCACCTGCTGCTCCACCTGGGCCTTCACCTTGTCCATGTGGCGGCCGATGAGCGTGCCGGCTCCTGCGCCGACGGCTCCGCCGATGGCGGCTCCGATGGCCGTAGCCTTGGAGTCCTTGCCGATGATGTTTCCAATGATGCCGCCCAGCACGGCACCGCCTCCCGCACCGATGATGGTGCCGTTACCCTGATTAGTGGCACAGCCTGCGAGCATCAGCATGGACAGGCCTACTGCCGTTAACTTCAAATTCTTCATTCCCGTTAATGCTTAAAAGTTTGTTTTGATTGCAAAGTTAATGGAAAGTACAGACAATGCCAAAAGATTAAAGATTAAAAAACAAAAAATAGTCTTGATTATCTTTTGTCGCACATCAGACAGGCGTCGGGGGTGACCCGGCGCCGCCCCCTCCGACGCTCCGCCACGCGCCGAGGGTGCGGGCGTCTGTTTTCTTGACAAACTTTCACCTTCCTTCCCGATTCCCCAAGGGGGGCGGAAGGGCAAAAGGTGACAAAAGGAAAGGAAAATATGACAAGATGACGGAAAAGCGGGATGGACGGCTTACAACTTTGTAAAGACTTCGGACGTGGCGGCACCAAATCCTCACTTGGCCCGAGTGAGGGTGTAAGAAGGCCGTTCAGAGGGTCTCGTTCGGGCCTTCAGAGACGCTCGGAAAGGCGCTTACACTTTGTCATCGGGGCCGAACGGGGACGGCGATGCTCCGCTTTTGATTTTCCTTGACAGCATGGCGACGCTCCGCCACGACCATGGCGGGCTTGCCGCCGCCCGCATGCCAAACGTCCGCTACGGGTGCCCGGCTACGGGAATGCAGGGGAAATAGGCCGGAAAAGGATGAAAACATCGTTAAAAATGGGAAGAAAAATGGATTTTTCAACATATTCATCGTTTTGTCCACCTCATGTTCTTACAATTCTTTGTATATTTGCAAAGAAAATCATCTTACCCCCGACTAAAACAATTAAAAGCATTCAGACGATTTCAACATGAGACTATCTTTCCTTTCGGCAGGAGTGGTGCTGGCTCTGGCCGCTACCACCGCAACAGCACAAGCTCCGCTGACCGACGACGACCTGAGCCATGCCTACAACACGCGCGGATACACCATGCGAACCTCGGTGCACGATCCGTCGATTGTCATCGACAACATTACCAACCCCTCCTTCCCCCTCTACTATGTCTACGGCTCCCACCTGGGACGGGGCATGACCTCGCAACGGAGCAACTATCAGAGCTGGTCGAGCTTCGGCGTGGGCGAGGAGAGCACGGGAACGGCCAACAGCCTCTTTGCCGACACGACGGGGAAACTCGTCAACTGGCGCAACGCATACAGCACGCACGCCGTGAAAAAGGTGAAAAACTACAAGGGCGAGGAGGTGGACTTCGGCAACTTCGACGCACACGAGTGGCAGGCCAAGGGCAACACCGTGCAAGGCATGCAGTGGGCACCGGACATCATCTATAACAAGAAGATGAAGAAATGGAGCCTCTACATGTCGCTCAACGGCGACAACTGGTGCTCGTCCATCGTGCTCTTCACCTCGGCAAGCCCCCGCGGGCCGTGGGTCTACCAGGGACCCGTGGTGTTCTCGGGATTCCAGGGCAGCTACGAGCACAACGGCTACGGCGCGGGGGCCGACTGGAAACACACCGACCTGGCCATCGCCACGGGGGCGGGATCGCTGCCCCTGCGCTACAACACGGGCTCCAACTGGGGCACCTACTGGCCCAACTGCATCGACCCGTGCGTGTTCTATGATGACGACGACAACCTCTGGATGAGCTACGGCTCATGGTCGGGAGGCATCTTCATGCTCCGCCTCGACGGCGAGACGGGACTGCGCGACTACACCCACACTTATCCCTACGAAATCAACGGCGCGGCGGCCACGCCCGGCGCGGCCAGCTCGCGATGCACTTCCGACCCCTACTTCGGCAAGAAAATCGCCGGAGGATACTATGTGTCGGGCGAGGGTAGCTATATCGAGAAGATTGGAAGCCACTGGTTCCTCTTCATGAGCTATGGCGGACTCAACCCGAACGCGGGCTACCAGATGCGCGTGTTCCGGGCCGACAGTCCCGAGGGGCCCTATGTGGACACGTATGGAACGCCGGCCGTCTACACCAGCTACCGCATGAACTACGGCCAACGGGCCAACGACAACCGCGGCGTGCTGCTCATGGACGGCTACCAGTGGGACACCATGCCCGCCGGCGAGGTGGCGCAGGGGCACAACTCGGCCTTCACCGACGACAAGGGACGCTCGTTCGTGGTCTATCACACCAAGTTCAACGATGGCACCTTCGGCCACCAGGTGCGCGTGCACCAGCTCTTCCTCAACGAGGACGGATGGCTCATGGCGGCACCCTACGAGTTCAACGGCGAAACGGTGACCAACGACTCCATCGCGCAACAGGCCTCGGTGGACGATGCCGACATTCCCGGCGACTACCAGCTGCTCAGGCATCAATACAACCAACCCGTCGGATCGACTGACGGTGTCACCACGAGCGACTACGAGCTGCCGGCCACCATCACCCTCGGCGCCGACGGATCGGTGAGCGGCGCCACGGCCGCCCTGTCGGGGAAATGGACGCGCAAGGCGGGCACCGACTTCATCACGCTCACCTTGGGCGGCGTCGACTACAAGGGGGCGCTGGTGAGGCAACGCATCGACTACACCAACATCCAGGCGCTCTGCATCGCGGCCGTCAGCAACAACAGCGGCTCGCTCACCATCGGGCAGAACAGCTTCACCCGGCAGCAGGAGGTGTGGGCCTCAAAGGCTCCGGCACGTGCCGCCATCAAATACACGCTGGACAAGACCACCGTGCCCGTGAGCGACGGGCAGACCATGACCGAGACGGTGGCGCTGCCCACGAAGGGCTATCTCGGCGCCACACTGGCATGGGCCACCAGCGACGCCAACGTGGTGGGGGCCGACGGTGCCGTGGGACACGACGGGCAGGCCACGCTCACCATGACCGTGAGCAAGGACGGATATGCATACACCCGGACTTACGACGTGACCGTGGGCAAGGGGGGCAAGACCGACTCTACCATCTATCCGGTGTCGGAACAAAAGAACACCTCGGCCGGATGGTGGACAAACTTCTCCACCCAGGATTACGCCTTGGGACAGGGCGAGACGGCACACTTCAGATTCTACAACTACTCCAACCGGGAAGCCAACTACAAGAACTGGTGCCTCTATGGGGCCAGCACCACGCACGGGGGGGCGAACTACGAGGAATACTTCGGCGTGAGATGCGACAACTGGGACAACACGTCGGCAAGCAACGCGGGGTGCACGAGCGACTTCGACTGGTCGACCTTCACGGCCGACATGGACGGCTCGCTGGTGGACATGAACGTGAGCTATACGGCCGGAGGCGTGTTCAACATGACGGCGACGATAACCACGGCCGACGGAGCCAAGACATACCACTACTCCTACACGAAGACCATCGCGGCCAAGCCGCAAAAGCTGACGCTGTTCTTCGTGAGCGAGGGGTCGTACATCGACGGCGCCCCGCTGGCCACTAACATCAGCGCCATAGCTCCGAACAAGCCGCAAAGGGGCAACGTGGCCATCTACAACCTGGCCGGACAACGGGTGGGCAACGACTATCACGGCATCGTGATCATCAACGGAAAGAAATTCATAAACCGATAAGCATCAAAACACTCAACCTGTCATCAGAGCCGCCTTCCCATGGCCATCACACGGGAGGGCGGCTCTTTTTGCAGGCGCACCGACACGAAGCCGGCATGAAACCATGAAGGAAACGACACGAAAGAACAAGAAAAAAGCGGCCTTTTCTTGTTCTTTCCTTCCGATTGCACTACCTTTGCAGGCAAAAAGGAAAAAACAAAAAAAAAGCGAAAACTATGCACTTTACCGGAATACTCCTCGCCGCCGCCACCTTCCTCATCATCGGAATATGGCACCCCATCGTCATCAAGACCGAATATTATTTCGGCACAAAGCCCTGGTGGATCTACCTCGTGGTGGGCATCGTTTGCGTCGGCAGCAGCCTGTGCATCGCCGACACGGTGGTGTCGGCACTCGTGGGTGTGTTTGGCGCATCGTCACTTTGGGGCATCGGCGAGCTCTTCGAGCAGAAGAAGCGGGTGGAGAAAGGCTGGTTCCCGAAGAATCCCAAGAGGCAGTAACGACTCACCCGCGCGCGTTGGCCAGAATCACTCCGCCCAAAATGAGGGCCGAGCCCAAATAGGCCACGGACGTCATGGGCTCGTCGAGGAAGAGCGCACTGGCCAACACGGTGGTGACAGGATTCAGATAGACGTAGTTGGAAGTGCTGACCACCCCTATCTTCTTGATGGCCAGGCTCCACAGGGCAAAGCATGCGAAACTGGCCACAAGGCCGAGGAAGAGCAGATTGGCCGCCACGACGGGCTGGAACAGCAAGCGGGGCGAGGCCTGCCAGGGATGAAACCAGAAGAAGGGAAGCACCGTGAGCAGGCCATAGGCAAAGACCTTGCGTGTGACAAACACGGCACTATAGCGGGACACGCCACGCATCAGCAGGCTGTAGACGGCCCAGCACAAGGCCGCCGCAAAGGCCATGGCGTCGCCCAACGGATTGAGCCGGAGCACGAACTGACCATTGAAAACGACCAGGGCCACACCCACCAGGGCCAGAAGCGAACCTCCCAGAAGGCGGGGCGTGGGGCGGAGGCCGCGCACGAAGACCAGGGCCAGAAGCGTGGTGAGCAGCGGGGCCGTGCAGACAATGAACGACACATTGTTGACATAATCGAGCCGCACGGCCATATTCTCAGTGACAAAATAGAGGGAGCCACCCGTGAGTCCGAGCAGGAGCATCCGCAATTCGTCGCGCCAGTTGTCGGACCACAACCGACGGGGCGGAAGAAACCAAATGCAGACGTAGGCCAGCAGGAAACGGATGACGAAGATTTCGTGCACCTGCAAACCGTGCTGGATGAGTATCTTGGAATTGACGAAGGTGGCGCCCCACACCAATACGACAAGGATGGCAAGGACATGGTAACCCAGACGGCTGGCGGCGACTCTCTGTTTTGGCATGACGGTGTATCTTTTCTTTCTCTAATTCCCTATTTTTCAACTTCACAAGCAGGATGGGAGCGGAGGCCGCTTCAGGCCTTCCCCTCACTTTCCACCGCCTCGACGAGCATCTCCACAAGGCGTGGAAGCGCATAAAGGCCCAAGTCGGCCTCGGCTATCCATTGATAGCCTTCGGGCAACAGGGGGCGGGAGGCGCATTCGTCAAGATAGAAATCGGCCATGATGACGCGGTGGGTGAGCACATGCCTCACATGGCGGCGGAGCAGCTTTCCCGTGGCGTGGCGGGCTTCCAGCGCCTCTTGCGTGGGATACTCCTCGCACAAGGGCTCCCACAACCCTTGCCAAATGTCGCCACGCCCGCGCTGACGGAAGGCCACTTGGCCGTTCCACCTTTTATATATATAAGCAAAAAAACGTGGCTTCACCCGGGTTGTCTTCAACTTTACGGGCAGTTCCCTCACACGTCCCGTGCGGCAGGCGACACAAGTCTCGGCCAGCGGACAGACAAGGCAAGGCGCCGACTTGGGCGTGCACTGCAAGGCGCCGAAGTCCATGATGGCCTGATTGTAGCGTCCACAAGCCTCGCCCTCCTGCCCTATCGAGTCCATATGGCGTTGTGCGAGCGCGGCAAAGAGCCGTTGGCCGGACGTGGAATTGATAGGGGTGTCGATGCCTTCGTAACGTGAGAGCACGCGATAGACATTGCCGTCGACAACGGCCCGGGGCTGTCCGTAGGCGAACGAGGCGATGGCCGCGGCGGTGTAGTCGCCCACGCCTTGAAGCCGGCGGATGTCGGCATAACTTGTGGGGAAGCCCCCCATGGCAACTATCTGGCGGGCCGCCGCGTGCAAATGACGGGCCCGGGAGTAATAGCCCAAGCCCTGCCACATACGCAGCACTTCGTCTTCGGTGGCCGAGGCCAAGTCGGCCACGGTGGGCCAACGGCGCATGAACCGCCACCAATAGTCGGTGCCCTGGGCTATGCGCGTCTGCTGCAAAATCACCTCGCTAAGCCAAATGGCATAAGGGTCGGCGGTGTGGCGCCATGGCAAATCGCGCCCATGGACGTCAAACCATTTCAACAACAAGGTTACAAAAGCGTCTCCCATCAGTCTTCCTTCTTCTCCGTAAGGTCTATCACGGCCTGAAGCCGCTCCATGGCCCGCCTGATGAGGTCCTTGGTGCCGCTGCCGTTGCGTACATAGTCGGACACCATCCGCGCATAGTCCAAGGCTTCGGTCAGTGACTCGCTAGCCGGAAGGCGGCCGGCATGGCTCACCAGCGACTGCAAGGGCGACAAATCGGAAAGGTCGGCCAGGTTGCCCGGACGCATCATGGCCAGCGCCGCATTCAGCGTGCTGGTGCACGAGGCCACTCCCGATCCCGTCCTCCGGGCCACGAGTAGCGAGTCGTAGGCATCCTTCATGCGGTTCCAGCTTGCCGGAGTCCATGGGGCGTCGGCAGGCACCTTCGTCGTCATGGCCTCCCAGGATTGTTGTGCGTCGATGCGGCGACGGGCCTCGCTCATCAGTTCGCCCACGCTGGTGCTGTCGACATAGGCCTGATTGCGTGGCGACGCACCCATGCGGAAATAATGGGTGACATGACGGTCGGCATCATAGTCGGGCACCCACTGCCACCGTGCGGTGTCGGCCATACTGTGCAATGTGGCCTCATCCCAACAGGACGGGCCCTTGGCCGCCATCACCAACGGGCCGCGCATGATGGCGCCGGCCCACATGGGGGCGTAGGCCTTGCCTCCGGCAATATCCATCTTGTCGGGAGCATAGTCGACATGGGGGGCAAATGGCATGACGATCTCAACGCTGTCGCCCACCGCCCATCTACGCTGCGGAATCTCCAAATAACTGCCGGGACGGCATGCCACGTCGAGAAGTTGTCCGTTGAGCCGGACGGCAAACCCCTTGGTGGCCCAGTAAGGCACACGCAACTTCATGGTGAACGTGGACTGCCCCCGCTCTATGCTGATGACCGACCGCTCGGCGGGCCAGTCACAACGTTGCGAGAAGGTCACTCCTGCCGACCGCCAATGGGCGCGGGTGGGCAGATAGAGAGCCACCCACAGGGTGTCGGCACCCGTGAAATAGGCCGCTTCCTGATAGCGCACATGGTTTTCGGCGCCCGTGCCGCCACAGCAGGAGGACTGGGGTGTCTCGTTGCCCCACTCCTTGCTCGCATCCAGCCCGACGGCATACTGATAGACTACGGCGTATTTCCCCGGACGCAGCGAGCCGACGATCTGATTATAGAGCACTCGCTCGTAATAGTCCATCAGGCGCGCGTCATTGGGCCGGTAGCCATTCAAGTCGCGTGTGAGCTTGGCCAGGTTATAGGCGCAACAAGTCTCATTGATGTTGGGCCCCGACGCATTGGTGGCCATACTCACCGTCTGCCGGTAGGGCTCACGAAACATTTCGCCATTGCCCACGCCACCCATGGCATAGCGATAGCGTCCCTGGACGAGGTTCCAAAAGCTGGAGGCTATGTGATAATAGGCCGATTGCCCCGTGTCGCGGAAGAGGCGCAGCGCCCCGATGGTCATGGGAATGTGCTGATTGGCATGGCGGTTGCGGATGGCGTCGACATGACGGGACAGGGGCTGGTAAAAGGCGGGGGCGTCGAAACAAGCCGCAGCCTCAAGCAGGCGCCCACGCTCGACGGCATCCGTCGTCATCTCGGACAGGCGCGCCAGCACTTCCTGCATGCCTCCCACCTCTCCGGCAATGTACATGTTCCACATTTCGTAGCGATTGCCGGGGTGTCGGCGTCGCTCTTGCTGGGTGCCGTCAGACTTGACCCATGTACGGTAGTGCATCCGGTTCCACACCCAAAGCCCCATATCCGTGGCTATCCGTAGGGCCTTGCGGGCGATGGCCGTGTCGTCAACCAGCCGGGCCACGTCAATGAGTCCGGCCAGTTGCTTGTGCACCGTGTAATATGGAGCCCACACTCCCGAGTCGTTGTTGTATGGCGCATAGCGCTCGATTAGGGCGCAGTGCTGGGCCGGAATGGCGTTCATGTAGCCATAGCCATAGTTGCGGTAGTCACGCTTGTAGCGGTCGAAGTCGCTCCAAGAACCGCCCATCGTGTCAAGTTCGGTTTCAAGAGCCAGGTCACGGGCCTCCCGGTAGCGTCCCAACTTCTTGTCATAGACGAATGTCCGCTCCTGGCAACGGCGCATTTCGTCCACCATCTGGCGCAACCTCCGCCTTAGTTCTTTCCGGATTGACCTGTCGGGGCAGGAGGCATAGGCCAACGCCAGGGCCGAAAGATAGTGCCCCGTGCCGTGACCTTTCAATTTGGTAGTGGGCGAATCCCATCCGTCGGACACGGGATAGCCTTGCGTGGACAATCCGTAAGTGTCACGATAGTTATAAAGCATTTGCTTGGGCGAGATGCCGAGCAGGTTGGCAATGTCGAGGTCGCGGTTATGGGTAAGCCGGTTTTGTCCTATAAGCTGGACATCATTCAAGGGCAAAGGCTCGGCCACTGGCGTCGGAGAGGGACAGTCCGGAGCATGGTCGACAACTTGCACGGCAGCCGTAACGGGATAACCATAGGCCGTGGAATCGTCGCCGAGTATATAGCCGTCGACGACATACCGCTGCCCCGCCTTGAGTCGGGATTCGTTCTGTTCGACCGTCAAGGGATAGTTCATCCACTTCACCTGTCTGAACTCGCCTGTCCCGTCGGCATAGTTCACCCAAAGCCTATAGGGCAAGGAGGGGGCCGCCCCCTCGGCGACAGCCACCTCGACAGGATTCCACGAGGCTATTGTCGGTTCGTCAGCACGTCCCGACACCGGCATCCAGCCGCCAACGCATAGCGACAAGATCCATATCAGTCTATTGTTCAGGATATTGCTCATACACTTTGATGTCGTATTCGGGAGCTTTGGCATAAATATACTCCATGATGTCGGCCAGATGCTCCTCGTAGGCCTTCCACTCCTTCTGCTTCAAGAAGAAATAAAACTCTAGTGGGACGCCACACTGTGTAGCCTCCATCTGTCTCACCATGACCATCATCTGGCTGTTCACGTCCTCACGCTGGGCCAGCCATCGCTCCATGTCCTTGCGGAAACGGCCGATGTTAGTCTCGCTTTTCGTGTCATCGGTGAAGGCGATGGTCTTGATATCGAAATAAACCACCCTCTGCACACGCCGTCCCTCACTTCGCTGCATGCCAATCCAGTTTTGAAAGGTCCCGTTGACCAAAGTCTTTGGACTAATGGTGATGATGGTGTTGTCAAAGTTCTGCACCTTTACCGTCGAAAGCGTGATGTCGCGCACGATGCCGTTGATTTGTGTCCCAGGCACCGTAATCCAATCCCCCCGATGGAGCATGTTGTTCGAAGTGAGCCGTATTCCGGCCACGAGTCCCTCAATGGTGTCTTTGAACACCAGCATGAGGATGGCCGACGTAGCGCCAAGTCCGGCAAAGAGCGTGAGCGGACTCTTGCCGATGATGATGGCAACGACGATGATTGTCGCAACAAAGACAAGCAGAATCTTCAACACGCCGCAAAACGACCTCAGGTATTGCTGGGTCGAAGTGGCCCGCTTCGACTTCATGTCGAGCATGTTGAAAGAGTCTATAAAGGCCAGCAGCGTGCGCACGGTCATGACCGTGATGTAGATTGCCGTGGCCCGTTCGAGCAATTCACGCACAAACGGAAACTGATAGAACACCAGGGGCAAGAGCTTCCACACCACCACGGCGGGCACGATGTTGCAAGCCGAAAGGAGCACATGGTCATTGAAGAGGACGTCGTCCCACGTGGCCTCGGTGTGTCCGACGAACTTGTGGATAAGGGGGACCAGGGCGCGTACGCAAATCCAACGGGCCACCCATGCCAGCAAAACGGCGACAAGGATGAGGAGTATATGGCGCGTTATGACGACCCAAGGCCCGTGAAGGCCCGTGAGCTCGATAAGTTTCTCAACGAAAATCCTAATTTCTTCCATACTCTCCATGTTGTTCTTGTTAGGGTTTACACAAGGCCTCGCACACGCGGTCTTGGAAAGCGCGGGCATTGTTGGCGTGCATGATGCCTTGATTCATGATGGCGAAACACAGCATATGGCCATTGGCGGCCCTGCAATAGCCCGCCAGCGAGATGATGCCCGTGAGGGTTCCGGTCTTGGCGCGCACGTTGCCGTTGGTGAACGAGCCGCGCATTCGCTTCTTCAGCGTTCCGTCGACACCCGCTATGGGCAAGGCGGGCATGAGCTGGGCGTAGATATTCTCGTTGCGCCAAGCATAACGGAGCAAGCGCGCAAGAAGTTCCGGACTGGCATAATTATAGAGGGAAAGGCCCGAACCATCGGCAAACTTATAACGCGACGCGTCGAGACCGATACGGTTCACAAGCTGTCGTTCCACCGCCCGGGCACTGCGGGCCGTGGCCGGATGATTCCCCGTGGAAGCCGCTATCTGATAATACATCGACTCCGCATACAGGTTGTTGCTCTCCTTGAGCATTCGCGAAAGCACCTGGTCCATCGTGTGGAAACGCGTGCAGACGGAGAAGGCTCCTTCCGGACAACGCCGGGTGCCCGTGTTAAAGGCGGAGAACACGATGCTGTCGGCACGGAGCATGGACAGGAAACGGTCCATAAACTGGTCCTTGCCGGAAATAAGCAAAGGCGTGAGCTTGGGATTATCATCGTCCCAGCACCACCCTTCGCCATAGGGGTCGTCGTCCTTCATGCTCTTGTCGGCATAAATATTGCCCCGGATGGTGTCGACCCCCATCTCCTTCAAACTCGTGGCAAAAGCCCGCATATCATCACTGTTGAATCGCGGATCCATACCTCCGACACAATAAACGTCGCCTTCAAGCACTCCGTTCTCAATGGTGCCAGTATACTTCAGCTGTGTCTTAAACTGGTAAGAGCCTCCCAATTTGTCGATGGCCGTGATGGCCGTAACCAGTTTCATACACGAAGCGGGACGCATCGTCTGGTGCTCGTTGCGGGCGAAGATGCAGGAATCGGCATCCAGGTCCCACACCATGATGCCCACCTGGGATGTCTCGAACATCTTGTTTTCGAGCAGTTTGCCCAAGTGCATCTGCACCGATTGCGGCCACGGCAAGTGAGTAATCGAATCCATGTCGAGCGAGTCGACAACCGCCGAGTCGGCCAATTCCTCACGATCATCGTCGCCGGACACGTCTTCCTCGCTCTGTGCCGACACGGGGAGGACGCATATACAAAGTATCAGTAAGAGAAAATAACGAAGTTCCTTCATTTCTTCCTCCTTTTTTCCAACTCTCGGACAAAGGCTTCCTCGTCATCAGGCTGCACGCCCGTCACATTGCCTGGACCATAAGTGATAAGCAGATAACGACTCGTTCGCAGCGCCGTACGCATACGCGCCACTTTCGTAATCTCGTCGAGGGGAATGTTTTCATTACGCGAAAAGTGTCCCTTGCTGATTATAAGGAATTCAAACTCGCCCTCCCTGTCGATGGGCTCCACGCGTCTGAAGGTATAAGTAGTGTGCATCACACGATCGATCATGCCCACGATGATGATAATGAGTAGCAACCCGATGACGGCCTTCATCGTCCAGAAGAAGTAAAACGCCAACAAGGAGAATACTATTATGCCGCTTTTGGCGGCTATGGTGAATCTTCGATGAAATGTTCTATCCAAGGTTTTGATGCTTTTAAAGTTCTTTTCCTTTTGCAAAGGTAATGCAAACCGGAGACAATGCAAAACGAATCCCTGTCCATTTTCATTGTCGAGGTGAGGCTTGCGCCTGCAAATCACGCTTCGACTTGCTTTTGATCACCATCCACACTCCTGTAAAGACCAACAAGACAGCGATGGCATGACGAACGGTGAACAATCCCAGTCCCGTGGCCACACTCACCGACACTGACACTATGGGCTGTACATAGTTGTAGACGCTCACCACCGTCGGCCTCAGCACGCGTTGTCCGACCACGGCAAGCAGATAACTCAAGAATGTGCCAAACACCACGACGAAGCCGACCTCCGCCCAGGTTTTGCCCATGATGTCCGCCCAGGGCAGGCTCGTCACGTGTCCCGCAGTAAAGGGAAGGATGAAAAGGCTCGACCAGGTGAACATCCATTTATTGATGGTGACCACGTTATACTTTTTAATCAAGGGATTGAACAAGGCCAGATAAAGAGCGAATGAGAGCTGCGCGCCAACGCACATCAGGTCGCCCCAGATGTTGCCCGCCTTGCCTCCGGCGTGGGCACTCGAGAGGATGAGGAACACGGCTCCCGCGCAACCGACGGCCACCCCACCCGCCTTCATCCAAGTGATGGGCTCCTTCAGGATGAAGAACGACAGGATCATGGCAAAGATGGGCATTGATGTTGTCACTATACTGGAATTGATAGGCGAGGTAAGGCTCAAGCCTATCGTAAAGAGGCACTGGTTGAACACCACGCCGAGTAATGCCGCCCCGGCCAGATAAAGGACATGGCGCCGTGGAACGTGCTCCCTCACGAAAAACGATGTCAGCCAGAACAACACGGCGGCCCCTGCCACGCGAAAGGTCACGAGCGACACGTTGTTGACGCCATGCAGCATGGCATCCTTCCCTATCGGAGCCATCAGCCCCCAGAAGAGTTCTGCTGAAAGCAGGCTTAAATGGGCCTGCAACGGTTTGTTTCTTGCCATATTCATGATTTGCGAGCCCCGTCCTCCAACCTTCATCGGATTGGGAACGGGGCTCGCCATTTTGATATCTGTTGCAGAATGGACCCGCCTATGCGACAATCTCGGATTTATTGCAAGGCTAATTGCACGACCTTGTCGACTGCCGCGCGGATGCCATCAAGGTTGCGTCCGCCCGCCTGGGCATAGTGGGGCTGTCCGCCACCCCCACCCTGGATGAGCTTTGCGGCCTCGCGAATGATTTTTCCAGCGTTCAGTCCGTGATTCTTCACCATGTCGTCGCTGAACATCACGCTCAACAGAGGCTTGTTGTCAGCCGTAGAACCAATCACGCAGACGAGGTTGTCGCCGATGGCCTCGCGCACTTTGAAGACCAAGTCCTTGGCCGAAGCAGCGTCTATGGGGAGCACCGCCTTGACCACGTTCACACCATCCACGACCTTGGCATCCTTGACAAGCCGCTCCTTCACCTGCTCCACCTTTTGGGCACGGAACTGCTCTATCTGCTTTTTCATCGTAGCATTGTCGTCGATATACTTCTCCACCACCGACTTCAAATCCTTCGCGTTGTTGAAGAGCGCCTTGATGCCGTTCATGGTGTCCTGCAATTGATAGATAGCTTCCTCGCACGCCTTCCCTGTCAGGGCCTCGATGCGCCGCACTCCGGCAGCCACACTACTTTCGGCAATGATCTTGAAGAAGCCAATGCGTCCCGTACTTTCGGCATGAATACCGCCACAGAACTCACAACTCGGTCCGAAGCGCACCACACGCACCTTGTCTCCATACTTTTCGCCGAAGAGTGCGATGGCCCCAAGTTCTTTGGCCTTTTCGATAGGCACGTCGCGATGCTCGTCGAGAGGCAGGTCCTGCCGGATCATGTCATTCACGATACGCTCCACCTTGCGCAGTTCTTCATCGGTAACCTTTTGGAAATGAGAGAAGTCGAACCGCAGCGTGTGGTCGTCCACATAAGATCCCTTCTGCTCCACATGGTCACCCAGCACCTGCTTGAGTGCGTAGTCGAGCAAATGGGTGGCCGTATGGTTGGCCGCACTTCCAGCACGCTTTTCGATGTCCACGCAAGCCATAAAGTCGGCCTCCGGATCCTTGGGCAAAGCCTTCAGGATATGAATACTCTGATTGTTCTCACGCTTAGTATCAACCACTTCCACGGTCTCCGAGCCCGACACGAGCTTTCCCGTGTCGCCCACCTGTCCTCCCATCTCGCCATAGAAGGGCGTGTAATCGAGCACCACCTCGTAGAAGGAGCGCTTCTTCTGGGTCACTTTGCGGTAACGCAGGATGCGGCACTCATACTCCGTGTAGTCGTAGCCCACGAATTGCTGGTCGCCCTCGCGCAACACTTCCCAGTCGCCATTCTCCACGGCGGCGGCATTGCGTGCCCGAGCTTTCTGCTTGGCCATTTCCTCATCGAAGCCTTTCTCATCCACCGTGTATCCGTTCTCGCCACAGATCAGCTCCGTCAAGTCGAGGGGGAAGCCATAAGTATCGAAGAGGCGGAAGGCCGACGCGCCATCAAGGACGGTCTGTCCATGAGCCTTGAGTTCGTCCATATCGCCGTTGAGCAGATTGATACCCTTGTCGAGCGTACGCAGGAAGCTGTCTTCCTCTTCCTTCATCACCCGTCCGATGAGTTCCTGCTGGGCCTGCAGCTCGGGATAAGCCTCGCCCATCTCCTGCACCAACACGGGCAACAGCTTGTACATGAAGGCCTCCTTTTGTCCCAGGAAGGTGTATGCATAGCGCACCGCCCGTCTCAGGATACGCCGGATTACATAACCGGCCTTGGCGTTTCCAGGCAGTTGTCCGTCAGCGATAGAGAAGGCCACGGCCCTCAGATGGTCGGCCACGACGCGGATGGCGATATCCACCTTTTCCTCATTGCTCACGCCTTCGCCATTGGGTCCTTCAGGGAAGGTGTGGTGATAAGTCTTTCCCGAGAGGCGTTCGATTTCAGCAATGATGGGCGAGAAGATATCCGTGTCGTAGTTAGAGTTCTTGCCTTGCAAGAGCCGCACGAGCCTCTCAAAGCCCATTCCCGTGTCGATGACATGCATCTTCAATGGTTCCAGAGCGCCATCGGCCTTACGATTGAACTGCATGAAGACGATATTCCAAATCTCGATGACCTGCGGATGATCCTTGTTGACAAGAGTCTCTCCGGGCACCTTGGCCTTTTCCTCTTCCGAACGGAAGTCGATGTGGATTTCCGAGCATGGACCGCAAGGCCCCGTGTCGCCCATTTCCCAGAAGTTGTCGTGCTTGTTTCCGTCTACGATATGATTCTTCGGGAAGTGCTTGGCCCAATAGCCGGCCGCCTCGTCGTCGCGTCCGAGTCCCTCCGCCGAGTCGCCTTCGAACACCGTCACGTAAAGGTCCTTGGGGTCCAGGTGGAGCACGTCCACCAGATATTCATAGGCATAATCGATGGCTCCCTCTTTGAAATAGTCGCCAAAGCTCCAGTTGCCCAGCATCTCGAACATGGTGTGGTGGCTCAAGGCCGCGTCGCGTCCCACCTCCTCCAGGTCGTTGTGCTTTCCACTCACACGCAGGCACTTCTGCGAGTCGGCACGCCGGCGGGGATCGGGGTTCTTGGTGCCGAGGATGATATCTTTCCACTGGTTCATACCAGCATTGGTGAACATCAGCGTAGGGTCGTCCTTGATTACTATCGGAGCCGACGGTACGATGACGTGCCCTTTCGACTCGAAAAACTTCAGGAACGAGTCGCGGATTTCGTTAGCTGTCATCATGTTTTTATATCGCTTTAATTATCTTTTGCTTAAAAATCGAATGCAAAGTTACGAAAAAGTTGATAGAATTTGTTAACTTTGCAATTAAAAGATATAAAAACGAGGATTATGCTGAATCAGAACAAGAATACCAAGCTGTATTTTTCCATCAAGGAAGTGGCCGCACAGGTGGGTGTGAACGAGTCGACGCTTCGCTTTTGGGAGAAGGAGTTTCCTCACTTGAGGCCGAAGACCACGCCGGCCGGCGTACGCCAATATACCGAGAAGGACATCGAGCAGGTGAAGGTGGTCTACAACCTCATCAAGGTGCGGGGCTTCAAGATTGCTTCAGCACGCAAATACCTGAACCAGAACCGCAACGGAGTGGAGAAGAGTGGCGACGTACTGGCCACCCTCATCTCCATGCGCGACCAGCTGAAGAGCATCAAGAAGGAGCTCGACGGACTTGTATAGCTACACGGGGCTCCATTCCGGCGAGATTATGCGCCCTCGTTCCCTTTCGGCATCCTCTGTCGACAATCCGGTGGCCAAGGCGATTTGCTCCTCACACAGCCCCATGGCCTGCAACTTCTTCACAACGTGGCCGAGGACTTCCTCCTTTCCGGCCTCTCGCCCTGCCTTCATTCCTGCCCTCACCCTCTCCATTCCAGCCTTGAAGCCTTTCTCCTGACCTTTCTTGAAGCCGGTGTCGAGGGCCGGCGGCATGAGCGTCCACTCCCTACTCACCATATCCCAGAAGTGATAACGCCATGGCGTTGCACGGATTTCTTTCATGCAAAGATAAGGAACAAATCACCTTCAATCGCAAGATTATTCACGCATATTTCATTCGTTCGAAGGGGGGAGACGTCCCTATTCGTCGCCGTCGTTCCGTCCGGGACGCGCCGCCCCGCCGTGCCCCATCCACCCGGCCACCATTTCGAGGAAGTAGGCATGCACGCGCGTGTCATCGTTCAGTTCGGGATGGAACGCCGTGACCAGCTGGTTACGCTCGCGTGCGGCCACGATGTGTCCGTCCACCACGGCCAGGGGCCGTGCCTCGCCCCACGTGCGCTCGATATAGGGCGCGCGGATGAAGGTCATCGGCACCCTCCCCACCCCGTCGAATTCGGCCACGGTGGCAAAGCTTCCCGTCTGCCGTCCATAGGCATTGCGCTTCACGGCGATGTCCATTGTCGAAAGGCGGCTGTAGTCCTCGCCCTCCACCTGTCTGGCCAGCAGGATGAGTCCGGCGCACGTGCCATAGACGGGCAGCCCCGCGGCGATGGCCTCGCGCACGGGTCTCCTCAGCCCGAGGTCGTCGAGGAGCTTGAGCTGGGTGGTCGACTCGCCTCCGGGAATGATGACTCCGTCCTTGGGTTGCATCCAGTCGGCCAGCTGTCTCACCTCGAAGCTTTCGGCCCCGAGGCGGTCCAGCATCTGCCGGTGTTCGTCAAAGGCGCCTTGCAGCGCCAGAATGGCAATGCGCATCACTTCCCCCTTTCGGCCATGAGCACCTTGATTTCCTCCTCGTTGATACCCACCATGGCGGCCCCGAGGTTCTCGCTCAGTTCGGCCACCTTCTTCGCATCGTTATAGTTGGTCACGGCCTGCACGATGGCGGCGGCGCGCTTGGCAGGGTTACCGCTCTTGAAGATGCCCGACCCCACGAACACGCCCTCGGCGCCAAGCTGCATCATCAGCGCGGCATCGGCGGGAGTGGCCACGCCGCCGGCGGCGAAGTTCACCACGGGCAGGCGGCCGTGGTCGTGCACGTATTTCACCAAGTCGTAAGGCACCTGCAAGTTCTTGGCAGCCTCGAAGAGTTCGTCGCCGGCCATACCGGCAATCCTGCGTATCTCGCTCTGCATCACCCGCATATGCTGCACGGCCTGCACCACGTCGCCCGTACCGGGCTCGCCCTTGGTGCGAATCATCGACGCCCCCTCGGCAATGCGCCGCAAGGCCTCGCCCAGATTGCGCGCGCCACAAACGAAGGGCACTTTGAACTTGGTCTTGTCGATGTGGTAGACGTTGTCGGCGGGCGAGAGCACTTCGCTTTCATCGATATAGTCAATGTCGATAGCTTCCAGGATCTGGGCTTCCACGATATGGCCGATGCGGCACTTGGCCATCACCGGAATCGACACGGCCTGCTGTATGCCCTTGATCATGGCGGGGTCGCTCATGCGGGCCACGCCTCCGGCGGCGCGTATGTCGGCCGGAATGCGTTCCAGGGCCATCACGGCGCAAGCTCCCGCCTCCTCGGCTATGCGGGCCTGCTCGGGCGTGGTCACGTCCATAATCACACCGCCCTTGAGCATTTGGGCCAGGTTTCGATTGAGCTGCTGTCGGGTTTCTTGAGTTTCTTTTTCCATGCTTTTTTATATTTTTTTGTTGTTTCTGTATTCGCTTGGCGTCTGCCCGGTGAGTTTCTTGAAGAGTTTCGACAAATGGGCCTGGCTGGAGAAGCCCAGCTTAGAGGCGATCTGCTGGATGCTGTCGGCCGTAGTGGCGAGCCTCACCTCGATGGCGCGGAGCAGGAACTGGTCGATGATGGCCTTGGGCGGCCGTCCCGAGATGCGCCTGCACACTTGTGCCAGATAGCGTGGCGACACGTTGAGCCTTCCGGCATAGTATGACACGTCGCTGTTGCTGGCGAAGGAGTGGCGTGCCAGTTCCACGAACTGGTTGTAGAGTTCGCCTCCCCGCCCTTGCAGGTGGTCGGCGCGCGAGGTGAGCTGGCGTATGTAGGCCCGCGCCTTGTCCTCGGCCTCGGCCACGGTGGCGCCCCGGCTCAGATAGACGGCCAGGGCCGAGGCGAAGTGGTTGGCCGACCCGTGGCCGCCGTCCTCGTCGATGAAGCAAAGGTTGGCTCCGGGCAGGTCGCGGATGAGCGGCACCACGTCGTGGCGCCTCACCACGACGACCGTGCACAGGGGGAGCAGGCGGTCGCGGATGAGCTCCATCACGTCGGTGCCCATGAGCTGGTCGCCGCGGCTGGAGAAGAGGATGGGGTCGTAGACCACCGGCGCGGGACGGCAGCGGCGCACGGCATCCACCACCACGTCGAGTACGCCGGCCGAACGCACCATGCCGATTTTCACCACCGCGGGCCTCACGTCGTCGACGATGGCGTCGAGCTGTCCGCCCACCACCTCGGCGGGCAGGTCATAAAACTCCTGGATGCCGAGGGTGTTCTGCAGGGTGATCGATGTCACCGCCGACACGGCCTTGGCGCCAAGTTCTGACATGGTGCGGATGTCGGCTTGCAGTCCCGACTCGCCCGAGGAGTCGCTTCCGGTAATGGTGAGTATGGTGTTGTCGGTCATGAATGGGTCGCCTATGATTATGGGTGCAAAGAAAGCGATTTTTCACGAAAAAGCCTCACGATTGTTCGCATTTTGATAAAGAAATCTTCATTTTGGATAAATCGCATTTTTTGCAAGCCTGGCCATCGGAATTCCGAAAAAACTCAACAAGGAGGGACCGCCATTCTCACTTGCCCCTTCAGACGTCCTCATTCGCCCCAAGTGAGCTCCTCATTCGCCCCAAGTGAGCGTCTCTGAAGGGGCGAATGAGGAGCTCTGAAAGGGCTTCTTACAAGCTCTTCTATATCAAGCAGTTACAAGGCGGCTACACACCAACACGCTCAAGTCTGGCGGAAGGAAAATATTTGTCAGCCCGGCGAAAAAATAGTCCAATTCATTTTGCCATGTCTTGAGATTGATGTATCTTTGCAGAATCATGAAGACCGAACTCATACTCGTGGGCCGGACGCAGAGCCGCCTGACGGAAGAGGGCATGGCCGACTATGCCCGCCGCGTGGCCCACTACATGCCCTTCAACGTGGAAGTGATTCCCGAGCTGAAGAACACGCGCGCCATGAGCCACGACGAGCAGAAGCAGCGCGAGGGCGAACTGATCCTGAAGCGCATCGGCACGGCCGACCACGTGGTGCTCTTCGACGAGCACGGGCGCCAATACCGCTCCGTCGACTTTGCCCGCTGGTTGCAGAAGAAGCAGGCCGCCGGGCAGAAGCTCGTGCTCGTGGTGGGCGGCCCCTACGGCTTCTCCGAGGCGGTGCGGAAGCGGGCTGACGAGGCGGTGTCGCTCTCGCCGATGACCTTCTCGCACCAAATGGTGCGCCTCATCATCGCCGAGCAGATCTATCGCGCCTGCACCATCATCAAGGGCGAGCCTTATCACCACGAGTAGCCCGCACGTGGCCACCGCCACAACAACGTCTTGCGACAAAGAAAACAAGCTCAAAAACCAAATAAGACACATGAAAAGATTAACATCAACACTCACTGCCCTCGCGCTGGCGCTGGCGGCATCGGCCCAAAGTTGGCCCACGCCGGCACCCGAAGCCAAGGCCGGCGCGCGCTGGTGGTGGTTCGGATCGGCCGTCGACACGGCCAACATCCGCTGGAACATGGAACAATATGCCAGCCACGGCATCGGCGCCGTCGAAATCACGCCCATCTACGGCGTACAGGGCAACGAGCAAAACGAAATCCCCTATCTGAGCGACAAATGGATGTCGATGCTCCGCTTCACCGAGGAGCAGGGCAAGAGGCTCGGCATCGAGGTCGGCATGGCCACCGGAACGGGATGGCCCTTCGGCGGACCATGGGTGCCGATTGAGGAATCGTGCTCGCGCATGGTGATTGTCGACAAGACGGCCGAAGGCAAGAAAATCAAGCAACTCGACATCTCGGCTCCCGAAAAGAACCGGCAGAGAAGCTTGTTGGCCGGCGTCTTCGCATGGAACGCCAACCACGACTTCGTTGACCTCACGGCCATGGCTTCCGCCAACGGCAAGGGCACCGCCACCCTCAACGCGAAACTTCCGCAAAAGGGGTCTTGGCGCATCATCGCCCTCTGGCAGGAACTGGGGGCCATGAAGGTGAAACGACCTGCACCGGGGGGAGACGGATGGGTGGTCGACCACTTCAACAAGGCGGCCGTGGAACACTATCTGAACCATATCGCCGAGGCGTTCAAACGCACGAACACACCTTTCCCGCACACCTTCTTCAACGACAGCTACGAGGTGTCGGCGGCCGACTACACGCCGCTGCTGTTCGACGAGTTCTTGGCACGACGCGGATACTCGCTCAAGGAGAACTTCGACAAGCTGGTGGACGGCGACCAGAAAACGGTGGCCGACTACCGCGAGACGCTCGGCGACATGCTCCTTGAAAACTTCACAAACACCTGGACGCAATGGGCGCACAGCCACGGCGCCATCACCAGGAACCAGGCGCACGGGTCGCCCGCCAACCTCATCGACTGCTACTCGGCGGTCGACATTCCCGAAATCGAGGGATTCGGACTCACCGACTTCGGCATCAAGGGACTGCGAACCGACCCGGGAAAGACCAGGAAAAACGATTCCGACTTCAGCATGATGAAGTGGGCGCCATCAGCGGCGCACATCGGCGGCAAGCGATGGACGTCAAGCGAAACCTTCACCTGGCTCACCGAACACTTCCGCACGTCGCTTTCGCAGATGAAGCCCGACCTCGACCTGATGTTCTGCGCGGGGGTCAACCACATGTTCTTCCACGGCACGCCCTATTCGCCACGGCAGGCCGAGTGGCCGGGATGGCAGTTCTATGCCTCGGTCAACATGAGCCCCTCCAACTCCACGTGGCGCGACGCTCCCTTCCTGATGAAGTATATACAGCGCGCGCAAAGCTTCCTGCAATGGGGACAACCCGACAACGACTTCCTCGTCTTCCTGCCCGTGCGCGACATGTGGAACTCGCGCTCCAAGGGAAAGCGGCTCATGCAGCTGGCCATACACAACATGAAGGCGCTGGCCCCCGACTTCGTGAGTTCGATTCTCGACATCGACAAGGCGGGATTCGATTGCGACTACATCAGCGAGAAACTGCTCCTGCGCACACGATGCGTGGGCGGAAAGCTCGTCACCGAGGCGGGCACCGTCTATAAGGGGCTGGTGATTCCCAGCGCCGGAAACATCCTCACCGACGCCGTACGGGCGCACATCAACAACCTCAAGGCGCAGGGCGCGCACATCGTCATAGGCTCGAAGAGCACGGGAGAAATGGCCAAGGCGGCCCAGCCGGAGGAAATCAAGTCGAAACTGGGACTGAAGATGATTCGCCGCAAGAACGACAAGGGATGGCACTACTTCATCGCCAACCTCACGCCCGGCGACGTGAACGCCTACGCCACGCTCGCCGTGCCCTTCGAGCGGGCCATGTGGTTCAACCCCATGAACGGCGAACGATATGCCGTGGAGACCAGCGACGACGGCAAGGTGCGCATCGACTTGAGGTCGGGCGAAAGCCTCATCCTGCAAACGTTCACCAAGACCGACGGCAAGGTGGACGCCGAACTGGCCGGACTCGACACACGCAAGGATGCGCCCTACGAGAAAACGGGCAAGATCCTCTCCACGGGATGGTATCTGAGCTTCAAGGAAAGCACGCCCGAAATCGACGACGTCTACCCCATCAACAGGCTTCAAAGCTGGGAAACGCTCAACGACTCAACACGCAACCTCATGGGTACAGGCGTCTACGAGATTACGCTCAACATGAAACCGGCCGACCTGCAGGGATGCAACGACTGGGCCATCGACTTGGGCGACGTGCGGGAAAGCGCGCGCGTCTATGTGAACGACGAGTTCGTCGGATGCGCTTGGGCGGCACCCTTCGTGCTGCAGTTCAGCGACAAGTTCCGCGTGGGCAAGAACACCCTCCGCATCGAGGTGACCAACCTGCCGGCCAACCGCATCGCGCAAATGGACCGCGACGGCGTGAAATGGCGCAAGATGGACGACATCAACGTGGTCGACATCAATTACAAGAAGACTACCTACGCCGGCTGGGAACCCATGCCCTCGGGACTCAACTCCAGGGTGTTCCTCTATCGGGTAAAGGGCGACTGACCCGCACCCGCACGAAGGCCGGCGGAAACAAAGTGATCATGACATGACGGATATGGAGAACTATATCGAAGTGAGGGGCGCACGGGTGAACAACCTGAAGAACATCAGCGTCAACATTCCACGCGACAGGCTGGTGGTCGTCACCGGCGTGTCGGGATCGGGCAAGTCGTCGCTGGCCTTCGACACGCTCTATGCCGAGGGACAACGGCGCTACGTGGAGAGCCTTTCGGCCTACGCACGACAGTTCCTGGGCCGAATGAGCAAGCCCGAATGCGACTTCATCAAAGGATTGCCGCCGGCCATCGCCATCGAGCAGAAGGTGATCGCACGCAATCCGAGAAGCACCGTGGGCACTTCCACCGAGATCTACGAGTATCTCAGGCTGCTCTTCGCACGCATCGGACACACTTTCTCGCCCATCAGCGGGCAGGAGGTGAAACGGCACACCACCGAGGACGTCATCGACTGCACGAAGAAGTTCTCGGCCGGAACCAAGTTCGCCATCCTGGCCCCATTCCATGTCGTCGAGGGAAGAAGCCTGCAACAACAACTGGAAATGTACATGCAGGAGGGATATTCCAGACTCTGGACGGGGGGAGACTTCACACGCATCGACGACTATCTCGCACAACACGAGGCCGAAGAGACGCTCACCACGCCCGTCAGCGAACACACGCCCGAGGCTCGAAAGGCGGCCGGACTGCTCTTCCTGGTGGTCGACCGCGCGTCGGTGTCGGACGAAAAGGACGACATCGCACGGCTCGTCGACTCGGCCGAGACGGCTTTCTACGAGGGCGACGGGGCATGCAGGCTCTTGTTCCTGCCTTCCAACATCTGCTACGACTTCTCTACACGCTTCGAAGCCGACGGCATCAAGTTCGAGGAACCCAACGACAACATGTTCTCCTTCAACTCGCCCATCGGGGCCTGCCCGACGTGCGAGGGATTCGGCAGCGTCATCGGCATCGACGAGAAACTGGTGGTGCCCAACTCTACGCTTAGCGTCTACGACGGATGCGTGCAGTGCTGGCACGGCGAGAAGATGAAGATGTGGCAGGAGGAATTCTGCCGGAGGGCGGCCCGGGACCACTTCCCCATCTTCAAACCCTACTTCCAGCTCTCGCAAAAAGAGAAGGAATGGCTCTGGCACGGACTGCCCTCAGACGTACGGCGCGGCGCACACGACCGGGTTTGCATCGACTCGTTCTTCCAAATGGTGAAGGAAAACCAGTACAAGATTCAGTACCGGGTGATGCTGAGCCGCTTCCGGGGACGCACGGTCTGCCCCGACTGCCATGGCACAAGGCTGAAGAAGGAGGCCACCTACGTGAAGATCGGCGGACGGAGCATCACCGACTTGGTGCAGATGCCGGTCTACGAACTGCGCAAATGGTTCGACCAGCTTGACCTCACACCACACGACGCACAGGTGGCGCAACGCCTGCTCACCGAAATCAAGAACAGGCTGCAGTTTCTCGACGAGGTGGGATTGGGCTACCTCACGCTCAACCGCCAGTCGAACACGCTCTCGGGAGGCGAAAGCCAACGTGTCAACCTGTCCACCTCGCTGGGAAGCAGCCTGGTGGGAAGCCTCTACATCCTGGACGAGCCGAGCATCGGCTTGCACGCACGAGACACCGACCGGCTCATCCGCGTGCTGCGCGAGTTGCAGCAGCTGGGCAACACGGTGGTGGTGGTGGAGCACGACGAGGAGATGATGCTTGCCGCCGACGAGATTATCGACATCGGACCCAAGGCGGGCCGACTGGGCGGCGAGGTCGTCTTCCAGGGGCCTCCACCCCATTTGCCACCTGACGACGGACGGGCGGAAGCTTGCCGGAAGCTGCTCGAGGCTTATCCGCGGTCATACACCATCAAGTATCTCACGGGGGCCGAGACCATCGACGTGCCGGCAAGCCGGCGCAAATGGAACCGCCGCATCATCATCCGGGGGGCGCGCATGAACAATCTGCGGGGCATCGATGCCACAATCCCGCTCAACGTGATGACCGTGGTCACCGGCGTATCGGGCTCGGGCAAGTCGTCACTCATCAAGGGCATCCTCTTCCCCGCTCTGAAAAGGCACCTCGGCGAGGTGGCCGACGCACCGGGAGAATACCTGGCTCTGGAGGGCGACTGGAAAGAGGTGAAGCACGTGGAGTTTGTCGACCAGAACCCCATCGGCAAGTCGACACGCTCCAATCCGGCCACATATGTGAAGGCCTATGACGCCATACGCACGCTCTTTGCCGAGCAGCCTCTGGCCAAGCAGATGGGATTCACGCCACAATACTTCAGCTTCAACGCCGAGGGCGGGCGCTGCGAGGAGTGCAAGGGGGCCGGCGTCATCACCGTCGAGATGCAGTTCATGGCCGACCTTGTGCTGGAGTGCCAGTCGTGCCACGGCAAACGGTTCAAGCACGACGTGCTCGAAGTACGCTTCCATGGCAAGAACATCAGCGACGTGCTCGACATGACGGTGAGCGAGGCCATCGAATTCTTCGGGAAACATGGGCAGAAGAACATCACGACACGATTGCAACCCCTGGAAGATGTGGGGCTGGGCTACATCAAGCTGGGACAGAGCTCGGCGACGCTCTCGGGGGGCGAGAACCAACGGGTGAAGCTGGCTTACTTCATCGGACAAGAACAGCAGGTGCCCACGATGTTCATCTTCGACGAGCCCACCACAGGACTACACTTCCATGACATCAAGCGGCTGCTCTCCTCAATGGACGCGCTCATCAGCCGGGGACACTCCATCGTCATCATCGAGCACAACCTGGAGGTGGTGAAGTGTGCCGACTATGTAATCGACCTGGGCCCCGAGGGGGGCGACCGGGGCGGAAGCCTGGTCTGCCAAGGCACGCCTGAGGACATCGCCCGGTGCGGAGAAAGCTACACGGGAAGGTTCCTGGCATCGAAACTGGAAAAGAAATCATGACAAGCAAGATAGAAATCAAAGAGGCCGGAGACAAGCGCTCCATGCATCACTTCCTCACATTTGGCAACAAGCTCTACCGCCATTGCCCGCAATACGTGCCCGATTTGCTGACGGGCTTGCGCAACGACTTCAATCCCAAGAAGAACGCGGCGCTGGAGTTCACACTGCTCAAGCCCTTCGTGGCCTATCGCGACGGCGAGCCCGTGGGACGCGTATGCGCCATCATCAACCCGCACGCCAACGAGAAGTGGAACATCCGGGTGGTGCGCTTCGGCATGTTCGACTTCATCGACGACACCGAGGTGTCGGAGGCTTTGCTCGACGCCGTGGCCTCCTGGGGGCGGGGCATGGGCATGGACACCATGCAAGGGCCGATGGGCATCACCGACTTCGACAAGGAGGGCATGCTCATGAGCGACTATGACCAGCTCGGGGCCATGACCGAGATATACAACTACGACTACTATCCGGCACACATGGAGCGTCTGGGATTCAAGAAGGCGGTCGACTGGGTGCAGATCCGCGTGGCCGTTCCGCCCACGACGCCGGAACGTTTCTCGCGGGTGGCGGCTCTGGTGAGGAAGAGATACAACCTGCATAAGAAGTGCCCCACGGCCCATGAAATCTACAAGGGCTACGGGCTGCGCATCTTCCACCTGCTCAACGAGGCCTATGCGCCGCTCTTTGGCTTTGCCGGCTTCACCGACCAACAGGCCAATGACTTCTGCCACAACTACGCCCCACTGGTCGACTTCCGCATGATGTCTGTGGTGGAAAACGAGGACAACGAGCCCGTGGGGGTGGCGGTGACCATGGCGAGCCTCGCCCACGCGCTGCAACGGGGCGGCGGACGCCTGCTGCCCTTGGGATGGTGGTGGTTGCTCCGTGCGCTGAAGTGGCGTCACGAGCCCACGGTGAACATGTTGCTCATCGCCGTAAGGCCGGATTATCAGGGCAAGGGGGTGAACGCGCTCTTCTTTGACGACCTCATCCCCGTGTACCAGAAGATGGGATTCCAGTATGCCGAGACGGGCCCGCAACTGGAAAGCAACATCAAGGAGATTGCGCAATGGAAGGTGCTGAACCCTCAAACCATCAAGCGCCGACGTTGCTGGCAAAAGGCTATAGGATAGGCCTCGCAACCCACATCATGGCCTCCCGCCCTGAAAGGAAGGCCGGAGACAAGTGTGGAAACACCGCCCGCCCTCTTGCATCGCGGCTTCACGACCCACTTCGCAGCCTGTAATACCCCAAGGAACGCTCCAAACGCCAACGCCCCCGACCACTTGCGGCCGGGGGCGTTGCCATTTTGATGCGGAGCGCATCACGTCAGAGGCTGTCTGCGAACGTAGCCGATTCCTCGTCGGAATCGTCCCACGCCGACCAAGCCGAATAGCCCGAGAAGCCAGCGTCGGGCAAGACCTGCTTGGCCAAGGCCCCGTTATCATCGACGCATATGGCATCCTCCGAGCAGTCTCCATCGCACATGGAAGCGCGCACGATGTCCATCAAGCCTCCTCCGGGCAAGTCTACAATTTGTGTTTGTGGTTTCGTATATATCGTTTTCATTTCTTCTCAAGATTATCTGATGATTACTTTCTTACCTCCGTGGATATAGATGCCACGCCCCAGGTGCGCCCTGTCGATGCGTTGCCCGCTGAGCGTATACCATGCGCCGGCCTTCCCCACGGTCTGTGCGGGCACGTTCGATATGCCCGTAGCCTCGGCATCCTCCACCACAAAGCGCGTAGCCTTGGCGGCCGAAGTGCTCGGAGCCAGCACATAGCAGCGATAGCCACGCATCACGTTGTTTCTCGACGTGGCCACACGCAGCTTGTTGCCCGACACCATGAACATCCCCGTTCCGTCTGTAGGAAGCGCCGTGGAGACATAAGTTCCCACAAACTTGTAACC
>CAYQUN010000023.1:0-42121 GCA_964420715.1 uncultured Prevotella sp. | reverse complement strand
ATTCTCTTGTCACGATTCATGATGGCCGTATCCCGGTTCTCAAGGGCCGTATAATACTCATCCTCCACATTCATATCCTGACGCATCTCCGTGTTGGCGGCAGCCTGTGTCAGCCGGCGGACGATGTACTCCATGCTATCGTCGCCCTCATACGCATCCTCGTCGAGCGAGAGCACATGGCGGTCGGCAGTATCCACCTTCGTCTGGTCGAAGACGCTGAGCACCTTCTCCAAGCGATTATTCACCTGCCCGTGAAGCAAGGGAATCTGCACGATGATGCTGTTGTGGACCAAACTGTCAATGAACGGGTCGGGCATTCCGCGCGTCACCTCATTGCCATCATAGTCGTAGGACTTGTGATTGACATAAATCACCGGAACATCTATGTCGCCCACGCGGTGACCAAGCAAATAGATGGTGACCATGGGAAGGGCGAACCCCTTCGAACTGTCTTTGCGGATATTGCGTTTGTCCGCATACTGCGTGCCCAAATACTGACGGAAACGAAGTGTCTCCGTCTCAAGCCAAGTCTTCTGCAACTCCACCAGTATCAAATGTTCGTGGCCATCAGGCTCGCGGACCGTTGCGGCAAAGTCGATGCGGAACATGGAGACCTTGTCGCGTGTCTGGTTGGAATACTCGTGCGGGCGCACCTTGATGTCCACCACTTCTTTTTTAAGAAGCGCCGAAAGAATCGTTTTGGCGATACGGTCATCTTCCATCAGGAATTTGAATACCGAATCGTATATGGGATTAGCAATCTGGATGATCATTGTTTGATGAACTTTTAATTACTGCAAATATACCTTTATCTTTTCTTTTCCACAAGGAATCCGTCACTCCCCAACAGCTTCCGTCCGATGTCTCTTTTTCGTTCTCCGCCGCCATCCCGTGACAAGGCAAAGGCCGACGGCAAGTCCGATGACACCTACATAGAATGCGGTGCCCCGCCCGAGGAAGGTGAACACACGGCCGGTATGCACCTCCAGGGCCACCGCCCGCAAGGACATGGGCAACGAGGCGAACCGCTGTGGCATGATGAGCGAAGTGGTGCCTCGCCGATAGTCGACGACAACTGTCTTTCCATGGAAGTCGGCCGAGTAGCCCGATATGGGGTGGAGGCTCATGGGCATGCCGTGGTCCTGCACCGGAGTCTTTGGGTGGAAGTAGTCGGCCACACGCCCCGTGGAGCGGTTCCACACGAACAAGCCGCTGAACGAGCCCACCATCCACTCGCCACGCACGTTCTGCCGCATCACATTCGCACCCATCACACTCACGGGTGGCGCTCCGTCAATGCGTTGAGGACGGCCTCCAAGCCCGGGGAGCGAGAACATGCCTTCCGACGTACTGAGAAGCCAGTCGCCCTGACGAGCGTCGTAACGGAGCAAGCGCAAGTGGTCGTTCCACGGATTAGGGCTGTCCATGGACGACATGGGCAGGGCGGGGATGCGCCCGTGTGCGATGGCCAAGAGTGCAGGAGGCCTAAGCAGCCAGCCCGAGAGGCAAAGCAGCAGCGTGAAGAAAAGCGTGAGACGCCCCACCCGATTGTGCCAGGACAGAAGATGGCGGCTGCCGCATCTCAACCGACGGCCACAATGGGGAAGTATCCACCCGGCCAAGCCGGAGAGGACGAGCAGGGCGAACACGACAGCCACGGCATCGACCACATACCGCCCGGGCGTGCCGAAGAGGGCTCCACTATGAAGTTGCCACACCGTGGAGAAGAGCGACACGCGCCTGTCCATACCCGCGGCGGCGGGAAGGGCGACCTGCCGGAAGTGCCGGTAGGGGGGCAAGGCAACATAAAGGTGGGAGCGACTCACCACGACGAGCGTATCGCCACGTACGGCCAAATCGGCCAGCCGACCGCTCCGAGGGGACACTTCGACACGGCTCCATCGCTTCCAGCCACTATACTCGTAAAGCCCATATGCGGAAACGGCAAACAACCGCTGCGAGGGCATGACGGCCATGGCGCGGATGTTGCGGCTATCGGCGCCCGAGGGCAAGCCCGCATTGAATTCGTCGAATTGGCGCCCGAGGCTGTCGGTGAGGTAGACCCCGCCACTGCCATAGACGAGCACGTGGCCCCGCCACGGCACCGATCCGCGCAACAGTCCACGGTTCCACTGGTGATAATGATAGTCCTCCGGCATCCACGTGGATGGTACATCGGAATGGACGAAAACTGAAGGGTGATTCAGAATGACACCCGAGACACAAAACATCAGGACGAACAGGGCCACTATCAATCCTAACCACTTATGCCAGACGCGCGCGCGGAAGCGTTTCGACTTCATCTTGTTACTGTTGCCTGCAAATGAGATTGATGATCAAACGGTGTAATCCACTTCATTGCCGCCATATTTAGGCGACGGCCCATACTCGTTGTCGCCCGGTTGGGAATCCTGGATGCAAAAGACCAGAATGACGATGTTCCCCAGGAATGGGATGAGGTTGATCAGAATCCACCAGCCACTATGGCCCACATCGTGAAGACGACGGACAAGAACGGCCAGACTCGGAATGAAGATGGCCAACCAAAGGATGCCGCTGAGGACGCCCATGCCTGATTCGCTCGCCATCCCCAGACAAACATCAAGCGTAAAAGCGGCCAGATAGGCTATGGCATAAGCCAGCGACCACCACCAATATTCCGAACGACGTGCGCGCCCCTTGAAGGTGGCATACTGGTTGAGCACACTGCGGATGGCCTGTCCCATATTGAGCCTGGGAGTGGGCTGATTATACATCTGATTCTCCATAGTTATTTGTTATTAAACCGTTATACTTGTTTTTCGCTTCCCCAACGATGATCCACGCCGATGGATCTGCCGCCTCATGACGGAAAGAAATGGCGGAAACATTCTGACTGCAAATATAGCAAAAAAGAAGATACATGGCAAGTTTTTAATCCTTTTTCTTCACTTTGTGACTTCCGACGGCGGTGGACAAAACACCATGCAGGGTGGACAAAAGGAAAACAGACAATCTTTTTTGCGTTTTATCCTTCTAATTGTCCACCAAATGGTGTATCTTTGCAGCAGAAGCCTTTAAAATGGAAATAAAAACAAAACCGAATAACTAACTACAAACCATCATGAACAGACTTGTGAAAATCGGGATGGGCGTCATGGTCGGCCTGGCCTCCCTGCAGGGCGCACGGGCCCAAAGCGCACTCTATCCCCACCACTTCAACCTGAGCGAAGTGACTCTGCTCGACAGTCCGCTGAAGACGGCCATGGACTTGAACATCAGGAACCTGCTCGCCTATGACTCTGACCGACTGCTCACGCCCTTCATCGTGCAGGCCGGGCTCTCCGAGGGCAAGTATGCCAACTGGGCCGCCCTCCACCCCGCCTTCACCAATTGGGGGGACAACTCGTTCAACCTCTCGGGCCACGTGGGCGGACACTATCTCTCCGCCCTGGCCTTGGCCTACGCCGCATGCCACGACACGGCCACGAAAACACAACTGAAGCAACGCCTCGACGAGATGCTCAGCGTGCTCGACGACTGCCAAAGGGCTTTCGACGGCAACACGAGCGGGCTCTACGGATATCTGGGCGGACAACCCATCAACTCGGACTGGACGAAGATGTACGCGGGCGACGTGAGCGGATACAGGAGTCACCGGGGATGGGTGCCTTTCTATTGTGAGCACAAGGTGCTCGCCGGACTCCGCGACGCTTATGTCTATGCGGGAAGCGAGAAGGCCAAGGAGATGTTCAGGAAGCTGGCCGACTGGAGCGTGGGCGTGGTGAGCAAGCTCAGCACCGAGCAGATGCAGTCGGTGCTCGACACCGAGCATGGTGGCATGAACGAGAGCCTGGCCGACGCCTACACCCTCTTCGGCGACCAGAAATATCTCGACGCCGCACGAAAGTACAGCCACCAGACGATGGTGAACGGCATGCAGACGGTGAACACCACCTTCCTCGACGGCAAGCACGCCAACACGCAGGTGCCCAAATATATTGGATTCGAGCGTGTCTACGAGGGGAACGAGAGCTATACGGCCTTTGCCCGCGCGGCCGAGAACTTCTGGACCGACGTGGCCGACAACCGCACCGTGTGCATCGGGGGGAACAGCGTGAGCGAGCACTTCCTGTCCAAGGATAACAGTCACCGATACATCGACGTGCTCGACGGACCCGAGACGTGCAACTCGAACAACATGCTCAAGCTCTCGGAGATGCTGGCCGACCGCACGCACGATGCCAAATACGCCGACTTCTACGAGTATACGATGTACAACCACATCCTCTCCACGCAAGACCCGAAGACGGGCGGCTACGTCTACTTCACCACGCTCCGCCCACAGGGCTACCGCATCTACTCGCAGGTGAACCAGGGCATGTGGTGCTGCGTGGGCACGGGCATGGAGAACCACAGCAAGTATGGGCACTTCGTCTATACCCATGATGCCGACTCGGTGCTCTATGTCAACCTCTTCACGGCCAGCCGGCTGGCCTCGACCGACTTCGCCCTGACGCAGCAGACGCGTTATCCCTTTGAGCCCAAGACGGAGATTACCATCGACAAGGCCGGAACCTTCACGCTGGCCATACGCCACCCATGGTGGACCACGGCCGACTTCCAAGTGAGCGTGAACGGCCAGAAGGTGCCTGCCGCCGTGACCCAAGGCAAGGCCGGATGGGTGAGGGTGAGCCGCAACTGGCAGCAGGGCGACAAGGTGACGGTGAGCGTGCCCATGACGATGCGCTATGCCGAATGTCCGAACTACTCCGACTACATCGCCTTTGAATACGGACCGGTGCTGCTCGGCGCCCAGACCACGGCCGTTGACCAGGCCGATGCCGACTCGACGGGGCTGTACGTGGAAAGCCTGCAGAACGAATATGCGGGAGCGGGACGCATGGACCACGCCCCGGGCAGCATGGCCTCGAGCAAGAGCCTGGCCGACGCCCCGCTACTCATAGGACAGCGCGACGACGTGCTGGCACGCATCCAGCCGGCCGACACCACACAGCTGAGATTCACCATCGACGCCAGCCGCGACGACGCCGGCTCTTATCCCTGGAAAAAACTCACGCTGAAGCCGTTCTACCAGATTCACCACGCTCGCTATATGTGCTACTGGTACCAGCAGACGGCCGAAAACTTCGCCAACAGCGACATGGCCGCCACCGAGAAGGCCCGCAGGGAACTCGACGCGCGCACGGTGGACTTCGTGGCCACGGGGGAGCAACAGAGCGAGGCCGGACACGAATATGACTACAGCGACGGCTCGAACTCGGGCTCCTACAACGGTGAAACGTATCGCGACGCCGAACAGGGCGGACACGTGCAGTTCTCGCTCTTCAACCTCACCCATGAGACCGACAGCCTCGCCGTGCTCTGCCGCTTCGCCACCGCCGACAAGGGACGGAAGGCCAAGCTCTCGGTCGACGGCGTCGAGATCGCCTCTATCACCATTCCCGCCTCGGCCAAGGGGGCCTCGAACGGCTTCTACAACGTGGAATATGAAATCCCCAAATCGCTCATCACCAGCAACGGACAGCCCAAAGACAAGTTCGTGGTGCGGCTCGACGCTTCCGAGGGAACGCTCATGCCCGGGCTCTACTATCTGCGGCTCATGCGCCAATATCAGTCGAAGGCCTACCGGTTCGTGGCCTCGGAGTGGGTGAGCGGCGACTCGTGGAGATTGCAGCCCGCCGACATCAGCTACAACGACGACAACACCATCACCGTGAAGAAGGGCGGACAAAACAACGTGTGCCTCATGCTCGACTATGGCAAGGCCGACTACACCATCACGCAGAAGCAGAAATACCTCTTGGTGGTGGCCCAGGGACTGAGCCTGGCCGACGGCGACGCCTACCTGTGGTGGCTCAACGGTGCCAACCACGGGTCGCAGGTGAAGCCGACACTGGCCGAGGAACGCGTCGTCGACGGCAAGACCTGCCAGGTAATCGCATGGGACATGACCAAGAGCGGAATTGCCGACAACATCTCAACGGACGGCATCACCGACATCACCCTGGGACAGACCATCTTCGGACTCACGGCGCCCAACGGAACGGCCACCATCAGCAACATCACCTTCACCGACAGCATCGGATCGGGCGAGGCGGCCGAGAAGCCTTATGAGTTCGTGGCCAAGGAGTGGGTGAGCGGAGACTCGTGGAGGTTGCAGCCCGCCGACATCAGCTACAACGCCGACAACACCATCACCGTGACCAAGTCGGGCCTAAACAACGTGGCACTGATGCTCGATTATGGCAAGACCAACTACACCATCCAGCCTGCCCAGAAGTTCCTCGCCGTGATGGGACAGGGACTGGGCACCGCCGACGGCGACTCCTACCTGTGGTGGCTCAACGGTGCCAACAACGGGTCGCAGGTGGCACCCGACGTGGCCGAGGAACGCAACATCGGAGGGGTGGTCTACCAGATCATTGCATGGGACATCACGAAGTCGGGCCTCACGGCCAACATCTCGTCCACGAACACGTCGAACATCTCGCGGGGACAGACCATCTTCGGACTCACGGCGTCCGAGGGCAGGGCCATCATCAACAACATTGCCTTCACGGACGACGTGTCTACGATTACGGGCATCAGCACCCTGCCCGACGTGGCTCCCTCGGCCAAGGCTCCCGTCTACACGCTTACGGGCCTCCGCGTGAAAGCACCCACCCACGGCATCTACATCATGGGGGGGAAGAAGGTGGTGGTGAGATAAACGCCGCGCCATCTACGGAACAGGAACAAAATCAGCCCCCGTCCGCTCCGAAAAGAGTGGACGGGGGCTGACTCGTCTTACGGCAGGGGGCGGGTCCTTCCGGCCCGTCCCTTCCCTGGTCTTTATTTCTTGTCGTAGGCGTGTACGGGATAGTCGAGGGTGTAGTGCAGTCCGCGGCTCTCCTTGCGCTCGATGGCCATGCGCGTGATGAGATAGCCCACATTGATCATGTTGCGCAACTCGCAAAGGTCGCGGCTCACCTTCACACGCTTGAAGAGGCTTTCGGTCTCCTCGTAGAGCAAGTCCAGCCGGTCCCAGGCGCGCTTCAGGCGCAAGTCGCTGCGCACGATGCCCACATAGTTTGACATCACCTCGCCCACCTCCTTGTTGGCCTGCGTGATGAGCACGTGCTCCTCGTTGGTGAGGGTGCCCTCGTCGTTCCAGTCGGGCACCTGCTCGTTGAAGTCATAATCGTCCACATGCTCCACGCTGTGCCGGGCGGCCGCATCAGCATACACCACGGCCTCGATAAGCGAGTTGCTGGCCAGCCTGTTGCCGCCATGCAGTCCCGTGCACGAGCATTCGCCGAGGGCATAGAGGCGCTCGATGCTCGAGCATCCGTTCAGGTCAACCTTGATGCCGCCACACATGTAGTGGGCGGCGGGCCGCACGGGAATCATCTCGCGGGTGATGTCAATTCCGATGCTCTTGCACTTGGCATAGATATTGGGGAAGTGCCGGCGTGTCTCGTCAGCGTTCTTGTGGGTCACGTCGAGGAAGACGTGGTCCAGTCCGTTGCGCTTCATCTCGTTGTCGATGGCGCGCGCCACGATGTCGCGTGGTGCCAGCGAGCCCCGCTCGTCATACTTCTTCATGAAGTCCTCGCCGTCGGGCAGCCTCAAGATGCCGCCATAGCCCCGCATGGCCTCGGTGATGAGGTAGGCGGGGTGGGTCTCGCCGGGATGATAGAGCGAGGTGGGATGGAACTGCACGAACTCCATGTCCTTCACCGTGCCCTTGGCGCGATAGACCATGGCCTCGCCGTCGCCGGTGGCGATTACGGGGTTCGTGGTGGTCTGGTAGACGGCACCGCACCCGCCCGTGCACATCACGGTGACCTTGCTCAGATAGGTGTCCACCTTCTGTGTCTCGGGATTGAGCACATAGGCGCCATAGCAGTAGATGTAAGGCGTGCGTCGGGTCACGCGCGCGCCAAGGTGGTGCTGCGTGATGATTTCCACGGCGAAGTGGTCCTCCTTGACCTCGATGTCGGGGTGGGCGCGTACGGCGGCCATCAGCGCGCGCTGGATTTCGGCCCCCGTGTCGTCGGCGTGATGCAGGATGCGGAATTCCGAGTGTCCACCCTCGCGGTGCAGGTCGTAGCGTCCGTCCTGCATCTTGTCGAAGTTGGTCCCCCACTCCACGAGTTCCTTGATTTGAGAAGGTGCTTTCGTCACCACCTGCCGCACGGCGTCGACATCGTTGATATAGTCGCCTGCCACGATGGTGTCGTGGATGTGTTTCTCAAAGTTGTCCACCTCCAGATTGGTCACCGAGGCCACGCCTCCCTGGGCAAACGAGGTGTTGGCCTCGTCGAGCGACGTCTTGCAAATCATGCACACTTTGCCCTTCTTGGCCCGGGCCACCTTCAGGGCGAAACTCATTCCGGCGATACCCGCGCCGATGATGAGGAAATCGTACTTGTACGTCATAACATCTATGTATTACGGGTGCAAAAGTAACAAATTCTTGGCAAAGCACATTCATACGGCACCATTTTTTTTGCCTTGTCGTCCAGCTTTCGCCCTTGCGGGGCATTCTTGTTTTCCCCTGTCGAGCCATCATCCCGCTGGCGGAAGGGTGCCGCCCGCCTCCTTTTCCTATTGCGGAAAAGTCTTGCCCGTGTCCATACGGACGGCCCTCCGCGCGGCCTTTCCTTTGTCAACTATTCAGAACCACTTTGCCTCCACGCCGTTTTTACAATGTGTAAGGGCCGTTCCGAGCCTCTCTGAAAGGCGTTCTTACGACCTCTGAAAGGCTTTCTTAGCTCCTCTGAAGGCCGTTCTTGCGTTTCCTCCAAGGGTTTTCTCACATGTTTACAAAAACGTAAGTTGATTTCTCGAAAAGGCTTTCACAATGTCGCCAAAAAGCCGGAATCCCGACACTTTGCGCAAGCCGGAATCCAAGGGAGGGAGCAAGAATGTCATGATTTCGGCTTGCAAAATGCTTTCATAGAATCCGATAACGGACGGGCTTGCGGCCGCGTCTTATCTTTGGATATAATAATGGTCGATGACGACGCAGAACTTGTATTCGGGGAATCGCCCGGAGAGCCTGTCCCTCATTTCCCGGGTGAAGGCCTTGTCGTCGTGTACCGAATCCACGGGGACGACGTCGATGGTCACTAGGTTCTTGTCGGAATAGTAGTAGAACCCGTGCGATTGCAAGACGTCGGGCTGACCGTAGATGAAGCTCATGACATCTTTTTGGAGCGTGCCGAGCTTGCCTTGCGTGTTGATGGCGTAGATGCCGACGGTGCAAACGATGGAATGCTTCTCATACATTTCTTCGGCGATGTCGCGAGTGAGTCCGTGAATCTCCCTTGCCGTAAGCGTGTCGAGGACATTGACGTGCAAAGAGCCGATGATGGTGTTCGGGCCATAGTAGTTGAGGATGATGTCGTAGACTCCGTGGACCTGGGGATAGGCCTCCACCTCCTTGCGTATCTCGTCGGTCAACTGGCGGGGCACTCCCATGCCGACGAGCTGGTTAATGGGCGAGCCGAGCATCTCGACGCCCGACTTGATGATGACGATAGAGATGAGCGTGCCGAAAATGCCGTCGAGGTTGACTCCGGCGACAAGCATGATGCCTGCCGACACCAGGGTTGACAACGTCACGACGGCGTCGAACGTGGCATCGGCTCCCGATGCGACCAGCGAGTCGCTCTTCAACTTTCGGCCTTGCGCCTTTACGTATCTGCCGAGCACTAACTTGACGAGGATTGCCACGATGATGACGGCCAGCGTGAGCGTGGTGTAACGGGGGACCGTGGGGTTGAGGATTTTCTTTGCCGACTCGACAAACGACGACACTCCGGCCACCAAGACGATGACGGAGATAACTATGGCCGACAAATACTCTATGCGCCCGTGACCGAAGGGGTGCTTGCCGTCGGCAGGTCGGGCCGAAAGCTTCGTGCCGACAATCGTGATGACGCCCGACAGGGCATCGCTGAGGTTGTTTACCGCATCCATGATGATGGCCACCGAACCGGCCAGTGCTCCCACCATGGCCTTGAACGCCGCAAGCAGGATGTTGGCCGCTATGCCTATCATGCTTGTACGGATAATCTCCTTGTTTCTCGCCTGATATTCCATGTTTCTGTTTGTTGTTTCTGAATCTTTACGTTCCGGCACGACTCCGCGACGGCCCTTCTGCATGAAGGTCTTCCCGGGGAGTCGTGAATCCGGCAACCGCACCCGCCGGCAAGCGGGGGGCGCGCCACCTCAAAGCCCGCATGGCGTGGAGTGAAGGGGCCGCCCCTTTCCTTTCTCCGTTCGGACTGGAATCGGGACCTAATTCCGACAAGTTTTTTCTTCCTTAATCTTGTTCGCAGTAACAAAAGATTACGCTTGTGACGGCAAAGTTATTGAGATTAGTCCATATCACAAACTTTTGAACGGATTATTTAACGCGGCTTAACCATGAAATGTCTTTCCGTATCAGGGAAAGACGCCGCACCACAACGCCATAATCACGGGAAAAGCCATGTATGCCACGCCCGCGCCGCATCCATGCCCCCGGGGGAAAAAAGTGAGTGTACTTCGGCTTTTTCACCCATGGCCATCGCCCGGAAGCACGAAAAAAGGGAACGTCTCCATAAAGATGGAGCCGTCCCCCTTTCGGTGTATACTCTAAATAATAAAATCTTCTTTTTTGAATGGTTTGGGGCTTTACTTGCCCTCCACCATGCGGTCCATTGCGATTGCAAGAGCAGAAGCTGTTACAAAAAGACCTACGGCGATTGCCATAAACGTAAATGTTGTCATAATAGTAATCCTTTCTTTTTGTTATCCTTGTTTCTTTTTACCGGTGCAAAAGTACGGCAAGATATCCATATGCGCAAGAAATCGGGACCATGAAATCCCTTTCCCAAGCCTTTTCTTGATTTTCGTCAATTATTCGCCGGCTCCTTGCCTCCCGAAGGGCTCTGCAACGCCCCCTCCTCCCTTTCGGAACAGGGGAAAAGGGCTGGCGGGGAAAGGAAATGCGGGGATTGGAAAGGGGAAAACAAGGAGCGCAATGGAAAAAATGAGGAAGATACAAAGAAATCAAGCCATCAGAATACAATAATCCCGTTTGACGTTCGTTTATATAGATGTATATATACGCCATACTGCTGATTTATGATAGAATACATCAAGGGCGAGTTGGCCGAACTCACCCCTGCCTTGGCCGTTATCGAGGCGGGGGGCGTGGGTTATGCGCTCAACATCTCGCTCAACACCTATACCGCCCTCCAGGGCAAGAAGGAGGCCCGGCTCTACGTGCACGAAGTGCTCGTGGCGGGGGGACGCGACGATTCGTTCACGCTCTACGGCTTTGTGTCGCGTCAGGAGCGTGAGCTCTACAGGCTGCTTGTCTCTGTGTCGGGCGTTGGAGCCAATACGGCGCGGATGATTCTCTCCTCCATGTCGCCCGGTGAGCTTTGCACCGTCATCTCGTCGGGAAACGAGCGAATGCTGAAAAGCGTGAAAGGCATCGGATTGCGCACGGCACAACGCATCATCGTGGACCTGAAGGACAAGATCGTGAGCCTCGGCATTGCCGACGAACTGCCTTCGAACGCCGGAAAGGACGTCCTCGTGAACAACGACGTGAAGGACGAGGCCGTGGCGGCCCTCACCATGCTCGGATTCTCGCCTGCCCCAAGTGCGAAGGTGGCTACCGAACTGCTCCGGCAAAACCCGGACATGAAGGTGGAAGAGGTGGTGAAACAGGCCTTGAAACTGATTAAATAGGTACACGAGAGAAGGGTTGACAATGAAAATCAAACGGTTGCTCAACAGTGGTCTCCTGATATGGCTGATGGTCTTCGGCGTCAGCTATGCCCTGGCACGCCCCTATCTGCAGGGACCAAGGGACATGACGGCCGCTCACGGCGACGACCCCACCCTGCAGGACGACCGAACACGGCAAGGCAACCGCACACAACAGGACAACCGCAATCGACAAAACAACAACATCACCGCGCAACCTACGCTGGACGACGAGGACTCGATTCCCGACTCCCTGCTACACCCCCGATGGAAAATACAGCGCACATCGCCCGTCACCAATGAAGACTTGGACCAGAACCCCATGGACTTGCAACGCCCTGAGAACCTGGGATACGACGTGGTGTACAACGACACGCTGGACCGATACATCATCGGAAACAAGGTGGGGGGCACATGGGTGGCCGCGCCCATCATGATGACACCCGACGAATACCGCAAATGGAGCGAGGAACGCGAACGCAAAGCGTACTACCGGAAGCAGAACGACGATATCTTCAAAGCCAAAGGCAAGGAGAAATTCGACTTCACCGACATGCACTTCGACCTGGGACCGGCCGAGAAAATCTTCGGACCGGGCGGTGTTCGCATACGAACGCAGGGATCGGCCGAACTCAAACTGGGCGCCACGCTGAAAAACATCGACAACCCCTCGCTGCCCATACGCAACCGCAAAACCACAACCGTGGACTTCGACGAGAAAATCAATCTGAACGTAAACGGCAAGGTGGGCGACAAGGTGAACATGAACTTGAACTACAACACCGACGCCACCTTCGACTACGACGCGCAGAACATGAAGTTGAAGTACGACGGCAAGGAGGACGAAATCATCAAACTGGTGGAGGCGGGAAACATCTCGTTCCCTTCCAACTCGTCACTCGTCAAAAGCGCAAGCTCGCTCTTCGGCGTGCGAACCGACCTGCAATTCGGCAAGCTCAAGCTGCAGCTCGTGGCATCGCAGAAGAAGTCGTCGAGCACATCGGCGTCGAGCAAGGGCGGCGTGCAGCTCACGCCGTTCGAAATCGATGTGGCCAACTACGAGGAGAACAGGCACTTCTTCCTGGGAAAGTTCTTCAGGAACCGCTACGACGACAACATGAAGAACCTGCCCAACATAGCCTCGGGCGTCATCATCAACCGTATCGAAATCTGGGTGACCAACAACACCGCCACCACCGCCGACACGCGTGACATCGTGGCCTTTGCCAATCTGGGCGAGGCCGCGGCGCCCAACATAGCTACGGACAACACCAACACACCCGACATCTATGCCTATAAGGACAATGCCGGCGTGACCGACATCACACAAACGGCCACCACGCTCAACGGTGTGATGACGGGCGGCGTGGACTATGAGAAACTCTCCAGCGCACGCAGGCTGAGCCCTTCGGAATACACGCTCAACCAGTACCTGGGTTATGTTTCGCTCAAATCAAACATCCGCACCGACCAGGTCGTGGCCGTGGCTTACGAATACACCTACAACGGCGTGACCAAGAAGGTGGGACAATTTGCCGCCGACAACACCAACACCGACCAGGCGCTGATCGTGAAGGCCATCAAGAACACCAGCAACAATCCCACGCAAAGCAACTGGGACCTGATGATGAAGAACGTCTACTATCTGGGATCTACGGTCGAAAAGGACAAGTTCAGACTCGACGTGAAATACCAGAGCGACTCCAGCGGCGTCTACGTGGCCTACATCCCCGAGCCGCAGGTGAAGAGCCAGACCATCATCAAGAACTTGGGCGCCGACCGACTGGACAACAACAACAAAGTGCGCTCCAACGGATACTTCGACTACGTGGAGGGATACACCGTGAGCAACGGACGCGTGTTCTTCCCCGAGGCCGAGCCTTTCGGAAGCTATCTCTACAACTTCCTCGTGTCCAAGGGGGTGGCCGCCGACGTGGCCAGCCGCTACGCCTTCACCGAACTCTATGACAGCACCAAGACCGTGGCGCGGCAAACGGCCGAGAAGGACAAGTATATGCTCGTGGGACAGTTCAGGGGCTCCGCGGCAAACGTCATCTCCATAGGTGCCTACAACGTGCCCGAGGGCTCCGTGGTGGTCACCGCCGGCGGAGTGACGCTCACCGAGGGTGTCGACTATTCGGTGGACTATAGCGCGGGAGAGGTGACCATACTCAACCAAAGCATCATCGACGCCGGAACGCAGGTGAATGTTTCGGCCGACAGCAACACCGACTACGGACAAATGCGCAAGACCATGTTCGGCATGAACTGGGAGTACGACTTCAATAAGGACTTCCAAATCAGCGGAACGTTGCAACACCTGTCCGAGCAGGCGCTCACCACAAAGGTGAGCATGGGCTCGGAACCGCTCAACAACACCCTTTGGGGATTCAACATGAACTGGAAGAAGGAGAGCCAGTGGCTCACCAACGTGTTCGACAAGCTGCCTTTCCTTCACCTCACCAAGCCCTCGCAAATCTCGTTCACCGGCGAGTTCGCACAACTCATCGCCGGACAAGCAAGCGGAACACAGGACAACGCCTCGTATATCGACGACTTCGAGAACACCAAGAACACCATCGATGTGGGATCGCCCACGTCGTGGATCATCTCGAGCGCGCCTCCGCGCTTCATCAGCAACCCCGCCGACATGTCCTCGCTGCAAAGCGGATTCGGCAGGAGCAGGCTGGCTTGGTACAACATTGACCCGCTCTTCACGCGGCGGAGCAGCTCGCTCACCCCGGGACACATCAAGAGCGACCTCGACCAACTCAGCAACCACTATGTAAGGGAGATTCCCGTGCGCGAGTTGTTCCCCAACCGAGACCAAAGCAACTACAACGGAGCCACAAGCACCATCAGCGTGCTCAACCTGGCCTACTACCCTTCAGAACGGGGACCATACAACTTCTCAACCGACCTCAACAGCGACGGAACGCTCACACGTCCCGAATCTCGCTGGGGCGGAATGATGCGCCGCCTCGACACCAACGACTTCGAGCAGGCCAACATCGAGTATATCGAGTTCTGGATGCTCGACCCATTCATCTATTCCAAAGACTCGATAGACGCCAACAACTACGGCGGCGACATGTATATCGACCTGGGAGAGGTGAGCGAGGACGTGCTCCGCGACGGACAAAAGTTCTATGAGAGCGGCATGCCCGTCGATGGCTCGAACAGTTGGACGACGACCCAGTGGGGACGCGTGCCCACACAGAGCGCCGTCACCTATGCCTTCGCCACCACGAGCGGGAGCCGCGCGCTACAAGATGTGGGATTCAACGGACTCAACGACGAGGAGGAACGCGGATTCGAATCGTATCAGGACTTCCTCAGCGCCGCACGGCAAAAGGTGGACCCCGAGCACTTCCAGTACATCCTGAACGACCCCGCCGCCGATGATTACGTCTACTTCAGGGGCGATTCACTCGACCGGATACAGGCGTCCATCCTCGACCGATACAAGTATATCAACAATCCGCAGGGCAACTCGCCCGAAAGCACGGGAAGCCGATACGACACCTCATACAAGACGACTCCCGACGTGGAAGACATCAACCAGGACTATACGCTCAACGAGTATGAGAAATTCTATGAGTACCACGTCAGCCTCCGCCCGCAGGACATGACCAGCATCGGCAGGAACTTCATCGTTGACGAGCGTACTACGTCGCCCAAACTCCGCAACGGCAAAGAGGAGGAGGTGCGCTGGTACCAGTTCAGAATCCCTCTGAGCCAGTTCGAGCAGAAGGTGGGCGGCATCACCGACTTCTCCAGCATTCGCTTCATGCGTGTCTATCTCACGGGATTCTCCAAGCCCGTGGTGCTCCGCTTCGCCACTTTCGACCTGGTACGCGGCGAGTGGCGCGACTACCAGCAGGCTCTTGCCAATAATAACAGCGGCACTCTCGAGGCCAGCGCCGTGAACATCGAGGAGAACAGCGACAAGACTCCCGTGAACTACGTGCTGCCTCCGGGCATCACCCGCGAGCAGGACCCCACGCAGCCTCAGCTGGTCGAGGCCAACGAGCAAGCCCTGAGCATGGTGGTGCGCAATCTGGGGGCCGGAGCCGCCAAGGCCGTATACAAGAACACCACGCTCGACTTGCGCCAATACAAGCGGATGCAGATGTTCGTGCACGCCAACGCTCTCGAACCTAACGAGACCGGACTGCAGAACGACCAACTCTACGTCTTCCTCCGGCTGGGCTCCGACTACAAGAACAATTACTATGAATATGCCATCCCGCTGAAGCTTACACCCGCGGGCGACTACAACCGCTACTCGGCTGCCGACTGCCGTGCCGTGTGGCCCGAGGACAACATGCTCGACATCCCCCTGAGCGTGTTCACGCACGCCAAGCGCGAGCGAAACCGCCAGATCACCGAGGGCTCGGCGCTGGGATACAGCCGCCCCTTCGAATTCTACGATGAAAGCCATCCCGCCAATAAAATCACGGTGGTGGGAAACCCCACCCTCGGCGAAGTGAAAACCATGATGATTGGTGTGAGAAACGAGTCGGCCGAGGCCAAGAGCGGCGAAGTGTGGGTGAACGAGCTCAGACTCAAGGAATACAACAACAAGGGCGGATGGGCGGCTAACGGAACGCTGAACGTGCAACTCTCCGACTTCGGCACCATGAACATGCAGGGACGATATGTCACCGACGGATTCGGAGGCCTGGAGGACGGCGTGGCTCAACGCGCCGACGAGACTCAAGGTTCCTACTCCATCACCACGAGCCTGGAACTGGGCAAGCTGTTCCCCGACAAGGCCAAGGTGAGCATTCCCGTCTACTACAGCGTGACCAAAGAGAAGACCACGCCGAAATACAATCCCCTGGACACCGACATGGAACTCGACGAGGCCCTCGACGCCATCAACGACAAGCAACAGCGCGACAGCATCGAGAGCATTGCCGTGAGCAAAACCACACAGACCAACTTCTCCGTGTCCAACGCACACGTGGGCATTGCCACCAAGCGGCACCCCATGCCCTACGATCCGGCCAACTTCACCTTCACCTATAGCCACAACCACGAGTACAACTCGGGCGAGACCACCGTGTATGAACGGCAGGACAACTGGCGGGGGGCCATGGCCTACTCGTGGACTCCGGTGTACCAACCCATCGAACCGTTCAAGAAAATCAAGAGCCGCTCAAAGTGGTTTGACATCTTGAAACGTTTCGGACTCAACTGGTTGCCGCAGAACCTGACCTTCAACACCGACATGACCCGTAGCTATCACGAACTGCAGGAACGCGACATGGAGAGCACCGAGAACGGCAATCTCGACCTGCAATACGACAGCCAGTTCCTTTGGAACCGTGAATTCGGCATCCGATGGGACCTGACCAAGAACCTGCACATGAACTTCCAGAGCGCCACCCACGCCGAAATAGAGCAACCCGACGTGCCGGTGAACAAGGACCTCTACCCCACGCAATACGAAGCGTGGAAGGACTCGGTGCGCACATCCATCCGCCACTTCGGCACACCGCTCGACTACAACCAGTCGTTCACGCTCTCCTACCAACTGCCCATCAACCTCATACCCATCTTCGACTGGGTGAACGCCGACGCCACCTACAACGCCTCCTATGCCTGGGCACGCGGCACGCAGCTTGACGACGGAACCGACCTGGGCAACACCATTAACAACAACCGCGACCTGAACATCAACGGAACGTTCAACCTGCTGAAGCTCTACAACCACGTGCCCTTCCTGAAGAAGGCCAACGACCGATTCGAAAAGACAACCACGCGGAGCCAGATAGACCGTCAGAAGAAAGAAAGGGAGCAGAAACGCAACGAGGCACGCAAGCAGAAAGAAGCCATCGACAAAGCTCGCGCCGAGGCCGTGAAGCAGGGCAAGGACCCCGACGCCGCCGAGAAGGAACTGCGCGCCAACCAGAAGGCCGAGCAACAGAAGAAGGCCCTGCCCAAGAACAAGCGCAGCTACGAGCGCGAGGTGACCCTGATGCCCGACACCACCATCCGCGTGAACCACGGCAAGAACTCCAAACGGCTCATCGTGACGGCCAAGACCGCCGACGGCAAGGCCTTCAAGGTGAAGTTCCGCAAGGTGGACCTCAACCAAATCCGCATCACCAGCAAGGTGGACACGGCCACGAAGGTGAAGCTCACCATCACGCCGAAGACGCCGTTGGAGGACCTCTCGTGGTACAAGACGATGCAGGCCGTGGCGCGCGTGGCCATGATGGTGCGCAACGTGAGCCTGTCCTACCGCACGCAATACTCCATGGCGCTGCCCGGATTCATGCCCATGGTGGGCAATGCCTTCGGGCAAAAGCGCAACCTCGGAGCCCTGGCACCTGGACTCGACTTTGCCTTCGGCCTCACCGGCGACTCCTATATCGACAAGGCACACGACAGCGGGTGGCTCCTCTCGAGCGAGCTCGACTCGCTGGCCAGCCCCGCCACGACCAACAAGAGCGAGGACCTGCAAATCCGTGCCACGCTCGAACCGGTGAAGGACTTGAAGATTGACCTCACCGCCACGCGCACCGAGAACACCAACAAGAGCATCCAGTATGTCTACAACGGCAATTCCATCTCGCAAAGCGGACAGTTCTCGATGACCACCATCTCGCTCAAGAGCGCCTTCGAATCCATGGGCGACGCCACCAACGGCTACCACAGCAACCTCTTCGACAAGTTCTGCAACTCGCTCGAGGGCTTCCGCCAGCGTGTCGAGGCGCGCTACAACGGCGTGCCCTATCCGCAAGGCTCGAGCCTCGCTGGAAAAACCTACTCGGCCGAAACCGGCGCCGTCGACAAGTATAGTGGCGACGTAATGATTCCGGCATTCCTCGCCACCTATACCAACATGGGCGGGAACTCGCTCGACCTCTTCCCGACCCTCAGCCGGCTGCTCCCCAACTGGACCATCAGGTACAGCGGCCTGGCCAAGCTGCCGTGGTTCCGCGACGTGTTCAAGAGCTTCAACATCAACCATGCCTACAAGAGCATCTTCGCCATCGGCGCCTACAACTCCTACACCACCTTCATGGCCTACAACGGCGACATGGGATTCATCCAGAACGCCGACGGCGACCCCGTGCCACACAGCATGTACGACATCTCGGCGGTGAGCATCAACGAGTCGTTCTCGCCCCTGCTTGGCGTCGACATGACGTTCAACAGCAACCTCACCGCCAAGCTCGAATACCGCAAGACGAGGCAAGTGGCGCTGAGCATGAGCAGCGTGCAGATCAACGAGTCGATGAGCAACGACTGGGTCGTGGGACTGGGTTACAAGCTCAACAACGTCAACCTCTTCGGTCCACGGCCGCGCAAGGCCGCGCGCTCCCGCACGGCCAGCAAGACCCAGACCACCAACCGCAACAGCCGGAGCAACACCAACCACGACATGAACCTGAGACTCGACCTGAGCTACCGCAACCAGGCGGCCATAACGAGAAGCGTCTCCACGGGAGAAAGCGCCGCCAGCAGCGGAAACAAGGCCTTCAAACTCAGCTTCATGGCCGACTACACGCTCAACCGGCTGCTCACCATGAGCTTCTACTATGACCGGCAAACCAACACACCGCTACTCTCAAGCAGTTCTTACCCCACCACGACGCAAGACTTCGGTCTGTCCGTCAAATTCAGTCTGACACGATAAAAACAAATCATCATGCACATCGTCATCGCTGGGAACATCGGCTCGGGCAAGACTACGCTCACACGGATGCTCGCCCGACACTATGGGTGGAAACCCGCATTCGAAGCCGTCGACCACAATCCCTACATTGCCGACTACTACCACGACATCCACCGGTGGACGTTCAACATGGAGGTGTACTACCTCAAGGAACGCTTCAGAACCCTTCTCGACATCGCGAAGTCCACGGACACGATCATCCAGGACCGCTCCATCTTCGAGGGGGTGTACGTCTTCATGGCCAACAACTACGAACTGGGCAACATCGACGAACGCGACTACCAGACCTTCATGGACGTCTTCGCCGACATGATGCTCGTGGTGCGCGAACCCGAGCTCATGGTCTACCTGCGCGCCTCGGTGCCGCATCTGGTGGGAAACATACAGAAGCGGGGACGCGACTACGAGCAGAAAATGCCCATCGAATATCTTGAAAGCCTGAACCAGCGCTACGACGACTTCATCTACCAACAGTATCGGGGACGGAAAATCGTCATCAATGTCGACAACATCGACTTCGAGCACAACCGCCGGGACTTCGGCGACATTCTCGACCGCATCGACGGCGAGCTCTTCGGACTCTTTCATCAATGACAAATCAAGTATCAAAAGCTATGCATATCGCCATCGCCGGAAACATCGGGGCCGGCAAGACCACGCTTACCATGAGGCTTGCCCGGCGCTACGGATGGGAACCGCACCTGGAACCCGTCGACAATAATCCCTATCTCGACGACTACTACAAGGACATGAAACGGTGGTCGTTCAACCTGCAAGTCTATTTCCTGAGCAAGCGGTTCCGCGACGTGGTGGAAATCGCACAGTCACAAAAGACCGTGGTGCAAGACCGCTCCATCTTCGAGGACGCGCGTATCTTCGCCCCCAACCTGCACGACATGGGACTCATGAGCGACCGCGACTTCGACAACTACTCCTCGCTCTTCGACCTGATGCTCTCGCTCGTGAAACTTCCCGACCTGATGATCTACATACGAAGCTCCATTCCCACCCTCGTGGAGCATATCCAGAAGCGGGGACGTGACTTCGAGAAGTCCATCCGCATCGATTATCTGGAAGGCTTGAACCAACGCTACGAGGATTGGATCAAGACCTATCCGGGACAACTCGTCATCGTCGACGGCGACCATATCAACTTCGCCGACAGCGCCGAGGACTTCCGCAAGGTGACCGACGTCATCGACGAGCGCCTCTTCGGCCTCTTCCCTCCCGAGGCGAAGCCATGACCTTCCATCGCCTCGACAACGCGCCGGCCCCTCCCCGGCGCTTCAACAACCCCTTCTGCTACAAGCCTCACGCGCTCTGCCTGCTGGCCGCCAGCCGTCTGCAGGCCATGCTTCCGCCACTTGCGGAGGGGGGCAAGATGATGGGGGTGCTCGTGGTCACTGACGACCGCGGGCAATTGGGCTATCTGGCGGCCTACAGCGGACAAATCGAGGGCATCGACGAGCCGCCGCGCAACGAGGCCGAGGAGGCCTGGAGCCGGATGCGGAGCGTGTTCGTGCCCCCCATCGTAGACTATCTGCAGCCCACGGGACATTTCAAGCAAGAGGAAGCCCTTATCAGCGAAATCAACCGGCAATTGGACTCGCTCGGCAACGACTCACGGCGTGTGGAGGCCCTGCAAGCCCTCCACGCGCTCGAGGCGGAGGCCGAAAGGGCCATTGCCGAATGCTCGGAACGGATGCGGCGGGCCAAGGCCACACGCGATGAGCGACGCCAAGACGCCAGGCCCATCACCGACGACGAGCGGCAGGCCATGGTGCGCGAGAGCCAGTTTCTCAAGGCCGAGCTCCGACGCACACGAAAGCGCTACGCCGCACTCGTCGAGGCGCGAAGGTTGCAGGTGAGCCAACAATACGAAGCCCCCATAGCCCGGCTCCGCATGGAGCGCGAACTCAGGAGCACGCGGTTGCAGGCATGGCTCTTCGCCCAGTTCCACCTCTGCAACGCACGGGGCGAGGTGAAAGCCCTTCCCCAAGTCTTTGCCGACTATTGGCGGGCCCACCATCCCCAGCAGGCCGCCACGCTGCCCACGCCGCCTCCGCCTTCGGGCGCGGGCGAATGTTGCGAGCCCAAGTTACTACAATACGCCTTCACACACGGCCTCCATCCCCACTGCATGGCCATGTTCTGGTGGGGCAAGCCGCTCATGGCCGAGCTCCGGCTCCCCGGCCACTTCTATCCGGCTTGTTCAAGCCGCTGCAAGCCCATCTTGGGATGGATGCTGCAAGGACTCCACGTGGAAGAGAACCCGCTCGAAACAGACGACACACAAGCCCAATCCCTGCACACGCTTTTCAACGATTCGTCTCTCGTCCTCGTCGACAAGCCTTCGGGCATGCTCGCCATACCGGGCACAGGCCGACGCACATCGGTGCTCGACGTGCTGCGCCGCCACTATCCCGAGGCCCGCCGGCTGATGATGGTCCACCGGCTCGACATGGACACGAGCGGACTGCTCCTGGCGGCCAAGGACGAATCGGCTTACACGGCGTTGCAACGCCAGTTTGCCACACGCGAGGTGAGCAAGCACTATGCGGCCGTGGTCTGCCCCCTGCCCGGGCACGGGCTCCACGTGGGGCAAAAGGGCACCATCAGCCTGCCCCTCTCGGCCGACGAGACCCACCGTCCCCGCCAACGTGTCGACTTCGAACATGGCAAGGAGGCCATAACCGACTATGCCGTTGTGGCCCAAGTGGGCGAAGGGGCTTTCCGCGTGACCCTCACGCCACACACGGGCCGCACCCACCAGCTCCGCGTGCATTGTGCCAGCCTGCTCGGGCTGGGTGCTCCCATCAAGGGCGACCGGCTCTATGGCTCGCCCGCCGACCGGCTCTATCTGCACGCCGAAAGTCTGGCGTTCACCCACCCTGTCACGGGCGAACGCCTCTGCTTCCATAGCCGGGTGCCATGGGAGGAAGAAGGGGGATAAAGCCGGGGGAAACCAACGGCAAGGCCCGAACCGTTCGCAGGCGAGGACATACGGGCCGCTGCATCTATCGGGAGACGCCCTCAAAGTTTTTTTGCATGCTTCCCCCATAAACGGGATGAAGCCGAAGGATAGGGGCGCGCTCCGCCACGCCCACGTTGTCAACTATTCCGAACCTAATTGTCTCTCCGCCGTTTTTACAAAGTGTAAGTGCCTTTCAGAGCTTCCCTGAAAGCCTTTCTTAAGGTCTCTGAACGGCCTTCTTAGGGGCTTTGGAGGGCCTTCTTGCATGGTCTCCGCGCTTTTTCTCAGTTCTTTACAAAAGCGTAAGCGCATCCTTTGAAGTACCTCTCACCATGTCATCAAAAAACTCCTTATTCTGACACTTTGCCCAAGGAGGAATGGAAGAAGGCCCACAAGAATGTAAACATTTCGACAAGTCAAGCCAACGGGGACAGGCCTGCCTGGTCCATGCCCGGCCACGGAGCGTCAGGTGGAAGCCGCCCAACCCCTTCACACCGTGATGACCCGTATGCCTCCGTAGGGAGTAAGGTTTTCCGGCGAGTAGGCATGCTTGACGTCGAAAAGGCCCGCAAAGAGGCCACCGCACGCACACACACCGCCATGAGCGAAGACAAGGGCGGCTTGTGCCGGAGACGCCACCAGCTCTTCGAACACCCGCGCCACCCGGTCGTAGAATTCGGGGAAGCTCTCGCCGTGAGGGGTGGGCAGCGTGTCGTAGTGGTCGAGCCACTTCCTGAAGAATGCATCATGGGCCCACAAGGTGTCATAGTCGGCCATTTCCCAATCGCCCATACTCATTTCCTTCAGTCGCTCATCAGTCCTTGCTTGCGGGAATCCACAAAAGGCAGCCAGTTTCCTGGCCCGTGTCAGTGGCGAGGAGAGCACGATGTCGAAATCGGCAATATGGCATTTCCGCTTCTCCTCATCCAGCCGGCGCAAGGTGGTCCGGGCCTCCTGCTCGAAGGTTGAGGCCACGGGCACGTCGCTCCACCCGTAGCAAGTGCCACGGGGCACTCCCACGCGGGTGTGTCTGACAATGACAATCTTCATAAGGCAGACTGGATTGAGAACAACGCCGCCATGTCGCAAGTCAGTTCGCAGACGAGGAACAAGGCGCCACAACAATCGCCCGTATAGCCCTGTATCTTCCTGTTCATGAGCAGATAGAGGAAGTACATGGCAAAGGCGGGAAGGAAGACCATCCACTCCCAATGCGCAAAACCGGTCAGATACAGATAAACGGCCAAGGGAATGATGCCCTGGAAGAAGAGCCCGACCGCCGCCTTGACAGAGAGCCTGCGATAAACCACGCCGCTCTTTGCCGTGTCGGCCGTACGGGCATAGGGCAGGAACTGTACGATTTGAGCCGCCATGAGCTTGCCGTAGCTGTCGCCCGCAACCATCAACAAGGCCGTGAGCCAGGGTCCGTGAAGCAAGGCGAAGGCCGTCAATACGGAAAAGTAGAGCAGTTCGTAGGCCACCAGTCCGAGCACGCCGTAGGTGCCTATGTGGCTATCTTTCATAATGGCAAGGATCCGGTCGCGACGGGTTCCGCCCCCGAAGCCATCGAGAAAGTCGGCCAGCCCATCCTCATGGAGCGCGCCCGTAACGCACAGGCGCGCTATGATGGCCATGACGACGGCCACGGGCGTGGGCAGGCACAGCGAGGCAAGCAGGAAGACGGCGGCCATGCATCCGCCCGTGAGCCATCCCACGAGGGGCCAATGTTCCACCACCGACTCGTAACTGGCCTTGGGTGGCTGGTAGATTCGCCAAAAAGGCAGGCGCGTGAAGAAGATGAGGGCCGCCCAAAGATTGTCATACCAATGGGTACGATCAGAAGTAAGGAGTGATATGCGCATTTTCAAAGTTATTCATTTCGTTAATCATTCTCACGGCCGATTCCACAATGGGAAAGGCGCAGAGCGCTCCCGTGCCCTCGCCCAGGCGCAGGCCCAGACGCAAGATGGGGCGCGCATGCATCAGGGCGAGCATCTCCCGGTGGGCGTGTTCGTCGCCTTCATGGCCGAAGACGGCATAGTCGAGCACGGCCGGATGAAGCCTGCTGGCGGCCAACATGCATGCCGACATGATGAATCCGTCGACAAGGACCACCATATGCAACTCGGCCGCACGGAGCATCGCGCCCACGGCCGCCACCATTTCGAATCCTCCGAAATAGCGCATCACCAGTGTTGCGTCAGCACGGGCGTGGCCTGCCTTGAAGCGGGCCACGGCTTCGGCCAGCACGCGCTCCTTGTGAGTCACGCCGTCGGCATCCAGTCCGGCACCCGCGCCGACGCAGTCGTGGAGCGGCAGCCCACCCAGGAGACTCAGCCACACGCTTGAGGCCGACGTGTTGCCAATGCCCATCTCGCCAATGCAGAGCACGTTGCATCCCTGCTCGTAGCGTTCGTCGACAAGGGCGGCCCCCTCTTCGACGCACTTCTCCATTTGCGTTTCGGTCATGGCCGGACCGTCAAGAAAGTCACGGGTGCCCCACCCCACCTTGGCGTTGACGATGGCGGAATAGTCAGACAAATCATGATCCACCCCCATGTCGACAATCGTCAGGTCGAAGTGGTGTTGCCGGCAAAACATGTTGACGCCGCCTCCACCACGAGTGAAATTCACCATCTGCTGCCACGTCACGTCACGCGGCGACACCGAAACCCCTTCACGCTCAATGCCGTGGTCAGCACCCAGCAGCAAGTGGCAGGGGTGCCGAAGGGTGGGAGAAAGCGTTTGCTGGATGAGTCCGATTTGCAAGGCCAAATCCTCCAGCATGCCCAGCGAGCGCTTCGGCTTGTTCAACTGGTCGATTTTACGGACCAAAGCCGGCCTGAGCGCCTGGTCCGGATGTGTTATGTGGAATGCTCTCATTTGATTCTTACCGCTATGCCCGCAACCATCAGCACCACCTCGTCGGCCTGTCGGGCCACATATTGGTTCATCCACCCTTGCAAATCCGTAAAGCGGCGTTGTACCTCGCTATCGCTGACGCCGCCACTTCCAATCTCATTGGTCACAAAGATGAACACGGCGTCCTGCCTGGTGAAGCGGTCAAACTCGTCCTGCAAGGCCTCTAGGGCCTCGTCCACCGTGGGCTGCGACAGCTCGTCGCGATCGCGGTCATAGAAGAAATTGGTGGCCCAAAGCGTAATGCAGTCTATCACCACCACCCTTCCGCCAACCTGGTGACGCGAAAGCCACTTCTCCTCTTCTATGTTTGTCCACTCGGGGCCGCGACGCTCCTGGTGCCTCCGCACCCGCTCGCGGAACTCTTCGTCCCACACATGGGCCGTAGCCATATAGACGGGATGCGGCGAGAGGCTCAACGCCATACGCTCGGCCTCACGACTCTTGCCCGAACGCTGTCCACCGGTTATCAGGATGATTTTTTTCATTTCACCGCAAAAATACAACTTTTTTTTCTAACTTTGCATCAACAACAACAAACTTTCCATGTTACCGATCATGTTTTGCGGCACGGGGAGCGATGTGGGCAAGAGCATTCTCGCCACCGCCGTGTGCCGCATTCTCAAGCAGGACGGCTATAGTCCCGCACCCTTCAAGGCGCAAAACATGGCGCTGAACAGCTACGTCACACCCGACGGACTTGAGATTGGACGCGCACAAGCCGTCCAAGCCGAAGCCGCGTGCGCCGACATGGAAACCGACATGAACCCTGTCTTGCTCAAGCCTACGGGGCATTGCGCCTCACAGGTGGTGCTCAACGGACGCCCCGTGGGCAACCGCACGGCCTATGACTATTTCCGGGGCACGGGGCGAAAACTGCTATGGGATGCCGCTTGCCAGGCTTTCGACCGCCTGGCGGCCAAATACGACCCCATCATCATGGAAGGGGCCGGGAGCATCAGCGAGCTGAACTTGCGCGACAACGACATTGTCAACCTGCCCATGGCCCGACATGCCCAAGCGCGGGTCGTACTCGTGGCCGACATCGACCGGGGGGGCGTCTTCGCCAGCTGCTATGGCAGCATCGCCCTTCAGACGCCGGCCGACCGGAAACTCATCCGGGGCATCGTGGTCAACAAGTTCCGGGGCGACATGCGGCTGTTTGATGATGGACGAAAGATGCTGGAACGCATCTGCGGCGTGCCCGTGCTGGGGGTCATTCCCTTCTTCGACGACATCCATATTGACGAGGAAGACAGCGTGGAGCTGGAACACAAGAACACCAAAGCACAACCTCAAGGAGTGAACGTGGCCGTGGTGCGCGTGGGACAACTGAGCAACTTCACCGACTTTGACGCCTTGGAACGCGACCCAAGGCTTCACTTGTTCTACACCGACCATCCCTCCGAACTTCTGAAAGCCGACATCATCATCCTTCCTGGAAGCAAATCCACCTTGGCCGACCTCGACGCCATATGGCATAACGGCTGTGCCGAGGCCGTGCTCCAAGCCCACCGGATGGGCAAGACCATCGTGGGCATCTGCGGCGGATTCCAGATGCTGGGCACCGAGGTGCTCGACCCCGACCATGTGGAGGGGGGCGGGACCCGCTCGGCTGGCCTGGCCCTGCTGCCCATGACGACTACCATGGACCGTGAGAAAACCACCCGCAGGGTCACTACTGACGGCCAAGGGCATCCTCTGCGAGGCTACGAGATTCACAACGGACACTCGCTCGTCAACGGCCTGACCCCGCCACGCATCGTCCGGGACGGCCGCGTCTATGGCTCCTATGTGCACGGCATCTTCGACAACGCATCCTTCCTCGACGAAGTACTGGCGCCCTACGTGCACGGCAGCTCGCCCCACACCGATGCAAAAGACTACAAGGAAGCGCAATACAACCTTTTGGCCGAACATGTCAGACACCATCTTGACATCGAAAAGCTCATCCACCTCTAGGCGAGAGCACACCCGCCACACTTTCATAATGAAGGGAAAAAGCAAAAAAAATGAGCAAAAAAGAAAATAATTCGGCGTTTCACTTTGTTTTGTCTCACTTTCTCCCTATCTTTGCAACGCAATAGGTTCTTACGCCATAGATTAAAAAGGGAATCGGGTGAAACTCCCGGACAGTCCCGCTGCTGTAAGCGGCCTTTATGCGATGCGCAATATGTCACTGGGGTCCCCACCCCGGGAAGACGCGCATCGGAGCCGCAAAGTCAGAAGACCTGCCATTGCATGAAAGCTATTTCCAATTCTCGAGGAAGAATGAGAAATTTAAAGATTGTATGGATTCTGTTGGCGATAGCCATCCAAGCACAGGCACAGGAAGACTCCGTGAAAGTGCTTGACGAGGTGAAAGTGGATGCCCGCATGCGCGAAGTGGCCTCCACAGCCCCCCTACACGTCATACGCGCCGGCGACATGGCCCGCCTGGGCATCACCGACATGGCCGACGCCCTGCACCGCATTCCCGGCGTGATGCTTCGCGACTATGGCGGTGCCGGTGGCATGAAGACGGTTTCCGTGCGCGGCTTCGGCGCCGAACACACCGGAGTGGTCTACGACGGCACGATGCTCAGCGAGTGCCAGAGTGGCGAAATCGACCTCTCGCGCTATTCGCTGAACAATGTCGGGAGCCTGACACTCACCATCGGCGACAATGACGACATCTTCATCCCGGCACGCCAAGCCTCATCACCGGCCGTCCTCACCATCGAGAGCCTGGGCGGAATACCCGTCGACCGGCATCCACACATGGAGGCCCAGGTGCAATGGGGAAGCTTTGGCTTCGTCTGTCCCTTTGTCCGATACACGAGGCAGGTGGCCAAGGAACTTGCCATCACGGCCTCGGCCGAATACACCTATGCCGAGAACGACTACCCCTTCACCTTGAGAAACGTGACGCTCACGACGCACGAGCACCGCACACACAGCCGCATGAACAGCGCTCACGGCGAAGTGGCCATGCTCTGGAACCCGACTCAGAGAAGCACGTTCCGCGCCAAGGCGTATTATTACGACAACGACCGACAACTCCCGGGACAGGTGAGATACTACACCTCGGCAAGCGGCGAAACCCTTCACGACCGCAACGCCTTCGCACAAGCCCAATGGACGGGGCGCAACGCCAGCGGGAACCTGAGCATCCGGCTCAACGGGAAATTCAATTGGGCGGCCTCCGACTACCAGGACCGCCTCATGCCCAACGGCGTGAGAGACGCCCGCTACTGGCAACGCGAGTACTACGCCTCGGCTTGCGTGCTCTTTGCACCAACGACACGATGGGCGTTCGACTACTCTGCCGACTATGCCTTCAACAACCTCAGCAGCAGTCTCTCCACGGCCATCCGCCCCTATCGCAACACCATTCTGCAAAGCCTAACGGCCAAATACACGCTGCCACGCCTCACCGTGATGGCACGGCTGCTCCATTCGCTCTATTACAACGACGCCAAAGACGGCCCCGGAGCCCGAAACATGAAGCGCCTCTCGCCCTCACTCTCCCTCTCCTTGAAGCTTCTGGCCGACGAGGAGCTGTTTCTGCGTGCCTCTTACAAGAACATCTTCCGCACGCCCACCTTCAACGAAAGCTACTATTATCACTTCGGCAGTACCGACCTCGACCCCGAGACCACCGACCAATACGACTTGGGAATCACATGGAACCACCATTGGCTCGACCACCTTTCGACAACCCTCATTGCCGACGGCTATCTGAACCATGTGCGCGACAAGATTGTGGCCGTGCCTTACAACATGTTCATCTGGACCAACGTCAACGTGGGCAAGGTGGAAGGACAGGGCGTGGAACTCACCGCGAAGTCGTCCTACAAGCCCGCCGCCCGCCACACGATTACTCTCGGCACGAGTTGGAGCTATCGCCGCATAGCCAACCGCACCGACCGTTCCTCGCAATACTACGGCTACCAAATAGCCTACCAGCCCCTGCACACGGGAAGCGTGTCGCTGGGATGGGAAAATCCGTGGGCCAACATCGCCATCCACGGCACGGGCATGAGCGGACGTTGGGCCAACAACAACCACTATGAGGGCACGCGCGTGCCCGGATACTGGGAGACGGGGGCCACCATGTGGCGCGACTTCAAATGGAAGAAGCAAGCCGCCACGGTCCGCCTCGACCTAATGAACCTGCTTGACAAGCAGTATGAAATCGTGGCCCACTACCCCATGCCGGGCGTCAACTGGAAATTATCACTTAATTATAAGTTCTAAAATTAAAAAAGTTAAGGTTATGAAAAACAAGAAACTATTCACGCTGATGCTCGTCGGCCTAAGCGTGCTGGGCTTCACGGCATGTAGTGACGACGACGATGATCCCGAAATCAAGACCGTCACGGCCAGCGACGGCGCCTTTGTCGTCAATGCCGGCAACACGCGTTCGTCCATCGACGGAAGCCTGACCTATTTCGACTACAACACATCCGCGGCCAGCCAGTCGGTGTTCAAGAACGCCAACGGCCGCAGCCTGGGCGTCACAGCCAACGACGGCGTCGTCTACGGCAGCAAGGTTTACCTGGTAGTCGACGGCGAGAACACCGTGGAAGTGTTCGACAAGAAGACTTTCCGCAGCATCAAGCAAATCAAGACCACCACGCTGCTCGGCACGGCCGAAGGCACCAGCCCGCGCCACATCATCGCCGCCGGCGGCCATGTGTTCTTCACCACCTATGGCGGCTACGTGGCCGCCATCGACACCACGAACTATACGCTGACGAAGAAGTGGCAGGTGGGCTCCTATCCCGAGGGACTCACCTACTATGCCGGCACCATCTTCGTGGCCAACTCTGACTACAGCCGCGGCAACGGCACCATCTCCGCGTTCGACGTCACCGGCGACCAGGTGCAGACCATCACCATCCATGGCGTGGAGAACCCGCAGAAGGTGTTCGTCACCGCAACGGGCCAGATTGCCGTACTCGACTGGGGCCACTATCTCTCCGTGTCGCCCTGGACGCAGGAGAACACCGGTCTGAAGTTCATCAACACCACCACACGCGACACCACGAAGACCATACCCGCCACCATGGCCGACTACGACGGGCACACCGGCAACTTCTACATCATCAACTCGCCCTATGGCTCCGGCACCACGACCTACTCGGTGTACAACGACGTCACGGGCAGCCTGGCCGCCCTCACCCTGAGCGAGACGCCCGCCTCGCCCAATGCCATCAAGGTGGACGCCGTACGCCAGCGGCTCTTCATCCTCTCCTACAGCCTCGGCGAAAGCGGCTATGCCAGCTATAGCACCAACGGCTACTGCCTGGTGTATGACTTCAGCGGCGCGCGCGTGGGCAAGTTTGACACGGGCGTCGGCCCCACTGACGTGTTCTTCGACACCTACACCACCGTGCAGCAATGAAGCACGTCCTTGCAGGATTGCTCCTGCTTTGCGGTATCCTCGCCGGTTGCGGCGGTTCCCAATCGGGGCCGGCGGCCGACGGCGGGGATACCGTCGCCTTGAAATATGCCCAAAGGCTCACCATTGTGCGCCACAAGGGCTACACGCAGGTCGACATTGTCGACCCGTGGAAGGCTCACCGCATTCTCCACACCTATTTCCTCGTACCCCAAGGGGCGGCTCACGACACGCTGGCCCAGCGCCTCCGCGGCCGACGAACGTCCGCGGCCGTGGAAGCCAAGAGCGTGGTGCGCACCCCCGTGAGCAGGAGCATCGTCTTCACCACCGTGCACGCCTCACTCCTCATGGAGCTCGGGGCCGGCGGAGCCATCTCGGGCGTATGCGACTTGAAGTATATGAACCTGCCGTGGATTCACCGTCAGGTGAAGGCGGGACGCATCGCCGATTGCGGCAACGGCATGAACGCTGATGTGGAGCGCGTTATCACGTCGCGTCCCGGCGCCCTGCTCATCTCGCCTTTCGAGAACAGCGGAGGCTATGGCAAGCTCGACGGCATCGGCATTCCCATCATCGAGGCTGCCGACTACATGGAGACCTCGGCCCTGGGCCGCGCCGAGTGGATGAAGTTCTACGGCATGCTCTTCGGCCGCGAAGCCGAGGCCGAGCGCCTCTTCGCCCGTGTCGACAGCAATTACCAGGCTCTGGCGCGCCGCGCCGCCACGTCGCGCCCGCGCCCTTCGGTGGTCACCGAGCTCAAGACGGGCAGCGTGTGGTATGTGCCGGGAGGACAAAGCGTGGTGAGCACCATGCTTGCCGACGCTGGCGGACGCTATGTCTTTGCCGCCGACAAGAAGCAGGGGTCGCTGGGCTTGTCCTTTGAGAAGGTGCTCGACGTGGGAGGCCAGGCCGACATTTGGATTTACAAATACGACACCCATCCCGCCACACTGGCCGAACTCGCCGCAAGCTATGCGGGCTACAAGGAGATGAAAGCCTGGAAGACGGGGCGCGTATATGGATGCAACACCCTCGGCACCACCTACTATGAGGAGGCAAGCTTCCATCCCGACCGTGTCCTGCGCGACTTCATCATCATCTTGCACCCCGATCTGCAGTTGGGACCGCTACGCTATTACCATCGCATCTCATAGTTACACGGACCATTACTTCACAAAACATGAACGAACACGGCGACGACATCTACCGCTATCCACACATCAGGCTCAACTTCAGTTCCAACATCTGGGGCCACGCCGACCTCTCGGCATTGCTATCCCACCTTGCCTCCAGGCTCCACCTGGTCAGCCACTATCCTGAGCCCGACGCCCTATCGCTGGCCGACCTCATTGCCCGCCAAGTTGGCATCGCCCCCACCGAGGTGCTCGTCACCAACGGCGCCACCGAGGCCATCCACCTCATACGGCAGTGCTTCGCCTCCTACCGGTCGTCGATACCGCGTCCCACCTTTTCCGAATATGGCCCCGACGAGGCTGACTCAGCCTCCGACGAACGGCCCACCATCCACTGGTGGTGCAATCCCAACAATCCCACGGGACTATGGAGGCCCCTTCCTCCCTTTCTTCGGGAATCCGACCTTTATGTAATCGACCAGGCCTATGAGGACTACACGCTCCGCCCCATGCTCAGCGATGCCGAAGCCGTGAGCCGGAAGAACGTCGTCGTGCTCCACTCCATGACCAAGAAGTTCTGCATCCCCGGCTTGCGCGTGGGCTACGCCGTGGCCCATGCCGATGTCATCAGCCGCCTCAAAGCTGCCAAGCAGCCTTGGAGCGTCAACGCGCTAGCCATCGAGGCCGGCAAGTTCCTGCTCAGCCACAAAGCCCGCGTACTGCCCTCCCTACCATGGCTGCTCGGCGAGACCCGACGGCTACGCGCGCTCGTCAACGCGCTGCCCGGAATGGAGGCCCTGCCCACCGATACCCACTTCTTCCTCATCCGCCTGCACGGCGGGAGCACTTCGGCCCAAGCGAAACAACGGCTTGCCGCCGAAGGCATACTCGTGCGCGATTGCGGCAACTTTGCCGGACTGGAGGGACAACACATCCGCGTGGCCACACAACTGCCCGCCGAGAATGACCAACTTGTCGAAGCACTGAGCCGCCTATGATGCCGACACTCTCCCTTCTCGCGGGTTGGCTGCTCGACCGGCTGCTAGGCGACCCGCCATCGCTCCCTCACCCCGTGGTACTCTTCGGCCGGGCCATCGGCTGGTGCGAGCGCCGACTCAACCATGGACGGCGCCGAAAGCTGAAAGGCGGACTCGTCGCCGTGGCGCTGATCTCGCTCACCTTTCTGGCAACGGCTCTCCTGCTCCGCCTCTTGCAGCCCTTTCCCCCTCTCGTGTTGCTGGTACAGTCCCTGCTCATCTTCTTCTGCCTTGCCGGGACCACCCTCGTCCGCGAGGTCAGAGCCGTGTTCGACGCCCTCGACCAGTCGCCCGACGCCGGACGGCGGCAAGTGGCCCGCATCGTGGGACGCGACACCTCTCACCTCACCCCTCAAGAGGTGCGCATGGCCGCCCTCGAGACTCTGGCCGAGAACCTCTCCGACGGCGTCGTGGCGCCCCTCTTCTGGCTGTCCCTGCTTGGTGTTCCCGGCATGATGGCTTACAAGATGGTGAACACCCTTGACTCGATGATTGGCTACCGCACGCGCCGCTACCGCCTGTTCGGTTGCGTAGCCGCACGCATCGACGATGCCGCCAACTGGATTCCCGCACGCCTCACCGCCCTCGTCATGTATGGCGTGGCACGCGCGGCATGGCCCAGACACCCCATCAGCCTGGCCGCCATCCGCCAACAGGCCCGCCACCACCTCTCGCCCAACTCGGGCTGGCCCGAAGCCGCCCTGGCCGTCATCCTCGATTGCAGGTTCGGCGGCCCGCACGTCTATTTCGGCGAACTCATCTCCAAGCCCTTCATCGGCCGCAATCCGCGCCCCCTCACCCGGGCCGACCTGAACCGCGCCATAGCCATCAACCGGGCCACCGAGGTGGTCTGCATCGGAATGGTGGAAGCCGGAATGTTACTTTTTAGCCTGTTATCTTAGCATCCGTACACGGAAAGCGGCCGTTCGCTTACAGCTTTGTAAAGATTGAAGAAATCCGAGACCCTGCGGCTCACTTGGGCCAAACGAGGGGCTAAGAAGGCCGTAGTGAGCTCCTCTGAAAGGCCTTCTTAGAACGCAAGAACGGCACTTACACTTTGCAAGCCCGCCCCAAGTGGGACGCCTGCCCCCGCCAACCGACTCTCCAGCCCACTCTCCGGACCCTCCGACGGACCCGCCACGGCCCTCCGCAAAGCCCCATGACGGCAAGCCACAAGCCGGACTCCGGACCACCCCCATGGACAAGAACGCATGGCCAGAGTGCGCCGTGCCACGGGACCCGTGCCTCCCCCCCCGAAGGACGGAAGAATGTGACTAAGGGTGGAAAATAAACGGCAAGGGGCAGAGGGTTATTCAAATAAAAGTGCTATCTTTGTGGCTACAATCACTATGGACTCCGACTATGGAAAGTAAAATACCCGCCGAGTGGAACAAGTTCTATCTGAAAGACGTATCCTTCGTCAACCTGATGATGCGCCGGATTTACAACGTGCTCATCGTGGCCAACCCCTACGACGCGTTCATGCTCGAAGACGACGGGCGTATCGAGGAGAAAATCTATAATGAATACATGGAACTCGGACTACGCTATCCGCCCACCTTCACCCAAGTGTCGACCAAGGAGGAAGCCTCGGCCGTCCTCCGCTCCACCCACATCGACCTGGTCATCTCGATGCCGGGCAACGCTGACAGCGACGCCTTCGACGTGGCACGCGGCATCAAGGCCGCCTTCCCCAAGATACCATGCGTGGTGCTCACCCCCTTCTCGCACGGCATCAGCCGACGCATGGAGGACGAGGACCTGAGCATCTTCGACTATGTGTTCTGCTGGCTCGGCAACACGAACCTGATCCTCTCCATCATCAAGCTCATCGAGGACAAGATGAACATCGACCACGACGTGAACGAGGCGGGCGTGCAAGTCATCATGCTTGTGGAAGACAGCATCCGCTTCTACTCCTCCATCCTGCCCAACCTCTACAGCTACATCCTGAAACAGAGCCAGAACTTCGCCACCGAGGCCCTCAACCGGCACGCCGCCACACTCCGCATGAGGGGACGGCCCAAGGTGGTGCTGGCCCGGACCTACGAGGAGGCCATGCGCATCTATCTGAAATATGCCGACAACATGCTGGGCGTCATCAGCGACGCGCGCTTCCCCATGCGCGAGGAGAACCCGCACGAAGAGGCTGACAAGCCCGCCCCCCTGCGCGACAGCCATGTGGCCAAGGACCCCGAGGCGGGGCTGAAGCTCCTGCGAGCCATCAGGGCACACAACGAGTACGTGCCACTGATCATGGAAAGCTCAGAACAGGCCAACCGATGCAAGGCTGAGCAGGCTCACTTCCTCTTCGTCGACAAGAACTCGAAGAAGCTCAGCGTAGACCTGCGGCACATCATGGAGGAGCACATGGGATTCGGCGACTTCATCTTCCGCGACCCCGCCACTCGCAAGCCCTTGGTGCGCATCCACTCGCTCAAGGAGCTGCAAGACAACATCTTCAAGATTCCACGCGACTCCATGCTCTATCATGTCAGCCGCAACCACGTGAGCCGGTGGCTCTCGGCACGCGCCATCTTCCCCGTCTCGGCCTTTCTGAAGCAGGTCACGTGGCACAAGCTGCAGGACGTGGACGCCCACCGGAAAATCATCTTCGACGCCATCGTACAATACCGGCACATGAAAAACCTCGGCGTCGTGGCCGTCTTCGACCGCACCAAGTTCGACCAGTATGCCCACTTCGCACGCATCGGCGACGGCTCGCTCGGCGGCAAGGGACGCGGACTGGCCTTCCTGGACAACGTGGTGAAACGGCATCCCGAATTCAACCAGTTCGAGAACGCCACGGTGCAGATTCCCAAGACGGTGGTGCTCTGCACCGACTTCTTCGACCGCTTCATGGACGAGAACAACCTCTGGCAAATCGCACTGGCCGACACGCCCGACGAGGAAATCCTGCAACACTTTCTACACGCCCAGCTGCCCGACTCGCTCATCGCCGACTTCTTCACCTTCTTCGACGCCGTGCACAGCCCCATCGCCGTGCGCAGCAGCTCGCTCCTCGAAGACTCACACTACCAGCCCTTTGCGGGAATCTACAGCACATACATGATTCCCTGGCTCGACGACAAATACGAGATGCTGGCCATGCTGGCCTGCGCCATCAAGGGGGTGTACGCCTCGGTGTTCTATCGTGACTCCAAAGCCTACATGACGGCCACGAGCAACGTCATCGACCAAGAAAAGATGGCCGTCATCCTGCAACAGGTCGTGGGCAAGGACTATGGCGGGCGCTTCTATCCCAACTTCAGCGGTGTGTTGCGCTCGCTCAACTATTATCCCATCGGCGACGAGAAGGCCGAGGAGGGCATTGCAAGCCTGGCCGTGGGCCTGGGAAAGTATATCGTCGACGGAGGACAGACGCTGCGCGTGTGCCCCTATCATCCCGACCAAGTGTTGCAGACCAGCGAGATGGAACTGGCGCTGAGCGACACGCAGACGCGCTTCTATGCGCTCGACATGACGCACACGGGCGACGACTTCAAGGTGGACGACGGATTCAACATCCTGAAGGTGAAGGTGAAGGACGCTGCCGCCGACGGTGCCTTGAAATGGCTCGCATCCACCTTCGACCCCACCGACCAGACCATCACTCCGGGATGCTACGGGCAGGGGCGCAAGCTTGTCACCTTCGACGCCGTGCTCCAGCAAGACGTGTTCCCCCTGCCTCAAATTCTCCGCATGGCCATGGAGTATGGTGCGGGAGCCATGCGGCGGCCCGTGGAGATCGAGTTCGCCTGCAACCTGAACGATGACCGTACGGGCGAGTTCTATCTGTTGCAAATCCGCCCCATTGTCGACAGCAAGCAAATGCTCGACGAGGACGTGGAGGCCGTGCCCGACACCGACTGCCTGCTACGGTCGCACAACGCGCTCGGACACGGCATCAGCGACGACATCGTCGACGTGGTCTACGTGAAGTATGACGACAACTTCTCGGCCATGAACAACTATCGCGTTGCCGACGATGTGGAACGCATCAACCGCAAGTTCCTCGACACCGGACGAAACTACGTGCTCGTGGGACCCGGACGGTGGGGAAGCAGCGACCACTATCTGGGCGTGCCCGTGAAGTGGCCGCACATCAGCGCCGCACGCGTCATCGTGGAGGTGGCCCTGAAAAACTATCGCGTCGACCCCAGCCAGGGAACGCACTTCTTCCAAAACCTCACCAGCTTCGGCGTGGGATATTTCACCATCGACACCAACGTGGAACCATCGCAAGGCGGACTGTTCAGAAAGGACGTGCTCGACGCCATGAACGCCGTCGAGGAGACTCCCTATGTGAGGCACGTACGATTCGACCGGCCGCTACGCATCCTCATGGACGGTAAGAGGCAAGAGGGCGTGGTGGAACTGCCCAAGGCCTGAAAATGTAGGTTTTTACATATTTCCGTAGGAATTCCCTATCTCGGAATGGCCTGTTTTTGCGAACTTTGCACCATCAAGCAAATTCACCGCTCCAGAATCTGAATCCATAAAACCTAAAGAATTATCAATGAAAAGAAAACTTATGCTTATGCTGCTCGCGCTCTTTCCCCTGTTGGGAATGGCCATCGAGGCGGCACAAAACCGTGGACTCATAGCTTTCGTCAACGGCTCACAGGTGCAGGTGAGCTGGCGCATGAGGGCCACCGACGACCCCACACTGACCCAGTATCAACTCTACATCGACGGCGAACTCTATGGCATCTTCCGCTCGAAGACGACCGCGAGGGTTAGTGCGGCCAAATATGAGCGGTCGACCTTCTCGCTGGTGGTAAAAGACAAGAATGGTCACGAAATCGACCGGCAGGAGGGCGTAAAGGCGTGGAGCAGTCCGTGCCTGGACATACCGCTCACCGCTCCCGTGATCAAAGACCCCGTGGCCGACACGGCCATCGTGACCTACAAGCCCCTCGACGCCTCGGCCTATGACATGGACGGCGATGGCGAACAGGAGATCATACTCAAATGGGAAGGCTCCTTCACCGGAAACCATGCGGCCGACAACCATGAATTCGTGGACTGCTACAAGCTTGACGGCACACGACTCTGGCGCATCGACTTCGGACAAAACGTCATCTGTGGAAACAACTTCACCTTTGAGGTGTGGGACTTCGACGGCGACGGCAAGGGCGAAATGATCGTGAAGACGGCACCCGGCACCAAGGACGGACTGGGCAATTATGTGGGAGAAGGCTTGAAGGGTTATCCCGAAGACCTGCAAAAGAAGTATTACCGGGGAAGCGACGGCGGTCCGACCGACGGCGAAGAGTGGATCACGTGCTTCGACGGCGTCACGGGACGCGAGCTGGCAACCAAGCAATACTGGCCCTACTTCGGCATCCAAAGCAACTGGGACACCCGCAGCGGACATTCGGACGGAAAGACCTACGGACGACGGGGCAACGGATTCAAGGGAGCCGTAATCAAAATTCCATGCCGAGACGGCGAGGTGAGGCCCGTGTGCTTCTTCCAAAGGGGCATCTACACCTATGTCTACGCCACGGCCGTGTCATGGGACGGCAAGAACCTGGTCGAAGAGTGGCGCACGGCCTCTACCAGCGAGACCCACTCTGAAACCGACAACGCTTCGGGACATCACGTGCAGAACATCAGCCTCTTCGCACAAGGCGCACATAGCGGGCAACCCGGCGACGTGGACGGAGACGGCTACGACGAGGTGTGCATCGGCGCGGCCACCATTGACCACGATGGCACGGTGTTATGGTCAACCAACCTGGGCCATGGGGACGTGTGTGCCGTGGGTGAGTTCAACCCTGGAAACGAGGGACTGGAAACATGGCGCATCACCGAGGCCGCCACGAAATACAACGCCTGCATGATTGACGGCAAGAGTGGAAGCATCCTCAACGGACAAATCAAGGAGGGTTCAGGCGACGTGAACCGGGGCATCATCATGGACCTTGACTCCACACACGCCGGAGCGGAATACTGGCACAACGCCTCCAGCTATGTCTACGACTGCAACGGCAACGCACTCTACACATACAGCCGTGGCAATGGAACGGGATATCCAAACTTCCGAGTCTTCTGGGACGAAGACCTCCTCGACGAACACTTTGACGGCAACGGCGTGGCCAAGTTCGACCTGGACGGACACAACTGGACGCGCGCCACTTTCGGACGGGGCAATACCACCCTGCTGTGGAAACGCTACAGCGTGTTCAGCATCAATTCTACCAAGCAAAACGCCTGCCTGGTGTGCGACCTGCTGGGCGACTTCCGCGAGGAACTCGTCATGCCGGCACGCGCCAACGACCTGGGACGCAGCGATTGCGACTATGTGCTGCGCGTCATCACCACCACCTATGACACTGACAAGAAACTGCCCTGGCTCCGCGACGACAACACATACAACCTGCAAATTGTAAATCAGAACGTGGGATATTCCATGCCGCCACACTTGAGCTACAACGCATATGCCTGGTATCAGTCGCTCGGCAAGATGGAAGACGAGATTATGCCGACGGGAGCCACCTACTTCATGCCCGCCGAGGACGAATACTACACCATCAAGGTGGCTGACGGCGAGGCTCTCAACCTCTCGGGAACCTTCTCGAATGGCTACGCGCCCTTTGACGATACCGACTACGAGGTGCAGTTCGTGTCCACGCCCAAGACCGGCGTCTACTATATCAAGGGGGCTGACGGCAAATACCTGCGCGACAACGGCAACTATGGATTCGCCGCCACCGAAAACGCCACACAGGCCACGCCCTATACCGCCTACACCGAGGGAGGAAAGGTGTTCTTCCTATCAACCGTCGCCACCAACGGCAATGTCTACATCGGCTACAACAAGGCACGCAAGGGAAGCACACGCGGCAAGACTGAGGAAACGGCCTATCACTTCACCGTGACCGCTACCGGACACAAGGTGCCCGCCACGGCCATCGAGACCATCGACGCTGACCATGCCGCGCCTACACAGTGGTACAACCTCAACGGCGTACGCATCAACCAGCCGCAACACGGCGTAAACATCGTCAACGGAAAGAAAGTCGTCGTGAAGTAATCCGCATTCGCCGAGGCTGCGAGGCCGTGCCTCGTCCCCCACATACCATCATCCGCGTCCGCGTTTCCCCAGAGGGGAGCAGCGGACGCGGATTTCTTTTTGCTGCCAGCCCGCGACGCTGGCATGGTCAACATTCTCCTGCGTTCCGGCAAGAGTCCGCCTGCAGGGGGGCGCTTAGAATCCCGTATACGTGCCTGCCATGACGATGGCGTTGCTGTTGCGCTCCATGATGAGGTAGACAAACGGGTGGTCGGCATGGAAACAGCCCTCCAGCAATTGTCCGCCGTTATAGGTGTCGCCCAATTCCGCCACCATCACCGCCGTGGCCTTGCTGCCCTCCTCGGTCACGTCGAGGCTGGCGCGCTGTACCATCTGGGTCACGAAGAGGCTCTTCCCCTCGCAGATGCCGTCGAGCTGGGCCTCGTTGCGGTTGAACATGCGGTTGATGCCCAGCTTGGGAAGCAGCGCGCGCAGGTTGTTGTTCGTGCTGACGGCGAACTTGGGCATCTTCACATCCAGCGTTCCCGATGTCATGTTGTTCAAAGCCTGGCTGAGCCGTCCCGTTTCCAGCAGGTCGGCCGCTACGCCGGCCACCGTCTTGCCCTCGCGGGGCAGCAGCACCACCATGTTCCACGCGCTGCCGCTGCCATAGGGCAGGCAGACCGCATCAAAGTCGGCATCGGCATACCACTGGATGAGGGGCTGGTTGTGCATCATTGCGACGCTGCGTGACGACCCGTCCTCACGGGTGAACACCTCGTCGCGAGTGTTGGCCTTGTCGAACTGTTTGGTCCATTTGGCGTCGAAAATAGATGGAGTTGAGCAGATAGCAGGCCACATAGGGGTCTATCTGGTCCAGGATGAGTGGAATCGTCCCCTCGGAGTTCTTGACCGACCAGGCATTGATGGTGCCGAGTGCGTCGTCGGAGCCGAAGTCCAGGGATTGTGCCTCGGCCTCGTAGTATTTCTTCATATTGCTGCTGAACGCACTCGTCAGGGTGTAGCCCTTGTTGGTATAGATGGCATTGGCCGTGAGCATCGTCACGTTCGGGTCCTCCTTGGGCAGCTGGGTGATGAGCGAATGGAAGTAGGTGTTCACCTCCTCTTTCTGCATGTTTCCCATGCCCAGCGCTTCCACCACCTGCTGGCGGGTCTCCGAGGACGCGCCGTCCTGAATCATTCCCAGCATATACGATGCACTCAACGGCGACACCAGCACCGCCCTCCCCGCCGTGTCACTCTTCAGCACGGTTTCGAAGAGCCTCAGCGAGAATGCGTTGTTCTCTTCCACCATGGCTTTTTGCGCCTCGGTCAGCGTCAGCGTCTTGGCCTCGTGAATCATGTATACCGTCGTGCCACCCTCGTCATCGGTGCAAGCGGTGAAGGAAAGCGCCACGCACACCATTAGAAAGAATAGAAAAAATTGCTTGATCTTCATATGGGTAATCAGTTATGTGTTACAAGTTCAACATAGAAGTGCAATTGGGTGAGCTGGTTTAGCCTTAATAATCTATACCAGAAAACACCGAGGGGTGAGGGGGCGAGAAGCCCCCATAAGTGGACTTGTCATGAAGAATGAAATTAGCAATGCAAGAAACAAAAAAGGGAGAACGCTTTCTCCCTAAAATCAATTATATTTGCATTGCTCATGTACAAACATTTGATTTCAGAACAAAGGTACGCAATTTATCTAATGCTGCAAAAGAATATGACCAGAAAAGACATAGCAGCCTCTATAGGAGTTAGTCCTTCAACAGTAACGAGTGAGTTGAAACGTAATAGTGGCAGTCATGGCAAATACAACTGGATTACTGCCCAGGAGAATGCTGCATATCGTAAAAAGAAGGAGCCAGGGAATCATGCCATCAAGGACAGTTTAAAGTCAGAGGTCGTCACCCTGCTGACAAAAGAGCAATGGTCTCCAGAGCAAATATCAGGTCGTCTGGCACGGGAAGGTAAGAATGTCTCATACGAGACTATATACAAGATGATAAGGCGTGACAAGGTCAAAGGTGGGGATCTGTACAAGAACTGCCGTCACCGCCTCAAGCATAGGAACCGGCCTGTCGGCTCTGACCGCGTAAAGATACCTAACCGTACCAGCATACACGACAGACCCGAAGAGGCGGATGGAAAGAGATTGGGCGATCTGGAGATGGACACTATTGTGGGAAAAGGAAACA
>CAYQUN010000022.1:0-47407 GCA_964420715.1 uncultured Prevotella sp. | reverse complement strand
TCCGGTTGCCGCTTTTTCGTGTCCGTGCACGTTGCAGGATGTGGCGTGCGGGGCGGGGCTCAGAGCAGTTGTGGCAGTTCGGAGAGGCGGATGCCGTTGCTGCCCTTGATGAGGATGCACTTGCCTTCAGGGCGGCGGCGCGCTATTTCGGCCTTCACCTCGTCCACGTTGTGGAACTTGCGGAATGAGGTCCGTGTCTTGCCGAACTCGTCGCCCACGAGCCACACGTCGGTCATCCCGTCGGCCAGCAGCCTGTCCACCACCTTCTGGTGCTCTTCGGCCGACACGTCGCCCAGCTCGCGCATGTCGCCCAGGATGGCCATCTTGCCGTCCACGTCCATCAGCTTGAAGTTGTCCAGCGCCGCCGCCATGCTCGACGGATTGGCGTTGTAGGCGTCCACCACGAGCCGGTTGTGCGGTGTGACGGTGAGCTGGCTCCGGTTGTTGCTCGGCCGGTAGCCCTCGAGCGCCTCGTCGATTTGCGCGGCCGGCACGCCGAAGTACAGTCCCACGGTGATGGCGGCGAGCAGGTTGTCGAGGTTGTAGGAGCCGATGAGCCTGGTTCTCACCAGGTGCGGCTCGGCGTTGTCGCCCTGCCGCCACTCAAACTCCACGTAGGGCGCGCACGCCGTGACGCGCCCCTGCACGGTGCCGTCGGGCTCGTGTCCGTAGCCCACGATGCGCTCCATGCCCCGTTCGCGGGCCATCTCCACCAGGTCAGCGTTGCTCTCGTTGAGGAAGAGCAGCCCATCGTGGGCGCGGAGGAAGTCGTAGAGTTCGCCCTTGGTGCGCTTTACGCCCTCGAACGAGCCGAATCCCTGCAGGTGGGCGCGTCCCACGTTGGTGATGAGTCCGCACGTGGGCTCCACGTATTCCACCAGCTTCTTGATGTCGCCCGGGTGACTTGCCCCCATCTCCACCACCGCCAGCTCGTCGCCGGAGGTGAGGCGGAGCAGCGTCTTGGGCACCCCCACGTCGTTGTTGAAGTTGCCCTCGGTGTGCATCACCCGGTATTTGCGGGCCAGCACGGCCGAGACGAGCTCCTTGGTCGTGGTCTTGCCGTTGGTGCCCGTGATGCCCAGTACGGGGATGTGGAACTGCCGCCGGTGCTCGCGGGCCATCTCCTTGAATGTGGTCAGCACGTCGTCGACGATGATGTAGCGGCTGTCGCCGTCGTCGGCGTATTCCTCCTCGTCGACCACCGCGTAGGCGCAACCCTTCTCCAGGGCCTGTGCGGCAAACTTGTTGCCGTCGAACGAGGCGCCTTTCAGTGCAAAGAAAATGCTCCCTTCCGGGCAGTCGCGGCTGTCGGTGGTGGCCACGGGGTGCTTGCGGTAGAGGGCGTATAAATCCATGATTTCCATTACTTCATGTTTATTTCTTGCAAAGTTACAGTAATTTTCTCAAAATCGATTCTTCAATTCCAAATAATATTACTATTTTTGCAGCATATGAGCAAGAAGAGCAACTTTACGCTGAATGTGCACGGCCGATTGTTCGAGCTGGCCACGCCCCAGGTCATGGGCATCCTGAATGTGACGCCAGACAGTTTCTATGCGGGAAGCCGCGTACAGACCACTGACGCCATAGCCGCCCGCGCCCGCGAGATCGTGGAGCAGGGGGGCACCATCATTGACGTGGGGGCGTGCTCGACGCGCCCCGGCGGCACGCCCGTGGACCAGGACGAGGAGATGAGGCGGCTGCGCCTGGCGCTGCCCGTGGTGGCCGGGGCCGCTCCGGGGACGGTGGTCTCGGTGGACACCTTCCGTCCCGATGTGGCCAAGATGGCCGTGGAGGAATATGGCGCCGGCATCATCAACGACGTGAGCGAGGCCGCCGACGAGCGGATGATTCCGCTCATGGGACGGCTCAAGGTGCCCTACATCCTGATGTCGCTGGAAGCCAACCTGCACGACATGCTCATACGCTTCGCCCGCGAGGTGGAGCTGTTGCACGAGGCCGATGTGGCCGACGTGGTTCTCGATCCGGGCTTCGGCTTCGGCAAGACCGTCGACGACAACTACCGGCTGCTCGCCGAGATGGAGAAGTTGCAGGTCATGGAGCTGCCCCTGCTCGTGGGCGTGTCGCGCAAGCGCATGGTCCACCAGCTCCTTGGCGTCGCTCCCGACAGCGCCGAGGCCATGCTCGGCACCACCGTCGTCAACACCATCGCGCTGGAGCGGGGGGCCGACATCTTGCGCGTTCACGACGTGAAGGCGGCTTCTGACGCCGTGAAAATCGTTAGTCAAATCACCCTCTAATAAAGTCAATTCACCCTTTAAAACTCTACCGGCGTGCTTTTCTCGTTTGGAATCAAGGATATCATCGACATCTTCCTCGTCGCGCTGATGCTCTATTACATCTACCGGCTGATGAAGGAGTCGCGCTCGCTCAACATCTTCGTGGGCATCATGCTCTTCATCCTGGTGTGGCTCTTCGTGAGCCAGGTGCTCGAAATGCGCCTGCTCGGGGCCATCCTCGACAAGCTGGTGAGCGTGGGCGTAATCGCACTCATCGTCATCTTCCAGGAGGACATACGGAAGTTCCTCTACGAACTGGGTACGCAGAAGGGCATCCGCCGGCTGCTGCGGCTCTTCCGCCCCAGCCGCGACAAGGCTCCCGAAGAGGACAAGGAGACCATCATGCCCATCGTGATGGCCTGTATGAGCATGAGCAAGAAATACGTGGGCGCGCTCATCGTCGTGGAGCGGGGGGTGCCCCTGACCGACATCGTGGAGACTGGAGAGCTGATTGACGCCAGAATCAGCCAGCGGCTCATCGAGAACATCTTCTTCAAAAACTCGCCCCTGCACGACGGAGCCATGGTCATCTCGAAAAAACGCATCAAGGCCGCGGGATGCATCCTGCCCGTGAGCCACAACCTCGACATTCCCAAGGAACTGGGATTGCGGCACAGGGCGGCAATGGGCATCAGCCAGAATAGCGACGCCATCGCCATCGTGGTGTCTGAGGAGACGGGACGCATCAGCGTGGCCATCAAGGGCGTGTTCCGGCTCAGGCTCTCGGCCGAGGAGCTGGAAAGCATCCTGACGCGCGAAATGCAGTGAGCCTGCGGGAAAATGGGCGCGCAACGCGCTTGAGGGGAAAAAATAACGGCATCGGGGAGCGAGTCTCAATTTATTTTCGTAATTTTGCCATACGGAAACAGGCTACAACAAAGAATCGTTTAAAAAATATATAACCTTTCATCGATTATGGACTTATTAAATCAGATTGTTGCGCGTGCTAAGGCTGATAAGCAGCGCATCGTCCTCCCCGAGGCTGAGGAGGAGCGCACGTTGAGAGCCGCCGACAAAGCTTTGGCTGACGACCTCGCCGACCTTATCCTTATTGGAAACCCCGAGAACATCAACCGGCTTGCCGGCGAGTGGGGGCTGAAGAACATCGGCAAGGCCACCATCGTGGATCCGGAGAACAACCCACGGAGCGAGGAGTATGCTGAAAAACTGGCCGAGCTGCGCAAGAAAAAGGGCATGACCATTGAGCAGGCCCGCGAACTGGTGACGAAGAACAACCTGTACCTGGGATGCATGATCATCAAGACCGAGGGCGCCGACGGACAAATCTCGGGCGCCCTGTCGACCACCGGAGACACGCTCCGCCCCGCACTCCAGATCATCAAGTGCGCTCCGGGAATCTCCTGTGTGAGTGGAGCCATGCTCCTCATTACCAACCAGGAGAAGTATGGCGACAACGGCGTCGTCGTGATGGGCGACGTGGCCGTAACCCCGAATCCCACGGCTGACCAGCTGGCACAGATCGCTTATACCACTGCGCAGACGGCCAAGAGCGTGGCCGGAATCGAGGAACCCAAGGTGGCCATGCTGAGCTTCTCTACCAAGGGGTCGGCCAAGGACGCCAAGGACAAGGCTACGGGCAAGAGCGTGTATATCATTGACAAGGTGATCGAGGCTACGAAGCTGGCCAAGGAGAAGTTCCCCGACCTGAAGGTGGACGGCGAGCTGCAGGCCGACGCCGCTCTCGATCCGTCGGTGGGCGAGCGCAAGGCCCCGGGCAGCGAGATCGCCGGAAAGGCTAACGTGCTCGTGGTGCCCAACTTGGAAGTGGGCAACATCGGATACAAGCTGGTGCAGAGACTGGGCGGCGCCATCGCCATCGGACCCATCCTCCAGGGCATCGCACGCCCCGTCAACGACCTGAGCCGCGGATGCTCCGTCGACGACATCTACTACATGGTGGCCATCACGGCCTGCCAGGCACAGGATGCCAAGAAGCAGTAATGGGGAGTGGCATATAGAAGAAATCGTTTTTTATCAAATTCAAACAAATAATTCGGTATGAAAATCTTGGTATTGAACTGTGGTAGTTCATCCATCAAATACAAACTCTACGACATGGACAACGAGGCCGTCCTGGCCCAGGGCGGCGTGGAGCGCATCGGCATCGAAAATGCATTCATCAAGGTGAAGCTGGACAATGGCGAGAAAAAGCAAATCTTCCGTGACCTGCCCACACACAAAGAGGGCGTGGCCTTGGTGTTCGAAGTGCTTCTGGACCCCGAAATCGGGGCCATCAAGAGCCTTGACGAAATCGACGCCGTGGGACACCGCATCGTGCAGGGAGGCGACCTCTACGAGAAGAGCTGCCTCGTGACGAAGGACGTGGAGGACGGAATAGAGAGCTTGTGCGACCTCGCACCGGTGCACAACGCCGGACACCTGAAGGGAATCCGAGCCGTTGACGCGCTCATGCCCGATACGCCGCAGGTGGTGGTGTTCGACAATGCCTTCCATAGCACGATGCCCGACTATGCTTATCTCTACGCTGTGCCCTACGAGCTTTACGAGAAGTATCACGTGCGCCGCTATGGATTCCACGGAACAAGCCATCGCTATGTGTCGAAGCGGGTGTGCGAAATACTCGGCGTGGACATCAAGGACCAGAAAATCATCACCTGCCATATCGGCAATGGTGCCAGCGTGGCCGCCATCAAGGGTGGAAAGGTGATCGACACGTCGATGGGACTGACGCCGCTGGCCGGACTGATGATGGGCTCGCGCAGTGGTGACATCGATCCTTCGGCCGTGACATACCTCATGGAGAAGCTCGGCAAGCAGCCCCAGGAGATGGCCGACTTCCTGAACAAGGAGAGTGGCGTGCTCGGCATTTCGGGCGTGTCTTCGGACATGCGCGACGTGGAGAACGCCGCGGCCGAGGGCAACAAGCGCGCACAGCTGGCCTTGAAGATGTATAACTACCGCATCAAGAAATACATCGGCTCGTATGCTGCCGCCATGGGGGGCGTCGACATCATCGTGTGGACGGCTGGCGTCGGCGAGAACCAGACCTCCACGCGCGAGGAAGCTTGCGAGGGACTGGAGTTCCTGGGCGTCAAGATCGACAAGGAGAAGAATGCCCAGGTGCGCGGCAAGGAGGCCGTCATCTCGACTCCCGACTCCAAGGTGAAAGTGGTCGTGGTGCCTACCGACGAGGAAATCGTCATTGCCCGCGACACGAAGGAGTTGGTGGAAGCTCTGAAGAAGTAGTTTCATCATACTTGGAAGGGATGGGCCCGAAGGCTCATCCCTTTTTATGCGGGGGGCTTTTGCTTTTATGCGGGGCTTGTCTCATCTTGGACACGGCCGTCGCGCTTCCAGGCATGACCCCTTCTTTTTTTTAAAGAAAGAACGCCGGTGGCTGGTGACGGCAGGGGCGTTAAGGTATAGGAGTAGATTTAAGGTAATGGAAAATACGATTGTAACATTCGGCGAGTTGCTGCTCAGATTGTCGAAGCCGGGCTTGCAACGCCTTTGCCAGGGCAGCACCTTTACTGGCGATTACGGGGGCAGCGAGGCCAACGTGTCCGTCTCGCTGGCCTGCTTGGGCGACAATGTGACCTTTCTCTCGCGCTTGCCCCACAATGTCGTGGGCGACGCGGCGCTCATGCACCTGCGCGGCTTCGGCGTCGACGTGAGCCATGTGGTGCGCGGAGGCGACCGTTTGGGCTCTTATTATTTCGAGAAGGCGGCGGCCATGCGCAATTCGCACGTGGTCTACGACCGCAAGGATTCTTCCTTTTATACGCTTCGCCGCGGCATGATTCCGTGGCAGGAGGCCTTGCGGGGGGCTTCGCTCTTCCACTGCTCGGGCATCACTTGCGCCATCAGCGACGAGTCGATGAGGGCGACCTTCGACGGAGTGGACGTGGCTGACAGGATGGGGCTCGCCATCTGCTGCGACATCAACTACCGCAAGAATCTTTGGAATTACGGCGCCAGTGCCCACGATGTGCTTTTCCGGCTGCTCCAGCACAGCGACGTCATCTTCGGCGACCAGAACGAATGGGAAGTGGCCAGCGGGGTGCCCCATATTCCCTTTGAGGCCCGGACGGCGGCCTACACCATCGACAGGGCGGCCTATCGGGATTATTTCCGCAGGATGCACGCCCTCTTCCCCCGTTGCCGCAAGATGATTATGGCCTTGCGCAACCAGCTTGAGAGCAGCCACCACATCCTGACGGGGCTGCTTTACGACGCGGCCGGTGACGCGCTTTTCACGGCCCGCCTCTATGATATCGAGCCTGTCATCGACCCCATGGGCGTGGGCGACGCCTTTGTCGCCGCTTATCTTCATGCTTTCCGCCGGTGGGGTGACGACAACCAGCGGTGCCTGGACTTCGGACTTTCGGCCAGTGCCATGAAGAACACCATTCCCGGCGACCAGAACTTGGTCAGCGAGAGCGAAATCATAGCCAACATCGCAGGCTCCGGAGGCCGCATCCAGCGTTAGCCCTCCATGTCGCCGTGCCGTGGTCCGGCCCCCTTCTTCCGCTATGGCTTCCATCCCCGTCGGAGCGCCTCGACGATGTCGGCGGGTGCCTCGCCGCAGTCGAGTCGGGCTTTCATGAAGTCCATATAGGGCGCCGCGTGCTCGAAGAATCGCCGGTATCCGTCGCAGAGGTAGTTCAGTCCGGGCTCGCCGTCGGCGCTGGTGACGATCCTGTTCTTGGGACATTCGCCGTGACAGGCGAAGAGCCAGCGGCATGTCTTGCACTGTCGTGGCAGTCCGCGTTGCTTGGCCAGGCCGAAGGAGTGCAGCTGCGGGCTGTTGAGCAAGGCCATGAGAGACTGCTCGCGGAGGTTTCCGAGCCGGTATTCGGGATAGACAAAGTGGTCGCAGCAGTACACGTCGCCGTTGAATTCCATGGCGGCCGCGTTGCCGCAGGTCTCCGAAAGCGCGCACACGCCGGGCGCCACTCCGGCCCAGTTGGCCAGTGTGGCGTCGAAGAGCTGTATGAAGTAAAGGCCAACGTCGTGGTTTACCCACTCGTCGAAAATCGTGCAGGCGAACTCGCCCCATTGTTCCGGCGTGACGGAGTAGGGCGCCAGCCGGCCTAGCTGGTCGCTGTCTACCACGGGCGTGAACTGCAGGTAATGGCAGCCGATGGACTTGAAGAATTGGTAGACCTCCAGGGGGTGGCCGCCATTGACGCTGTTCACTGTGGCCATGGCATTCCACTCCACTTCGTGCCTGTCGAGTATGTCGGCGGCCTCCATCACCTTTGCGAATGTAGCTTTTCCGCTGCGAGTGTGCCGGCAGGCGTCATGCAGCCGTTCCGGGCCGTCGATAGACAGTCCGACGAGCCATCCGTTGTCGTGCAGGAACGATGCCCATGCGTCGTCGACGAGTGTGCCGTTGGTCTGTATGCAGTTGTCGATTTGCCTTCCTCCCGCATATTTCCGTTGCAAGTCCATGGCCCTCCGGTAGAAGCCGAGCGGCCTGAGCATGGGCTCGCCGCCGTGCCACGTGAAGAGGACTTGCGCCGTGGGCTGGCTTGCGATGTACTGGCTGACGAACTCCTCGAGCAGCTGGTCGTCCATCGTCAGGCGTCTGGGCCCGTCCGTCGCCGTTCCCCGGGCCTCGTACATCTTGGCCTTCGACAGATAGTAGCAGTAGTCGCAATGCAGGTTGCATCGCGCTCCGGCCGGCTTGGCCATCACGTAGGCGGGGCGGAGGAATGGGTTCAGGGCTTGCATGGGGCAGGGTGTCAATGCGTTTTGGTGGATTAAGGATGATTTGCTTCTTCTGCAAATATAGTTGATTCTTCTTGAAATGCCAAGTGTGTCCCTTCCTTTCTTTCATGTATCCACAAAAAAAAGCCGGCTTGCCTTTCACAAGGCGGGCCGGGAGAGAATTCTATGGATCTGTATCTTTTTACGCTTAAAAAACTTCCACGAAATCAAAACATTAACCTAATCATCATATAACCTAAACGTAACCTAACAAACGTAATCTTGTTTTCTTTTTCTGTTTGCAAAGTTAAAGCAAAGTTTTGGATAATGCAAAATATTCAAGTTAAATGGATTGAAAGTAAACAAAAGCCATTAAAATTAAGGTTAAGAATGTTAATTGTTAACGTTTAAAGTGTAAGAGAGATGAATTAGGATTTCGAAGTGTTAACAATCTCCCGGCCTCCCCCCTCCGGTTGTCAGGGTTGTGATTCGCCCTCGACGTATTCTTCGAGGAACATGTGCTCGCCGTCGAACACGGCATAGGTGTATTGCCATATCCAGTCGCCGAGGATGATCATTCGTGTTTTCCGGCTCAGCATCAAGTCGAGTTCGATGTGTCGGTGCCCGTAGATGAAGTAGTCGATGTCGGAATGAGTCTTCATATAGTTTTTGGTGAAGCGCACCAGCGGCTCCTTGTTCTCGCCCATATAGGGTGGTTCCTTGCCGTCGGCCCGTTTCAGTCGGCTGTGCTTGGCCCAGTTGAGCCCGAGCGCCATGCCCCATCTGGGGTGGACGCAGTTGAGCAGCCGTTGGCAGGTGCGGTTGTGGAACACCCACCTCAGGAATTTGAATCCCCCGTCGTCATCGCCGAGTCCGTCGCCGTGCGCCAGGAAGAACACCTTGCCGTAGATTTCCGTTGTCAGCGGAGCCTTGTGTACGCTCACTCCGCACTCCTCCTCCAGGTATCCATAGGTCCAGATGTCGTGGTTTCCGGTGAAGAAGTGCACCTCCACGCCGTTGTCGGTGAGTTCGGACAGTTTTCCCAGGAAGCGCGTATATCCTTTTGGGACGACATACTTGTACTCGTTCCAGAAGTCGAACATGTCGCCCAGGAGATAGATGGCGGCGGCTTTCTCCTTGATAGAGTCGAGGAATCTCACAATGCGTCGTTCCTGCATTCTGGCGTGCGGAATGGCCCAAGAGCCCAGGTGGGCGTCGCTTAGGAAATATACGTTCTTCCTCATAGGTATGAAAGATATGTGTGTTTTGTCGTGCCGTTTTTAGTCGAATCCGAGTTCCACGCGTGCCTCTTCGCTCATCATGCTTTGGTCCCACGCCGGTTCGAAGACGAGGTTCACGTTTGCGCCTTTGACCCCTTCGACGCTTTCCACCTTGGTGCGCACGTCTTCGAGGATGAAGTCGGCCGCCGGGCAGGATGGTGCCGTGAAGGTCATGTCGATGTCGACGTTGCTGTCGTCTTTCACGTCGATTTTGTAAATCATGCCCAAGTCCCAGATGTTCACGGGAATCTCGGGGTCGTAGACAGTCTTCAGTACGTCGACGATGCGCTCTTCTATTTTCGTTTTCTGTTCTTGTGTCATGTTTTCAGGTTATGGGATTCTTGTTTCTTCGTCTCCTCGAGGTCCCGTTCCGGCTGGTTTTCCGGGTCGTGTGCCTTGTCATGGCGCCTTGTCATGGCGCTATGTGGTTTTCCCCCTTGCCGTAGGGTGGGGCGGTCGCCCTTGCGGGGAGTCTTCATTTGCAAAGCTAGTGTTTTTCTCTTGACTGAGCAAATTTTTAGCATGTTTTTATGCAAAAACCCCTTTGCGTGTGTGCCGTGTGCGTGCCCGGGAGGTGTGTTTCCCGGTGCGTTCAGATTCTTCCTTGTTCCCGGTAGCTGTAGTAGGCTCCGTCGGTCACGATGACGTGGTCCATGAAGTAGATTCTCATGATGTCGCACGCCTTTCGGATGCGCTCGGTGAGCTGGTCGTCCTGCCGGCTGGGCCTGGTGTTTCCGCTCGGGTGGTTGTGGCTGGCGGCGAGGATGGTGGCGCCGGCGAGGATGGCCTCGCGCATGATGATGCGTATGTCGACGGCCGTTTCGGTGATGCCGCCGTGCGATATTTTCACGGCCTTGATGAGCTTGAAGTTCTGGTTCATGAGCAGGATCCAGAACTCCTCGGTGTCCAGGTCCTGCACGAGCGGGTGCATATAGTTGTATATGTCGGCCGGAGAGTTGAAGCTGTCTCGCTCCTTGGCTTTCTCCAGGGCCCTGCGCTTGCCCAGCTCGCATGCCGCGAGGATGGTGATGGCCTTGGCGGGTCCGATGCCGTCATATTGCGTCAGGTCGTGTATGGAGAGTTTTCCCAGGGTGTTCAGGTTGTTCTGGCAGTCGTTCATGACCGTCTTCATCAGTTCCACGGCCGACAGTCTTGCCGATCCGGACCCGATGAGGATGGCCAGCAGCTCGGCGTTCGACAGGGCTTCGGCCCCCAGGCTGGCCAGTTTTTCGCGCGGCCGGTCCTCCTCGGCCCATTGCGAGATGGACAGGTGCTGGCTCATTTGTAGAAGTTTTTAGCGTAGGCTTCGAACTCGCCCTTCCCCCTGACGCATCTCCGCCACCAGGCTTGGATGAATCCGCATCCGTAGCCGATGAGCTGCGTGAAGGCGGCTCCGACGCTGAGCAGCCCTATTTTCAGGCTTCGGTTGCGCACGGCCGAGTCGGCCAGGATAAGCAAGGCGTAGACCAGCAGGGGCAGCACGGCCACCTCGATGCAGGCGAATCCGAAGGCGCCCATCATGTGTGTGGATGCGGCCGCGATGTTGACGACCCCCAGGGCGAAGAGCATGGCCAGCAGGGCCACGCCCACGGTGAAGACCGCAGGCAGCAGGTGTACAGTTTTCAGGCTTTCGGGATGGCGTTTGTAGAGGTTGATGCGTGCGATGCCGCTGTTGTAGACTTGCCGCCAGAACTTGCGGAAGTCGGTGCGCCGCTTGTGCCACACCCATGCTTCGGGAAAGAGTCGGCATCGGTATCCGGCCTTGAAGATGCGGATGCTGAAGTCGATGTCCTCGCCGAAGCGCATTTTGGAGAATCCGCCCAGTTTCAGATAGACGTCGCGGCGGATGCCCATGTTGAAGGAGCGGGGGTAGAACTTGTCCAGTTTCTTCTTTCCTCCGCGGATGCCTCCGGTGGTGAAGAAGGAAGTCATGGCGTAAGAGATGGCCTTCTGTGTCGGCGTGAAGGAGTCGTGCGCCCGGTCGGGTCCTCCGAAGGCCTCGCACGGCTCTCGCCTGAGTTCCAGGCTCACTTGCCTGAGATAGTCGGGCGGCAGCACCACGTCGCTGTCGAGGATGATGAGGTAGTCGCCCTTGGCGCGTTCGGCGCCATAGTTCCTGCTTTGTCCTGGCCCGCTGTTGGGCTTGTCGAAGTAGCGCAGGTTGAGTTGTCCGTCGTATTTTCCGCACACGTCCCGGCAGGGGCGCGTGCTCCCGTCTTCAACCACGAGCACCTCGAAGTCGGCCTCGCTCTGCCGGCAAAGGCTTGCCAGGAGCTCGTCCACCTCGTCCGGGCGGTTGAAGACGGGAACAACGACCGAGTATCTCATTACTTGCCCTCGTTGACGCGGCTCAGGTAGCTGCCGTCGCGCGTATCCACCAGAATGGTCTCGCCCTCGTTGATGAAGAGGGGCACGCGGATTTCCACGCCCGTTTCCAGGGTGGCGGGCTTGGTGGCGTTGGTGGCGGTGTTGCCCTTCACGCCGGGGTCGCTCTTCACCACCTTCAGCTGGGTCTTCACCGGCATTTCGGCCGAGAGGATGGTGCCGTCGCTGGTGTCGGTCTGCACGTCGAGCACGTCGCCTTCCTTCATGAAGTCCGCCCCCGTGATTTGCTCCTTGGCGATGGGGATTTGCTCAAAGGTCTCCTGGTTCATGAAGATGAAGCCCGTGGGGTCCTCGTAGAGGTATTGGTAGGGGCGGTGCTCCACGCGCACGTCGTCGAGTTTGAAGCCCACCTGGAAAGTGCGCTCCAGCACGCGTCCGTCGCTCACGTTCTTCAGCTTGGTGTTCATCACGGTGTTGCCCTTGCCCGGCTTGCGGTGCTGGAAGTCGATGCAGCGCCAAATGCCCCCATCCATGCGGATGCAGGTTCCGATTTTGATTTCCTGTGAATTGATCATTTTTAGTTTATCTTGAATGTATGTTTGTATCTTGTGCGTCAAGTCTTGTAAAACCAAGATGTTGTTTGAAGCGGTGCAAAGGTACTCCAAATTCGGCAATTCTCAAAGGAAATATGGGAAAAAACTATAATTCGCGTCTCAAAAACGGCGAAAAGCTTTGTTAATTCGAAAATAATGAGTAATTTTGCAGCCCAAAGTGGAGTCATCGGCCCCATGGTTCATGAATACAAACAAATAAACAATAAGTCAAAGCAATGAAAAGAACATTCCAGCCCCACAATCGCCGCCGTGTGAACAAGCATGGTTTCCGCGAGCGTATGTCGACAAAGAACGGCCGCCGCGTGCTGGCCAGCCGTCGCGCCCATGGCCGCAAGAAGCTCACGGTGAGCGACGAGCACCACGGCAAGTAAGACTCCGGTAGGCGGGCTTCGCTTGTCGAAGCCGTTTTTTTGGCGAGGAAGAGGCCTGACGCAATTCGGGGCATCTTCCTTTTTTTATGCCTTGGCGCGTGGTGCCTGCCATGGCGCCGTGGGGTGGGGCGGAGACATGCGCCACGCCGCGCGGGTGTGTGCGGATGCTTTTTCGCGAAGCTCCGGCTTGTCCGCATTTTTCAGCGGTGCCGATTCCTCCACGCCCCACTTTCTCCCTTTTGTAACGTATTGGAATCCAACGGGTTGTCTCAGCGGCTTTGAGACGTTCTCTGAAAGCCCTTCCGAGGTCCTCTCAAGGCCCGTTTGAGGTCCTCACTTGGGGCAAGTGAGGACGTCTGGAGGCCCAAGTGACGGCGCCGTTGCCTGGGTGTAAGGATATTTCGCCACCGCTCCGTCCCCTCATTCCAAAAAAAACCGCCCTTTCTTTTTGTTGTTCCAACCTTTTCCCTTATCTTTGCAAGGAGAATAAGCTATGAGTCCATCAGAATTCTTCGGAAAGTTTAAGAGCAAGTATTTGTGGGGCAATCTGACTGCGATGGCCGCGGTGGTGTTCCTGCTCTGCGTCGGTGTCAAGTTCGGCATCGACCTCTACACGCATCACGGCGAGTCGATACCCATTCCCAATATCGTCCATAAGACATTCGACGATGCCGCCGGCCAGCTCTCCGCCCTCGGCCTGCAGATGGAGGTGTCGGACACCGGCTACGTGAAGCGCCTCCCCCCCGGCTGCATTTTGGAGCAGACCCCCGCGGCCGGCGAGCGCGTCAAGGCGGGCCATGTGGTTTATGTCACCATCAACGCCGGCCACTCGCCCACCATCACCCTGCCCGATGTGATCGACAACAGCTCGCTGCGCGAGGCCATGGCCAAGCTCTCCGCCATGGGCTTCAAGCTCGGCCAGCCCGAGTACGTTCCCGGCGAGGCCGAGTGGGTGTATGGCATTACGGTGAACGGGCGCCACGTGGTGGCCGGCGACAAGGTGTCGACCGACGCCACGCTCATCATCCAGGTGGGCAACGGGCAGCGGCTGGCCTCTGACAGCGTCGACTATATAGACCCCGACGAGGACGTCGACCCCATGGAGGAGGTGGGCGAGGAGGCCCCCATGCAGGCGCCTCAGGCAACCGACAAGGACGAGTTCGAAGTAGTACCCGAAACAGGAGGCGGCCATGGAGCAGAATGAACTCGTGACCGGACCGGAGGAACGGCTCTTTGAGCACTGGCGCGTCGTGGTGGACGAGGGCCAGAAACCCGTGCGCATCGACAAGTTCCTGGCCGAGCGCAACCCCTACCAGAGCCGCAACCGCATACAGAGCGCGGCCGACGCCGGAGCCATACAGGTGAACGGACGGCCCGTGAAAAGCAACTACAAGGTGCGCCCCGCCGACGTGATCACCCTCATGCTCGACCGCCCGCGGCACGACACGAGCATCGTGGCCGAGGACATCCCCCTCGACATCGTCTACGAGGACGACGACCTGATGGTGGTCAACAAGCCCGCCGGAATGGTGGTGCACCCCGGAGCGGGCAACTTCACGGGCACGCTCATCAACGCCGTGGCGTGGCACATGCGCGACGTGCCCTCGTTCGACGCCAACAACCCCGACGTGGGGCTGGTGCACCGCATCGACAAGGACACCAGCGGGCTGCTCGTGGTGGCCAAGACTCCCGAGGCCAAGACGGCCCTGGGCCGGCAGTTCTACAACAAGACCACCCACCGCAGCTACAACGCGCTGGTGTGGGGGAACATGGCCGACGACGCCGGACGCATCGAGGGGAACATCGCCCGCGACCCCAGGGACAGGCTCCGCATGAAGGTGTTCGACCCCGCGAGCGGGGTGGGCAAGGAAGCCGTCACCCACTGGAGGGTGATGGAGCGCTTCGGATACACCACGCTCGTGGAGTGCGTGCTCGAGACGGGACGCACGCACCAGATACGCGCGCACATGAAGAGCGTCGGACACCCCCTCTTCGCCGACGAGACTTACGGCGGGCGCGAAATCCTCAGGGGGCAGCGCTCGTCCACCTACAAGGCCTTCGTGGAAAACTGCTTCCGCCTGTGCCCGCGCCAGGCCCTCCACGCGCGGACGCTCGGATTCGTACACCCGAGGACGCACGAGCAGATGGACTTCAGCACGGAGTGGCCGCAAGACTTCGGCGCGCTCATCGCCAAGTGGCGCGCCTACATCGCCGGGACGGCGCAAGATATATTCGAAAACCAATAATGACAAACATCATGGATATGAAACGAACCATTGCCATCGTCTGTGGTGGCGACTCCTCGGAGCACGATGTGTCGATGCGCTCCGGACAGGGGCTCTACTCCTTCTTCGACAAAGAAAAGTACAACATATACATCGTCGACGTGAAGGGACTCGACTGGCACGTGGAACTCAGCAACGGCGACACCGCCGAAATCGACAAGAACGACTTCTCGTTCGTCGAAAACGGCAAGCGCGTCTTCTTCGACTATGCCTATATCACCATCCACGGACAGCCCGGCGAGAACGGCGTCATGCAGGGATACTTCGACCTCATCCACCTGCCCTATAGCACCAGCGGCGTGCTCGTCGAGGCCATGACGTTCGACAAGTTCGTGCTCAACAACTACCTCCGCGGATTCGGCGTGCGCGTGGCCGACAGCATCCTGCTCCGCCGCGGCGAAAGCTATGACGAGGACGCCATAGAGCGGAGGCTCGGCATGCCGGTGTTCGTGAAACCCGCCGCCGACGGGTCGAGCTTCGGCGTGAGCAAGGTGAAGAATGCCGACCAGCTCGCACCGGCCCTGCGCGTGGCCTTCATGGAGAGCGACGAGGTGATGGTGGAGGGGTTCCTCGACGGGGTGGAAATCAGCCAGGGCGTCTACAAGACCCGGCAGAAGACCGTCGTGCTGCCCGCTACCGAGGTGGTCACCAAGAACGAGTTCTTCGACTATGACGCCAAGTACAACGGACAGGTGCAGGAAATCACGCCGGCACGGCTCTCGCCCGAGACGGCCAAGGCCGTGGCCGAGGAGACGTCGCGCATCTACGACATCCTGCACGCCAACGGCATCATACGCATCGACTACATCATCTCCAAGGACGCCGACGGCAACGACCTGGTGAACATGCTCGAAATCAACACCACGCCCGGCATGACGGCCACAAGCTTCATCCCACAGCAGGTGCGTGCCGCCGGACTTGACATCAAGGATGTGCTGAGCGAGATCGTGGAAAACCAATTCTGAACATGCCATGCTGATACCCAAGGAATTTGACGAAATCCGTCCGTGGGAGCCTGAAGACCTTCCACAAGTCTATGACAGGCTGCTCGGCAACGAGCAGTTCAAGAAGGTGGTGGCCAGTGTCTTGCCGGGCGTGCCCTTCGACGCCGTAGCCGGGAAGATGCGCGCCTGCAAGTCGACCATGCAGTTCCAGCTCGCCTTCATCTATGAGTTCGTCAAGAAGCTGATGGAGAAGGCCTCCGCGGGCTTCGACCTCGATGCCACGGCCATAGACAGGCACGGCAAGTACACCTTCGTGAGCAATCACCGAGACATCGTGATGGACTCGGGACTGCTCGACGAGCTGCTCGTCGACGCCCACTTCGACACCACCTGCGAGATCGCCATCGGCGACAACCTCCTCACCGTGCCATGGGTGAAGGACTTCTGCCGCCTCAACAAGGCGTTCATCGTGGAGCGCGGACTGCCGCCGCGACAGATGCTCCTGGCCTCGAAACGCCTCTCTGACTATATGCACTTCGCCATAACCCAGAAGCACGAGAACGTGTGGATAGCGCAGCGCGAGGGACGCGCCAAGGACAGCAACGACCGCACGCAGGAGGGCGTGCTCAAGATGATGGCCATGGGCGGAGAGGGCACGGTGGCCCAACGGCTGGCCGCACTCCACATCGTGCCCACGACCATATCTTACGAGTATGACCCGTGCGACTTCCTCAAGGCCAAGGAGTTCCAGCAGAAACGCGATATGCCGGGATGGAAGAAGGGACCCACCGACGACCTCGTGAGCATGCAGACGGGCATCATGGGATACAAGGGGCACGTGCACTATCATTGCTCGGCATGCCTCGACGAGTGGCTGCTCGCACTCGACCCCGCCATGCCCAAGGGCGCGCTCTTCAAGGAGGTGGCCGAACGCATCGACCACGACATCCATGCCAACTACAGGCTCTATCCCAACAACTTCGCCGCCTTGGACGAGCTGGAAGGCTCCTCTGCCAACAACGCGCACTACACGCCGGCCGACAAGCGGCGCTTCGACGAATACATCGCGGCGCAGCTCGCACGCATTGAGCTGCCCGGAAAGGACGAGGACTACCTGCGCGAGCGCATGCTCACCATGTATGCCAATCCCGTGCGCAACTTCCGCGCGGCCACGGCTGCGGCCACGGCCTGACCGCCGTGCCGACAGGCGCCGTGCGGACGGGTGGACTCACCGCTTTACGGGCCCCGGGACATGCCGACAAGGCTGTCCCGGGGCCTCCTCTATGCGCCCTACCGCCACGCGCGCGGACGGCGGAGATTCCCGCCCTATTCACTTTTTGGGGGCTTGTAATCACTTTTTTGCATTTTTATTTGGAATATCATGAAATATGTTGTATATTTGCAGCGGATTTACGGATAAAAATACATCTATGAAAGAAAAAGCCAATAGATTGGAAGCCTTGAAGATGATCATCTCCAGCCAGGAGCTGAGCAATCAGGAAGAGGTCTTGCAAGCCTTGTCCAAGGAGGGATTCAAGCTTACGCAAGCCACGCTGAGCCGTGACCTGAAGCAGCTGAAAGTGGCCAAGGCGGCCAGCATGAACGGGAAATACGTCTACGTGTTGCCCAACGAGACCATGTACAAGCGGGTGAAGAAGCCCGAGTCGGTGACCGACATGCTTATGAATCCTGGCTTCCTTTCAATCTATTTCTCCGGCAACATGGGGGTCATCAAGACCCGTCCGGGCTATGCCAGCAGCATTGCCTACAACATAGACAACGGCGACATTCCCGAAATCCTGGGTACCATCGCCGGCGACGACACCATCTTCATCGTGAAAAAGGAAGGGGCCTCCATGGAGGACGTCATCGAGGGGCTGCGCACCGTAATACCGAATTTGTAGGAGACGGCCCGCACCGGGGCCTCCACCTTATTATAATATACAGAAACATGGAAGAAGTTAAAGTTATGGTGGCCGACGAGTCACACATCAAGTACGTCGACACCATCCTGCAAACCATCGCCGATGCCGCCAAGGTGCGCGGCACGGGCATCGCCAAACGCTCGCCCGAGTATGTGGCCACCAAGATGAGAGAGGCCAAGGCCGTGATAGCCCTGCAGGGAGAGAAGTTTGCCGGATTCAGCTACATCGAGACTTGGGGGAACAAGGAGTACGTCACCACCTCGGGACTCATCGTGCACCCCGATTTCCGCGGCCTCGGACTGGCCAAGCGCATCAAGAACGTCACCTTCACGCTGGCCCGCAAGCGCTGGCCCAATGCCAAGATCTTCTCGCTCACGAGTGGGTCGGCCGTGATGAAGATGAACACGCAGCTGGGATACCTGCCCGTGACCTTCGCCGACCTGACCGACGACGAGAGCTTCTGGCGGGGATGCGAGGGGTGCGTCAATCACGACGTCCTCGTGCGCACCGGGAGGAAATACTGCATCTGCACGGCCATGCTCTTCGATCCCGAGGAGCACCTGCCCGCACGGTTGCCCCAAGAGGTGCTCGACCGCATCAGCCGGATCGACGGGCACTCCGTCTGACGGCCGGGGGTGGAAACAAGTTCTTCGATTAACCTTCATTCGAAAAGAAAAAATAGACTATGGCAAAGAAAAAAGTAGTAGTGGCCTTCTCGGGAGGCCTTGACACATCATACACGGTGATGAAACTCACCCAGGACGGATGGGATGTTTATGCGGCATGTGCCAACACGGGTGGCTTCAGCCCCGAACAGCTGAAGAGGAACGAGGAGAACGCGTATAAGCTCGGAGCCGTGAAGTACGTCACGCTCGACGTCACCCAGGAGTATTACGAGAAGTCGCTCAAGTACATGATCTTCGGCAACGTGCTCCGCAACAACTGCTATCCCATCTCGGTGTCGTCGGAACGCATCTTCCAGGCCATCGCCATCGCGCGCTATGCCAAGGAAATCGGTGCCGACGCCATCGCCCACGGATCCACCGGCGCGGGCAACGACCAGATACGCTTCGACATGACCTTCCTCGTCATGGCTCCCGGCACGGAGATCATCACCCTCACCCGCGACAAGTCGCTGAGCCGGAAGGAAGAGGTGGACTATCTCAACGAACATGGCTTCACGGCCGACTTCACCAAGCTGAAGTACAGCTACAACGTGGGCATCTGGGGGACGAGCATCTGCGGGGGCGAGCTCCTCGACCCCACGCAGGGATTGCCCGAGGAGGCCTATCTGAAGCACGTCACGGCCAAGGAGCCCGAGGCCGAGCTGCGCATCACCTTCAAGGAGGGTGAGATAGAGGCCGTCAACGGCGAGCACTTCGACGACAAGGTGAAGGCCATTCAGAAGATTGAGGAAATCGGAGCGGCGTATGCCATCGGCCGCGACTGCAACGTGGGCGACACCATCATCGGCATCAAGGGCCGCGTGGGCTTCGAGGCGGCCGCCCCGATGCTCATCATCGAGGCCCACCGGCTGCTGGAGAAGAGCACGCTGAGCAAGTGGCAGCAGTACTGGAAGGACCAGATTGGAAACTGGTATGGCATGTTCCTCCACGAAAGCCAGTATCTGGAGCCCGTCATGCCCGACATGGAGGCCTTCCTCTCCAGTTCGCAGCGCCACGTCAACGGCACGGCCATCCTCAAGCTGCGCCCGTATGGATTCCAGACGGTGGGCGTCGATTCGCCCGACGACCTGACCAAGTCGAAACTCGGCGAATATGGCGAGATGAACCACGGATGGACGGCTGAGGACGCCAAGGGATTCATCAAGATTACGTCGACGCCCCTGCGCATGTATTACGGCATGCATCCTGACGAGCGCAAGTAAACCTGCAAGCATGAAGAGAGAAGAAATGATAAAAGTAGGAATACTCGGAGCGGCTGGCTATACGGGGGGCGAGCTCATCCGCCTGTTGCTGAATCACCCCGAGGCCGAAATCGTGTTTGCCAATTCGGAAAGCAATGCCGGCAATCCCGTTGCCGACGTGCACGAGGGACTGTATGGCGAGACCGACTTGAAGTTTACCGGCGAGTTGCCCTTCGACGAGGTCGACGTGGTGTTCTTCTGCTTCGGCCATGGCAAGAGCGAGGCCTTCATGAAGAGCCACAACATTCCCGAGCGGGTGAAGATCGTCGACCTGGCGCAGGACTTCCGGTGGAAGCCGGACAGCGTCGTCCACACCCAGCAACCGACGCCCCAGGCCCACGACTTCGTCTACGGACTGCCTGAAATCAACGCCGCGCGCATTGCCAAGGCGCGCCATGTGGCCAATCCGGGCTGCTTCGCCACCTGCATCCAGCTCGGATTGCTGCCCGCGGCGGCGATGCATCTCATCGAAAGCGACGTGGCCGTCAATGCCATCACGGGGTCGACGGGCGCCGGACAGAAGCCCGGCGCCACCACGCATTTCTCATGGAGAAACAACAATCTGAGCATATACAAGCCGTTCACCCACCAGCATATCCGCGAGATCCGCGAGAGTCTGACACAGGTGCAGGGCTCCCTGCAGGCCGATATCGACTTCATTCCCTACAGGGGCGACTTCCCGAGGGGCATCTTCGCCACCGAGGTGGTGCGCACCGACAAGCCTTTGGAGGAAATCGTCGAGGGATACAAGGAGTTCTACAAGGACGCCGCGTTCACACACTACGTCGACAAGCCCGTCGACATGAAGCAGGTGGTGAACACCAACAAGGCGCTCGTCCATTGCGACAAGTTCGGCGACAAACTGCTCGTCACTGCGTGCATTGACAACCTGCTGAAGGGCGCCGTGGGGCAGGCCGTACAGAACATGAACCTCATGTTCGGCATTGACGAGCGGGCGGGACTCCGGCTCAAGGCCAGCGCCTTCTAATGACAGAGACCCGGCTGCAATGACTAGACCATAAAATAAAAAGAAAATGAAACTATTCGATGTATATCCCCTATACAATGTCAACATTGTCAAAGGCAAGGGAACCCGCGTCTGGGACGACAACGGGCAGGAGTATCTCGACCTCTACGGAGGGCATGCCGTAATCAGCATCGGCCATTGCCACCCACATTACGTGGAGATGCTTACGGCGCAACTCAACCGGTTGGGCTTCTACAGCAATTCGGTAATCAACAAGTTGCAGCAGCAACTGGCTCTGAGGCTGGGCAAGGCCAGCGGTTACGACGACTATCAGCTCTTCCTGGTCAACAGCGGAGCCGAGGCCAACGAGAACGCGTTGAAGCTGGCCTCGTTCACCAATGGGCGGACAAGGGTGCTCGCCATTGACAAGTCTTTCCACGGGCGTACGTCGCTGGCTGTCGAGGTGACCAACAATCCCAAGATCGTGGCGCCCATCAACGACAACGGGCACACCACCTTCCTGCCGATCAATGACCTTGAGGCGTGGGAGAAGGAGCTGGCCAAGGGCGACGTCTGCGCGTGCATCGTGGAGTGCATCCAGGGCGTGGGCGGCTGCAACCTCGTGAGTGCTGACTTTGCACAGGGGTTGGCCAAGGCCTGCAAGAAGTATGGAACCTACCTGGTCTGCGACGAAATCCAGTGCGGATACGGCCGTAGTGGAAAGTTCTTCGCCCATCAGTGGCTGGGCATCCGCCCCGACTTGATCACGGTGGCCAAGGGCATTGCCAATGGCTTCCCCATGGGAGGGGTGCTCATCTCGCCCGACTTCAAACCCGTCTACGGAAGGCTCGGAACCACGTTCGGGGGCAACCATCTGGCCTGTACGGCGGCTTTGGCCGTGCTCGACGTGTTCGAGAACGAGGGACTGGTGGAGAACGCGCACCTCGTGGGCGAATACTTCATCGGCCAGTTGAAGGAATTGCAACAGAAGGAACCCCACATCAAGGATGTGCGCGGACGCGGACTGATGATTGGTGTGGAGATGGACGTGGCGCAGAAGGACGTGCGCAGCAAGCTCATCTATGACGAGCATGTGTTCACGGGCGCGGCGTCGACCAACATCCTCCGCATCCTGCCACCGCTTACCTTGGGCAAGGACGAGGTGGACGAGTTCGTCGCCAAGCTGGCCCGCGTGCTCGGGAGCTTCTGAGACGGCGGTCGTGAGCCGGGAAGAAAGACAACAACAAACTCAAATAGGACGAAGAAAATGAAAATTTCAATCATCGGGGCCGGGGCCATGGGTGGCTCGCTGGCCGAAGGATTGCTGAAGACCGACCTTCTCCAGGCGGGCGACATCACCGTGGCCGACCCCACGCAGGACGTGCTCGACCGGTTCGCCGCCGAAGGCGTCAGCGTCACTACCGACAACAACGTGGCCGTTGTGGGGGCCGACATCGTGATGGTGGTGGTGAAACCGTGGATTGTGGAGCAGGTGCTCGAGGGCGTCAAGGCGTCGCTCGACTATGACAAGCAGGTGCTCGTGATTATTGCCGCCGGCATCTCGTCCGACAGCGTCAGGACGTGGCTCGACAAGGACGGGGCCGCGCCGCACTTCTTCCTCGCCATTCCCAACATCGGCATTGCCGAGAAAGCCAGTATGACTTTCCTCGTTCCCGTGGGAGCCACGCAGGCCGAGACTCGCCGTATGACCGACATCTTCGAACAACTCGGGGGCGCCCTCGTCACCGAGGAGCGACTCCTGGCTTCAGGCACTACGCTGGCCTCGTGCGGCATAGCCTATGCCATGCGCTACATCCGCGCGTCGGTGGAAGGCGGGGTGGAACTTGGCTTCAAGGCTGCCGACGCCACAAAAATCGTCTTGCAGACCGTCGAGGGCGCTGTAAGGTTGCTTCAAGCCTCCGGTGAGCACCCCGAGGCGGCTATCGACAAGGTCACGACGCCCGGCGGAGTCACCATCAAGGGGCTCAATGCCATGGAGCATTATGGCTTCACCAATGCTGTGATCGAGGGCCTCAAGGCTGGGGCCAAGGCTTGAGGACAACGATGCCAAGACGCGCCGATATGGCATGATTCCACCTCCCCAAAGGCTGAAAAATGGTGAAAAAACCATGCACAGATGGCCAAATCTGTGCAGAAATTTTACTTTATTAAGAAATCTTTTAATAAAAACACAGGTTCAGGAAGGGCGTTGTAAGGGATTTGCCATACCTTCGCATGGCTAACTGATACAAATAAAGATGGAAGAATCCATAAAACAAATTGGCGAGCGGCTCAAGGGGCTGCGCGACGTGCTCGGCATTTCGGCCGAAGAAGTGGCCGAACTCTGCGGCATTAGTCTGGAACATTACTTGAAAATAGAAGCAGGCGAGGCCGACCCGTCGGTGTATCGCCTCTCGCGTATTTCAAAGCGCTATGGCATTGACCTCGACGTGCTGATCTTCGGTGAAGAGCCGCGCATGAGCAAGTATTTCCTTACCAGGCATGGCAAGGGACAGGAGATAGACCGTGGCGACGACTACAAATACCAAAGCCTGGCTGCCGGATTCCGCGGACGCAAGGCCGATCCGTTTGTCGCTACCGTGGATCCGCTGCCCGGAAATCGCAAGCCAAGCATGAATCACCACGACGGGCAGGAGTTTGACGTGGTGCTTCAGGGCGCCCTTGAGCTCACGATTGACGACAAGGTGCTCGTCATGAAGAGCGGCGACAGCATTTATCTCGACGGCCGCCGGCCCCACTGCATGCGGGCTCTTAACGGTGAGCCTGCCACGTTCCTTTGTATCATCATCTAATTCCGGGGATATGATAGAGAGATTCTTGAAGCAGACGAGCTTCACTTCGGAGCAAGATTTTAAGGAGCACTTGCAGTTCATTGTGCCCGAGAACTTCAATTTCGCTTATGATGTCATGGACGAGTGGGCGCGCCTCGAGCCTGACAAGGTGTGCCTGCTCTGGACGAGCGAGCGCGGCGAGGAGGTGAGGGTCACCTTCCGCCAGTTCAAGGAGCAGACCGACCGCACGGCGGCTTACTTCCAGAGCCTGGGCATCGGACGCGGCGACAAGGTGATGCTCATCCTCAAGCGCCACTACCAGTGGTGGCTGTCCATGATGGGTTTGTGCAAGATTGGGGCCGTGGCCATCCCCGCCACCCATATGCTTACGGCGGCCGACATTGTCTACCGCAACAACCGGGCCAGCGTGAAGGCCATTGTCTGCGTCGACGACGAGTATGTCACCACCCAGGTGAAGACCGCCATGGCCGAGAGTCCCACGGTGCGTGTGCTCGTGGCGGTGAGCTCCATGATAGAGGGAAGCAAGCCCGTGCCCGATGGCTTCCACAACTGGCACGAGGAGTGGCCCAAGGCTCCGCACTTCCGCCGCCCCGAGAATGTGAACGAGAACGACGACACCATGCTGATGTACTTCACCAGCGGCACCAGCGGCGAGCCCAAGATGGTGGCTCACGACTATCTCTATGCCATGGGCCATCTCACTACGGGAGTCTTCTGGCACAATCTGGACGAGGACAGCCTGCATCTCACCGTGGCCGACACGGGATGGGGCAAGGCCGTATGGGGGAAGCTCTACGGCCAATGGTTTGCCGGCGCCACTGTCTTCGTGTTCGACCACGAGAAGTTCACGGCCGAGAAGGTGATGCGGGCCATGGAGAAATACCATGTCACATCGTTCTGCGCTCCGCCCACGATCTACCGGTTTATGATTCTTGAAGACTTCAGCCGTTACGACCTGAGCCACCTGCGTTATTGCACTACGGCCGGCGAGGCGATGAATCCCTCGGTGGAACAGACCTTCTTTGAGCGTACCGGCATACACATCATGGAGGGATTCGGACAGACCGAGACCACCATGACGCTGGGTACCTTCCCCTGGATAAAGCCGCGGCCGGGCAGCATGGGAAAGCCCAACCCACAATATGATATCCACTTGTTGCGTCCCGACGGCACGGAGTGTGAGGATGGCGAGAAGGGCGAAATCTGTATCTGCACCGTCAACGGCAAGCCCATCGGCCTCTTCAAGGGATACTATCGCGACGTGGAGAAGACGCGTGAGACCTGGCATGACGGGTTCTATCACACCGGCGACATGGCCTGGCGCGACGAGGACGGCTACTACTGGTTCGTGGGACGCATGGACGATGTCATCAAGAGCAGCGGTTACCGCATCGGGCCGTTTGAGGTGGAAAACGCCCTGATGACCCATCCCGCCGTGGTGGAGTGCGCCATTACGGGCGTGCCCGACCCCATCCGCGGCATGGTGGTGAAGGCTACGGTGGTGCTGTCCAAGGAATATAAGGCCAAGGCCGGGCCGGAACTGGTGAAGGAGTTGCAGAACCATGTGAAGCATGAGACCGCTCCCTATAAATATCCCCGCGTGGTGGAGTTCGTTGACGAGCTTCCCAAAACCATCTCGGGCAAGATCCGCCGCGTCGAGATCCGCCAGAAGGACAGCAAGTAAGGCACGCGGCACCTGCCTTGCGAACATCGGGCCGCGAGGCGGCTGCCGTGCCTCTGACACGCTGAAAACAATGCAAGAATAAGGAAAAGAAATGAAGAGAATTGTAGTGAAGGTGGGCAGCAACGTGCTGACCCGCGACGATGGCAAGCTGGACATCACCCGGATGTCGGCGCTTGTGGACCAGATTGTCTGGCTCCGGAAACACGATTACGAGGTTGTCCTCGTCTCATCGGGCTCCATCACGTCGGGACGCGACGAGTTGCAGGTGAGCCACAAGCTCGACAGCGTGTCGCAACGCCAGCTGTTCTCGGCCCTGGGCCAGGTGAAACTCATCGGACTCTACTACGACCTCTTCCGTGAGTTCGGCGTGCATGTGGGGCAGGTGCTCACCATGAAGGAGAGCTTCGCCACGCGTGGCGAGTATCTGAACCAGCGGGCTTGCATGAACGTGATGCTCGAAAACGGCGTGGTGCCCATTGTGAACGAGAACGACACCGTGAGCGTTACCGAGCTCATGTTTACCGACAATGACGAGTTGGCGGGCCTCGTGGCCTCGATGATGGATGCCGAGACCCTGGTAATCCTCACCAATGTGGACGGCATCTACAACGGAAAGCCGGGCGACCGCAATACGCGTGTGATTCCGATGGTGAACTATGACCGCGACCTTTCTGAATACGTGCAGACCTCGAAGAGCGAGTTCGGCCGGGGCGGGATGCTCACCAAGACCCATATCGCGCGTAAGGTGGCCGAAGAGGGCATCAAGGTGATCATCGCCAACGGGCGGGCCGACAACATCCTCGTCAGGCTGGCCACTCAAAGCCAGCAAACCCTGCACACCGAATTCAGGCCCAATCCGAATCCGGCTTCGCAGGTGAAGAAGTGGATCGCCCACAGCGAAAGCTTTGCCAAAGGCGTGGTGCGCGTGAATGCCAAGGCCGAAGAGGCCCTGAAGGGGGTGACGGCCACCAGCCTGCTCCTGGTGGGCGTGACGGCTGTCGAGGGCGACTTCGAGGAGGGCGACATCATCACCGTCGTCGGACCCGAGGGCAAGAGCTTCGCCATCGGGCGCTCTTCCTACTCGGCCGCCGAGGCGCGACGCCATCTGGGAGGGCACGGGCTGAGGCCACTCATACACTACGACTATCTCTATATGGAATAAAAAAAAGAAAAATCCCAGGCTTCATGAACGATCAAGATACTCTTTTGCCCGTCTTCAAGCAAGTGAAGGCCGCTTCGGCCGGACTGGCCTTGCTCGACGACGCCAAACGCAACGAAGTGCTCCGCGACGTGGCCGGTGCCATCGTGGACCATCAGGCCGACATCCTCCGGGCCAACCAGTCTGATCTGGAACGGGCCGGAAAGGATTACGCTTTCTACGACCGGTTGCTGCTCACGCCCTCGCGCCTGGCCGACATCGCCGCCGATATGCGCCACGTGGCCACGCTGCCCTCGCCGCTGGGACGCACGCTGAAGGCGGCCACCCTTGACAACGGGCTCCGCCTGCGCAGGGTGAGCGTGCCTTTCGGAGTGATAGGCATGATTTTTGAGGCGCGCCCCAACGTCACCTTCGATGTTTTCTCGCTATGCTTCAAGAGTGGCAACGCCGCCATCCTGAAGGGCGGAAAGGAGGCCGACGGCACCAACCGGGCCGAGGTGGAGCTCATCCACCGCGTGCTCGAATCACACGGCGTCGACCCCCATGTGGTGGAACTCCTGCCTGCCACCCACGAGGCCACGGGAGCCTTGCTCCAGGCCGTGGGCTATGTGGACTTGTGCATTCCGCGCGGTGGCAGGCGCCTCATCTCTTTTGTGAGAGACACGGCCAAGGTGCCCGTTATCGAGACGGGGGCCGGCGTGGTGCACTGCTTCTTTGATGCGAGCGGGCAGCTTGACATGGGGCGGCGCATCATCGACAACGCCAAGACGCGGCGATGCACGGTATGCAATGCGCTCGACACGCTGCTCGTACACCGCGACCGACTGGCCGACCTGCCTGAGTTGGTGGCCCCGCTGGCAGACAAGGGCGTCGTGATCCATGCCGACGCTCCGGCCCTGCAGGCCCTTCGCGGCCGTTATCCCGGGCAGGCCCTTGTTCCGGCTGACGATGCGACGTGGGACACCGAGTGGTTGAGCTTGCAGATGGGGGTCCGCACGGTAGACTCGGTCGACGCCGCCATAGCCCATATCGCCGCTCACGGAAGCGGGCACAGCGAGTGCATCGTGACCGCCGACAAGGGTGCCGCCCTCAAGTTTGAGCAGAGGGTGGATGCGGCCTGCGTCTATGTGAACGCGCCGACCAGCTTCACCGATGGCGCGCAGTTCGGCCTCGGGGCCGAAATAGGCATCAGCACGCAGAAGCTCGGAGCCCGCGGGCCGATGGCCCTGGAGGAGATGACCACTTACAAGTGGCTCATCGAGGGCAACGGGCAAGTGAGGAAATAAGCAATTGAAAATAGAAAAAAACACCACTTGATATGAAAACATTCTTCCACGTGAGCGACTTGGGCGACTTGCAGCAAGCTCTGCAGGAAGCCCAGGAAGTGAAAAAACACCGCTTCGACTATCAGCAACTGGGCAAGAACAAGACGTTGCTGATGATTTTCTTCAACAACAGCTTGCGCACGCGCCTGTCTACGCAAAAGGCCGCCATGAATTTGGGCATGAATGTGATTGTGCTCGATGTGAACGCCGGAGCTTGGAAGCTGGAGACCGAGCGCGGCGTCATCATGGATGGCGACAAGAGCGAGCATTTGCTCGAGGCCATTCCCGTCATGGGCTCTTTCTGCGACATCATCGGCGTGCGCAGCTTCGCCGGCCTCTCCGACCGCGACTACGACTATGCCGAGACCATCGTCGGCCAGTTCGTCAAGTACAGTGGCAGGCCCGTCTTCGCCATGGAGACGGCCACCGTGCACCCCCTGCAGGCCTTTGCCGACCTCATCACCATTGAGGAGCACAAGGCGACGAAGCGTCCCAAGGTGGTGATGAGCTGGGCGCCCCACTGCCGCGCGCTGCCTCAGGCCGTGCCCAACTCGTTTGCCGAGTGGATGAATGCGGCCGATGTCGACTTTGTCGTCACGCATCCGGAGGGGTATGAGCTCGATCCCAAGTTCGTGGGCAACGCGCGGGTGGAATACGACCAGCGCAAGGCCCTTGAGGGAGCCGACTTCGTCTATGCCAAGAACTGGAGCTGCCCTGGCACGACCAACGCTGCCGATTACGGCAAAATCTTGAGCAAGGACATGGCTTGGACCATCGACAGCGAGCATATGGCTTGGACAAATGACGCCTACTTCATGCACTGCCTGCCCGTGCGGCGCGGCCTCATCGTCACCGACGACGTCATCGAGAGCCCCCGCAGCTTGGTGATTCCCGAAGCCGCCAACCGTGAGATTTCGGCCGAGGTGGTGATTAAGCGCATACTCGAGAGCCTCTGACCTCGGCCTGCCGCCCCGCGGACAACCTGGCAGGGAGAACCGCGGCGGGCTCTGAAGAATTGCCGCCCTTGGTGGTGTGAAGCCTGGGGACGGGCACCAAGGGCCTTGAGGACAAACAGACTGGCAGCCCCCAGCCGCTTTTGCGGCTGGGGGCTGCTCTGTCTGGTTCCGGCCACCGGCCCTCAAAGGGTTGTGGCTCGGTATGGGGGGATGTATACTCTTCCTTGAGGATGCCGCGCCTGAATCACCTTCCTATGGTCTTGACTCCGTGGCGGATGATGACGCCCTTATAGTCGTGGCTTACGCGTTGTCCGGCAAGATTGTAGGCCGGCGCCTTGTCGCCACTGTTGTCAGAGCCCGCGAGGGAGTTGATTCCGGTCGCCGTGACCGATGGGGCGGACAATGCGGAGTTCCCAACATTGTAGACGACAACCGTCTGGTAGGTGTGGCCACCGTCGTCGGGCAGCACGATGCTGGTCGAAGGACTGTCGACATGTCCGGCGAGTTTGCCGTCGCGGTAGATGTCGTAACCCAGGATGACGTACTTCTTTCCCTTGTAATGCACGTCGTCGAGCTGCAGCATGGCCACTGCCGTCGAGATGTTGCGTACGGCAAAGTAGCGTGCGCCCTTTGGCACGTTCAGGCTATATTCGTTCCATCCCTCAGAGACGGCGATGGGGGCGGTGGCGCTTACGAACGACGCCGTGTCGTTGTCGGTGGTGGAGTAGAGCAGGCTGAGGGTCGTCGTGCCATACTCGTCGTTGAGCGTGCGTGCCCAGATGCTGACCGTCTGCTCGTCGCCCGAGAGTTCCGGCGAGATGAGCCAGTCGTTGTTAGCGGTGCCTCGCGAAGGCATGCCCAGCAGATATTGCTCTCCGCTATGGGCGGCAAATTGCGGATAGTCGTCGGTGTCGATTTCCATCTTCCTCGTGTTGAACACGATGTAGGCCTTGGGTGTTCCTTGATTTGGGAACATGAGGTTTTCAAAGGTATACGTGTAGGCCTTGTCGCCATCGACCAAGGTCCAGTCGCCCAAGCCGCTGGTGTACCATGGCGTGTAGCTTTCGAAGTCGTCCGTAATGTCAGGTGCCAGGTCGGTGGGCGCGTTCCATTTCACCGTCACGTTGCTTCCGCCGGCGATGGCCGTCGGTGCGTCTGTGGTGGGGTAGGAGGGTTGTGTGAGGGCCACCGTTTGCGTGTTGGTGGTGTTGTTGCCCTGGTTCTCGTCAGAAGCCAGGATCACCGATGCCGTCACGTCTGCGCTCTCGTCGCTGACAGGCCATGTGACGGGCACCTGGTAGGTGCTGTCGGCAAGCGGCTCCAGCGGATTTCCATCGATGCTGATGGGTTCGGCGCTTCCCACCTTGACGGAGATTTGCCAGCCTTCTTGTGGCAGCTTGGCGCCAATGTTGGTGACCTTCACCCCGACGGTCCCCTTCTGTCCGGCCACGGCGGTCGATGGAGCGAAGAGCTCTGCCTGCAAGTCGTAGTCGTAGATGTCTCTGACGTTGATGTCGTCAAGATAGACCCCGCCATGGCGGGTGTTGCTGTAGCCGTGGAAGCTGATGACGACCGACTTCGCCGTGCCGAACCTCGTGAGGTCGACGCTGTGCTTGCGCCATCCCTCCCTGCCGTCGAGCTTGGCAAACTCTATGGAGTCAACGGCGACGGCCTTGCCATAGTCTGCGCTGACCTCGGTGATGATTTTGATCTCCTCGCCCGGGAAGGCGTTGTAGCTGAACGACAATTGCGGACGGGCTGCCTTGCCGAGCGCGATTTTCCCGGTATTCAGCCACTCCTCGTCCGGCGTGGTCACCCCGAACCAGTAGGCGGCACCGCCGTCGTTGTCAGAAGTGGTGTAGGTCGAGATGGAATAATGGTCCTCGCTGTTCCCCGTGTCCCACCACAGGTCGTTTTCGATGTGTCCGCCTTTGAACGACTCATGGAACGGCAGGTCGTATGGCTCGCCTTTGGGCAGTCCGTTGGATAATCCTTCGCCGAGTATGGTCTCGGTAGAGTCGGTGACGGCGGAGACGGCATAATAGATGAGTTTCTGCGTGCCCGAGTCCATGGCCACGTTCCTGACAATATAGTTCGTGTTGCTGATGTTGTCTGCGAGAAGGATGGCCTGCCCCAGGTCGTTGATGGTGTAGACGTTGTACTTCAACGATTTGGCGTCGACATATCCGCCATGCTCGCCGATGGTGTCAGGGCGTTCCCAGATGAGCAGCGCGCTGTTGTCGTTGAGGTAGCTCAGCCTGACGTTGCGCGGGGCCCGCGGCGTGCCCCTGCCCACGAGGCAGCTGGCGCTTCTCTCTTCTCCCCGTCCGGCCTCGTTGTATGCCACGACGGTGTAGCGGTTGCTGCCCTGCTTCGCGTTGTGGTCGACGACCGTGTAGGTCTGTCCCGGTGCCACCTTGGTGAGCGAGTCGACGAGCACGCCGTTGCCCCGGACTATGGTGATGGCGGTCAGTTGGCTGAGCGCGTTGCCGCTGGCGTCCTTTTCCGGCGCGCGGAACGAGATGGAGGCCTGGAGGGCGCCCTTGTAGCCGGCCGTGGCCCGAAGCGCCGTTACGGAGTCGGGCACGGGCAGGAGCACGCCCTCGGTGATGCTGATGTCGTCAACGTTCAAGGCCAGGGCGCGGCTCTTGGGGCTCAGGGCGTGGATGGCAAGGCGGTAGGTGCCGTCCTTGCTCACGCTGATGGAGCGTTTGTAGGTGTTGGTGTAGTTTTCGCTGTTCACGGTCTCGGGGCCGACGATCCTGGTGAACTTCTCAGGGTCGAGTCCCTCGCCATAGCGTGCCTCCAGCTTGCCCGGCAGGCTGCTGAGCAGGCTCCATGCCGCAAAGGAGACGTTGTATTTGCGGCCGGTCTTCAGGTGGATGGGCGGAGTGAGCAGCCAGTCGTCGCCATCGTTTTCGTCGTTGCGGGGATAGATCATGTTGTGGTTGTCCCACCTCCACGTCACGCCGTCGTCGTTGTTGTCGTAGATGGAGAACAAGTCGTCAGACCCCCTGGGCTCGAAGTCTTGGGTGTAGGGAGCCTCGAGGGCGTCGCCCAGGGCGATGCGCGCGCTCGTAGCCGAGCCGCCCTTCAGCGTGCCGTTCCAGGGCGTTATGCGGTAGTGATACGACTTCAGGGGCCCCGTCGGCGCGTCGTCCGTCACGGTCGTCGCCGTCGTGTGGCTGGCGATGACGGTGCTGTCGGGCATGCGCACCACGTCGTAGGCCAAGGGTCGCGACGTGATGTCTCCGCCGTAGAGTCCACGTGTGGAGGCGTCCCACGAGATGCTCAGATGGCTCGCGTCAGCATAGTCCACCTTGACATTTGCCGGCGCGATGGGGCTGTCGGCCTCGTCGGGCGATTTGGCGACCGTGAGCGCCGTGAACATGCCGTTTCCGGCGAAGTCGCCTATGAGGGCGGCCTTGCCCGTCGTGGTGTCCACCGTGTAGAGGGCCGTGGTGTGGTCGTCGCGGTTGGCGGCCCAGTAGAGGGTGTTGTCGTCAGGGTCGTAGACGGCGCTCTGTATGCGCACAGAGGGCTTCACGCCCGTAAAGCCCTTGGGGGTCATGGCGCCGGTGGCCTTGTCGACCTCGTAGAGCGTGCCTCCGGAGCTGATGGTCCAGATGCGTCCGGCTCCATCGGCGGCAATGGCCACCATGGAGGAGTCGATGTCGCTGATCTTCTTTCTGCCGAGGTCAGCATAGTCTATGGTTCCGAACTCGAATCCCGTGTTGGACGCGTTGTAGAAGATGCCGTAGACCTTGCCGTCAGAGGCATCGTAGGTGACGTCTGTCGACAGTTGGTTGAACTCGTCAACAAACTGCTGGCGGAGCAGTTTCCCGGTGGCGATGTCATAGGCGTAGTAGGTGGCGTAGACTTCGGAGCCATAGCTCTCATTATATGTAAAGTGGTATACGCCATTGATGATTACGCCGCTGCCGTTGCCAATGACTCCGGCCTTCTGCCACACGGGCTGATAGCTGATGGTCGAGGCGCCTCCTGCCTGGAGGGAATAGATTCCCGCCTTGGAAGGTGTCCATGAGTCTGACGAGATGAGGTTTCCCCACAATGTGGCGTACGCTTGTGCTTTTTCCGGTGTGGCGGCCGTCAGCAGCAGGACTCCAACCGCAAGCATGAGCGCTCGCTTGAATCTTTTCTTCTTCCCTTGTGCCATAACTAATCAAGTGTTTATGTATTCTGGTCCTAGTTTTTCCCCGTTCGGAATGTGCCTCGCCCGTTCATTGCTGAAGTTCGGATATCTCTCTGCGCATGGTGGGCGCGAGACCGTCGGTCCTCGCCGCACCGGCCACGTCGCACGGGCGCGAGGCGCAAACGACCTCGTCTGAAGTGCCTTGGACCGGTTTGGCCGCCCCTACGCCAGGGACTTCCCAATGGGCATGAGAAAGCACATTGCAAAATTATAATTTTTTCTCTCCAAAAACAATACCAATAATTGGCTATTTTTCTCATTTTGACTTAGTGGCGAGACACGGAGGGCAAAGTCGTTTGTGACTTGCCAATTTTTCCCGCGACTTCGCTGATGGAAACCAGACTTGATTTTTTTTAATTTGGATATCATGGAGTTTTTTCGAAAACTTTACTTTCCACGTCGCCTGTCCCACCCCCCCCGTTTGAGCAAAGTGTCGGCAAACAGGCATCCTGCCGACATAATGAAAGGTTTCACGGGGCGGGAGCTTACGCTTTTGTAAAGAATGACGAAAAAGCGGGGCGGCCGCGCAAGAACGGCCCTCTTGCGTCCAAAGAAAGCCTCTTCGAGGTTGCGTGAACGGCCTTCAGAGAAGCTCGGAGAGGCGCTTACATCTTGCAAGAGCGGTGTGAAGGCGGATGTGGTCGGAATAATTGACAGCCGGAAACGCTTGCCCAAACTTGTTTCTCAAGGATTATGTCTCTGCCGATGTGGCGTGCCACATCCCTTTTCCGACGGGTGCCGGCGCCTGTCCTGCTAGTTTCGTCCATGGCCGGCAGGGTGGGGTGAAGGGATAGAAGAACCGCTTGTTACAAAATAGTATCAAAATAAGATAAAAAAGTATCAATCTTATTCCTTTAATTATTCTAACTTTGCACATGGTGTGGAGGGGATACATCCATGTGAAAAAAAGAACTACAATCTACTAGAACATTTGAAAAACTATATAATTTAAGGAGAAAACCATGAAGCCGAATTCAACCTGAAACAATCCGTCAGCCCCGTCTGGTCGGACCTGGGGCATGCGCAAACAAAAACATTCTACCTACCTAATCTGTATTTTTAACCTTAATGAAAAAATACCAAGTATGAATCTGGATTTAAGAAAATCAATGCTGCTGGTGGGTGCCTGCACGGCTCTCGGACTGGGCTATTCGCCCAGCGTGCAAGCAGCCTCGCCCAACGCGACAACGCAGGCGGTGCAGCAGGCTAAGAAGGTCACCGGACAGGTGTCCGATTCTTTCGGACCCGTCATTGGAGCTTCGGTCAAGGAGAAGGGCACCACGAACGCCACGGTTACCGATGCCGACGGAAAGTTCACGCTCAACGTGAAGCCCGGTGCCACGCTCGTCGTCACCTATGTGGGCCTGGCGCCCAAGGAAGTGGTGGTGGGCAGCCAGGGCAATATCGACATCAGGCTCTCTGAGGAAAGCAACGACCTGGAGGAAGTGGTCGTCATCGGCTACGGCGTGCAGAAGAAGAAGCTCGTCACGGGCGCCACGCTGCAGGTGAAGGGCGACGACGTGGCCAGGCTGAACACCACCAACCCCCTGCAGGCCTTGCAGGGACAGACGCCGGGCATGACCATCGTCTCGGAGTCGGGACAGCCCGGCGAGGGCATGAAGGTGAACATCCGCGGATTGGGCACCATCGGATCGTCGGGACCGCTCTACATCATTGACGGCGTGCGGGGCGACATCTCGACGCTGAACCCCTCGGACATTGAGAGCGTCGACGTGCTCAAGGACGCCGCATCGGCCGCCATCTACGGCTCGCAGTCGGCCAACGGCGTGGTGCTCGTCACCACGAAGAGCGGACGCGCCGGAAAGGCCGTGGTCTCCTTGGACGCCTACATGGGCTGGCAGAGCGCCATACACAAGGTGGACATGCTCAACTCCGAGCAGTATATGGCCATCATGGACGAGCAGAACATCAACTCGGGCGGAGCCGCCTACAACTGGCCAAGCTACTACTCGAAGACCGACGCCGAGGGCAAGGTCACCACATGGGGCATCACCGACCCGAAGACGGGCAAGGTGTACGACACCGACTGGGTGGACCAGATGTTCAAGAGCAACGCGCCCACCCAGAGCTACAACCTCGGCATCACCGGAGGAAACGACAAGGGAAACTACGCCCTCAGCATGGGCTACATGAACCAGGAAGGCATCATCGGGGGAAAGGACGTGAGCTACTACAGCCGCTACAACTTCCGCGTCAACTCGGAATACAGCGTCATTGACAACTTCCTGAAGGTGGGCGAGCAGGTGTCGGCCATCTACTACAAGAAGCGCGGACTCAGCGTGGGCAACCAGTACAACAACTCCCTGCGCTCGGCCTTCGGCACGTCGCCTCTGGCTCCCGTCTACAGCGACAACGGGCTCTACGGGCTGCCCTACAACGACACGAGCAACAGCCCGTGGTACAACGCCGACGGCAACCCTTACGGTGCCATGATGGTGAGCAACCACAACAAGACCAAGAACGTCACCCTCGCGGCCAACGCCTATGCCGAGTTCCAGTTCGTCAAGAACCTGCGCTTCCGCACGACGCTCGGCGTGAAGTACGACTCCAACGACTATCGCGGATTCAATCCGATGTATCACTTCTCCGTCTACAGCTATAACGACACCCGGACCACGGTGAGCCAGAGCAAGAGCGACGGATGGGGCGTCACGTGGACCAACACCCTCACTTACGACTGGACCCTGGGCCAGCACGCCTTCACGGCCATGGCCGGTACCGAGGCCTACCGCTCCGAGGGCAGCAGCCTTTACGGCGCCAACGGAAGCCTCCGCTCCGGATTCGACTCCTGGGGATATGCCTGGCTGACGAACGGAACGGCCACTTCCACCGAGACCGGACTCTCGGTGAGCGGGGCCCCATGGGACGAGGAGCGCATGATGTCCTACTTCGGACGCGTGTCGTGGAACTACAAGGAAACCTATATGGCCACCGCCACGCTGCGCTGCGACGGGTCGAGCAAGTTCGCCGACGGACACCACTACGGATGGTTCCCATCGGTGAGCGCCGGATGGGTGATGAGCAACGAGAAGTTCTGGAAGCCTCTCGCACAGTATGTGGACTACTTCAAGCTGCGCGGCAGCTGGGGACAGGTGGGCAACCAGGCCATCGGAAACTACATGTACACCGCTCCGCTCTCGTTCAGCAACGTCTTCTATAACTTTGGAACCACCCTCGGCTCGGCCGGCGACGTCAACGGACAGGGAGCGAGAGTCACAAGGCTGGCCAATCGCGACCTGAAGTGGGAGACCTCGGAGCAGACCGACTTCGGATTCGACGCACGCGTGCTCGGAAAGCTGAACGTCAACTTCGACTGGTATTACAAGAAAACCAAGGACTGGCTGGTGCAGCCTCCCGTGCTCGCCACGGCGGGAACGGGCGCTCCCTATGTGAACGGTGGCGACGTGAAAAACGTCGGCGTGGAGTTCGGACTGGGCTGGAACGACCGCATCGGAAAGGATTTCAACTACTATGTCAACGTGAATGGCGCCTACAACCACAACGAGGTGGGCAACATACCCAATGAGGACGGCACCGTGCACGGACAGACCAACCAGCTCTACGACAACTCCACCGAGTTCTATCACGCCAGCAACGGCGAGCCCATCGGATATTTCTGGGGATACAAGACCGCCGGAATCTTCCAGAACCAGGACGAAATCGACCAGTGGATTGCCGACGGAAACGGCGTGCTGCAATCGAACCCGCAGCCCGGAGACGTGAAATACTACGACGTGAACCATGACGGGCACATCGACGACAACGACAAGGTGAACCTCGGCGACGGCATGCCCGACTTCACCTTCGGATTCTCCTTCGGATTCGACTGGAAGGGGCTCGACTTCTCCGTACAGGCCAACGGCATGACCGGAAACAAAATCGTGCAGAGCTATCGCAACGTGGGAAACACCACGGCAAACTATACCACCGAAATCCTCAACCGCTGGACTGGAGAGGGAACGAGCAACAGGATTCCGCGAGTCACGAACACTAACGTCAACTGGCAGTTCTCCGACCTCTTCGTGCATGACGGAAAGTTCCTCCGCATCTCGAACATCACGCTCGGATACGACTTCGCAAAGCTCGCCAAGACCAAGTATGTCTCGCAGGCACGCCTCTACTTCCAGGTGCAGAACGCCTTCACCTTCACGCATTACAACGGCATGGATCCCGAGGTGGGATACGGCATGGACGGATGGGTGTCCGGCGTAGACCTGGGCTACTATCCGCGGCCGCGGACCTTCCTCGTGGGAGTGAACCTGAAGTTCTGACCCTTGAGCGACGGAAGTTTAGTAATTTAATCCTGAAAACCGAATAACACAATGAACAAGAACATCATACATATCGCAGCTGCGGGGTTGATCTCCCTCTCGATGGCTTCCTGCGGCAGTGATTTCCTCGAAGTGTCGTCGAAGACCGACGCCTCGACCGGAAACTATAACCAAACGGCCACGCAGGCGCAAATCCTGCTCAACGGCTGCTATGACGGATGGCAGGGCACGGTGGCCAAGGGACCCACCTTCACCTTCCAGCTCGCCTCGGAGTATATGAGCGACGAGTGCTATGGAGGGACGGGGGCGAACGACCAGCGCAACACGCAGGTCATCGATCGCTTCGACGTGTCGCAGGACGTGTCGCAGACCAATCTCTACGACGACCTTTGGACTTATTATTATGCCGCCATCTACAATTGCAACGAGCTCATCCATCTGGAGGGACAGTATTCGTGGACCGAGGAGGAGCACGGACGCATCATGGGCGAGTGCCGGGCCATACGCGCCCTGTGCTATTTCGACCTCGTGCGTATGTTCGAGAATGTGCCCTTGATGACCGAGCCCGTCGACGTGAACGCGCCGCAGGCCGACCCGGACAGCGTCTACTCGCTCATCGTCAGCGACCTGCGCTATGCCGCCACGCACATCCCCGCCGGGGCCTATCCCAAGAGCCAGGCCGCGACCAACGACGGGCACGTCACCAAGTATGGCGCCGAAGCCATGCTGGCACGCGTCTACCTCTTCTATGACGGTGTCTACAACAACAACCAGCGCGGCACCATGCCTGGCGGGCTCACCGCCGCCGAGGCTCTGGCCGGACTGGAGGACGTCATCGGAAGCGGGGAGTTCGGACTCGTGCCTCTCTACAAGAACCTCTGGCCGGCATCGGCCAACTGCTCCAGCTACAAGGGCTACTGGCTCGGCGACGTGGAGGGCGGAACGAAGAACAGCGACTACGCCGGTGCCGGAAATGCCGAGACCGTGCTCTCAATGAAGTTCAACTACACGGGCGACTATAACGGCAACAGCGCCGGAAACCGAACCGTCTTGATGCTCGGCCTCAGAACGGGCGGGGTGGTCACCGTGCCCTACGGACAGGGATGGGGAGCCGGAACAGTCACCTCGGCCACGTGGAACTCTTTCGCCACGGGGGACACGCGGCAGGAGGCTTCCATCATCAACATCGCCCGAGAGGGAATCGACGGCATCGAGGCCTACCAGAAGGAGATGCCCACCCAGCGCGAGTACACCGGATTTGCCGTGAAGAAGTACACGCCGCTCTCGAAGACCGACGACCAGGGCAACTTCACACACTACTATCAGGAGGTGCAGGGAGGCGACTTCCAGACTTCGCAGCCCCAGGACTACATCATCGTGCGCTATAGCGACGTGCTCCTCATGGCCGCCGAACTTGGCTCGGCCAACGCGCAGGACTACTTCAACCAGGTGCGCAAGCGCGCCTTCACGCAGGACGACGGAACGCTCGCCACAAACTATCGCGAGCTGCCCGTCAGCGAGGCCAACATCATGAACGAGCGGAAGCTCGAGTTCGTGGGCGAGGGCATCCGCTACTGGGACCTCCTGAGGCAGGGCATCGACGTGGCGGCCAATGCCATCGCCGCCAGCAGTGGAAACGTCATCTCGGGCGGATCGCCGGAAACCGTGACCATCACCGCCGCCAACGTGCGCAACAAGCGGGGATTCAGCCAGATTCCCCTCACCCAGATACAGCGCTCCAACAATGTGCTCAAGCAGAATGCAGGATGGTAATAACGCAATTCCTAAATCGATGAACTTTTAATTTTGAATTCCATGAAAATCAAGAATTATATATATTCCCTGGCCTCGGCGGCGCTATTGCTCTTCGGCATGACGGCCTGCTCGCCCGATGAATATGACTTGGGCGACAAGGACGTGACGCCCGCCGACTTGGTGGAGGGCACGGCCTTCTCCATCACACACGATGAGGCTAATCCAAACATCGTGTATCTGAAGAGCCTCATGGCCGACCATTACCAGGTGAGCTGGATCCATCCGCAGGGACGCACGCAGCAGCCCGAGGTGGAGCTGCACATCCCCTTCCCGGGAACTTACGACGTCGTCTTCGGCGTCAACACGCGCGGCGGCTATGTCTATGGCGACACGGCGCACTTCACCGTGGACCGGTTCTGCGCCGATTTCGTCAACAACGACCTCTACACCATGCTCACCGGTGGCGTCGGACAGTCGAAGTCGTGGGTGCCCGATAATGGAAACTACGGACTCGCCTCGGGCGAGGTGTCCTATGGTGACCCCTCGCTGGCACTCGGATGGAACAACTTCACTCCCAACTGGGAGCCCGGTCCCGGCGGCGGTGGCGAGGCCAATTCGGCCACGAGCCCGTTCCTCAAGTCGACGTGGACCTTCGACCTCAAGAATGGCGCCAACGTACAGGTGCACACCGTGTCGAACGACGGCGCCGTGACCGATACGCAGGGCTCGTTCCTGATCGACCTGGACAACTATCAGATCAACCTCACCGACGCGCAAATCCTGCACGAGCCGTCGTGGAACAACCGGGGCGACGAAACCGACTGGTCGAAGAACATACGCATCGTCACCCTCACCGACAACCAGCTGCGCCTGGCCATGCTCCGCAATCCCGAGACTTCGGGCGAGGGCAAGTGGTGGCTGGTGTTCAACTTCGTCTCCAAGGAATATGCCGACAACTACAAGGCGCCGGAGCGCGAGGTCGTCCCCACGCTCGAAGAGGGATGGCGCGACTTCGTCGAGCCCAAGACGGACAAGCTCGTGACTTACAAGTTCACCGGCTTCGACTGGTATGACAAGGAGGGCAAGGCCAAGGAGGTGACCGGCTTCGATGCCATCGACAATATCGAGGATATGACTATCCAGCTCAACAGCGGTGACAACTCTTACACCTTCACCAATGCCGATGGAGCCACGGTCAGCGGCACATACGAGCTGGCGGCCGACGGCGTATACACCTTCACGCCGGCGCTGCCCACCATCGCCCTCTCGAAGGACGGACGCGCCGTGCTCACCAACAACGCGGGACAGGTGCGCATCCTCGGCTTCAGCCAGGCGGCCAACTGCGACGCACGCACCGGCGGACTGACCAACATCGTGTGGGGTGCGCGCGAATACGACGACCAGGGCGCCTTCTACCAGTACATGGGCTACAAGCTTGAGGTGGTGAGGGCCGGCGTGCAGAAGACCTATAAGGGCGGACTGCACTTCTTCGACTCCGGATGGGCTTTCCAGCAGAGCGATGACGTGTTCGTCGTCGACGGAACCGACGCTGACTACACCTTCACCATCAACGGGTCCAGCGGAAGCGCGTATGGCATGTATCTCGACATTGAGAAGCTACTGCAAGACCATCCCAACTGCGATGTCGCCATCAAGGACATCAAGGTCGACGGTGCGAGCGTCAACTTTGACGACGCGGCCATCGACCGGGGAGTCGGCGACGCGCCCACGACGGCACGACGCTACATCCTCAACCCTTGGGGGGCTACGGCCGGAGACGCGTCCAAGTATAACTTCAACTCGTCCATCGCAGTCACCGTAAGCGTGAAAATGGACAACGGACAGCCCTTCGTCGCCGCCAGTGCCAAGAAGCGGGCGGCCAAGCGTGCGAGAAGATAAACCTGTAAAAACCTAAAAAGAAAACAAAATGAAAATCAAATATCTATCAGGACTCCTGCTGCTTTCGGGCGCCTTGTTCGTTGCAGCCTGCTCCGACGATGATGATTACTATGCCTCAACGACGCCCATCGTCACCAGCGTGACCACGGGAGACGCTCTGGTCACCGCCACTACGGCACAGATTCCCACCGGAACCGTCACCAGCTTGAAGAGCGCCAACGCTGCTTCCTACACGGTGGGGGTGGTTTACAGCACGGCCGACGACCCCACGCAGGGGGGAACTATGGTGGAGGGTACCTATGCCGACGACACCATCAGCACCACGCTCTCGGGATTGCAGACGGGGGTCACTTATCACTATGCCACGTACGTGTGCCTGCAGAACCGCGTCTACAAGTATGGTGAGGTGAAGACCCTTGTCACCACGCAGGCTGTGGCCCACAACGCTGACGCAACTGACATCAGCTATACCCGGGCCACCTTCGCTCCTACATTCTCAGGACCCGTGGCCGCGGATGGCGCCACGACGGGATTCAAGATCGCGCGGACGCCCGACAAGCAGGTGCTCCTCGACGGCATCGACTATCAGCCCGGCAACGCCTCGGGGGCTTGGCCCGCCACCATCAAGGGCCTGCTGCCCGGCACCACCTATTATTATGCTCCCTACATCAAGGTGGGCAACGGCTACGTGATGGGTGAAGTGAAGGAACTCACCACAAAGACTCAGGATATGGAGTATGTCGACATGGGCCTGAGCGTGTTGTGGGCCAAGTTCAACCTTGGCGCCGAGGCCGAGGAGGAGACGGGTGCCTACTTCGGATATGGCGACGCCACGGGGCAGCAGCTATCCACCGACCTGGCCGACTATCCCTCGCAGGACATCAGCGACACCGAGTTCGACATTACCAACGGTGTGAGCATCGACGGGGCGTCGCCCATGCTGAGCGCCATGCCTACCCTGGACCAGGTGAAGGAACTCATCAACAACACCAGCAAGAAGATTGAAACCGTGAACGGCGTGCGGGGCATAAGATTCACCGCCGCCAATGGCAACTCCATCTTCTTGCCCTATACCGGCTACCGCAACGGAGCTGAATTCATCGATGATGGAAAGGCCTTCTACTGGACGGGAAGCGTGAGCAAGGTCAACTCGGGCTATGCCAACACCCTCACCTTCGACGACAACGTGGTGAAGAACGGAAACTCGCTCCGGTACTATGGAATCCCCGTGCGCACCGTCAGGCCTTATGCCGAGCTCAAGCCCAATGGTACGGGCGCGCTCGCTGTGGGCGACCTTGAGAATAATGGGCGCATACGTATCGAAATCTACAATGAGTATGGCAGCACGAAGGGCAACTCCGTCATCGATCCTTCCAGCGTGAAGTTCAACCAAAACATGGTGGTCACGTTCAAACTTTCCGGACTGAACGATAACTACAAGGCCGGCGCACCCAAGAGCAATATCGCCGGACTCGAGTTCGCCGATGCCTCGTGGGATCCCTCGCGATGGTCGTCGCTTTCGGGCGAGGGCGACGACGCCCGCTATGATGCCAACGTCACTGGCGACGGCACCTACACCGTGTGGATGGAGACCGGAGGCAACCAGGCTGACGGGGCCGTGGTGTTCTGCATCGACATCAACAACCTTGCTAACGACCTCGTCGACGCATCCAAGGTAAAGGCCGAAATCGTCAGCATCAAGCTCGACGCCGATGTGACGCAGCCTGTCCGGCAGGACCTCGTCAGCTTCGGCAACAAGGATGGAAACGGAACCGACGGACGCATCGAAATCTATAATGAGTATGGCTCTTCCGGAGCCTCGGCTCAAGGATATTACAACAACATCCTCGACTTCACGGGAAACATGGCCGTCAACTTCACCATCAGCGGCATCGACGGCAACCTGAAGGATGGCGCGACGAAGAATTATCGCACCGAACTCAGCTTCGCCGACCAGGACTGGAATCCAAGCTATTGGGGCGGAAGCTCCTTCGGACAGGCGCATGTCACCGGTGATGGAACCTACACCGTCTTCTACACCTTCAATGCCGAGTGCAAGGGTGCCGTGGTGTGGACCATCGAACTCTACGATTTGTGGAAGGACCTCGTCGATCCGGCCAAGGTGAAGGTCACTGTCAACAGTGTTACGACGCCTTGCAAGAATTGATTTCCGCAAGCAGAAAAATCATCCGAGGGATGCGGCGCCGGAAACGGGGCTGTATCCCTTTTGCCCTTTTCGCTTCCTTGACACAGACGTGCCCTGCCGATGGAAGCAGGGGCTGGGATTCAAAATAGATTTTTGTAACTTTACATCCTGCTAACTTGTTCTACGGGATTTATATCGATGTTATGATTATGAGAAAACTTCTTATCACCTTGCTGGTATCGGCTGCGGCCATGGGGGCCTTGGCGCAGGACAATCCGCGTGTGTCCACCATGGACCTCACGGCTTCCGAACTGGCCCACTACATGGCGCCTGGATGGAATCTGGGCAACACGCTCGAAGCCGGAAGCAATGCCAATGTCTTCACTGACAATGGCGGACTCTCTACCGAAACGCTGTGGCAAGGCGCCAAGACTTCGCAGGACATCATCAACCTGGTCAAGGAGAATGGCTTCAAGAGCGTGCGCATCCCCACGGCGTGGGTCATGGGGCATATCGCTGACCGTGAGAGCATGGCCATCGACGAGGCGTGGCTCAATCGTGTGAAGGAAATCGTGGACTACTGCATCAACGCCAACCTGTATGTCGTGCTCAACGACCACTGGGACGGCGGATGGCTTGAGTACGACGGATTCACCACGGGCGCCGACGTGGCGGCCAAGAAGGAACAGTTGCGCAAGCTGTGGACCAACATCGCTACGGCCTTTCGTGACTATGACGAGCGACTCGTCTTTGCCGGACTCAACGAGCCTGGCGTGGGAGGCGCCAGTCCGCAGGCTTCGGGACAACTGATATTCAATCAGTATGGCAATGACAATGCTGAAAACCTGTCGGCCTTTGTCAACCGGCTCATCGACTATGAGCAGGTGTTCATCGATGCGGTGAGGGCCACGGGGGGAAACAATGCCAAGCGCGTGCTTGTGGTGCAGGGGCCGAGCACGAACATCGTGCGCACCAACAACACCTTTGATGTCTCGCGGCTGGTCGATGCTGCCGACCATAGGCTCATGGTAGAGGTTCACCATTACGACCCTTACAGGTTCTGCGGCATGACCTCTGACCAGAGCTATGGCTCCATGTGGTATTATTGGTATGGCCATACTCCGCCCCGCGCTTCGTCGAGCCGGGTGGCGCCCCAGTCGGAGCAGGAGGGCATCCAGACCAACTTCAACAACCTGAAGAGGAACTTCGTCGACAAGGGGTATCCTGTCATCGTGGGCGAGTATGGCGCCAGCCACCGCACGTTGACGGCCGCCCAGGGCAATCAGGCCAAGCACGACGAGAGCATCCAGTATTGGTACAACTTCTCCACCGACTATGCCATGCGGGCCGGATGCATTCCCTTCGCATGGGATGTGAACGGCCTCACGCGCCCCGTGTCCACCATCTTCAACCGGTCTGCGCTGACCATCAACGACCAGAACATTTATGACGGCATCTTCCAGGGCGCACAATCGGCGGCGACGGCTTATGCGGCCATCTATCCCGAACCCTCCGCGGCCACGGTCATCACGGCCGTGAGGCAGCCTGGGACGGTTTCGCCCTCCGTGGTCTACGACCTTTCGGGCCGCCGCGTGGCCACGCTTTCCGGTACCATGTCGCTTCCGTCCCTGCCCAAAGGCGTCTACATCTACCGGGGCGAGAAGATTGTCGTCAAGTAGGTTGCTTGGCGGTCATGACCTTGCACGCGCTTGGACATCCGTGTCGGCGGGCTGCGTTGGGACGATTGTTTCGGGACTTTCTCTCCATGCTCTCGGGGTGGTTCCCTTGCAGGGGCTTGGATAAGGTGTAAGGCGCATCGGTGCCGGGGCCGACTGGACGTTTCTGGGGGGAGGGCTTTGACGCTCGTGCCCCTCACTTTCCAACGGTTTGGCGTACGGATAAAAAGAAGCCGGGCAGCATGTTCTGTGCTGTCCGGCTTGGTATTTTTTTTGAGGGGGCGTGGCTTAATTGTCGCTCCGTCCGAAGATTCTCAGCAGATAAAGGAAGAGGTTGATGAAGTCGAGATAGAGTGTCAACGCTCCCATCAGTGCCAACTTCTGCGCCGTCTCGCTGGTGTCATATTGTGTGGCCAGCATCTGCTTGATGCGTTGCGAGTCCCATGCGGTGAGTCCCACGAAGATGGCCACGCCGATATAGCTCACGACCAGGTCGAACATCGAACTCCTCAGAAACAGGTTCACCACCGAGGCGATGATGAGTCCGATCAGGGCCATGAAGAGTATTCCGCCAAGCCGGCTCAGGTCCTTCTTGGTGGTATAGCCCACGAAGGCCATGGCGCCGAAGGTGCCTGCCGTGATGAGGAAGGTCTTGGTGATGACTGTCGGCGAGAACAGCACGAAGATGGACGACAGCATGACGCCGTTGAGCGCCGAATAGCCGATGAACATGAATGTGGCCGTGGTGAGCGAGAGCTTCTGCAGCCTGGCCGAGAGGATGAAGACCAGTGCCAGTTCGGCGATGATGCAGCCCCACATCAGTGCGCGACTGCTATAGAAAGCGGTGAGCAACGCGGGGCTCGTGGCTACGCCGAAGGCCGTTACGGCCGTGATGACCAGGGCCAGCGTCATCCACACGTATACTTTCCGCATCAGCACGGGGAAGGCGTCGTTGAGTGTGCGTCCTCGGTCCAGCGACTGCTGGCTCTGGCTGATGGCTTTGTACAATTCTTCTTCTGTCATAGTTTCTTTTTATTCAGGTTGATACTTGGATTGCGCCTGCATGTGCCGCAGGCTTCTTCTATCTTTTTGCAAAGATAGTGCCAATAGGCGATATTTACAAGTATTTTCTCTTAAATAAGGCAAAATGTACTTCTTTTGTGCCGTCTTGTCGGTTCTGTCCTCTCCTCGCGCTGGTCGGCAAGGGGGTCATCGGCGCAGCAGCCTGCGCAGGGCGAAGTAGGCTTCTTCCTCCAGCCGGAACAGGTGCCAGTGTCCGGGATGCACGTGCCAGCCCAGTTTCCAGGTGGGGCGTCCTTTCAGCCGGCGGGGTTCCATGGAGGCCCAGGCTTGGCGGATCTCGCTCCGGCAGTAGGCGCGTTCGTCCCGGTCCAGCACGTCCCGGTGGGCCACGTAGAATCCGTAGCAGTCCACCACCACCTTCCAGCGTTCCCATTCGTTTCGGTCCAGCGCCTCGTCGCCCACCTTCATCTCCACCATCTGCCGCTTCATGCTTGCCGTGGCCCTCATCCAGTCCATGCGGTGGGTGCCCACGCGGTGGGTGGTCGAGGTGGGCAGTTGGCGGTAATAGTACCTTCCGGCGCAGCATCTCACCTCGCGCGATGCCCAGTAGTGCAGCCGTGTGGTGTTGTCGTCGCTGTAGTATCGGCACGCCGTGTCCACGGGATGTTCCCGATACAGGCGCGCGCGGGCCACATAGAGTCCGTGGATGCCCCAGTCCAGGCTGGCTTCGAAGGCCTCCTGGCCGCTCATCACCTCGAAGCTCCCGTCGGCACGCGGGGTGGCCTGTGGTGTGGCGTAGTGCCAGAGGTAGGGCTTCTCGTGTCCGTCAGGATACACCTCGCGCACGTCTAGGAGCACGCAGTCGGTCCGTGTGTGCTGGGCGAACACGTCCATGGCCTGTGCCAGCGCGTCGGTTGACAGCCAGTCGTCGGCGTCGAGTGTGGTGATGAAGTCGCCCTGGCAGAGTCCTTGTCCCTGCCGTCGGGCGTAGGCCTGGCCATGGTTCTCGCTCAGCGTGAGCACCTTGACCCGGGGGTCGCGTGCGGCGTAGTCGGCCAGGATGCGGGGAGTGGCGTCGGTAGAGGCGTCGTCGATGCACACCGCCTCCAGGTCGTGCCATGTCTGTCCCAGCAGGGAGTCGAGGCATTCGGGCAGCCATTGCGCCGCATTGTAGGCGGCCACGAGTACTGAAATCTTGCTCATTGCTTGCAAAGATACAAAATAGGCAAGCTGATTGCAAGGATTTCGGGCTTTTTTTCGTCTTTCCGCACAGAGGGGCAGGCAGAGCCCCGCGTCCGTTCCCTTAGCCGGGGCTCGCTTCGGTGCCCCTCTGTTGAAGTGCCCCGTAGGCTCCCTTCCGTCCCGTGGAGGGTTCGTTGCAAGGTGAAAGTGCCCTTCCGGGCATCCCGCTTGGCCTTCCTTACACGCTCTGAAGGCCGTTGCGAGTGCCTCACTCGGCCTTTCTTGCGATTAGTCCTCGCTTTTTCTTAGTTCTTTACAAACGTGTCATCGTCTTGGCAGATTCACTTGTCAGGATGAAACTTTGCGCCTCTTTTCACCGCCATCTTGCATTCTCTCCCTTTCACCCGCTCCGGCATGGATTGTCACCCGTATCCATTCCTGTCGCTTTCATGTAATAGTATTTAATAAGGTGAGGAGTTTGCTAGTTGTCAAGTATATGGAAAATTTTCGTTTTTCAAATAACTTTTTTCTGCATTTTCTTGCACGGTTGGATAAATTGCCGTACCTTTGCACTCGCTTTCGAACAAATGATGTTTGGAGCGACAAGAGAAAGAGTTCTTTGAATAGATTACATAAAGACAGAGAGTAGTAC
>CAYQUN010000021.1:32197-47968 GCA_964420715.1 uncultured Prevotella sp. | reverse complement strand
CGGCGGGTCTGATTCACGGGCGAATGTTTTTTCTTCGTGGGGAGCGGAGAAGGCGGTGCTGGTGTAAGAACGGCGGGTCCGATTTGCGGGCGAATGTTTTTCCCTCGTGGGGGAGCAAAAGAAGGATTACGCTTTATTACTTCATGGGGCTGATTTATGATAATAATAATCAGGAGGATAATGCTTCGCAATGTTGCCACAATGCCATAGCGTATTTGAGGAAAGATAAAACATGGGCTGACTTATGCCTACAGGCTACGTGCAAATGCAGGCGGACGCGCCATTTCGTGTTAACGGACGTTAAACCGTTGGAATGTTGCCCTCTTTTTCTTATCTTTGCAAAACATTTGTCGTCATGTGTGCAGATGTGAATAAGAACAAAAATGGGAAATAAGCGCAAACACACCGGCGTCCGGCATGGGTTGCAGGTAATCACGTTATGTATCAGCACCTCGATGGTGCTCGTCCTTTTGGGACTGGTCATCTTTGCCGTGCTCACGGGCCGTAATCTTTCATCGTATGTGAAGGAGAACATCGTGGTGACCCTGATGCTGGAGCAGGACATGACCAATTCGGAGGCCCGGCAGATGGGGCGCGAGTTGCAGTCGCGTCCCTATGTGAACTCGATGGAGTTTATCAGCAAGGAGGAGGCGCTGCGCGAGGGTACGCGCGAGTTGGGCGTCGACCCGTCCGAGTTTGCCGGCGCCAATCCCTACCTGCCCTCCATCGAGCTGCATCTGAAGGCCGACTACGCCAACAACGACTCCATTGCGAAGATTGGCAGGGAGCTGCGGAAGTATCCCCGCGTGATCCGCATAGACTACCAGCGCGACCTGATAGACAGTGTCAACCACAACCTGGCCAAGATCGGCATCGTGCTGCTGGTGCTGGCGGGGCTGCTCACCTTCATCTCGTTCTCGCTCATCAACAACACGGTGCGGCTGGGCATCTACGCGCGCCGTTTCTCCATCCACACGATGAAGCTCGTGGGTGCGTCGTGGAACTTCATCCGCGGCCCGTTCGTGCGCCGGGCGATGCTCATCGGGCTCGTCGCCGCCATCGTCGCCGACGCGGTGCTGGCCGTGTGCATGTATACGCTCTATCTGAACGAGCCCAACATCGTGGCCGTGGTCACGGGGGCCGACATGGTGGTCACGGGGGTGTCGGTGTGCTTCTTCGGCATTGTCATCACGGCCATTTGCGCCAGCATCTCGGTGAACAAGTTCCTGCGGATGAAGGCCAGCGAGCTGTACAAGATATAGTTCGGCGCATGGCGTGAAAAGTCTCAGGAAAGGAACGCCAAAGGTCAGAGAATCAAGAAAATATTTTTTTTTTTAGATTTAGATATGGACAAAAAGAAACTTGCTTTCGACAAGGTTAACTTCATTCTGTTGGTAGTCGGCTCGCTGGTGGTCATCGCCGGCTTCGTGCTGATGAGCGGTCCGGGCTCGGACGACACCCACTTCGACCCCTCCATCTTCAGCGTCCGCCGCATCAAGGTGGCGCCGCTGGTGTGCCTGCTGGGCTATGTGTCGATGATTTACGGCGTGATCCGCCGTCCGAGGGACAAGAAGGGCGCCGGCGCGCCGCAGGAGGCCAAGTGAGGCGCTGACAGGAGAATCTAACGAGTAAACGCGACTATGGACATATTTCAGACGATCATCATCGCCATCGTGGAGGGCCTGACGGAGTTCCTCCCCGTGTCGTCGACGGGCCACATGATCATCACCCAGAACCTGCTTGGCATGAGCAGCACTCCGTTTGTGAAGGCCTTCACGGTCATCATCCAGTTTGGCGCCATCCTTTCGGTGGTGGTGCTTTACTGGAAGCGCTTTTTCCGCCTCGACCACACTCCGGCCCCCGCGGGCAGCACGCCGACGCGCCGCTTCCTGCACAAGTGGGATTTCTACTGGAAGCTGTTCGTGGCCTTCCTTCCGGCGGTGGTCATCGGCGGGGTGCTCAACAAGGTGGTCGACCGGCTTCTGGGCAGCGTGGCCGTGGTGGCCGTGATGCTGGTCGTGGGCGGCGTCTTCATGCTCTTCTGCGACAAGTGGTTCAACCACGGCAAGGACGAGACGCCCCTGACCGAGAGGCGCGCGTTTCGCATCGGCCTGTGCCAGTGCATCGCCATGATTCCGGGCGTGAGCAGGAGCATGGCCACCATCGTGGGCGGCATGGCCAACGGCCTGACGCGGAAGAAGGCGGCCGAGTTCTCCTTCTTCCTGGCCGTGCCCACGATGCTGGCGGCCACGTGCCTCGAGGTGCTCAAGATGGTGGTCTCGGGCGAGCTCTCCAGCATGTCGGGCCACGTGTCGACGCTGCTGCTGGGCAGCGCGGTGGCCTTCGTGGTGGCCATCCTGGCCATGAAGTGGTTCGTGGGCTTCCTGACGAAGTACGGCTTCCGCCTGTTCGGCTGGTATCGCATCATCGTCGGGGCCGTCATCCTGCTGCTGCTGGCCACGGGTCACTCACTAGCCATGGTGGACTGATGGATTTCGTGAAAGGAGCGATTTTCGCCATCGACAAGCCCTACCGCATGTCGAGTTTCGGGGCCCTGGCCCATGTGCGCTACTTGCTCAGCCGCCGCCTCCGCCGCAAGGTGAAGATTGGCCATGCCGGCACGCTCGACCCCCTGGCGACGGGCGTGCTCGTGTTGTGCACGGGGGCTATGACCAAGCAGATAGAGCGGTTGCAGAGCCACACCAAGGAGTATGTGGCCACGCTCCAGTTCGGGGCCACCACGGCCAGCTACGACCGCGAGCACACGGTGAACCACACCTTCCCCATGCGCCATGTCACGCGCGAGCTCATCCTGTCGGTCCTGCCGCGGTTCGTCGGCGACATCAGCCAGGTGCCGCCCACGTACAGCGCGGTGAAGGTGAACGGCGACCGGGCCTACGAGCTGCGCCGCGCGGGCGAGGACGTGGTGCTCAAGGCCAAGACGGTGCACGTCGACGAGATCGAGATCCTGGATTTCGACGAGGACAAGAAGCACCTGGCCCTCCGCGTGGTTTGCGGGAAGGGCACGTACATCAGGGCCCTGGCGCGCGACTTGGGGCGCGCCGTGGGGAGCGGAGCCTTCCTCACCTCGCTCAGGCGCACCCGCGTGGGCGACATCGGCGTGGCCGACTGCGTGGGCTTCGACCACCTCGGCGAGTGGATAGAGCGGCAGGTGGGACAGCCGTCGGAGGCTGATAGCCAAGAAGACATCAAAGCATAAAGACATCAAGGAAAAAGAAAATATATGAAGTTATCACAATTCGGATTCGAACTCCCCGATAGCCAGGTGGCCCTGCACCCCCACCGCGCCCAGCACACGCTCAAGCGGTCGGACGGCAGCGAGCAGACCTTCACCGTGACCAGGCGCGACGAGTGCCGCCTGATGGTGCTCCACAAGAAGTCGGGCACCATCGACATGTACAAGAAAGACGAGAACGGCGACCCCGTCGAGGGGCAGTACATCCAGTTCCGCGACCTGCTGGGCTACTTCGGCGAGGGCGACGTCTTCGTGCTCAACGACACCAAGGTCTTCCCCGCCCGCCTCTTCGGCACCAAGGAGAAAACCGACGCCAAGATCGAGGTCTTCCTCCTCAGGGAGCTCAACGAGGAGCAGCGCCTCTGGGACGTGCTGGTGGAGCCGGCGCGCAAGATCCGAATAGGCAACAAGCTCTTCTTCGACGACAGCAACACCATGGTGGCCGAGGTCATCGACAACACCACGAGCCGCGGGCGCACGCTGCGATTCCTCTACGACGGCCCGCACGACGAGTTCAAGAAGAGCCTCTACGCCCTGGGCGAGGCCCCGCTGCCCCGGTACATCATCGACCACACGCACGTGGAGCAGGTGGACGACCCCACGCCCGGCGACCCCGCGCACAAGAAGAGCGTGGCGGTGAAGGACCGCCCCGTGTCGCCCTCTGACATGGACGACTTCCAGACGGTGTTCGCCACACACGAGGGCGCGGTCACCGCACCCGCCACGGGGCTGCACTTCAGCCGGGAAATGCTCAAGCGCATGGAGATCTTCGGCATACACCCCGCCACCATCACCCTGCATTGCGGGCTGGGCAACTTCAGCCCCATCGAGGTGGAGGACCTGACCAAGCACAAGATGGACTCGGAGCAGATGGTGGTCCGCCGCGAGGCCTGCGACACCGTCAACCGCGCCAAGGCGGAGGGCAGGCACATCGTGGCCGTCGGCACAAGCGTGGCCAAGGCTACGGAGACGGCCGTCGGCACCGACGGCATGCTCAAGGAGTATGACGGATGGACCAACAAGTTCATCTTCCCCCCCTACGACTACACCCTGGCCGACTGCATGGTGGCCAACTTCTACCACCCCCTCTCGACCATGCTCATGGCCACCGCGGCCTTCGGCGGATACGACCTGGTGATGGAGGCTTACCGCCTCGCCGCCAAGTCGGGCTACAAGTTCGGCTGCTTCGGCGACGCCCTGCTCATCCTGCCCGATTGATGCACACGCTCTATCTGGGACTGGGCGCCAACCTGGGCGACCGGGAGTCCACGCTCCGCAAGGCCATCGCCGCCCTCGCCGCCGAGGTGGGGGCCGTGGAGCGCGTCTCCTCATTCTACACCACGCGGCCGTGGGGGTTCCGTTCTGACAACGACTTCGTCAACTGCTGCGTCCGCGTGTCCACCGCCCTGTCGCCGCGCCAGGTGCTCGTGTCCACGCAGCGCATCGAGCGCAGGCTGGGACGGACCGGGAAGTCGCATGACGGCCACTATGCCGACCGCGTCGTGGACATCGACATCCTGCTCTACGACGACCTACGTGTCGACGAGCCCGACCTGCGCATCCCCCATCCGCTGATGACGCTGCGCGACTTCGTCATGCGTCCGCTCTCCGAGATCATGGACGGCGCGCCGGGCCCGGACGAAGGCCGCGAGGGCGCGCCGGAGGCATGACGCCCGCGCAGGCTTTTCTAAAAAAAAGGAGGAAAGAATCATGATGAAAGACTTCTTGATCGTGGGTATGGGAAGCTTCCTCGGCGGGGGAGCGCGCTTCCTGGTGTCCAGGGGGCTGGCGGCGTGGACGGCCATGCCGCTGGGCACGTTTGTGGTGAACGTGGCGGGCTGCCTGCTGATAGGCTTCTTCTCGGCACTCGACTATGGCGGCGGGCTGCTCAACGCCCAGACCAGGCTCGTGCTGACCACGGGCTTTTGCGGAGGGTTCACCACCTTCTCCACCTTCATGAACGAGAATTGGTCGTTCGTGAAGGATGGCAATTACCTCTTTCTCGCACTCTACGTGGCGGGCAGCCTGGCTTTCGGCGGACTGGCCGCCATGCTGGGCCACGTGCTGGGCAAGGCCGTCTGACGCGCTCCCCCCGCCCGTGCGGGCGTGGTCAGCGCAGCCTCCGGCGGAGGAAGAAGCCCCGCGTCAGCAGCACGAAGAACACCAGTCCCGCCACCTGCACGCCCGCCACCATGGCGAAGGCCGCCCCGTAGCCCCATTGCTCGGCTACGACGCCCCCCGCAAGGATGCCCGCGCCCTGTCCCACGTCCCACGCCGTGAGCACCGACGAGTTGGCCGTGCCCCGCTCGTCGCTGTGCGCCACATTGATCATCATGTTCTGATGGGCGGGATACATGTGCCCGTTGCCGAGCCCGATGAGGAGGGCCGAGAGATAGTAGCCCGCCGGGTGGGGGCAGGCCGCGAAGAGGATGTAGCCCGCCGACGAGACCACGATGCCCTCGAAGGCGTTGCGCGTGAGCCTGCCCTGGCGCAGCGACCGGCTCCCCTGCAGCCGTGAGAGGACGAGCCCCGCCGAGAGGAGGAGGAAGAACGTGCCCGTGCCGCCCGTCATGCCCAGCTGCTCGCGCCCGTAGATGGCCAGGTAGTTGCTCAGCACCCCGTAGCAGAAGCCGAAGAAGACGAGGTTGGCGGCTATGGCCCACCCGCGGGTGAGGAAGAAGCGGTCGGGCGAGAGCAGGCGTCCCGAGCGCCTGGGCTGGCGGCTCTTGATGTTCACGGTGCTCGCCACGAGCATGCCCAGCCCCGAGGCGGCGAAGGCCATCCAGAAGAGGATGGCGAAGTCGTGCGTGGTGTGGTAGATGTAGATGCCCACCATGGGGGCCACGGCCGTGGCGATGTTGTTGCTCAGCCCGTAGTAGCCGATGCCCTCGTTGCGGCGCGAGGCGGGCAGCACGTCGATGGCCACCGTGCTGCACGCCACGGTGGAGGCGCCGAAGGGAATGCCGTGGAGCGTCCTCACGATGGCGAAGAGCAGCAGCGACGAGGCCAGCAGGTAGCCGCCGAAGAAGACGAAGTAGGCGAGGAGGAAGAGCACGAGCATGCGCTTGCGCGAGAAGGCGTCGACAAGGAAGCCGCTGAAGGGACGGAAGAGGAGGGCGGTGAGCGTGTAGCCCGACAGGACCAGCCCCGTCAGGTCCTTCGTGCTGCCGAAGGCGTCGTGCAAATACAGCGGGAGGAGCGGCGTGAGCAGGTAGAAGGCGAAGTACATGCCGAAGTTGTTCGCCATCACCTTGACATATTCCTTGTTCCAAAGTCGCTCACGGGGTCTGTCTTCCATCATGCTGTAATTTTCTTGGCCGTTGCAAAATTAGCGGTTTATTCCCAAAACGGCAAGGCTTTGCGGGGAAAAATGAGGGCGGACGACGGCTTTCCGCCACAAAAGCCGGCGGCGATTTTGATTTGTGGCAGGATTGTCGTAACTTTGCCCGGAGGTATACGTTTTTATGGAGAGACAGATGGAGAAGAACGAAGAGCTGCGGCTGGCATGGGAGTTCGTGGAGCATACGGGAAAGAGCGTCTTCCTCACGGGAAAGGCGGGAACGGGAAAGACCACTTTCCTGAAGACCCTCAGGGAGAAGAGCCACAAGCGCCTCGTGGTCGTGGCACCCACGGGGGTGGCCGCCATCAACGCGGGCGGCGTGACGATTCATTCCTTCTTCCAGCTCTCGTTGTCGCCCTATCTCCCCAACACGCGCCTCGGCCAAAAGTTTAGTTACAGCAAGGAGAAGCGGAAGATGATCCGCACGCTCGACGTGCTCGTCATCGACGAGATATCGATGGTGAGGAGCGACGTGCTCGACGCGGTCGACTCGGTGATGCGCCGCTTCCGCGAGCACGACAAGCCGTTTGGCGGGGTGCAGCTGCTGATGATTGGCGACCTGCACCAGCTGACGCCCGTGGCCAGGCCCGGCGAGGAGGAGCTCCTGGCCCAATATTACTCCACGCCCTACTTCTTCGGGTCGAAGGCCCTGGCCGGCATCGACTATGTCACCATCGAGCTGAACCACGTCTACCGCCAGCACGACGACGCCTTCCTCGACATCCTGAACGACATACGCAACGGGCAGGCCACGCGGCAAGACTTGCAAACGCTCAACTCGCGCTGCCGTCCCGACTTCCGCCCCAGGCCCGGCGAGGGATACATCAGGCTCACCACGCACAACCGCTTGGCCGACAACTATAACGCGCGGGAGATGCTGCTCCTGCCCGGACCGGCCGCCACCTTCGACGCGGAGGTGGAGGGCGACTTCCCCGAAGGCGACTTCCCGACGGACAGGAGCCTCGTGCTGAAGGCGGGCGCGCAGGTGATGTTTCTCAAGAACGACGCCGGAGGCCGCTTCTATAACGGGCGCATCGGGCAGGTGGCCAGCGTCGGCCCGCACAAGATCCTGGTGAGATGCCCCGGCGACGACACCGCCATCGACGTGGCGAGGGAGACGTGGGAGAACACCAAGTACAGGCTCGACGAGGCTTCGGGACAAATCAGGTCGGAGGTCGTGGGGACATTCACCCAGTACCCCCTCAGGCTGGCATGGGCCATCACCGTGCACAAGAGCCAGGGACTCACCTTCGACCGGGCCATCGTCGACGTGCGGCAGGCCTTTGCCTCGGGGCAGGTGTATGTGGCGTTGAGCCGGTGCAAGGCGCTCGACGGGCTCGTGCTGGCCTCGCCCATAGCGCCCCAGGCCATCATCAACGACCCGCGCGTGGCCGAATACACGGCCCGCCAGGAGCCTGCGACCCGCGACAGCATCAGGAGGCTGCCGCGGCTCAAGGAGGAGTATTACAGGCAGCTCGTGGCCGACTTGTTCAACCTGCGCCCCATCGCGCTGGCCGAGGCGGCGCTGGACAGGGTCATGCAGGAGTTCCTCTTCGGCAAGACGCCCCTGGCCGCGTTGCACCACACGGCCCTCGGCGAGCTCAACGGCAGGCTGCTGCCCGTGGCCGCCAAGTGGCTGCGGGTCATCGCGGAGACGGACGGCGGGCAGCTGCGCGAGGCGCCCTTCCTGGAGCGGGTGGGGCGGAGCGCGACCTATTTCGCCGGACAATTGTCGGACATCCTCGGCGAGCTGCTCAAGCGCACCGCCGACCTGGACGTCGCCAACAAGGCGGTGAAGAAGCGCCTCGACCATGCCTACGACGACTTGCACGACGTGTGGCTCGCCAAGCTCTACCTGCTGCAAAGCGTCGCCGCGCACGGGTTCACACCACAAAGCTATCTGGAATTCAAGCAGCAGGCCGTGCTCAAGGCCATGGGGGCGGAGACGGAAAGGCCCGCCAAGGCCAAGGCACGCACCGCCGCACGCAAGGACAAGAAGAAGCCGGCGCAACCCAAGGCGGACACGCGGCAGGTGTCGATGGACCTCTACCGGCAGGGCATGACCATCGGGCAGATAGCCCAAGAGCGCAACTTGAAGCCGGACACCATCATGGGGCACCTGGCCCACTACGTCTTGGACGGGCAACTGCCCGTTGACGCCGTCATGCCACGCGAGCACCATCAGGAAATACTCCGGGTGATCAAGAAGACGGGGACGGCCGACGGAATGAAGCCCATCAAGGCCCTGTGCCCGGCGGAGGTGACTTTTAACGAAATCAAGCTCGTCATCGACCTCCTGAGGGGGAAGCGTGTTCCGAAATAATGTTTTTCAACATGTTTAAAGCAAAAAATATAAATTATTTTTTGCAGTCTCGGAAAAAACACGTACCTTTGGGGTGTTATCCTGAAAACAATCTTTTTACCTTAAGAAACTAATACCTATTGAAGATTGAAGCGGTTGCCTGTGAAGGTCATCGCTTTTTTTCGTATGCGGGCCTTGTGGCGCCCCTCCGCCGCGGGCACGGGGCTTCCTATCTCAGGCTCCCGGCCACCCACTCGGCAAGGGCCTTGTCGCTCATCCCGTTCAGGCGCGTGGCCGGCTTCCAGCTCACGTCGTAGCTGATGGAGGCGTGCAGGTGCTCGTCGGTCTTTCCCGGTCCGCTGCTATGTGAGGTGAAGAAGGGCACGATGGTCTTCCCCTTGAAGTCCTGGGTCTCCAAAAACGTGTTGATGATGTTGGGCTCGATATACCACCAGATGGGGAATCCGAGGAACACGACGTCGTATTGTGCGAGGTTGTCCACCTTCTTGGCAATGGCCGGGCGGCTGTCCGGATTCGTTTTCATTTCCTTGTTCACCCGTGAGCTGTCATCGGTCCAGTCGACGTCCTGCGCCGTGTAGGGTTGGGCGGCTTGAATCTCAAACAGGTCGGCGTGGGCCAGCTTGGCGATTTTCCCGGCATAGCCCCGGGTCGTTCCCGAGTAGGAGAAGTAGGCCACAAGCACCTTCTTCCCGCTTGATTCGTTTTCTTGCATGTTCTTGTCCTTTGTTTTCGCATTGCATCCCGCCACGAGGATCAGGGCTGCAAGCAGGGTTAGAATTTTGTTCGTCATATATATGTTTCCTTTGTTCCGGCCGTTCCCCCGACGCCGGCGGGCCCACGCGCGGGGCGCGTCAGAGAAATGGCGCTGGGTTGGGTTTCCGCTGCAAAGTTACGTTTTTCACGCCTTATTCCATTTATACAAATCACGGATTATGAGAACAATTTTGCGGTTTCCCATTGCCGGGCCCGTGCCCGGCGGGGGGATTCCGACGTCCGCGCGATTGCCAAGACGCCGACGGCATGAAGGCACACCTTTTTATAAAGTCGGATGGTAACGTTCGCAAGCAAGGGACAGGCGTTGGCTTACCCGCTCACGCAAGGAGGCAGGTTGCAAGACTTCGACGTAATTGCCCCACGAGAGAATGAGTTGCTCCAGTTCGAAATTAACGACGACGTCCAATTCTATGATTACCGATACGTCGTCTTCTCCAATCTTCCGCTGGCTGCCGTGCCAAGGTTTGGTTTCGACATAAGGAAATTCTTCCTTGGGAAATCTTAGCAGGATTTTTTCCGGCTGTTGTCCCTCTTTCTTCGTCACGCCAATGACATCCTCGAAATATTCACCAAAGTCGGTATCGGTGTCGCGGAAAGGCACGTGTGCGAGTTTGATGTTGAGTATGCGGTCGAGAGGATAGTTGCTGATATGGTCGTAATCGCCCGTGCGGCAGAACAGGAACCAGCGCGTGTTGTATTGTTTCAAGTAGTATGGGTGCACGATGATGTTTTGCGGCTCATCCATCTTGAAACTTTGGTATCGTATTTCCAAGGTCGTCTTTTTGCGGATCGAGTCAAAGATGGGTGTGAAGTTCTTCATCCCCCTATGGTATCTCGAAGATTCAAAACCGACGACAGACCTGACTTGCTTGTCGCTTGCCATATGAAGGTGTAAGTCTGCGCTAAGTTGCGTCATCCAGTCGAACTGGGGCAATCCTTCGAAATGGTCGAGTATGTCCAGGGCCTGCTCCAGATGATTGAAGTCGTCTTGCGAAAGCTCGGCGGAGAAAATAGAGAATCCCGGTTGTGCGTATTGGTATGTTATTTGTCGGCCATGGCGTTCGCGGCGGATGTTGACATGGTATTCGTTTTCTATATTTAGCAAGTCTTCCATCAATGTGGTCCGTGACGATATGGCAGGTTCGCCACGGAGCTCAAACTCACGGTTGATAAAGGCGATAAGTTCTTTTCCGGAATATGCATGACCACTACTGAGATATTGGTCGAGTATTCGTAGGCGGGTGTTGTAGTTCTTACTATTCGGCATAGTTCTTTTGATGTGTTCGGGGTGCAAAGGTAATGTCCACCCGTTCTTCCTATGCGAACGATTTCCGTTTTTTACTTTCCTGGGGGGAAAATCTTTGTGTTTTAATCCTTTTTACCTTGTTTTTTTTGAGCACATCAAGCCCCCTCGCAACGAAGAATAGCCCTGGGGCGGACCTTCGTTGCGTGGTGGCTTGTCCAATATGTAAGTTCTTGGACGAATCCGGCAAATACTCGGAGAATCAATAGTTCCCCTCGTCCACAATGGGATACAGTTCAATGAACTCTCCATTGTGCTTTTTCCCATCGTCGACAATTTGTTCCACTTTCTCTCCGATGACGTCCGGCTGGTGTGATCCGGGGCCGCTGTAGTGATTGTTTAAATCGGTAGAGGTGGCGCCGGGGTGGATGTCGAAGATCTCCAATGGTTTCTTGTAATAGTCGAACTCCCAGGCCATGATGCTCGTCATGGTGTTTTGTGCAGCTTTGCTTGCCACATAGGCCATGGGATGCCAGTAGGGACTCACCTCGGTCGGCACGGTGATGTTTACGATTCTTCCATGATTCTTCTCCAACAAGGGAAGGAGCAGCTGGGTGAGATGGAAAGTTCCGATATAGTTTACTTGGATGGATTCGGTCACGTCCTCCAAGGTTTGCTCATAGCTTGCCACCGACATGTCTCCCGGGCAAACGGCGTTGTTTATCAGCAGGGACAAGTCGGGATGCCTTTCGCCGATTTCCCTTGCCGATCTTTTAATTTCAGAGTTATCCGAGAGGTTGACGTATTGCCAGCCCACGATGTCCGCGCCATCGGCCTTTAAAGTCTCTATGGCTTTTAGCGCGCGTCCCTCGTCGCGTGCACCCACGATTACTTGCCATCCGGCTTTGCCCAAATGGCGTGCCACCTCATAGCCAATGCCCTTGTTCGCACCTGTCACCAAAACCTTTTTCATGATTCTAAATTCTAAGTATGTACGTCAGCCGCAAAGTTAAGCATAATTTTTCAAAACGAGATCCTCTATTCTCCACCTTTTAAAATAAATTAAACTTGCTTAGGGATGAAAGGGCCGTCATAACGCGGGGGATGCCGGTCCGGGCAGATGAAAGCCATATCTTGTGGGCGGCAAATGGCGGCCTTTTTCAATTGTATTTATCATTTTCGCGCGATTTTGGAGGAAAACATTGTCCAATCGGGCGATTTGTGTTATCTTTGTAGCGCAAACCTATATACCGCGTAATGGCAACAGTTGACGACAAGAAGATTATCTTCTCCATGGTGGGCGTATCCAAGATTATCCCACAAAATCAAAAGCAAGTTCTTAAGAACATCTATCTTTCATTTTTCTATGGCGCTAAAATCGGCATCATAGGACTCAATGGCGCAGGTAAGTCCACATTGATGAAAATTATCGCCGGGCTGGAGGAGCCGACCCAGGGCGAAGTCGTCTGGAGTCCGGGGTACACCGTCGGCTATCTGCCGCAGGACCCGCCCCTTGACAATACAAAGACAGTTAAAGAAAACATTCAAGAAGGCGTAAAGGGCATCTACGACATTCTTCGGGAATATGACGACATCAACCGGAAATTCGGCGAGGAGGAATACTATTCCGATGCCGACAAGATGGACAAGCTCATGGCCCGGCAGGCCGAGTTGCAAGACAAGATAGACTCCACCGACGCGTGGAACATTGATGCAAAGCTTGAGCGTGCCATGGATGCGTTGCGCTGTCCGCCCGGCGACTGGCCCGTGTCCAACCTTTCGGGGGGCGAACGACGCCGTGTGGCGTTGTGCCGTCTGCTCCTCACCAAGCCCGACGTGCTCCTGCTTGATGAGCCTACCAACCATCTCGATGCTGAAAGCATTGACTGGTTGGAACAGCATCTGCAACAATACGAGGGCACCGTTATTGCCGTGACACACGACCGTTATTTCCTTGACGACGTGAGCGAGTGGATTCTGGAACTCGACCGGGGTGAGGGTATCCCTTGGAAGGGCAACTACTCCTCGTGGCTGGAGCAGAAGTCGCGACGCATGAGCCAGGAAGAGAAAGCCGCATCGAAACGCCGCAAGACGCTGGAGCGGGAGCTCGAATGGGTTCGCATGTCGCCCAAAGCCCGCCAGTCGAAGGGAAAGGCACGCTTGAACTCCTATGAGAAGATGCTTGGAGAAGAGCAGAAGGAGCGTGAGGAGAAACTTGAAATCTTCATCCCCAACGGCCCGCGTCTCGGCAACAAGGTCATCGAGGCCCACCACGTGGCTAAGGCTTTTGGAGACAAGGTGCTGTTTGGCGACCTCAATTTCACGCTTCCTCCTAATGGCATTATTGGAGTGATCGGGCCGAACGGAGCGGGAAAGACCACGCTTTTCCGACTCATCATGGGGCTTGAGAAACCCGATTCGGGCTCCTTCGAGGTGGGCGAGACCGTAAAGTTGGCCTATGTTGACCAGCAGCACAAGGACATCGATCCCAACAAGACCGTGTACGACGTTGTGGCTCAGGGCAACGAGACTATACGCCTGGGAGGTAGAGACGTCAACAGCCGTGCATATCTGTCACGTTTCAATTTTGCCGGAACCGACCAGAACAAGCTTTGCGGTGTGCTCTCAGGAGGTGAACGTAACCGCTTGCAGCTGGCTATGGCGTTGAAGCTGGAGGGAAACGTGCTCCTTCTCGACGAGCCAACCAACGATATCGATGTGAACACGCTTCGTGCCCTTGAAGAGGGATTGGAGAACTTTGCGGGGTGCGCGGTCGTCATCAGTCACGACCGTTGGTTCCTCGACCGTATTTGTACCCATATCCTCGCATTCGAAGGCAATGGCGAGGTGGTCTTTTATGAGGGTGATTACTCCGATTACGAGATTGACAAGGCCCGCCGGCTGGGAAATACGGAAATAAAGAAGACCCGATACCGCAAGCTGATGGAGGACTAAGTCCGGTTTCCGCGTGCGGCGCCGGGCTGGGGTATGGCGGGTGGCGTTGGCTATTCCAGATACTCGTCGTCGCGCACGAGGACTTTCTCGATTCTGCCGATATACATGGTATGGAAATCCCGGAGTGGATAGTTCTGCTCGATGGTCTCCTTGTAGAAGAATCCATGCTCGTCAAAGGGCTGGGCATACATCTTGCGGCAAATAAGCACAAGTTTGGCTTCGGCAAAGTAGGGCGCCCCCTCTTCGTAGACGGGGGTCAGCCCTGTTTTCCCGATCTTGTCCTCGTCGCGTCCTGACACGTTGCCCAGATAGGCCATTTGCTTCTTGAACGACTTGTCCATGACGTTGAGTGTGAACCCGTTCTCGCGGTCTATAAGTTCTTTGGTATAGCGTGAAGGTCGTATGTATATGGTGGCCACGGGGTCGTTGTGTCCCCAAAGGCATCCGAGCCCGCCCCAAGAGGCCGTCATCGTGTTGCAACCGTCTTGCATGTTGCCAGCCGTTACCAACATCCATTCGTCACCAATGAGGGAAAATGGATTGAATTTCAAATTCTTGTAGTTTATTTCTTTCATCTTTGCTTGAAAATGATCTTTCTTTAGGAGTAAGCCCGTTCTTTATCAAAAGAGCGGGAAATCATGGCAAAATTAGGGAAATATTTCGATACGCCCAATGCTTTAAACCTAAAAATGACGGCTAAGGTGGATGTGATAGTATAAATTGTGTATGATTCTTCGAAAAAAGAAAAAAAAGTTGTAATTTTGCAAAAAACAAAAAAGACTCTGTATAATAACGAATGAAAAAAGGACTGGTTCTAGAAGGAGGCGCCCAGCGCGGTCTGTTTTCGGCTGGAGTAATCGATGTGATGATGGAGCACGGGATAACGTTTGACGGGCTTGTAGGCGTATCGGCTGGTGCCGCTTTCGGCTGCAACTATAAAAGTCGTCAACCCGGTAGGGCAATACGCTATAACAAGAGATTCGCTCACGACTGGCGCTTTTGCGGGCTACGCTCGCTGGTGACGACCGGAGACATCTTTGGTGGAGAGTTCGACTATCATTATATCCCCGAACATTTAGACATATTCGATGTCGAGGCCTATGATGCCAATCCGATGGAGTTTTATGTCGTTTGCACCGACGTGGAGACGGGAGCCCCAATTTACAAGCTGCTTATGCAGCATGGTTACGATTGCTACGAATGGATTAGGGCCTCGGCATCCATGCCCCTTGTTTCTAGATTGGTGGAAGTCGAAGGCAAGAAAATGCTCGATGGTGGCATTTCAGATTCTATTCCGCTAAAGTTCTTTGAGGACAAGGGATACGACCGCAACGTGGTTGTGTTGACCCAGCCGCTTGGCTATGTCAAAAAGCCCAATCCGCTGGTTCCCCTTGTCCGTTTGCGGCTGCGCCGCTATCCGTCGTTTGTCCACGCACTGGCGACAAGGCATGAGAGGTATAATGCCGAGACAGCTTATGTCATGCAAAGAGAAAAAGAGGGGAACACTTTTGTTATCCGCCCAAAGACAAAGCTCCCCATCGGACATATCACCCATGATACGGCCCTCATGCAGCAAGTTTATGATGAAGGTCGAAAAGTTATGGAGGAAAGGTTGGGCGAGCTGAAGGATTTCCTCCTTTCCGAATAGTCTGCACCGAATCTTTAGGTTCCCAAATCAGGCTCTTTTCAAATAAGTTGGCGAATAATTTGGCAGTTTCGATAAAAACGCTTACTTTTGCACTCGATTCGGGTTCAATGGCTCAGGCGGGGTGGCGCAAAAGCCGTTTTAGCTAAAAGCCTACGGGCAAACCCGCATCGGAAAAAGAAGAAGTTTTCACTGGTTCAGTAGCTCAATTGGATAGAGCAACTGCCTTCTAAGC
>CAYQUN010000021.1:0-32097 GCA_964420715.1 uncultured Prevotella sp. | reverse complement strand
GCAGTCGGTTACGAGTTCGAGTCTCGTCTGAATCACTTCTTGAAGGCAATATCGATATGTGATTTTCTCACCCCACCTTACCTTACTCTTTCATCATACCCATTGGAGACCGCGTGGCGAATATTTTTTATTCGTTTTCATGGGGCGGCGGCTTCCTATTAGGTAGATGCTATAAATTTGATGGGATGTCAGATAAACCTTGTGGACAGTGCACTCTCCATGTCCTGAGGTGGAGAGTGCACCATCTTGATGTTTCTTTTATTTCACGAGAATCTTTCTGCCTTTATGAATATAAATTCCCTTTTTGGTCGGATGTGACACCTTTACACCAGAGAGAGTATACCAGTTGTCATCATGAGTGTTGACCACAGAGAGTTCGCCAATGCCGTTGGTGATGGCCATCTTGGCCGATTGTCCTGTTTGGGTGAGCGTACCCTCCAAAATGATATTGGCCAAACCAAATTGTTTGGTTATTCCAAGATTATAGAAATTGAAGGTGAGCTTGTGCCCCTTTCCAGGATTGGGTGTCGTGACATCAAAAGAGTAAGTCGTGTATTCAGGGTTGGCCTTGTTGCGTGCGGGACGCAGCGCCGAGGCAATTTTCTGGCCGGCCCAGCTCACGTCAATCTTTCCTCCGTCGGTGCCGATACGTGTTGCGGTGAAGGAGATACGGGTGACATTGAACTCGCATCCCGACGCGGGCGTGACGATGAACGATAGCTTGTTGTCGTTGGTCGGGTTGGCTTCGTTGTTTACGGTCACTCCGATGCGCGTCTCGTCAAGGTCATTCAATTCCTTCACTCCCCCAAAGGTTAGTCCCGCACCTTTGGTGATGCTGGTAGTGAGCCATCCCTTGAGGTCGGCACCCAGTGTGGCTTGCTGGTCGGCAGTTCCCTGGTCGAACACCCATTTTACCGTTCCTTCGGCGGTTGTTGTCGATATGGTTCCCGATGAGGAGTTTTGAGCCTTGGTCAGCTTGGTGTCGTCGGGGTCAATTTCATATGAAGAGCCATCGCAAACGAGGAAGGCCCTCACATTTTGGTTGCCATCTCCGCACTCCTGCTGGTAGGTTTCCGTCATCACCGTGCCGTCGCGCGCTGTCATTTTGGCCGTAACATACACCTTGCTTCCCTCACGTTTCACCGTCATGTCGACGTAGGCGCCGTCCATGTGTTGTCGCCATTCGGTGAGGGATGTGGCATTGGTAGTAGAATAGTCGGCAGAGATGTTAGATGCATTGTAATTGCTGTCGCCCCATCCATACCAGTCTGAACGGAGTACGAAGTATTCTTTATAGCCCGTTGTGCCCCGGTCGGCATCACTGGCAAGCACAAGGACCCAGTTGTTCCAGTTGTTCTCGCGCGAGGAATGATTGATGAATCCTATATGCTGTGTGGCATTCGACGGGATGGAATAATAGGGCGAAAAGGCAGTCCACCACGCTGCAGAGCAATCGCTACTTCCCACACGTGTGAAGTTGTTGCTGGCCGCGCCGGGACGTTTGCCCCAATAGGTGGTCTTGCCGTCTCCGCTTAGTCCGGCGAACACGACTGTTGCGGCACGTGGAGAAGCCTCCCAATCCACTTCACGCGAGACATAGAGCTTGACGTCGCCAATAGTGAGCACTTGGGTAGAGGCATTGTAGTTCCACGTCTTTCCGTTGAGCGCCCCTCCGCCATAGGCGATATGGTTAGAACGTAGTGTGATGTGTGTGGATGCGTCCATATGCGTCCCGCTTGTCTTATAGCCCAAGGCGATAATCTGCCATGTCCCCTTGAGTTCGCTTTCTGTCACCTTGTCTTGAGGTACGTTGCCATATCGTTCGGGCAACACCAAGGGCCATCCGCTGTCCGTCCATACGATGCGCCTCACGGCACCGAGCATGACCGCGTTACTATAGGCGTTTCCGTTATAGTTGGCGGGGAAACGCTGTTGTGAACTGTAGAACCAATTCCCCTTGCCGTCGTCGAACACGGCGCAGTGGCTGATGCCTTGCCAGCCATGGTCACCACTGAACTGATAAGGATGTGTTACGATGGGATAAATGTCACCTGATGATGTGCCGTTGGTGAAATCGCGTCCAGTGATGTCGTAATAAGGACCGTCGACGTTTTTTGATCTCACTACGCGGGTATTGTAGGCCACGGAAAGTTCGTCAAAGGCCACGAACATGTAGTAGTATCCATTATGATAGATCACCTCTGGAGCCTCGCTGGCTTGCCAGCGGTCGTTGGTGTATCGCGAGAATATCTTTTTCCCGTAGGCCGCTTCATTGCCCGTCCCCCACGGATTTCCTTGTGACTTGATGGTCTTTCCCGTTGAAGGGTTGAGTTGTACGGCTGCGAACCCACTATGCCATGATCCGTAAATGAGCCAGTGTTGTCCGTTGGGAGTGATGACATACGAGGGATCGATGGCGTTATATTTGAAGTAGCATTGGGCGTACGAGGTGGTATTGAAGTTGAGTTGTCGGTCGGAATAATTGGTCACCACATACCCTTTGTCCACCCAAGAGTCCACGTTGGCGGGATTGTTTGTTTCCATGAGTCCGATGAAGGCTCGTTCGCCCCAAGAGTTAGACCCGTTGATGCGTCCCGGTATGGTGATGGCGTAATACATCCGGTAGAGGTTGTTGTTCACCTTGCGTACGCATGGAGCCCAAAAACCGAAGTTCCATTCGTTGGAAAAGTTGGCGGAGCTATTCCCCAACCCCATATTCTTACGGATGGAGTTGAGCTTTGTCTTTACCCAAGAAGGTAAGTCCTGCATTACGGGACCCAGAACCTGCCAGTCAACAAGATTCTTGCTTCGACGGCACATGAAGTGTCCTCCGGATGATTCATGGGCATTGCCATAACTGGCATCGGTTTGGTACATATAATAATAGCCATCTGCTGCTTTCATCACCGTGGGGTCGTGGACGTTGGCCAGATTCCAATAAGAATGACGGTCCCAAGATGCGTCGTCGAGATAGTAATCGGCATAGGATGGGGCTGAATAGTGTTTCAGCGTCATTTGTGCTTTTGCGCCGATGGCAAAGGCCACGCTCATCATTAATAGTAAAGACTTTCGCATTATTCAATAAAGTGTTTAGGTTTAGATAGTCAGTATACAACTATTCGCTTGTTGGTTATGGCAAAGATAGAGTCCGGGTGGACAAAAAGCTTTAAAAAAACGATGGAATTCTTGGACGAAACAATGATTCTACCCTTTTATGATAATTTTTCCACCTTTCTCTTTTGGGAAAAGCAATGGAAACATGGGATTGATATATGGGGAGTTCCCTATATCGTCCCCCCGAGGCAAAAGAAAATCAAGAAAGGGAAAAAGAGATTGTCGGAATAACATTTGGCGAACTTTTTGTGTTTCAATTTAAATATTGTATCTTTGCAACAATAAAACAAGATACCAACAAATCAAAAATGCAGAAAAAGAAAGTTCTATTACGTTCGATGGCCGTTTTGTCGCTATTGGGGATACCGGGGGCCCTCCAGGCTCAAACACAAGTACCCTTTATGACTGTTACCAATTCCCAAGGAAGGCAGATAGCCAAAATCGAGTTAGGGAATGATAGTGGATTCGAAGGTCCAAAACTGAATAAAAAAAATGGCACACTCATCATTGGGGGGGAATGCTATCCCATTGACGAGATTGGCGAAATCCGATTTTCTACGGGTGTGGCTACGGGTATTACCCAAGTGGGGGACGTCTCCAACATGAACGCATATCGGCGAGGGGTGTATAGCCTCGCAGGACAGAAAATTGCCGATAAGTCCGGCCGATTACCCAAGGGTGTGTATATTGTTGATGGCCGTAAAACCATCATTAAATAGCCGGAGGACAGAGACATGAAAAAGTTCCTGCTATTTTTGTTGACGATTATTTCAACATGGTCCTCTTCGCACGCCCAGGACACGCTATGGGTGCGCTATGACAACAGGTTCAAAGCTAATGACGCCATTGACATTAGTACGGCAGACTCGCTGGAGTTCAGGGCCAATAACCGTACCGATTCGATACCTGTTTATCGTTTTTTCTCATCCCGATTTGGGAAAAAGGGATATTTCGACTTCAATGTGCCTAGTCGTACTGACGGACTTGGCTTCAGCTATATGTTCCGCAACCCTGGGCGCATTGTCTACCAAGTGTCTTCGGTGAAGAACATCGATTTTTCCACGGACGACGGGCAATACAGTTTCCGCCGGTCGAAAGAGAGCGAGCACTTTGTCGTGTTTTGGGAGAAAGGATTTGGCAACAATCCGAAGACGGCGTCCAACCACAGCTTTGATCCCGACGCCCTACTTGCTAGTGCGGAACACATTTGGGACAAATATGTGGACGAACTGGGCTTTCTCGTACCTGGAAAATCGAAGACCGACAAATATAAAATCATCATGTTCGTGCACTACTCGGGCGAATGGATGGCCAATGGGTCGGGCGAGGACTTCATGAGTGGCGAACTTAATGTCACACCGTGGGCCATCAGTGCGAGAGGTGGCCACACCGTGGCTCATGAAATTGGCCACACGTTCCAATACCTTGTTGGATGCGACCTGGGCTCGAACCATGGTTACAACTATGGCTATGCCGACTATCCGCATAATGGCAATGGTTGGTGGGAGAGTTGTGCCGACTGGCAAGCCTACAAATGCTTCCCCGAAAGGCAGTTTACTGATGGCGAATATTTCGAAGGCAACATGCGCGAACATCATCTGAACCTACTCCATGAGGCTTTCAGATATGAAAATTGCTTTATCCAAGATTGGTGGTGTGACCTTTATGGCAAGGACTTTATCGGGCGTTTGTGGCGCGAATCAACTAAACCGGAGGACCCTGTGCAGACCTATCAGCGCATGAATGGACTCACCCAGGCACAGTTCAATGACGAGATGGCCACGGGATATATGCATATGGCTACATGGGACATAGACGGAGTGCGCGAACAGGCACGCCACCGCATCGGGCAGGAACCGACCCATTTGCACAAAAATGGTGATTACTGGGAGGTGGATTCGGCTTTTTGCCCACAAAACTATGGATATAATACCATCAATCTGAATAATGCCGAAGCGGGGACCACGGTCACGGCTCACTTCAAGGGTATTGCAGGGGCAAAGGGGTATCGGAGTGTTAACATCGGACAAGCTGGATGGCGATACGGGCTCGTGGCCTATACACGGGAGGGAGAGAGCGTATATAGTGCTTTGGGAAGCAACCGTGATGGCGCTGTGAGCCTCACCGTACCCGAAGGATGCGAGAAGTTGTTCTTTGTGGTTATGGGAGCACCCACATCGCATTGGCAGCATGTGTGGGACGACGACGTGACCAATGATGAGCAGTGGCCTTATCAGGTGAAGTTTGACGGAACTGATGTTTATGGCAACTTTACTGACTATCCCGCTGATTACCAACGTAAGGACACCACTGTCTATGTTGATGCCGAGCTTGTTACTGCCAATGATTATTCAAGTGTCAGCGTGCAATACGATATGGGGGCTATCAGCCAGGCTCTCGGCCTGAGTTCGGACCAATTAAGAAGTGTGGGCACCAGTCGCTCTGATACTCCATGTTTTGTTGGTGTGAACGTAAATGGCACCTACCATTATGGTACCACCACGACAACGAGTAACAGCAGTGTCTTCGGGCATTGGTTCACTCGGGGCGGCTATGTTTGTGAATACAATTCTTCGGCCGTCATCTTTGCCGAATTTAATCGAGACAACTATCAATGCAAGATTGGCCAGTATCCAGGGCGAATGGTGAAGGGCAATACCTATACCATCCGTCAGGCCGTGCGACACACGATTGGCGGAAAAACCTACACGGCCACTATCGTTGTACGTCTCAAAGCGGTATAATTCTTTGAATGTCAATCTCTTTTGCAGTGTATGACAAGTGCTTGATATATGGAAGCGGGGAAGGGGAGCGTGTGAGGATTTGTCCGAATAGCCGATAAAGCCCTTTTGGTGTGTAGTATTATAAAATAACACGAAAAGTATGGGATCAGAAAAATGTAAAATCCTCGCCTACATCATTTGGGCATTACTTGTGCCTATGGTGGTGAGAGCTGCCGATGTCACCACAGTACCCGAATTACAAGCCTTGGCCAGTCGGCTTTTGGCCCGCCACCAAGGGTGCATTGTGGCCTTAAAACCAGCCACGGGCGAAATACTCTGCATGGAAAGTCATACCTTGAATGGTCCGATAATCAATCGTGCCGTCACAGGCACTTATGCTCCTGGGTCCACATTTAAAGTGGCTCAGGCGCTGGTGCTATTCACAGAAGGTATTGTCGATGACGACACACGTGTGGACTGCCACCAAGGGTTCACTCCACCTGGTGGCCCTCACGTGGGGTGTCATCGACATGTCACACCGCTAGCCCTACCGGAGGCCATCGGCCACTCGTGCAACACTTTCTTTTGCCGGTCATTCATGGCAATGATAGATGATAATACTCGTTATGCGTCGCCTTGGGCAGCTATGAATCTATGGCACGACTACATGGTCTCGCTTGGCTTTGGACAACGCTTGGGTGTGGACATTCGGGGCGAGGAACCTGGCATCCTGCCCGATGGCTCATGGCTCACCGCGCGTTATGGAAACGATTGGACGGGTAAGAAGGTCATGTATATCGGCTTTGGACAGGGACAAATCACGGCTACGCCCTTGCAATTGTGTAATCTTGCCGCTCTCGTAGCCAACAGGGGATATTATATCACACCACACTTGCACCCTGCATCGGTTGTAGCCAACCCGGAAAAATATCAAGAGCGTCACTATGCCGACATTGTCCCCGAGGCCTATGACCGTGTGGTGAGGGGAATGCGTGGGGCCGTGGTCTATGGTACGTTGAAAGCCATCAATACCCCCAATTGGAAGATTTGCGGCAAGACGGGCACCGTGCAAAATCGGGGGCGTGACCATTCTGTTACCATAGCTTTCGCACCAATGGAAAATCCAGAGATTGCAGTGTGTGCCTTTATCGAACATGGTGGTGATGGCAATGCTGTGGCTGGGCCAATGGCGGCGCAGGTGATCAATCTGTACCTGTCAGGACAAAAGTGGAGGAGAGCTGGTCCTGACAATCACAAGCAAGGTAGTGAGAAGATTGCAAAATGATGGATAAGGGGTAGGCGTAGAGGCGAATAGGGAAAAACGTTGACGCTGCATAAGTTTTTTCAAAGGCCGGTGTGGCGTTTTAACATTTTTTCAAGTCGCAAAGAGTGTGCAAGCTACAATTTTTTCGTAGCTTTGCAATCACGATCAAACTTAATATCATGAACAAACAAATTTTCCTCAGCATGCTGCTCCTGCTTTCGACCGTGAGCGCAGGTGCCACAAGCAAGCAAACCACTTCGCCCGATGGCAAACTTGTGGTCAGCATCGATGACGAGGGCGGCCAACTCAACTATTCTGTAACTTATAACGGTAACACCGTGGTGGAAAAATCATCTCTTGGTTTCAAGGCTGATGTGGGTGACTTTACACGCAACGTGCGCATCATGACAACCCATGAATACGCCATTGACAAGCCTTATGACATGACACGCTCCAAGCGGGCGCATGTCGACTTCAAGGCCAACGGTGCCGATATCAACGTGGAAAATCAGGCCAAGGCACGCATGACGGTGAACTTGGTTGTAGCCAATAACGACGTTGCATTACGCTATGCCATTCCGCAACAAAAAAATGGGGAGGTGAAAATAGTGAAAGTTTACAGAGAGTCGACTTCCTTCCGCTTCCCCGATGCCACGACCACGTTCTTGAGCCCGCAAATCCAGCCCGGTAAAGGTTGGAAACGCTCGAAGCCTTCATACGAGGAAGAATACGAGGCTGATGCGCCGATGAACAAGAAGTCGAAGTATGGCGTGGGATATACTTTCCCTTGTCTGTTCAACCTCTCGTCCACGGTGACCGAAAAGGGTTCGCAGCTTTGGGCCATGGTCTCAGAAACGGGCGTCAGTTCGAACTATTGTGGGTCGCGATTGAGCGACTTTGACGCTTCTACGGGTTACACCATCGCCTTCCCGCAAGAGGGAGAAAATAATGGTGTAGGAAGCACTGTCGCGGCTATGTCATTGCCCACAACAACGCCTTGGCGCACCATTACAATTGGCGAATCACTCAAGCCCATCGTTGAAACCACCATTCCCTTTGATGTTGTAGAGCCGCTTTACGAGCCCTCGCAAGATTACCAGCCCGGACGATATACGTGGAGTTGGATTATATGGCAGGACAACTCGGTTAATTATGATGACCAAATCGCTTTTATCGACCTTGCCGCCCAAATGGGTTACGAGTATTGCCTCGTCGACGGACTCTGGGACAAGCAGATTGGTCGGGCGAAGATGGAACAGTTGGCTGCTTATGCCCACCAAAAGCATGTGAAGTTGTTGGTATGGTATAACTCCAACGGATACCAAAACGATGCACCACAGGGACCGCGCAACATTATGAACAACGCCATTGCGCGCAAGCGTGAAATGGCCTGGCTCAAGAAGTTGGGCGTGGCGGGACTAAAGGTTGATTTCTTCGGAGGCGACAAGCAGGAGACTATGCGCCTTTACGAAGAAATTCTCAGCGATGCCAATGACTACGGATTGCAAATCATCTTTCATGGATGTACGTTGCCCCGTGGATGGGAGCGCATGTATCCCAACTATGTGGCTAGCGAGGCTGCCCTGGCTAGCGAGAACGTATTCTTCTCAGAGCATCATGCGAAGCGAGAGGGCTTCGAGATGGCCATGCACCCCTTCGGTCGTAACGCCGTGGGAAGCTTTGACTGGGGAGGAGTCATGCTCAATAACTATATGAGTCAGGACAACAAAAGCCGGCATCAACGATTCACAACAGACGCATTCGAAATTGCTACGGCTATCACGAATCAAACTTCTGTGAATTGCGTCGCCATAACGCCGCAGGCCCTCGACGTGCTTGAAAAAGGAAAGCGTACAGACGAAATTTCGTTGCTGAAGCAGTTGCCAACGACATGGACCGACACGCGATTCATTGACGGATATCCCACGCGCTACGCCGTAATTGCCAGAAAGGATGCCAAGACGGGACAATGGTGGATTGGTGGAATCAATGGTACAGACAAGCCAATTACACTCACGCTGGACTTGCCCATGTTGGGTACGACGGGTGTGGCCAACATTTTCACCGACACAAAGGAGAAAAAGTTGCCTACCGACAACTTCAGTGAAATGAAAACATTAAAGGTCAAGAAGAACGGAAAGTACAAACTAACATTGCAGCCCATGGGAGGTTTCGTAATTTTCTAGCCTTCCCTCTAAGCTAGAGGTGACGTGCATCATGATAGAACATAATTTAAAAATGAAAGCAATGAAAAACAAAACAGGACTTATCATTGGCGCCATTGTGGTGATATTCGCCATTTGGTGTTATAGCGCTTATAATGGACTTGTGGAAAAGCAGGAATCTGCCACGACGGCTTTGTCGAATGTGCAGGCCACGTACCAGCGACGTGCCGACCTGATTCCCAACCTCGTGAATACGGTGAAGGGCTATGCAACCCACGAGCGTGAAACGTTTGAGGCTGTCACCAAGGCCCGCAATGCTGCTACACAAATTCATCTTGATGCCACGGATGCCACACCGGAGAAACTGGCACAATATCAAAAGGCACAAGGTGACATTGCTGCAGCTTTGAGCCGGTTGATAGCCGTTTCAGAACGTTATCCGGAGTTGAAGGCTAATGAGAACTTCAAGGACCTTCAAATACAGCTTGAGGGTACTGAAAATCGCATAAACGAAGCCCGGCAAAAGTATAACGCACAAGTGCAGGTGTATAATGTGGCTGTGAGAAAGTTCCCTAATAATATTCTTGCCGGCATCTTCGGATTCGAGCGTATGAACAAGTTTGAGGCTGATGCCGGTGCCCAAAAGGCTCCTACCGTGAACTTTGAATGATATGAGGCCCCGTATAGGGGGACTTGTCGCAACGTGATTGTCATGATATCAAGCATCCACGCTTTATAATTGTTAATTGATAAAGATTAAATAGAAGAGAGTCATATCATCACTCTAAATTAGAGTTTTGATATGACTTTTTTTGTTCGAATTTGAAGAAGATTTGAGAAAGAAAATGAGAAGTCTCTTGCCAGGTGATTTTAAAATCATTTACAAGCTAGGTTTCCTCTGGCTTTTTCTTGTTGTGGTATAACTCAGGTGAACTCGATTTTACTTATTTGACTTTCCGAAATAGTTACATTTTTATCATCCCTTTTATTTCTCACCTTGAGCAAAATGTAGAAAAAACAGCATTTCATTGGCATTTTGCGAACTATTCAGGGGTATGTGGTTACACTTTTGTAAGAAAGTTGGAATATACCCGGGGAGGTCTCAAGAAAGGCTTTTTGAGATTCTAAGAACGGCCTTCAGAGACTGCAAGAACGGCCTTTAGAGTAGCTTGGAAGGCCGCTTACACATTGTAAAAGTAATGAGACGACAATGTGGTTTGGAAAATTTTACAAAGTAAAATGGGGATAACCAATCGAAACTATCTGATTTCATCGAAGGTTATTTTAAGAAGATTGTACTTGGCCTCTTGCAATATCATGCGGAAGCTCAAGATAGGGTAGGTAGTATTTGCAAATATGGTGCGACACTGGAGTTAAATAAACTTTCAACTCTGGATTGATTTTGGATCTATTTTGGCGTGCATTGTCCTGGCGATGTTTTTCGCGGTGCTTTGCTTGGTTGGGCGGTTGCTTATACGGTGTTCAAGTGTTTGAGGAAGTATATCGGTTCGTATACTACCGAGCGTAAACCTATAATAATATTATTGGTATATGTAGTTACGGTTTTTCCCTTGATCCCCCTTTTACTGCCTAATAAAAATAATTGCCTCACGAGGCGCGTATCCGCCCTATTGCTCATGTAATAGAGGTGCGCTTCGTGGGGCAAAATCATTATAAACTTAATGGCTGAAGATGGTCTTGCTGCTACTTATCCCTAATTGTTGCGTACGCGTAGATGGTGCTGCTCCGCCCACGGTAACGGTGTACTCTCCTTTAAGAAACTTCTCTGTTCCGTCTTGCAAAACAGTCTTGAGTTGGTCTTCGGCAATATCGAAATCCACTTGGGCTGTCGCACCGCCCTCCAAGTGTATGCGTTTGAATGCCACAAGTTGAGAGATGGGTGCCGTAGTTCCCGCACCCGGGGCAGAAAGATACACTTGGGCCAACTCGTCGCAAGCCTTGTCTGATGCATTTGACAGTATGGCCGAGACATGAAGGTGGTCTGGGAACAGTTCGGCTTGGGCGTTGTCATAATTGACCTTGCCGTAGGTGAGTCCATAACCGAAAGGATACTGTATGTTGTCTGTCATATACTTGTATGTCCTGCCTTTCATGGAATAATCGTCAAATGGAGGCAGCGCGTCGGTGGAATTGGGGAACGTAATTGGCAAGCGTCCGCTAAACGAAGCGTCTCCAAACAAGAGGTCGCCAAGGGCCTCCCCCCCCTCTTGTCCCGGATATCCTGCGAACACTACGGCATCGGCGTTTTCTGTTACATCTCGGAGGTCTATCGGACTGCCACCGCAAACAATAGCAATAAGTTTGTTGTTAGGTGCCTTCCGGTGCGCCTCGACTAATTTTTGGAAATACTTAATCTGAGACTCTGGCAACTTGATATTCTCACGGTCGCCTCTTGTGCCACTTTCAATGGCTTCGCCTTCTTCTCCTTCCAGATTACTGTTGATTCCCAAAAACACTATAGTATAATCAGAACTTACGGATTCGCCGGCACTCCAGTCCATATCGTTTCTATTGTCAAAACTGACATTGAACCCCGGTTTGTAATTGATGCTTGTCCCTGAAGATATTTTTTGGGCGATTCCTTCCAAATAAGACGTATAATGATCAGAAATGCCATAATAGTTGCCCATCAGATAGAACAGGTCGGTTGCGGCTGGACCGAGAACGTATGCGGTGCGAATGGTCTTCGACAACGGCAACACTCCGTCGTTTTTCAGAAGAATCATACTTTCCGTAGCCGCCTTGTGAGCCAGAGCTCGGTGCTCTTCACTGCATATTACATTTTCCGGAATGTTGTTATACGGGCAATCATTGTCGGGTTGCAATATTCCCAGCTTCAGTCGCGTCATCATCAAGGGCATGAGCGCTTTGTCGAGGTCTTTGTCGGTCACAAGCTTTCTCTGATAAGCCTCCTTTAAAGCTTGGTATGTCGTGCCGCAGTCGAGGTCAACCCCGGCCTTTATAGCAATGGCGGAAGCCTCGGCGGCATCCTTGGCTAAATGATGTCCGTTATAAATATCATAGACGGCATCGCAGTCGCTGACGACATGACCTTTAAATCCCCATTTGTGACGAAGCAAATCCGTGAGTAAAGGCTTGCTACCAGAGCAACTGAAGCCGTAAAGTCCATTGTATGCACTCATGACGGATTCCACGTGGCCTTTCTGTACCAGCATCTTGAATGCCGGAAGATAGGTCTCATAAAGGTCGTGTTTGGAGGGCTCTACATTGGCCGTGTGACGTGTCGCCTCAGGACCGCTATGAACGGCAAAGTGCTTTGCACAACTGGATACGCGTAAATATACAGGGTCGTCACCTTGCAACCCCTTGACAAAAGCCGTGCCCAAGCAACCGGAAAGATAAGGATCCTCTCCGTAAGTTTCCATGCCGCGTCCCCAGCGAGGGTCTCGGAAGATGTTTACATTGGGCGACCAGAACGTGAGCCCTGAATAGATGGAGTAATTTTTCAATCGCTGTGCTACATTGTACTTTGCACGGCCTTCGTTTGATATGGCTTCGGCGACAGAATGCACCAAGTCGGCATCGAACGAGGAGGCAATGCTGATGGGCTGGGGGAAGACTGTGGCCTTGCCGTTTCTAGCCACTCCATGCAGGGCCTCGTTCCACCAGTTGTATGGTTTGATGCCCAAGCGTGGAATGCCTTCGGCCCCATTCATCAGTTGGGAGATTTTCTCATCAACAGTCATCTTTGAAATGATGCTCTTGGCTTCCTGCTCAAACTGATGAAGTTTGTCTTGGCTTGCATTGCCGCCTGCTACGGCGCTTGTTGCTGTGGTGAATGGCATTAGCACAAAAATAAATAGTTTTCTAATCGTCATGATATTTATATATTAAAGTCTTTGGGATAACAACCAAACTTTTTGAAAAAACAGCGTGCAAAATAACTAGGCGTATTGAACCCCACTTGGAAACAGATTTCATTGATACTCAGCTTCCCGTCTTTGAGCAGTGAGGCCGCCTTGTTCAATCGCTCATTGTTGATGTATTCATTAGGAGTCATATTGACCAACGTCTTCATCTTACGATAGAGGCTTGCCCTGCTCATTCCCAACACGTCGGCCAACTCTGCCTGACCAAACTCTGAATTCTCCAAGTTTTCCTGAACAGCATCATGAAGCTCCTTGATAAATGTTTCATCTTCGCCATTGTTTTCCACTTTTCTTAGAATCTCTATAGGCGAAGAGAGATAACTGTCGTATAAGTCCTTTCGACTCTTCAGGAGAGAGTCTATTGTGGTGAGCAGGAACTCATTTGAGAATGGCTTTTCTATATAAGCGTCAGCCCCGTTCTTTATCCCTTCCAACTGTGAGGCCGTAGACGCTTTTGCCGTGAGCATTATGACAGGAATGTAACTGTAATTACGATTTTCCTTGATACGCCTACACAATTCAAGGCCGTCAATGCCAGGCATCATGACATCAGTTATGACAAGATGGATTTTGTATTGGCTGAGATAAAGCAAGGCTTCCTCACCGTCGGCAGCCATGATGACATTGTATCTTTTCTGTAACATCCTTCCGACAAAGAGACGTAGTGGGGTGTCATCGTCTACAAGAAGCAGGGTGTTGTGTGCCGGGTTTATTGAAATTTGCTCTTTGGGATGAGTCTTGGAGGATGTGTCGTTGTCATCCATGCGGGGTACTGTTAGGACAAAGCGATTGAGAGACGTATCGTCATCCATATATAACGACCCTTTGTTCAGTTCGGCAAAAGAGCGGGCAAGGGCTAAGCCAATGCCTGTTCCAGGAAGCGAACTGTTGGTGTTCTTGTATTGTACATATGGTTTGAAAATGTCATTGCGAACAGCCAAGGGAATGATGGCACCATCGTTTGCCAATTCTATTTTAACGACATGGTCAGTTGTATACACGTGGATATCCAATTTGCTGCTTGCATATTTTGAGGCATTTGAGAACAGGTTGGACAATATTTTTGTAAACATGTTCTGGTCTGCTCTTGCCATAACATGCTCTGGAATATTTGTATTCACGGCTATGCCATTATTTTCAAAGAGGGTTTTGAATTCCTTGAGCATGGATTTTATAATCTTGCTGACATCAATTGATTTGAAAACAGGCTTGTATTCTTCTGCCTCGACTTTTCGGAAATCCAACAGTTGATTGACAAGGGAAGTTAGTCTCTTGGTATTTGTATCTATGATTGCCAACTCGTCATGAACCCCCTTGCTTACCTGCCGGTTTTTCATGATATCCTCCAGCGGACTCTTGATGAGTGTTAGCGGGGTGCGTATTTCATGTGCAATCTTAGTGAAGAAATTTATTTTTGACTGATATATTTCACGTTCCTTCTCTTGGTCAAGCTTTTCCATGATATATTTTTGCTTGAATGCTCTCTTCCTCTTTATACGTAAATAAACAATATAGCTACCTGTGAGGATGACAATGAAATACAGAATCCATGCTATCCATGAATTGTAAAAGGGAGGTCGGATGATGATGTCAAGAGTTCTTTCGGCTGTGTTCACATTGTCGGCATCCGTTCCCTTAACATGTAAAGTGTAATGTCCTGGTTGAAGATTAAGATAGTGTATCACACCGTTTGGTGCCAATTTATGCCAATTATTATCCAACCCATCCAACTTATAAACAATGCGGTTAGCTTCCGGAGCAATATAATTGATGAGGGCTGCTGATAACTGTATGTTGTTATCATTATAATTTAAAATAATTTTATCTGTCAACGAAATCGATTTCTTCAATGGAGAATCGTTTCCAACCTTGACTCTTTGCTCCCCTATCAACAAGTCGGACAGCACGATTTGGGCGGCCTTTTGCGGAACATTAAAGGAGGCAGGCACAAATTTTATAAAACCGTTTATACTGCCAAAGTAGAGTGTTCCATCATTGGTATGCCAAGAAGACAGATAGTTGAATTGGTTTGTCGGAAGACCATTGCCAATGGTATAGTGCCCTTGAAATCCTTTTTCAGGCGAGAATGTTAACAATCCGTCATTCGTGGAAATCCAAAATAGGCCATAGGCCCCTTCTTGAATGGAATATGCCGTGTTACTGCTTATGAAAGGTGTCAACTGGTAGCTCTTGAATCGACGCGTCTCACGATTAAATAAGGCAAATCCATTGCCTTGTGTCAGAACCCAAAGACGGTTTCTTTGGTCTAAATATAAGTCGATGACCATGTTGCCGGGCAAAGACGTGCTTTTTTCGATATCTTGCTCATGTGGGTTGTGTAGGTAATGTGTAAAATTCCCTGACGTAATATCATATTCATATATTCCGTTGTTGTATGCTGCAATCCACAGCTTGCCATCTTTGTCACCTATGATGTTGTATACAAAATTACGGAAGTTAGGAATGCGGACAAAACGATCTTCATGGTTTTTATAATGGTATAGGCCTGATGTCGTACCTACATACAATTCTCCATTAGGCGTGCTATAAATGGCTGATATAAAGTCAGCGTCTAGTCCTGTTGACTTGCTTGCACGATAGACTTTTTCAACGTTTCCGCTGATTGACAACCTGTAAAGCCCTTTATTGAAGGTTCCTACCCATATATTCTTACTGTCATTGCACAGGCTTTGTATATTGTTGCATTCTATCCCGTGGATTTTTTGTATAAGGCCAGTAGAGATTTCGTATGTATATAAACCATCGTCTTCTGTACCATAATAGAGGAAGCCATTGCTGCCATTACAGAAACTTCTGATTCGGCGTCCATTTTTATTGGAATTAAAAGGTTGGAAAGTAACAAATCGTGAAAAGGCTGGCGAGGAGAAGGCTATTCCTCCAAACCATGATCCAACCCACATGTTACCCTCATTGTCTTTGAATATGGCATAAATGGCATCGTCTTGTAAAGAGAATTGATCTCCCGGAACGGCTTTTATTAGTTGCTGTTGTTGTTGTAATGCTTCATAAATAAGAAGTCCGGAGTCGGTACCAATCCAAAAGGTATTGGACGAAACACGTGTAATACACCGCACATTAAGCGTGTTTAGTTGTTTCACATTGTGGTTGTGATCAACAAAGTAGAGTCCCTTGGAAGAACCTACCAACATGTTGCCATCTTGCATCTTGCAAAAGGCTTGCACTTGTTGTCCCTTGAAAGTGTTGTTCCCCTTACTGTCGGCAAATTTCGTGAGTTTCTTGTTGGCATTGAGGATATAGACATCGTTTCCATAAATTGAAAGCCATAGCGACTGCTTGTCCTGCAAAAAAGTCCATACGGAATAATTGTCAGAAAACCTCTTGGGTAACTTGCGTGAAAGGGTATGTGAGGATTTATTGTAAACAAAGAGTCCTTGATTCTGTCCTTCTGAAGAGATTAGTAAATTATGCCCGTTACAGTTAATCCAGCGTATACGTCCATTGATGCTTGTGCCGTCACTCGTTTTCGCACTCAGAAGAAAGACTTCCTCCGTTAACGGATTATAATAGTATAGTCCTTGGTTTGTACCGATCCATATCAGCCCTTCTTTGTCTTGAAATAAAGATGTGGTATAGTCACATAGCAGGTTTGAGTTTGTATTGTTTAAATAGCTGAAGAAGGAACCATTGTAGATGTTCACTCCGGCTTTTGTTGCAATCCATATTCTTCCTAATTTGTCCTGTAGGATGGAAAAGACCGTGTTTTGCGAGAGTCCATGTTCTGCATCTATCGTACGAAACATCATTGCAGAATGCGAATCCGCACTCGCAATTACAATGCTACATGTCCATAGAAGCACAGCACTACACCACAATGAAACCTTCCTCAACTTCATGTTTCGTTTTTTACTTCCTTTTTATATATTTCTCTGTTTTCCCATCTGCCTTTCGAATAATGACGATACCTTGTGCCTTATTGGATACAATGCGGATTCCGGAGATGTCGTATTCCTCCTCTTGCGCCCTAGCCTTGGGGATGTTGACAGTTTCAAGTCCATCAGTTATGCCTCCTTCAGCTTTTGTAGAAAAATAGTGCGCTTGCCCATAAGCAACACCACCTTCGTTCTTCGCATATGCACGAACAACGTAATCCGTCTCTCCATCAAGATTTCTCAAAGAATAGGTAAACAGGTTGTTCCCAGAAGAGACTGGAACTACGTTGTCGTTGATCGTTGGGAGATTATTCCCGCTATGATTTACCATCCAGACGAAACCGTTTTCGTAAACTTGAGAGCCATTATCATTACTTACACGCCCCCTAAAAGTTGCATTTGTTTTCGATGCATTCAGGGTGGGGCTATAGGTATAGACTATAGCCTTGTCGGCTGGAATTCTAAACATGGACAATGGAGAGTAAATACGTTTTCCTTTATCATCCACGACATATGCGCGTATATAGTTATTGCTCTTTGAGGATAACCTGTTGGTAGATGCGGAGAAGTTTCTTCCATTCAACTCTGATTCTATGTCTATGGCATTATCTTTCAGGGGGTCACCCTGTTGGGAAAGCAAAAACCCCGTGCTGCTTATGCCATTCGTGTTCCCATCAATCGAAGAAGAAAGGAAGGCCTTGTTGTCAACTATAGAGTCAGTTTGAACATTAGAAACCAGAGTCTGGTTATCATCTGTAAGTCGGAATACAGCCCTTGTGTTCTTTCCCGTATGGTCTATCTGAAATGTTATTATGACTCGTCCGGAAAAGTCCTTGGGTGCATTGCCCTTGATATCAATCAGAGCATGATCGAGGTCGTCAAGTTGTATAGCCTTTGTCGCGCTCGTGCCCGTACCCCAGAGTGGTTGGTCTTGGCTCTCTGCGTGATAGATACCTTGATGCCAAACTACGGCATGCTTGTACCTGCCATCGTTTGATTGGTAATCAACTCGGAAGTTAAGTGTGGACAACGGACTATCGTCTGTCAGATTATTCGTTGTCTTGCAAGACAAGCGTACGACATCGGGAAGACCTTCTGTAGTTACACCTACGACACCCCATCCATTTTCACTATTTGTCGACAATGTCGCTTCCCATCGCCTTGGATTAAAGAAGCCATATGCAGAACCACCTGTATGTGTATAATGGTAGTGGGTCTTAATCACTTTTGCTACGTTGTTGGTAGCTGTACCAGTGTTGGCACCATCTTTGATAATCCTTACAAAGATAATACCGCGAGTTGCAACTTTGTCATTTATGCGATAACGCCCATTGGTGATTTCCACCTCTTGTTTCTTGTCTGTCACCAAGCCAGACTCGGAAGTCTCATAATTGCTGTTATTCTTGGCATCTACATGATACACTTCCAACCGTCCTTTATCAAAAGGAATGTTATTCAGAGTAAGGGATAGCTGTTGGTCGTTATAGTCTTTGTTCCACAATACGGCAGTCACCTGTGAATCGTCAGAAGAAGCGAAACCATCAAGTGATCCGCCGGAAATTAAACGCGCTCTTTTTTCTGGTAATTCGCCATAAATCTTGAAAGCGTTGTACAGAGCTTTACCTACACCTAGGTCGCCATCTATAATCCCCATTTTGTCACCATCTGACTTGGGTAAAGTATGCATGGGATTCCCCGCGCCAGGATCAATAAACTGCGCCCATGTGACATAGGTCAAGTCTGTATAGGTAAGCATTTTTTTCACCTGTTCGAAGAATGTCATTGCGGCTTCGGCTTGTTCGACAAGTCCTCCTCGACGAATATTGTCACCACCATAAGGTGAATATTCCGACAGTATCATCTCTGTTGAAGGGTGATTGTAGTTGATTAAGGCGTTACGCATAGAGAGTACTTGGTTTTCAAAACCTCCATACGCATGCCCGGAAAGGAAGTCGAGTGGAAGATTGTTGCTCTTTACATAATCCACAAGTTGCTGATTCCATCCTGTACCAGCGCCTACCGGGCCTCCTACCTTTATGTCAGAATCGCCTTCCTTAATAGCGGGGGCTGCAAATTGGTATATGTTTTTGTATTCGTTAAAGCCAGCTGTGAAGAAGACATTCGTTAAGTCGGGTTCATTCCAAACTTCGACGTAATCGTTGTGGTAGTCTTTCTCACGCCAGTGCTCAGTCCACTTTTTATTGATAGTTCCCCAAACAGCTAGGTCTGAGGGAGGATTCATCCAGTTATAGTTTTGCTTGATGGGCGTAGGACTATATCCGTGAGAAAAGATTAGTACGGGAGCGTTTTCATAAGCCATATCAAAAAGGAAGTCCATGGGTTCGAAGTTGTATTGCAAGTTGTTTTTCGAACCTGATATGCCAGGCTGCCCATACAGGTCGTCTTTTCCCCATGCGATTTCATACCGGAATGCCAATGTGTTTAAATCAGAAAGTTTCGGTAAATCACGCTGTAACCACTCACGACAGGTAAGTGGCGTCTGGTAAAGTCCGATCTTCTTGACCAAAGGATATTCTTCCCATCGGGAATAGTCCACCTGAACAACCGTTTGGGCTTGTACAACCATGGGAAGAATAAGAAAAGAAGAAAGAAGATACTTTATTTTCATAACCTAAATTATTACTCTTTGGGAGAAATTACAGGAGCTGCTTGTATGGTTTCTGTGGGCTTGTTTCCTTTTATATAAGGCCAGCCTTTTTTAAACGATACCTTGTCAATAAGCAGAACTCTTTTGTCGCCCTTTTTGATAGTTGGATTTGTCCATCTGTCGTTTTTGTCAATGGCATGATAGATAATCCAGTATTGCCCTTTATCATCCTGTATGATAGAGTTGTGTCCTGGAGCAATCCACTTTTTGCTCAAAGCGAGTATGGGGTGATCACCTTCTTCTTTGTCTTTCAACACCTCATAAGGTCCGGTCACGGACTTGGAGCGGGCCACCATTACGGCATAGTGGGCGCGTTCTCCACAGCAGTTGTCACCACTGTAGAAAAGATAGTACCAACCATCCTTGTAGATCACCCAGGAGCCTTCTACCAAAAACTGGTAATCCTTTTGGAAGGGTTTGACGAGTTCTATGGTTGGAGATGTGGCCTCGAAACTCATCAGGTCGCTGGAAAGTTCACGAACTTTCAATGGTTCAAAGCCGGACCCCCAAAACAGGTAATATTTTCCCGATTTGGGATCATGGAAACTCATTGGGTCGATGTTGACAAAGCCGTCGCCTTCAATCAAAGGTTTTTCATTGACCTTAAAAGGGCCTGCGGGATTCTTGGATGTGGCGACAAACAGGGCAAGGCTAAGATCCTTTCCCGTCTTATATGCGGAATCAGGCTCTGCGGAAAAATACAAATAGTATTGTTCGTTAGCATACATCACGTGAGGAGCCCAAAAATTTTGGGTCTTGCTTGCCATTCTCGGTTTCACAGGCAATGCATCCCCAAGATGTGTCCAGTGCACCAAGTCAGTTGATCTCAGTACTTGTATATTATTCATTTTACCGTCAGGACCTTTACCCTGTGTAGTATAGGTATAGAACAGGCCGTCCTCTGTACGAATTACAGTTGGGTCTGGCGTGTCCATATCCCATACAGGATTGGTATAAGTTCCCTTCTTTGCCTTATCTGCAGCCGCTAACGGCATGCAGATAAGGATTATGGCAAGAAGAATAAGAAAACTGCTTTTCTTCTTCATAATAGCGTTCTATATTAGTATCCAGGGTTCTGCGTGAGATTCTTGTTAAGGTCTACGTCGGCCTGGGGAATGGGTAACAGTTTGCTTATGCCCGGACGGAAAGTTTCGAACTCATAATCATGCTTTTCAAGTTCTTCTTTTCCTTCTTCGGTATCCAAGTAGCCCCAGCGCCAAAGGTCGAACCATCTTTCGCTTTCACCGCCAAGTTCCGTGACTCGTTCATGCTCTATTTGCTTCTGCATTTCTTGCTGCGTCATATTGGGATTGACACTTTCCAAAGTAACCAAATCGACTGACTTGCGTTGACGCACCTGGTCGATATATTGGTAAGCCTCGTGTGTCTGTCCAAGATTGTTGAGAGCCTCAGCATACATCAAGAGAATGTCTGCATAGCGAATGACACGTAAATTGATGCCAGACCATTCGTCCTCATAGCCGCGCCAATAGCCGTTAGAGTACTTCTTGCTCCATATCATGGGCGTCTTGGTGTTGAGTTTCACAGTTCCGCCAAGTGCAAGGTATGTCTTTCCATAAAAACGGTCCGTTGGATAGTAAAGGATGGAAGCTCTCTTGCGAGGATCCTCCTTTCCTGCTTTGGTCTTGTCGGTGAACTCGTTAAGATAGAAAATATTAGGTTGAGCGTCAGAGTGACCTCCAATAGAGCGTGGAGCAAAATACTTTGCACGCTGTGATGTGCGTATGGAGCGTGCATTACCATATTCTGTCCATGTCCCCTTCGTACCATCATCATAGAATGGGACTTCGAAGATAGATTCGGAATTGAATTCATGCTCAAGGTCGAAGTTGTCAGAGTAATTGTCAACAAGCTTGAACTGATTGCTATCTATAATCGTCTTGAAGGCGTCTGCGGCCTCTTGCCACTCGTGGCGCTGCATGTGCATCTTGCCTATCATGGCATAGACAGCCCCTTTGCCGATGCGTCCCAAGTCGTTGCCCGACCATTTCCAGGGCAGGTCTGCGTCGAGCGCTGTCTGAAGGTCGGCGGCTATTTGTGCCCAGACCTCTTCGTCGGTAGCCCGTTCGGGGAAACTCACCTCGTCAAAAGGCTCAGTGACAACGGGAACATCTCCATAGAGATGATAGAGATTGAAGTAATATAGTGCACGTAGGAAAGAGGCCTCTCCTTTGTATTGGGTGCGTTTCGTCTCATCCATTTGGACGTTCTTGTCGTCGATATGAGTCAGAAAGCGGTTGATCATATTGATGCCTTTGTAGTAGTCGTTCCAAACGTAATGGACGTATTCCCAGTCATTGCTCGGAAATATGAATTTTGACGAGTTATTGTAATCTTGCCATGCACTTTCATTGTAGCACAAATCTCCTCTCATCTCGAAGACAAGATCGTACCATTGGCTATAAATACCTTGGAAGTATAACGAGCCATAGCAGGCTGTAATAGCCTCGTCCATGTCCTTTTCTGAAGAGAAAAAATCGTTGGAAGTCATCTGGTTGGGGTTGTCCAAGTTGATGAAGTCTCCACCGCACCCCGTAAGCACCAAGCTCGCTGCCAGTAGCGAGAAAATATAATGTTTGATTTTCATCTTTTATTGATATAAACAGTCCAAAAATGATTTAATCAGAAACTCAATTGAATGCCACCACCAAAGGTGCGGACGGTGGGGTAGGCATTGCCGTCCACTCCCATGTTGAAGACTCCCATTCCGGGGAAATCGGGGTCAAGTCCATCGTAGCCTGTAATGGTAAAAAGATTCTCTGCGTTGAAATAGATGCGGCACTTGGTCAAGCCAATGGTCTGCAAGAAGCGGCTGGGGATGTTATAGCCTATCTGAAGGCTCTTTAGACGCAGGTAGCTGTCCTTCTCCACCATGCGGTCACTGGCGCGGAGTGGTGCTTTGTCGTAAGCTTTGGGGATGGAGGCTGTGGGATTGTCCTCGCTCCATGGTACGATGCCTGCTGCATAGTTGCCATTGTCTCCGACATTGTTCAACCAATATTTTGTGCTGTTGTAAACTGTCTTGCCTACACTTCCAATGAAATATAGGGAGAGATCGAAGTCCTTATAACTTGCATTGAAATTGTAAGAGAAATCAAGGTCTGGCCAAGGGCTGCCAACATACGTACGGTCGTCATCATCGATGTTGATAATGGCTTTGCCATCCTTGTCGAGTTCTGGTCCTTTTACGAGATTCCCGTCGGCGTCACGATGGTAAAGGTCTTGATATTTCTGGTCTCCTGGTTTCGGGTGATTTCCAAAGACCATGTCGTCTATGATTCCCGTTTCAGGATTTATATCCGACTCCTGGTATAATCCGTCGGTTTTTACCACAAAAATCTCTCCAAGTGAACGGCCCACCTCGGTTTTGGTGGTTTGGGTGTTATCATATACGGGTGCATTATCGCCACCCAGGCTCTTCACCTTGTTGCTGATAGTGGATAGGTTGAGTTTCATGTCGTATTTGAACGGGTGCTTGTAACTCTTAAATCCAATGCCCAATTCAAAACCTCGGTTCTCAATGTTTCCAGCGTTACGCCATATTTCTGTGCTATTGTCAAAGATAGTTCCCCATGAACCTATATAATAGGGTATGGGCACTTGGGCCAAAAGTTTGTCAGAGCGATTGACGAAGTAGTTAGCTTCAAGGGTTAGGGCGTTGTCGAAAAATCCGGCGTCGATACCGATGTTCCAAGACTTCTTTTCCTCCCATTGCAGTGATTGGTCAACCATGACGGTTGGCATGACACCGAATTGCACGTTGTTCCCTCCATAAACATAGGGGATGAAGCTGTTGAGATATTGTGCATATTTGAAGTCGCCAATAGCTTCATTGCCGAGTACACCATAGCTGGCATTAAGCTTAAAGGTGTTAACAATATTGCGGATGGGTTGGAAGAACTTCTCCTCTGAAATCTTCCATGCTGCTGATATAGACGGGAAGTTTCCATACTTATGTCCCTTGGCAAAACGCCCCGAGCCATCACGACGGATACTTGCGGTAAGGTAATAACGGTTGTCGTAATTATAAATGACACGCCCAAGGAAAGAACGAAGGGCTGTCGGCGTAATGTCCTCTTGTACACCCTCTACATTGGAACCATTGCGGAGTGACCAGTAGTATTTGTTGGAGTTGTCCTTGAAAATATCATCGACAGTACCACCGATGGAACTAGCCCTCGTGCGCTGTTCAGTATAGCCTGCGATGGCGTTGACGCTGTGCTTGCCAAATTGTTTGTCAAATACCAGCAAATTTTCTATGATCGTCATCAGATAATGATTGCGATTCTCTTGATATTTTGATTGGGGAGTCTGGTTGCTGTACCATTTCCCTTCTGCTGTATTCTCGTTCCAAATGTTTGTATTGAATTCCAAGCCGAGGTTGAGTTGGTATTTCAGCCATTTGGTAAATTCAAATTCACCATTTGCTGTACCTTGTATTCTATAAGAGCGATTGCGTGCCGTTTCCAGATTGCGATGTGCAACAGGGTTTGTACCATTGGTGATGGCGCCGTTAGTGCCCGGAGCTCCCACGGAGCCGCCCAACGCATAGTTGCCATCAGCATCGTATACAGGCATGATAGGGGGAAGGCGTAGAATATCAGTAAGAGGCGAACCGGTTTGGTCATGGCTCAAAGAGGTGGAAAGTAAAGCTTGTTCATCAATCTTTAATCTTCCGTAGTGGATACTACCATTGATGCGTGTAGAAATGCGTTCAAAGTCAGGACCTTTGACGATGCCCTTCTGCTTTAGATAATTGCCAGAAATAAGGTATGTGGTATAGTCTGTACCACCACTTGCTGTCAAATTATATTCCTGCGAAGTTCCAGTCTGGAAGATTTGGTCATTCCAGTCCGTATTAACGGTCGGATCTACGGTAGGCATATATTGTGTGATATCCTGCCCAGGATATGTGTTATTGAATTTCTGTGTTTGGAATGCAGTCCACTCTTGACTCCCCATAAGGTCAAATTTCTTGGATGCATTTTGTATTCCGTATTTAGCGGAGAAGTCAAAGACGGGTTTGCCTTTTTTGCCCTTTTTGGTTGTAATGATAATCACACCATTAGCGGCCCGGCTACCATAGATGGATGCAGCCGAGGCATCCTTGAGCACCTGGATGCTTTCTATATCTTCAGGGTTAAAGTCTCTAGTGTCACTTGTAGGCAGGCCGTCAATGACAAACAAAGGACTTGTGTTGGAATAAAGGCTACTAATACCACGGATATAAATATTTCCCGTCTCTCCGGGGGCTCCTGTCGATTTTACCGTTACACCGGTTACCTGTCCTTCCAGTGCTTGTGATACTGATGTCGTTGTCATTTTCTTCATAGCATCGGCGTCGACAACACTTACAGCACCCGTAAGGTCGGCCTTCTTAACAGAGCCATAACCAATGACAACCACCTCGTCTAGATTCATAAAATCAGATGCCAATTCCACATTGAGGTTATTTGTAGAACGTTGCACCTTGACACTTTGAACTTTATATCCTACCATAGAGAACTCAAGCTCTGATACAACATTGGCCTTGCCTTTAACCGTGATCGAAAAATGACCATCGATGTCACTCACTGTTGCCTGATTTGTATCTTTCACACGTATTGTCACTCCAGGAAGTGTCTCCTGTGTGCTCTTATCCTTTACTTGACCCGATACTCTGTATTCTTGAGCCTGTAAAGTCAAGCAAAGCTGAGCAATGAGCAACAAGACAAACAATCTGATCTTCATATAGCTTTTATGGTATTAAAATTTAAAATAGAAATCCCACTAAGAGCCGCAAGTCTCTAGTCGCCTTACGGCTCTCGTGGGACTACCTTATAGAAACTAAAGTTATCTCTTGATAATCTTCTTCGTCGTATTGCCAGTCTTTAAGATGTAAATGCCAGCCGGCAGATTCTTCGCGTTTTTCCCAACATAGCGGCCCGAGATATCGTAAACACCAGCATTGTTCAGAGATTCCACTGCTGTTGTGGCTTTTACATTCTCGATGCCATTAGTAATTGTGATAGGCTTTGTAGGATCAAGGAATTGGAACTTGTACTGCACACCATTGCTGTTGTGTACGCCAGGGTTCTGGATGTAGGCGATGATCCTGTAGTTGCCGGTCCAAGAACCATCATCAGGAGCGTGGTCAGCAAGATTGATGGTGAAACCTTCAGGAGCTAAGAAATTAACATCGGTATTGCCTTCCTCGCGTACATTGCCATTGGGGTATGAATCAGGCATTGACCCATGTGTTGCATCGTAAATGCCATTGTTGGGGTCAGTGTAAATCCATGGATTTCCGTAATACAACACTGACTGAGAAGGATCCTCTTCATCTACGAAGCCAGCCTCATAGTCTATACGAACATAGATAGCGCTGTTATTATCCTTAATCTGGGGCTTGCCATCGCCAGATTTAACCACTTTGACAAGGAGTTTGGCATTAAGATCTGTGTTGGCAATATCGATGGCCTCGTTGTGCGAACCCCAGTCACCGGTGTCACCGCCTTGGTTTACAGGAACGAAAGGAGATTCTCCCACCCATGCGCTAGCGGTCAGAGGATCAATGTAGCCACGGGCCCATCCCTCGGTATACTTGAACCACCAGTTCTGGTGAATGGCCTTGATGCCAGAAATCGGTTCGTACGAGCTGACAGGCTCGGCATTCTTTGCAAACAAGAACACCGTACCATTTGCAGGTATTGTAACACTTGTAGTGAAGTCGCTACCACCCAGTGTGCCCAAACTCTTCACAGACTCCGTACCATTGTTACTGTTATTGGCATCGATAGCATACAGTGTCACATCACCTGTACTGAATGGAATATCGGACAAACTGATGTTGGTTGCAATCTCAGAAGATGTCGGATTCCAAACTACAACGGCACTTGTTGTCTCATCGCTAGATGCAAGGGCCTTTAGTTGCCCATCTATGGTAACACTGTCGCGATCAGACGGCATCTCATTGTAGAGTTGCAGACCATAATAGAGGGCACTTTTTGTTCCGTCAGCAGAAATAAGTCCCTTGGTTCCATCCTCTCCGTCAATAAGTTGGCTGATATATATTCTCGTTACATCAGAGTAGTTGAGCAAGTCTTTGGCCTTGTCAAGGAAGTCGGGAACGGAAGTATAGTCTACGCTTGCACCATCGGTGGCTTTCGAAGCTCTGTAGTCGGAGATAACCGACTCCCAGGTGAAAGTCCAGTCTTGACCTTGCTCGCGGAATCCACCACCATCAAAGGTGGCTCTCTTCCACTGGGAGTTGTCACCATTAAACTCATTCCCAATAATCTCTGCGGTCAATCCGTCGCAGCGGCTTGTACCATGATCCCCTTTCAGATACTGACGAAGACCATCGGCATGTCCCGTACCATATGCGTATTCGCCGGAAACAGAGCCTGCGAAAATCAGAGGATTGATGGTTGCGGAAGAACCGCCGGCTATAATGCCATTGGCAGCAGCTCTGTATGCCGTCACATAGTTGTCTATACCAGGATAGGAATCACTATTTTCATCATATGGGAAATAGAGGTCCTTAATGTTGGATAGCACCTCATAAGCAGGATTGGACAGTTTGCCAAAATAGTGAGCGGCAAAGTTTTGATATAATGTCTGCCAATTGGTTGAGTCAGCCTTTGCATTGGCTACATTATAGCCCGCAGGGACACCCGTGACAAATTGAATCTGGATTCCATCGTTGGAAAGCAGATTGACAATCGGGTCAATCTGGGAGAAGTCAATGTTGGTACCACTGACTTGTGGACCGGTGTACAGTCCGTTGCCTTCAAGGCCCCAACCGGTTGACAAGCGGACATACCGCAGGTTCAATGCCTTCAACGCTGCTTGTTGAGCATTCAGGTTGTTTACATTTACACTTGCTGGGATGTTAGTGCCGAAACGCTTGACCAAGGGGTTGATAACTTTCACCCCATTGTTCACGTTTACGCTCCCTTGACCCACAGCAACACCACTGGCTGAAGCAGCCAAGATGGTCAACATGCATAAAAATTTTTTCATAGAACGTAGTTTTTAGTTGATATGATACCATATGCAAATCATGGGACACTTTTGGTAATAAAGTTTGCCCAATCATGCAAATGTTTGGTTTAGTCGCTACAAAATTAGTGTTTGAATGAGAAAACGGACTGAACAATTTTCTCAAATGATAGAACAATTTTCTCAAATAGCATTTTGAATTGTGAAAAAAAGTAAAGTTGTGGGGGGATTTGTCCATTTGTGGTGGCAAATCCTATCTTCTTACCCATAATTTAACGCAATTTTTCAAAGGACATGAATAAGTATTTTCATGAGACGTTGTATGCAATCAGATTTATATAAAGCTGTTTTTTTGCATGAAATGTCTATTTGGTGTTAGGTTTGTAGAAATAAAGAAAAGCGAAATCGAGCAAATCTTTATCCTGTTTTTAAAAAGAAGAATTTATAAATATATGTTTTGCCTAGCCTTTCTTGTCATGGCCTATCCTCAAGTCATATTTCTTGTTCTATATATTTATAATGGTGATATTATGTTTCAATCATCTTTTTTGTTCTTAAACCAAAGTGTTACGAAAATAGGCAATATGTCTTTTCCTGATTTAGGTAGGGGGGCGCCTCCGCCCCGTGGGGCACATCTCATGCGATGACCTGCCCAAGGTGCACCGCATGATGGACGCGGGGGGCTTGCGCGTGCGCATGATGAACGGGGCGCATGACGGACATGATTAAAAGAAAATATTTCGCATCAAAAAAAGTACACGACCCGTTGAAGGCGAGTGGTTTACGCATGACGAGAAGGCCGTGGAAATGTTAAAGTCAAAAAAGGGTGCATACGGCCCTTGTATTTCCCTATTTTTTCCGTATCTTTGTAGTCGAGGTGGAGAAGCCAGGGGCGAAGGAATAGCGGCGGTGCGGATGTAAAAAGGGCTGCGGCGGTGCTGGTGTAAAAGGGCTGCGGCAAAGCGGAATAGGTGGGGGTATGATTTCCCCCGTGCGGGCGTGAGAAGGTAACACAGACCGTGAGGCTGAAGAATAATCAAAATTAAAAAAATCAAAAAATCAAGAGACAAATGGAATATATCACATTGAATGGTGGCGACAAGATATCGCGCATCGGGTTGGGCACGTCGAGGCTGACTCCCGACAAGGAAGGGAGTGACACCGTGCTGAAGGCACTTGACTCGGGTATCAACTTGATCAACTGTGCGGACTTCTACAACTGTGGCGATGGCGAGCTTGCCGTGCGCGAGGCGTTGAAGCAGCGGCCGCGTACGGACTTCTTCATCTCGGTGAAGTTTGGCGCGCTGATGACGCTCGGCCATCCGGGTATGACGGGAGTGGACGTGGCCCCCGAGCATGTGGAGAACTATCTGGCCTATACCCTCCACCGGTTGGGGACGGACTATGTGGACCTGTATCAGCCGGCGCGCGTCAATCCGTACATCCCCGTGGAGGACACGCTGGGGGCCATAGCGCGCCTGAAGGAGATGGGCTTTGTGAGGCACGTTGGTTTGACCCAGGTTGACGTGGAGACCCTTCGGCGCGCCTCGACGTCGGTTTCCATAGATTTGGTGGAGTTGAACTATAATGTGGTGAACCGCCGCTATGAGGACGGGACGATGGCCGAGGCCCGCCGCCTGGGCATTCCCGTGTGCGCCTTCGGCGTGATGCAGGGCTTGCGGAAGGATTCCGCCGTGGCCGCGGGCTTGCAGCAGATTGCCGCCGTGAAGGGCTGTACGCTGGCGCAGCTGTCCATAGCGTGGGTGTTGGCCCAGGGTGCCGACATGACGGCCATCGTGGGCTCGCATCATCCTTCGCAGGCGGAGAGCTCGGCCGCGGCCGCTGCCGTGAAACTCTCCCGGGAGGACTTGTCCGCCATCGAGGCCGTGGTGCCCAAGGACAGGGCCACGACCGTGTATATGCCCGACCTGCCGATGGACGAGAGGGGCATCTTTGACCTGTCGGCTTTCGGGAAATAGGGGCGTGCCGCTCTTCTTCGTGGTGGGAGGGGCGAGCCCCTACCACCCGCTCGGAGCACATTGGGAGCGATGTCCGTGCGGGAACCGTGGTGGCGCGTCCTCCGTTATGCGCGCAGGTGGAAGAGGCGTTCGGCGTTGCCATGGGCGATGAGGGCCTTCTGCCCGTCGGTGAGCCATTCGTCGTCCATAAGGAAGTGGTAGAGGCTGTCAGACTGGATGTAGGGATAGTCTTCGGCGTAGAGGATGTGTTCCGCGCCCATGATGTCGAGCATGCCGTACAGGTTGGCCTTGCTCTCGATGCCGCTCGGCGTCATATAGAAGTTGTTCTTGTAATACCATGACACATCGTGCTTAAGCCCCGTCTTGTCCCTTCCGAGCATATAGTCCATGCGGTCGAGCATCATCGGCATGCCCTCGCCCCAGTGTCCGGCGACGACCCTCAGTGAAGGATATTTGTCGAATAGTCCTGCGAGGATGAGTCTTATGGCAAGGATTCCCACGTCGAGGTGCCATCCCAGTCCGGCGGAAGCCAGTTCGGCCCCCACGATAGGGGAGTAGGCCGTTGACATGTAGGCTTTTTGCCGGATGACGGGATTGATGAGTGCGGGGTGCAGGTAGACGGGGACGTTGAGTTCGTCGGCCTTGGCGAAGATAGGCTCGAAAGCAGCCTCGTCGTACCAGTGTTCCCGGTATTGTCCGGCAAGGAGCGTCCCCACGAAGCCCAGTTTCCTCACCGTGCGCTCCAGTTCGTCGGCAGCGGCCTCGGGGTCGGCCATGGGCAGAGTGGCCATGGCGCGGAACCGTTCGGGGTGTTCGCTTACTTTTCCGGCGAGGATGTCGTTGGCCTCGCGGCAGATGCGTACGGCGTCGGCGCGCGGCACCTGGTCGCTGACGGGCGAGGTGTAGGAGAGGATTTGCATGCGCACGTGCTGGGCGTCCATGTGTGGCAGCCGTTTCCCGTCGATGTCGGCGAGGTCGGGGCCGACGAGGGTGTGGGCCCGGAAGAAGTCGCGCACCTCCTGCTCTTCCTTGGAGAGCGTGCGTGGCTTGAGGAACTTGTCGTTTTCGTTGACGATGCGCTCGTCCGTGAAGTGCTCTTCCAGAGTGATCAGATATTTTTCCATACGAGAATTTTTCCTTTATTTTCCTTTGTTTTTTCTTTATTTTTCTTCCTTCAACCATTTTTCCGCGGCTTCGTAGACGCGTCTCACGTCGTCGGGGCGGTCTGTGCCGAGCAGGTCTTGCGATATGGTCCCCCCGGCTTGCAGGCGTGCGTAGGCAAGCCATCGGTAGCTCTTGCGGAAGTCCTTGACCTCGCCGGGGCTTATGCCGAGGTCCTCGCCCGGGATGCTGGGTTGCAGCTCGTCGGCCTCGTTGACGGACGTCATGTCGGCGATTCCCCATGTGCCGTTTCTTTTCTCGCAACGATAGAGCAGCGTCATGTAGCTGGTCAGCGTGGCCTCCTTGCCGTGAATCCATACGCCGCGCGTGGTGGTCATCGGGTATTCCACGAAGGCCTTGTTGCCGTTCAGGCGGATGAGTGCGGCACCGGTGCGGTTCACCAGCGGCAGGGCGTAGTCGGTTTCCACGGGCTTGTTGCCCACGAAGCCCGCCGTGCCTCCGCTCTGCCAGCTGGTATGCGTCTTTGCGTCGGCGAAGTAGAGCTTTCTCAGCTCTTTGTCGCGGTGGCTGGTGCGGTAGATGCGTTCGGCCACCACGAGCTGGTTCACGGCCTCATAGTCGGTCATGCCTTGGTGTCCTTGCGCCCGGGCACTTGTGGGGCGGAACGGCATCAGCGCGGCGGCGCATAGGAGTAACGATGTGAATGTCTTCTTCATTGCTTTCCGTTTTATTTTCGTTTGCAAAGATAGGCGGGAATCCTCCCTTGCGGGTTATCCCTTCTTGAGGTAAAACATTCGATGGCGGAGGAAAGCGCACCCGGGGGCGGTATGGGGGACGCGTGCACCCCCCTGCGTGCCTCCCCGAAGGACATCCGCTTGTGGGCATAAAAAAACAGGGGCAGGCCGGAAGCCTGTCCCTGCGAGGGTGTTAGATTGTCGTCACCGTCCCCCGGCGTAGTAGGGGGACGATGGTCCTGTCTTTTTCATGTCACTTGCCATTGGCGAAAAACTTCTTTCCGTTCTGGATCACCACACCGCGATAGTCTTTGCCTACACGCTGTCCGTTGAGGTTGTAGCGTGGTGCGTCAGAGGATTCGAAGTTGTAGCCCACGGCATTAATGCCTGTCAGGGCGGGAATGATGAAGCGTCCCGCATACCAGGTGAACGTTCCGTCCGCGGCCTGCTCGCCGAGTACGGTCTTGTCGAAGTTCTCGCCCACGACGAGCAGCACGGGCTG
>CAYQUN010000020.1:0-49715 GCA_964420715.1 uncultured Prevotella sp. | reverse complement strand
CCAGACAATGGACCTTGTATATCTACACGAAGGACAGATGGCTACACTATTGGTCTATATTCAATGCCTCTTATGGATGAACCACTCGTCTTGGAGGGTTAATCATGCAGAATTCCTTTTGGGGGTAAGGGGGGATTATGCACTCTACTTAGCCATTTAATGGCAAATATCAGTTTGATTAAGAAATATCACCTACTTGATGAGTTTGGGCTGCTATGCTCGGAAACTTTTAATAGAGTTGCGGAATTGAGGTTAATTAAAAAAACAAACTAATGAAGCAGGTAAAATGTAAATTACCACTAAGGGCGCTTACCTTAGCTGGAGGAGTGCTTCTTTCGGTGGGTTCCTTCGCGCAGAACGGCGCCATCAAGGGGCAGGTGAAAGACGCTTCGGGCGAGCCCGTCATGGGTGCCACGATTACCTCGAGCGGCAAGACCGTGGGCATTACGGACATTGACGGAAACTTCTCCATCGACGTGCCCAGGGGCGCCAACGTCACCATTACCTATCTGGGGCTGCAGCCCAAGACCGTCTCGGCCACGTCAAACATGGTGGTCACCATGGTCGACGATGCCAAGACGCTCGACCAGGTGGTGGTCATCGGATACGGACGGGCCAAGAAGGAAGACCTCACCGGATCGGTGACGGCCATCAATCCGGACGAACTCTCAAAGGGTATTACCAACAACGCCTCTGACATGCTGGTGGGCAAGGTGGCCGGCGTCGACGTCATCACCGCCGGAGGAGCACCCGGTGCCGGCGCGCAAATCCGCATCCGCGGTGGCGCCTCGCTCAATGCAAGCAACGACCCGCTGTACGTCATCGACGGATTGGTCATCGACAACAACACCGCCACGGGTATGTCGAACATCCTGGCCATGATCAACCCGAACGACATCGAGTCGTTCAGCGTGCTCAAAGACGCGTCGGCCACGGCCATCTATGGCTCGCGCGCATCGAACGGCGTCATCATGATTACCACCAAGAAGGGCAAGGAGGGACAGAAACCCAAGTTCTCCTACAACGGCGACCTGACCATCTCCACCATCCAGAAGAAGTATGACGTGCTCAATGCTTCGGAATACCGCAAGCTCGTCGGCGCCATCGACGGCCTCGACGCCTCGCTGCTGGGCAACGCCGACACCGACTGGCAGGACCAGATCTTCCGCACCAGCTACTCCACTCACCACGGGCTGAGCATGTCGGGCGGATTGAAGAACATGCCCTACCGGGCCAGCATAGGATATGATGCCGACAACGGTATCGTGAAGACTACGTGGATGCACCGCTTCAATGCAAGCGTGAACCTGGCTCCGTCGTTCTTCGACAAGCACCTGAACTTCAACATCACGGCCAAGTTCATGCACGAGAAAGACAGCTACGGCGATCCCGGTGGGGCCATCGGAGCCGCTCTGACCATGGATCCCACAAGGCCCGTGCGCGGCGAGGGCGACGCCTACCGCTTCTTCGGAGGATATTATCAGAACTACGCCAATGCCAGCTTCAACGATCCCGAATGGCTCTATACGGCCAACAGCAACGCCGTGCAAAACCCCGTGGCGCTGCTCAACCTGAAGACTTGCATCGCCACGGCGCATGACGCCAGCGGAAACATCGAGGCCGACTACAAGATTCACGGCTTCGAGGACCTGCACCTCCATGGAAGCATTGGCGCGCAGTATACCGCTACAGACCAGCACGACTGGAGCAGCCCCTACACCTGGGGAAGCAACTATTACGGATGGGACGGCATGACCTATTATTATAAGTACAACATCGTGGCCAACGCCTATGCACAATACGCCCATACGTTCGGCGTCCACGGCGTGGACATCATGGCCGGTGCCGAGGACAGCCACTACCATCGCTCGGGGTGGAACCAGGGACAGGGCACGGACCCCTACACGGGAGAGGCCCACAACCCCTCGACAAGGGCCGAGCAGGAGTGGAGGACGCATAACTCGCTGGTGTCCTACTTCGGACGTCTGAACTACAGCCTCCTCGACAGATACCTCCTCACGGCTACGTTCCGTGCTGACGGGTCGAGCCGGTTCGACACGGGACACAAGTGGGGATACTTCCCATCGGTGGCCCTGGCGTGGAAAATCAACAACGAACCCTTCCTGAAGAACGTGCGCTGGATCGACGAGTTCAAACTCCGGCTAGGATGGGGCAAGACCGGACAGCAGAACGGTATCGACGACTTCTACTACGCTCCGCTCTATGTGCGTGGCAATTCCTATGCGCAGTATCCCTTCGGTGACACCTATCATTTCACCACGCGCCCCAACAGGTACAACACGGACCTGACGTGGGAGAAGACCACTACATACAATGCCGGAATCGACTTCGCGGCTCTGAACAACCGCTTCTCCGTCAACCTGGACGGATATTACCGCAAGACAAAGGACTTGCTCGCCACCGTGGACATTCCGTCTATGATGAACTTCGGAACTGACTTGCTGCAAAACATCGGCGAGATGAAGAACTACGGACTTGAACTCAATTTCGACGTGAAGCCCATCGTGACCAGGGACTTCACCTGGGAACTGACCTACAACGTGGGATGGAACCACAACGAGGTGACCAAACTCAATGCCGGAGCGCAAGACTGGATTTGGGTGGGCGACAAGGTGTCGCGCGGCAACAACACGCGTATCAAGAAGAACGCCGTGGGCGAGGCCGCCAACAGCTTCTTCGTCTACCAGCAGGTGTACGACGAGAACGGCAAACCCATCGAGGGCGTTTACGTCGACCGCAATGCCGATGGACAAATCAATGATGCCGACCGATACTACTATAAGTCGCCCGCGGCAGACGTCATCATGGGACTCACCACCAAGTTCATCTACAAGAACTGGGACCTCAGCGCGGCTTTCCACGCTTCGCTCGGCAACTATGTGTACTATGACTTCCTCTCCAGCAAGGCTACGGTCAGCGAGGGAGGACTCTATTACAACTCTACATTCCATAACACCACGCCGGCCGCCGTCGACCTGGGATTCACGGGAGTGGGTATCGGAAACACAAACTATCTGAGCGACTACTTCGTACGCAACGCTTCTTACCTGAAGTGCACCAATATCACGCTGGGATACTCGTTCTCGCACCTGCTCACTACCTACAAGGGCGAGCCTATCATCTCGGGACGGGTGTTCTTCACCTGCCAGAACCCGTTCATCATCTCGAAGTACAAGGGCATCGACCCCGAGGTGTCGAGCGGTATCGACAGCAATCCTTACCCGCGTCCCATCAGCTTCCAGCTGGGCGTGAATCTTAATTTCTAAACTTTATAACGAGAATAAGAAAATGAAACATATATTTTTCAAGACTATGGCCCTCGGGATACTGGCCATCGGCATGGCTTCGTGCGCTGACGACCTGAATATCTCGTCCATCGATCCCAAGTCGTCGCCTTCCTACGATGACACGGAGCTCTTGGCCAAGCAGTATGCCACGCTGGCCGTGAGCGGACAGCAGGGACCTGCCGGAAACAGCGACCTCAGCTCCCAGTATGACGAGGGTGAGACCGGATTCTACCGCACGGTGTTCAACCTCGAGGAACTCTGCACAGACGAATGCATATGGGCGTGGCAGACGGATACCGACATCCCGGCACTGACCAACATCCAGTGGAACTCCAGTTCCACGCGTGTGAACTGGGCTTACCAGCGCCTGGCTTACAACATCACGCTCTATAATTCCTACATCACTTCGCAGGCAGGCAAGGCCAGCGAGCAGAGCATTGCCGAGGTGCGCTTCCTCCGCGCACTGCATTATTGGTACTTCCTCGACCTCTTCCGCAAGGCGCCGTTCAAGGTTGACTTCAATATGAGCCAGCTTCCCGTGGAGCGCGCGGGCAAGGACCTTTACGACTGGATCGACCAGGAACTCACCGAGATCGAGCCTCTCCTGGCTCCCGTCGGCTCCTTCTGCAACAGCCAGAACTTCGGACGGGCCGACCAGGGTGCCGCCTATGCCCTCCACGCACGTCTGGCTCTGAACTCGGAGGTCTATACCAACGGTGCCGTGAAGGACTATCAGAAGGCCAAAGACTACTGCGACCTCATCCTCTCAAGCAATGCCTACGAGCTTTCCAAGACTCCGAAAAACGGATTCTCGGGCTATCAGCAGGTGTTCATGGGCGATAACGACGAGAACCCGCAGGCTATGAAGGAAATTATCTTCCCCATCCGCCAGGACGGACGCAACACCCAGGAGTATGCCGGATCAACTTATCTCGTGTCTTCGTGCCGCATTGTGGGTATGCCGTATGCCAACATCGACAACTACTGGAGCTGTAACTTCGCCCGCAAGGACTTGGTGGAGAAGTTCTTCCCCAATGACGACATCCCCATGGCAAGCGATGAGGACTTCACCAACTATTGCAAGGCCAACAACCTTGCCAAGGACGGACTATCCGAGCAACAGACCATCGATTGCGACAACAGCCTCGGCGTGTCCACGGCAGACGTGCTGGCCAAGGCCGGCGACCAGCGTGCCCTCTTCTATATGGGCGTGGGTGGCGGCATCCGCACCTTGTCGCCCGACAAGCAGATTACGGGCTTCCTCAATGGCGCAAGCATCGTGAAGTGGTCCAATCAGCGTCTTGACGGGCAGTCGGGCCACGACCGCACGTTCTCGGATACCGACATCCCCCTGTTCCGCTTGGCCGAGATTTACCTTACCCGTGCCGAGGCCAAATACCGCATGGGTGACACTGACGGGGCCTTGGCCGACCTGAAATATGTCACCGACCGTGCCGGCGTGCCCGCACATACCTCGGTGAACGACCAGATCCTCATTGACGAGTGGGGCAAGGAGTTCTATATGGAGGGCCGCCGCCGCTCCGACCTTGTCCGCTTCGGACTCTTCACCGGCTCGCGCTATCTTTGGGACTTCAAGGGCGGACAACCCGGAGGCACAGGTGTTGACAAGCACTTCGAGGTGTACCCCATTCCTGATACCGACCTTGCAGGCAATCCCAATATGTCGCAGAATGCCGATTACTAATCTTCCACCCTGCCAAGTGTAAATCTTATAACGCAAAATCATGAACAAGAAAATATTCCATACAGGATGTATGTTGTCGCTTCTGGCCGTGTCCATGCTGGCTTTCTCGTCGTGCGAGAAAGACGACGACAGCAATCCAACCCTTGACTTGAGCCATGTGTCCGATGGATTCGTGCTCAATGTCCCGGCCAACGCGGCCAACAACACTTACGACCTGGCGGCTGCCACGTCGCTTGAACTTACTTGCTCGCAGCCCAACTACGGCGGCGTGCCTTATGCCATGCGCTACTTTGTGCAGGTGAGCGACGATGCACGCTTCGGCTCCGACGCCGACGCCAACGTGGCTTACAAGACGCTCTCCACATCTTATAATACGGCAAGGATGGAAGTCGATGCCCGCGAGCTCAACGATGCCGTCGTCGGCCTTTTTCAGGATGCTAATCCCGATACTGACTATCCCAACGCGCCCCGCCCCGTCTATCTGCGCCTTGGCGCCTTCATCGACAACACGCCCGACAGCCTCGGATTGTGCTATTCCAATGTGATTACGCTGCCTTCGGTGCTTGCCACTTACCAGGCTCCGGCCGCCGTGTTGCCCACGCAGCTCTACGTGGTCGGCTCCAGCATCCAGACCGCTTGGTCGAGCTGGAAGGTCGTGCCCGCCGTATATGGACTCACGGGCAATTACTACACGATGGTTTACGTGCCCGCCGGCGGAACCTTCAAGTGGGGAACCTACGAGAACGACTGGCGTGGATATGACCGCATCCGCACGCTCAACGACCATGCCGGAGCCGGACTCTCCGAGAGCGACGACGGCAACAGCAACATCGTCGTGGCCAATGCCGGATGGTACGTGCTCCACTTCGTGGGCGAGATTGTCGGCAACTCCATCCAATACGACCTCAACGTAGAGCCCGCCCACGCCTATGTCATCGGCAATGCGGCCGGCGGCTCGTGGACTGATGGCGACGCAGCTTGGGAGATGACACCTCCCGCCGACCAGACCGGCGAGTGGAAGTCGCCTGCCTTCACGGCTTCGGGCGAGCTTCGGGCCTACATCAAGGTGCCGGGCATCGACTGGTGGCGCACCGAGTTCACCATCTATCAGGGCAACTGCTACTGGCGCGAGGTTGACATTCCTGACAACTGGGCCGCGAATGTCGGTGCAGATTACTCCGTGCAGGCTGCTCCCGGCCAGGTGCTCTATGTCAACTTCGACCAGAATACCGCACGGGTGGAATGAAACCAGGCGGAGACTCAAAAAACGATAACGGATAAACGATAAAAAAGGAAAAGATGAAAAAGACAATATTATATAGCTTGGCAGCTCTTGCGGCTTTCTCGCTCGCCAGCTGCTCCGGCGACTACGACGACTGGGCCAGTCCGCAGGCCTACTCTGCCGAGGAGGCTGCCGCCAAATACGGGGTCACCTTTGCTGCCGGACCCGAGGCCAACGTGGTCATGCCCGATGCCGACGGCGAAGTGCAGCTTGTCGCTATCAGCTCGTCCAGCGAGAACGTGACGGGTTACACCGTGAAGAGCGTCACCATCAATGGCGAGCCCATCGACGCCACCATTGACAACGGCATCGTCTCGGTGAGTGCCGCCGATTTGAACAAGCTCGTTGAGAGCCAGAACGACAGCCGCGCCGCCGTGGCCCGCTCTCTCGACGTGAAGACCACCGTCTCGGCCAATCTGGCCAATGGCGATGCCGTCACCGTCGATGTGGCCGGTGCCACCCAGGGCTCGCTCACTCCCTATGCCACTCCCGCCATTGATGCCAAGGGATACTATCTGTTGGGCAACTTCAGCGAGAACGGCAACGGCTGGGACCTCGGCGCTCCCGTCTGGATGACCAGCAATGGCGATGGAACTTACACCGCCACCGTCAATACCACCGGTACGGGTGACAACTGGTACAAGTTCTATAGTGGCAGCCAGTATAGTAATTCCGACTGGGATCTGGTCAATTCCGGGCAGATGGGATGCCAGGTGAATGGCGACAACGCCCTGCACAACTTCCTTGTCTACACCGGCGATGCCGAATATGGCGAAGTGCAGACTCCCGTGATCCACGGTCAGGGACAGTTTGAAATCACGCTCGACATGAACAACCTCACCTACACGGTGAAGCGCGCCGAGGCCAAGTACTACATCACCGGCGGCGTGAACGGATGGAGCTCCACCTCCACCGAGAACATGTTCTATGCCGAGGGAGGCAATGTCTACAGCTACACCACCACGTGGAATGGTGCCTGGGACCTGAAGTTCTGGGACAGCAAGAACGTGGGCGCATGGGCCAACGCCTGGGGAACGGCCGTCGATGGCGACGGGTCGGCCGCCGGCTCGCTCATCAACAGCAACGCCCAGTCGTTCCAAGCTCCGTCGAAGGGCTATTACACACTCACCATCAATATGAACACGCAGACCTATACGTGGACGGCCGTGGAGCCAACAGCCGACTACACGCAGGTTTCGCTCATCGGCGACTTCAATGGTTGGGGCGGCGATGTCGACCTGGTCCAGCTCGCCGGTGCCCCCCACAACTGGTATGTGCGTGCCACCATCCCCTCCGACGGTGGTCTGAAGTTCCGTGCCAATCATGGTTGGGATGTCAGTTGGGGCACTTCTGCTGACGACAAGGCCACGCCCGTTGGCGATGTCTATGCGCTCGGACTTGGTGGCGAGAACATCACCGTGCCCGCCGGAACCTATGATTTCTATCTGAACGACATCACCGGACGGTGGAACATCGTTCCCGTGAAGTAAGTTTTTTGCAATTCGAATGGACAGGAGAGGGCTTTCCGCCATGTGCGGGGAGCCCCCTTTTTCCTTTGTGCCCCTTGCCTCCCTTGACCCCTCTCGCATTCTCATCTGCAGGAAGTCTCTTTTTTTTCTTGCGGGATTAGAAAGTTTTATGTATTTTTGCCAAGCAGAACAACACTACTTCCGACTATGACCCAATTCCACTTACGCCAGCTTTTGACGGCGCTTCTCGCGCTTTGTGCCATTCTTCCCGTTGCAGGCCAGCGGCTTTTGGGTGGTGACTTCTCTTTACTCCCCACCTATGGCCAGCGGCAAGCCGTCTATCGTGATTCCGTCGGCCGTCCTGTCTATTTTCTGCCTTTCGTGGTCGACGAGGGCGGATGGAATGCCGCCCGCGTCCGCCTTTTCGTCGATCCCTCGCAGGCGCCGGCCCAAGCCAAGGGCGAGGGCGTGCTTCAGAGCCTCGACTACATCATCCCCCTGTGCAAGCTTGTCCGTGAGCAGGGCATGAGGCTCATGCTCGATTTCCATTATAGCGACACGTGGGCCGACCCCGGCAAGCAGTTTGTCCCCCATCGTTGGCAGGGCGTTCCGGCCACGGCCTTGGCCGACTCGGTGGGCGCCTACACCCGCGCCACGCTCCTCCGCCTGCGCCACGAGGGTATCGTGCCCGACCTTGTGCAGGTGGGCAACGAGGTCACCTTCGGCATGCTTTGGCCCATGGGCCGCGTAGACCCCGGGCGCGACGACCGCTGGGACGTTTTTGCCCGCCTGCTCCGTTCCGGGGTGGAGGCCTGCCGCGAGCTCTGCCCCAAGGCCCGGATCATCATCCACACCGAGCACGCCCAGGACTGGAAGGCCACGCGCGGCTTCTATGACCGTCTGGCGCGTTACGGGGTCGACTATGATGTCATCGGCCTTAGCTATTATCCCATGTGGCATGGCACCATAGGCCATCTCAATGTCGTGCTCGATTCCCTTGAGGCCCGTTATCCCGACAAGGACTTGATGATTGTGGAGACGGCCGCCTACTATTCCCACCAAAACGACCGGTGGACCACCGACCCCGACGCCTATGGCCAATACTTCCCCATCTCGCCCGACGGCCAGCGCGAGTTCGCCCTCGAGCTGGTGTCCATGCTCAACAAGCATCCCCGTGTGTCGGGGCTCTTCTGGTGGATGCCCGAGGAGAACGAGAGTGGGCGCCCCGTCATCGAGAGCTGGATCAACCGCGGCCTTTTCAGCAATGCCACGGGCCGCGTGCTCCCCGCCTTCTACGAGCTGGCCAAGTTCCGTGCCCACGACCATGAAACCTTCTTGCAGAAGCCCGAACGCCAGTATTCACCTTCCACGGTCATCATCTGGTATGACAACTCCCATCCCGCCGTGAAGTCGCGGCTCCTTGAGGCCATAGCGCGCCACGGCTGCACCGTGACCTACGATTATCAGGACTTCAACGCCGTGGCCGTTTCCATGCCCCAGGGTATGAGCGTGGCCGACGCCATCGGCCTCTTCTCGCGTGTGAACGGCGTGCTTCAAGTCTCGCGCGACGAAATCAACACCCTCCAGGGCCGCCCATGACCCTGCCGCCGTCCGCCTTCCGGCACGGTGACGCCTTTCTTCGAAACAACAAAACAACAAGCATAACAAGCAAATGAAAAACCTTATGAGAACACTGCTCCCGGCCCTGGCTTTTTGGGCCGCCTTCCTTCCTGTCGCGGCCCAGCGCCATGTGGGCGGCGACGTGTCGCTCCTCAAAGCCTACGAGGACAAGGGCGTGGCCTATGTTGACCAGGACGGCAACGCCACGGGAGCCCTCCTGCCTTATCTGAAGAACGCCTGCGGCATGAACACCATGCGCGTGCGCCTCTTCCATAATCCCGCCAACGCCTCCTCGGAAGCCCGCGGACAGGGCGTATTCCAGGACCTGGACTATGTGAAGGCCCTGGGCAAGGAAATCAAGGACGCCGGACTCGACTTCATGCTCGACTTCCACTATAGCGACACGTGGGCCGACCCCTCGAACCAGTGGACGCCGCAAGCCTGGCTCAACCTCACCGACGCGGCCCTCGAAGACTCCGTCTACAACTACACCGCCCTGTCCTTGCAGGCCCTTGTGGCCGCTGGCGCCACGCCCGACTTCATCCAGATAGGCAACGAGGTCAGCTACGGATTCCTTTGGGGGCAGCAGGGCGGCGCCTCGCCCAAGCGCTATTACGCCGGCCAGTCCACCAACCGCGTGCGCTTCACCCGCCTGCTCTCTCGTGCCGCCGCCGCCTGCCGCGCCGTCTGTCCGCGTGCCAAGATCATCCTCCACACCGAGCGCGTGGCCAATCCCGCATACCTCGTCCAGTTCTATCGCGATATGGACGATGCGGGGGTGGACTATGACATCATCGGAACAAGCTATTACAGCTACTATCACGGCTTCCTGCCCCAACTCTCCACGGCGCTCCGGGCCATCGAGGCCTATTCCCTCAAAGACATCATGGTGGTGGAAACGGGGTATTACCACGCCTGGCAACCCGCGTCGGTCGACTTCGACTACTCGGCCACCTTCCCCGTTTCGGCCGACGGGCAGAAGGCCTTCACCCAGGCACTCATCGACACGCTCGCCCATCACCCCCGTGTCACGGGACTCTTCTGGTGGGAGATGGAGACCAACGATGGCGAGGGCTCGGCCTGGAACGCCCAGCACGTGCTCAACGGCTGGTATAACGCCGGACTTGTCGACAATGCCACGGGGCGCCTCCTTCCGGCGGCCTATGTGATGAAAGACTTTCTCGGCACGCCCACGGGAATGCGTCCCGCCACGGCCGCCCGCCCCGCCTCCGAAGCCGGCCACGGGTGGTACACCCCCCAAGGCGTGGCCTTGCCCACGTCTCCGGCGGCCACGTCCACGCCTCCCGGCCTCTACATCCACCAAGGACGCAAGGTGGTGGTGAAGTAGGGGGAGAATCTTGAAATTCAGAGTGTCGCGATTGTGGCCGCAATCGTGACACTCTGATCAAAACACCCCCACGTCTTCTTACGCTTTTGTAAGGATTGCCGAAAAACCGCGCTTGGGTCGTCTCCGCTATGGAATGAGGCCCTCACTTGGCCCTTCTTAGCCTCTAAGAACGGCCTTCTTAGAACGTCTGAACGGCCCTTACACTTTGTCATTCCGGCCCTCTTGCTTTTCTTCCTCCCCCAACCCCACTTGCGGGCGAGTCTGTCCGGCGGTGCCTGCCCGCCATGGATGGTCCTTTCCGACGGATTTCCCGACGACCTTTCCGTGTGCGTTGGTGCCGCCGGTGGAGTGGGCAAGGAAGCACGTAGTGCAACCGATTGCACAATTTTATGGCTTTTTCCATGTTCCGTTGCACACCATCATTCATGGAAAAATCGTAACTTCGCGGCAGAAAGAAACTAACCGTAAAACCTTGGTATGAAAAGAATCATTCCGTTTCTCGCCTTGATGCTCCTTGTGCCCGCCTCGCTCCGTGCACAAGGATGGCCCGCCAACTATGGGGGCGTGATGCTCCAGGGATTCTCCTGGGACAGCTACAACGACTCGCAATGGACCCGGCTGGAGAAGCAGGCCGACGACTTCGGCGGCATCTTCGACTTGGTGTGGGTGCCCCAGAGCGGCCGTTGCCTCGAAACCACGCAGGTGATGGGCTATACGCCCTATTATTATTTCGACCAAAACTCCAGTTTCGGCACCGAGGCCGAGCTCAGGTCCATGATTTCCACCTTCAAGCGTCATGACATCGGCACCATAGCCGACGTGGTGGTCAATCATCACAACACCGATGGCTGGTGGACCTTTCCCGCCGAAACCTATCACGGCACCACCTATCAGCTGCTGCCCACGGATATCGTGAGCAACGACGATGGCGGCGCCACGGCCACCCAGGCGCGCAAGGACGGCGTCACGCTGAGCGCGCATGCCGACGATGGCACCGACTGGGCCGGTATGCGCGACCTCGACCATAACAGCGCAAACGTGCAAAGGGTGGTGAAGGCCTATGAGGACTTCCTGCTCAACGACCTGGGCTACACGGGCTTCCGCTACGACATGGTAAAGGGCTTTGCCGCCAGCCACGTGGCCGATTACAACACCGCCGCCGGCGTGCAGTATTCCGTCGGCGAATGTTGGGATTCCAATGGCACCATAGAGAACTGGATTCGCAACGCCAACTACACCAGCGCGGCCTTCGACTTCCAGTTCAAGTACAACGTGCGTGACGCGCAAAACGCCAACAACTGGGCCTTGCTCAACAGCCAGAACAATCTGATGCACGACCCCGCCTATCGCCGCTATGCCGTCACCTTCGTCGAGAATCACGACACCCAGGTGCGCCCTGATGGCTCCAGCAACGAGCCCGTGCGCCGCGACACCCTTGCCGTCAACGCCTACCTGCTCGCCATGCCGGGCACGCCGTGCGTCTTCCTGCCTCATTATCAAGCATTCAAGACGGAAATCAAGAACATGGTCCTTGCCCGCAAGGCCGCCGGAATCACCAATGAGACGAGCTATCAGTTCCTGGCCTCGGCCAACACGTATGCCGAAATCCAGTCGGGTTCAAACCTCATTGCCGTCATCGGGACGCCAAACACCACCGTCGCTCCCGACGCCTCGGCCTGGCAGCGCGTCCTCTCGGGCAAGGGCTACGCCTACTATCTCGCCAAGCGGCTGGACACCGTCTGGCCCTCGCAGCCTTCGGGCATCTACAAGCAGCCCGTCAGCGTGACCCTTTCGGCCGTCACGGCCCGCCCCGGCGCGCGCATCGTCTACACCACCGACGGCTCCGAGCCCACCGCGCAAAGCGCCCAGGTGGCTGACGGCGCAACGGTCACCATCAGCGCGACGGCCACGCTCCGTGCCGCGCTCCTCGTGGGAGGCACGGTGATGGGGGGCGTCGCGCGTCACTACACCATTGACGAGAGCGAGTTCGTGCCCCACACCATCAAGGTTTATGTGAACACCGACAAGTCGGGATGGAACACGGCCTCGGGTGTCAACTTCTGGAGCTGGGGAGGCGACGGGTCCCATTCGCCCGCCAACAACGCCTGGCCCGGCGACCGGGTCACGGCCAAGGAGACCGTCGACGGGCGCTCCTGGTTTGTCAAGGAGTTTGCCATCCATAGCGAGACCGACTTCGTGAGCCTCGTGTTCAGCGTCGGTTCGGGTTCGCCCCAGACCCTCGATGTCAACAATGTCAGCCAGACCAAGTTCTTTGAGGTGACCGCCTCGAAGCAACAAGGCAAGAACGTCGTGTCCGAGGTGAAGGTGGCCACGGCCGTGAGCTCGCCCGCCGCCGCCACGCCCCGTGCGGCCTCGTCGGCGCGTTATAATCTGGCCGGCCAGCCTGTCGGCAACGGCTATCACGGCATCGTGATTCAGGACGGGCGGAAGTATCTTCGTAAATAGCCGGCGCACGTTGAGGCGGGCGCTTCGCCCGCAGGCCCATCATGCTCGTCCCCGGTTCGTATCGTCAAGGCCGAACCGGGGATTGTTGTGTGTCCAGGATGTCATGTCGCGGTGAAATCCTCCCGTCGCCTGTGTGCGTTCACGGCATTTTTCCCCTCGATTAGGACCCTTTTGAATCTTAAATTTTGTTAACACAATAAAGAATTAACACCATTCGTGATACGATTAAGTGTAATTATTACTATATTTGCCACGAGTTATGATGAAGATATCAGCAAAAATCTACTAAAGGGATCTGCGAACTGCCCAATTGAATAAAATCTACCAAGGCAAACAGCAAGAATCTACTAAAAGGGATTAAATCTACTAAGGGGATAAGCGAAATCTGCAAGGGGGGAGTGAAATCCGCCCGGAGTGGACAAGCAAAATCCGCAAAGAAGTCTGTTAGAATTCTACTATACATTATTTATTATAAACCTAGATCTATAAAACAGTAGCTTATGAATGTTTCTAAATTACTACTCATGAGTGGCCTGCTTCTGACTGGAGTAACGGCCAATGCTGCTTTGGTCGATGGAGTGAGACAGAGACCTGTACCTGCAAAGACTGCTTTGGAGTACAATCAGGCTTCTTATCTCTTCAACATCGGTTCGGGGCAGTTCTTCAAGGGTGCCAACGATTGGAATACCCGCGCCAGTGTCGGCGATGCCGGTTACAAGGTGTGGATAGGCAAGCACCTTGACGATACGGGAGCTTTCGATGGAAAGACCGTCACCCTGCTCGACTCTGTCGAGACCGCAAAGAAGAAGTTGCTCACTTGGGGCGCTGCCAACGGTGATGCCTGGGTTGACCTGAACAACCAGGCCGACACGCTGTGGACGCTGACCGCCCTGGACAACGGCATCTACCGCATCTCGCTCAGCAAGCTCAATACCAACGTGGCAGCTGGTGCTGAGGGATTCACGGTGGAAGACAATATGTATCTGGGAACCAAGAAGAACGAGCCTACCAACACTCGCCTCTACTGGAACGTGGCTCCCGACACCGCCAACGTGGACTGGTATTTCGTCACCGTGGAGGATGCCCAGGCCTTTGCCACACAGATACAGCAGTACAACAAGGCCGAGGAGCTCCGTGCCGTCATCGCTGAGGCCCAGACTGCGGGCGTGGCCGACCTGAGCGCCGCGCAGGCTGCCTATGCCGACGAGTCGCAGACGGTGGAGCAACTGGAGAAGGCCATCGCCGACGTCAAGGCTGCCATCGCCCGCGTCGATGAGGACAACACCACGGCCGCCGACCCCAAGGACTACACCACGTTTATCACCAACCCGAGCTACGACAGCAACACCAATACAGGCTGGTCGGGCACGGCTCCGGCTTTCCAGTCCTATACGGATGCCGAGTTCTATGCCAAGACCTATAACTACTATCAGGTGGTCAAGAACCTGCCGCGTGGTGTCTATGCGCTGAGCGTGCAAGCCTTCTATCGTGCCGGATTCTCTGGTAGTTCTTATGACAACTACGTCAACGACGCCAACCACCACGCCAAGCTGTTTGCCGTGGCCGATGGCGACACCACCACCGCCAACATCATCAACCCGGTGGCCGAGGCCGTGACCGAGAAGATTGGCGTGGGCAGCGAGTCTGAGCTGACCACCGACAAGAACGCCACGCAGTGGACTGAGGGAACCAAGATCTACATTCCCAACGACATGCAGTCGGCTGCCGCTTACTTCCAGGCTGGCAAGTATAACAATGTGGTCTATGTAGAGGTGAAGAGCGACTCGCTCGTGATTGGTCTGAACAAGACCACCACCCTCGACGGTGACTGGACACTCTTCGACAACTGGACGCTGAAGTACTATGGCAAGCACGAGGATGCCTATACCATGGCGCTGAACAACGTGAAGGCCAACGCTCCCAAGTTTGCCAACGTGACCGAGGAGACCCTCATCACCCAGGGAATGATTGACAGCTACAAAGCCCTTCTCGACAGCTACACCACCGCTTCCACCTGGGACGAGGTGAAGGCCGCACAGGAGGCCATCGACGCCCAGGCCGAGGCCATCAATGCCAACATGGCCGCATGGAAGGCTTATCAGGCTGCCATCGACAAGGCTCAGAACCAGGTGCTCAACGACATGGCCGGCGAGTATGTTGACCTGCTGGCCGACTACATCAGCGACGAGGCCGAGAGCAACATCGAGGCTCTCGAACTCACCACCGAGCAGCTGACGGCTGAGACTGAGAAGCTCAACACAATGATCAAGGAAGCCATTGACAACAGCCTGCAGGAGGGTGACGATGTCACCAGCAGATACCTGACGAACGCCAACTTCGAGACTACGTCGGGCGCCAACACGGGCTGGATTGTCAAGAGGGCCAACGGCGGAAACGTCGCATATGGTGGCAACAATGCCAACCACTGCTTCGAGGCTTGGAACAATAGTGACTTTGATATCTACCAGGAAGTGGAGAACGCCGCCATCGGTGTCTACACCATCCAGGTGCAGGGCTTCTATCGCTATGGTCGTGGTGCTGATGCCTATACGGCTTATCAGAACGGAACGGCTGCCAAGTACAGTGATGCTGTGAAGCTCTATGTGAACGACAACACGGCCAGCTTCAAGAGCGTCTTCGACGAGCCCGTGCCTTATGGCAGCTATAGCGAGGCCCAGCTCTATGAGCACATCAGCAGCAATGGTCCGTACATTACTCCTGACAGCGCCTACTGGTTCCCCAACGACATGAGCCAGGCCGCCATCGCCTTCGCTAACGGCAAGTACATTGCCACTTCGTTTGGCGTCGTTGCCAAGAAGGGCGACAAGCTCCGCATCGGCGTGAAGGGTAACACCAGCCAGCTGGGCGACTCCTGGGCCATCTGGGATGACTTCAAGGTGACCTACCAGGGTACCAACGCCGACATCGTGCGTCCGTTCCTGGAGCAGAAGATTGCCGAGGTGGACGCCCTCGTCAAGCAGGATAGGATTTATGGTCCTTCGGCTCTCGCCGCTGCCAACAAGGCCATCGCCGACGGCCAGGAGGCTGCACAGGGCACTGAGGGTTCCGCCATGTTCGCATCGCTCACCGCACTGATCGAAGAGGTGAACGCTCTGAACAGCGCCGCCCTCGTATTCGACACGCTGACTACGAAGAACGACGACCTGCAGACGGCTATCTTGAGATATCCCGACGCCTCTGACGCGGCTATCGCTGCTGCTTCTGACCTCTATGACGCAATTTCCGAGCATCTGGCCAATAAGGACATCGACGTGGCCGACGCACGTGCCTACTTCGCACAGATCGACAAGGCCATCTCGGCTCTCCGTCTCCCGAAGGATTATGCTTCGGCTACCGAGGACAGCCCCGTGGACATGACCTCGATGATTACCAACCCGGGCTTCGACGAGAACGAAACCAACTCGTTCAACGGATGGACCGGTCCTGGCTACAACTTCGGTAACGACGATACGCAGAAGGGCGCACTCATGGTTGAGTACTACAACAAGACCTTCAACCTGCACCAGACCATCCAGGGCCTGCCCGCCGGTTACTACCGTGTCGGCGTGAGCGCCTTCTATCGCTTCGGAAGCACCTCTGAGGACTACGAGAAGTATACGGCTGATCCCAATACCGTGGGCAACGCAGTGGTCTACGCCATCGGTACCGACAGCGTGGCTTCGCCTGTGGCGCTGCTCGCCTCGGGTGCTAGCGAGGACAAGGGCATCAGTGGCACGACAACCATTGCAAACACCGACCTCGTCGTGCCTAACGACATGGTCAGCGCACACTCCTACTTCCTCGACGGCCTTTACAAGAACTCGGTTCTCGTTCACGTCGGCGAAGACGGAACCCTCACCGTGGGTATGAGCAAGGACGAGAATGTGTCGAGCGACTGGGTCATCCTCGACTCTTGGACGCTGCAGTATCTTGGAACGAGCGTTGTGAACAGCATCAATGGCGTGGCCGACAAGAACAACTTCGGTACGGCTGTCGTCAGCGAGGTCTACACCCTCAATGGTACGCGTGTCAGCGGCCTGCAGCGTGGTGTGAACATCGTGAAGCTGAAGGATGCTAACGGCAACACTACCGTGAAGAAGATCATCGTACGATAATCAAAAACAAACTCTACAATACTAATGCAATGGAGCCTGCCTGTCCTGCCAAAGTGCAGGCGGGCTCTTATGCTTTTCTTCACTTCTTTTTTTAAAAACAGTCCGAAAATATGAGAAACCAATACAAGACAACCCTGCGGACAAGAAGGCGATGATGCCGGCAGGACCTTTTTTTTGATAAGATTAAGAAATGCTTATTTACTGAACCTAGATAACTCTTTACCTATTATATGTATCTCAGACAAACCCTTTTGGCTTCTTGCCTGCTTTCGGCCTCCTTGTTTGCCCATGCTCAAGTGACGATGACCATCGACGCCACCCGGCGTGGACCGCTCACCAGTCCTTACCAGTATGGCCTCTTCTTTGAGGAAATTAACCATGCGGGTGACGGCGGACTCTATGCCGAACTGGTGAAAAACCGTGCGTTTGACGAAGGTACCGAGGCGTGGTCGGTGGTGGGCGGTGCCACCACGGCCATCACCACGAGCGGGTTGCTCAATGCGGCCCGGCGGCAGGCCTTGACCGTCAACACCATGGGGGCTACGGCTTCGGCACCCCGTGGCGTGCGCAATACGGGTTTCTGGGGTATGGCTTTCCGTCCCGACTCCACATACACGCTCACACTCTGGCTCAAGGCTTCGCCGGCCCTGCAGGGACATCTCAGGGCGCGCCTCGTGGGCGACAATGGAACCACCATTGTGGGCTCGGCGCCCATCTCGGGCCCGCTCTCCAATACGGAGTGGACGAAGCTCTCCACCACCATCACCGCCACGGGGACGGCCCGCGCCGGGTCGCTGCAGATCGTGGCCGAGGCCGGGGGAGAGTTCACGCTGGGCGTCGTCTCGCTCTTCCCCTATACGTGGAAGAACCGGCAAAATGGCCTCAGGCCCGACTTGGCCCAGCTCTTGGCTGACACGCGCCCCTCCTTCCTCCGCTTCCCCGGGGGATGCTATGTGGAGGGCATGGACAGCTATGACAACGCCTTCCAATGGAAGAAAACCATTGGGCCCATTGAGGCGAGGCCGGGACACATGAACCGCAACTGGGGATACTGGTCGAGTGACGGACTTGGCTATGATGAGTATTTGCAACTGTGCGAGGACCTCGGGGCGGCGCCCATGTTCGTGGTCAACATTGGCGTGGGCCATAACTACGCACACCTCTCGGCCAATGCCACTCAGGAACTGGTGCAGGATGCCCTCGACGCCATAGAGTATGCCAATGGCGACGCCTCCACATTCTGGGGACGGCAACGCATTGCCAACGGCCATGCCGAGCCTTACGGATTGAAGATGATCGAAGTGGGCAACGAGAATGGTGGCGACAGCGACTATGGCGACCGTTACAAGATATTCTATGACGCCATACACGAGGCATGGCCTGACATCATCCTCATTGGCAATGGTGACTGGGGTGCCGCTCCTACATGGAACTATGACACGCCCACGGACTATGTGGACAAGCATTACTATGAGTCGCCACAGTGGATGCTTAAAAACTATACAAAGTATGATGGCCTCAATCCGGCCGTCCGCATCTATAACGGCGAGTATGCCGCCAATGCCGCTGGCACCTACGGGCTTTACGGCAACATGAACAGCGCGCTGGGCGAGGCGGCCTTCATGCTGGGCATGGAGAAAAACAGCAATGCCGTGGGCATGGCCTCGTTCGCGCCGATATTCACCCATGAGAACAATCCGGCATGGCCCTACGACATGATTCACTTCAATGCCGCGGGAAATTTCGTCACGCCGTCCTATTATGTACAGAAGCTCATGACCACCAATCTTGGCTCGCAGAACCTGCTGTGGACCGAGACGGGAAACCAGGCTTTGGGCGACACCCTGCACCGCTTCGGTATGGGTACATGGAACACGTCGGCCGAGTTCGACGACGTCTCCGTGACTACGGCGTCGGGCTCCACGCTCGCGCAGGCCGATTTCTCGTCGGCTCCCGCCTCGCTCATGACCAAGGATGGCTCGTGGCAGGTGGCCGGAGGCGTGCTGGCGCAGACAGCCCTTGGCACCAACTACACCGCCGTGGATACCACTACTTTCCATGGTGATGTGATATATAAGGTTCGCGCGCGTAAGATCGCGGGCAATGAGGGGTTCCTCATCATCTTCAATTATCAGGACGATAACAACTATTGCTGGTGGAATCTGGGCGGATGGAACAACACCTCGCACGGCGTAGAGCAGTGCGTGGGTGGGTCGAAGACGACTCTGGCGTCGACATCGGGCCGCATCGAGACCAACCGCTGGTATGACATTGAAATCCGGCTGTCGGGCAACCAGGTCACCTGTCTGCTTGACAACCAGGTGGTTCACCAGTTCACTTTGGATGCTGACCGCAATCTCTATCAGAGCGTGCAGCTTGACACTGCAACTTCTGAACTCATCGTCAAGGCCGTGAATCCCCATGCAACGACACAGGCCTTGAGGCTCGACCTGAAGCATATGCAGGCCGAGTCGGGACGGGTGGTGCGGCTGGCATCGGCCCAAGGTACCGACGAGAACACCATGAGCGAGCCCGACAAGGTGGCACCCACCGAGGAGACGCTTGCCGGCGTGGGTGGACAGACGCTGAGCCTCGACGTGCCGCCCTATTCGCTCAACATCTACAGGCTGAAGGTGACCGACGTGGAGCCGGCCGCGCCTGCGGAGCCCTATGTCGCCGAATATGAGGCTGAAGATTCTGACAAGACGGGCTACCTCTTCGCACATATGAACCGTTCGCGCGAAATCACCAACTATGCGCTGAGCAGATATGGACACTCGTGGACCGACCTGCTTGATGGAGACGAGGTGTTCGACACCAAGGCGGTCACCACCACCGGCGGCATGCGCGACGCTTATGTCTTCCGCTTGCAGGAAGGTGGATTCATGCTCGCCGGCACCGATATGACGTCGCGTCTGGGATGGACGAGCAATCACATCATGGACTTGATGATTTCGCCAGATCTGGTGCACTGGACCAAGGTGGTGAAGATAGATTTGGAGAGTGCCGAGAACCTGAAGGCGCTCGGCGGAATTACGGCCGGCGAGATGACGGCGGCCTGGGCTCCGCAGGTCATCTACGACCCCGTGACAAAGCACTACGTGCTCTACTACAGCGTGGGCTTCCCCGACCGTCACCGCATTTATTATCAGCTGATTGATGCCGAACTGAACATCCTCACCGAGCCCAGGCTCTACTTTGACCCGGGCTACGATATCATCGATGCCGACATCGTGTGGAATGCCAAGACCCGCCAGTACATGATGGTGTATAAGTGCGAGCAGGCTTCGGGATTCAACCGGGCCACGGCCACGACCCTCGTGCCCAACGACGCACAGGCTACGGGCACCACGGTGTGGACCATTACTGATGGATTCCACGTGAGCGACAACAACCAGAGCATCGAGGCACCCACACAGTGGAGGGCCATGGGAAGCGACTGCTGGAACCTGAGCTACATCAACTATTCGGGCAGTGGATATGGATATAAGACCCGTACGCTGGATGCTGACGGCCTGAACCCCGGCGAGCCGGTGATGATTGGCGGCAAAGTGGCTGCCCAGCATGGAAGCATTCTCAAAATTACGGAGGCCGAGTATCAGTACCTGCTCGACTGGGAACAGGTGAAAACGCTCCTGCCCCAGGCGCGAGGCTATTATCAGGCGTCGAAGAATGCCACCATCGCCGAGGCTGTGAGTGCCGGTGAGGAGGCTTTGGAGAATTCGACTACTTTTGACGAGAACGCGAGGGCCATGAGCAAGGCGATGGCTTTGCTGAAGCAGACCAAGGCCATCTATGACGAGTATGTGCGCGAACAGACCCAGAAGGGAGAGGCGGCTGACCTGACATCGCTCATTGTCAATCCTGACTTTGCGCAAGGAAGTGTGGGATGGACGCCTTCGCCAAGCTTTACCAATGCTGACGGCAACGTGGCCGAGTTCTGGAACACGGCTTTCGACTTCCACCAAACGCTCGCCAGGATGCCTAAGGGTGTCTACGAGCTTTCGGTGCAGAGCTTCTACCGTTATGGCTCCATTAACAATGCGACAACGGCGCGCAACAATGACAGCGAGGAACTGCTGTGCACCCTCTATGCCAACGGCGCTGGAACGACCGTGATGAGCCTCTATGATGAATCGGCCGAAAAGGTGTATGGCTACAGTCCTTATACTTTCCCCGACAATGTGACTCAGGCCAACGAGGCTTTCAATTCCAACGGCCTTTACACCAACACCTTGCGCGTGGAACTCGCCGAGGAGGGAGACCTTACCATCGGTATCAGGAAGGATGCTTCCATTTATGCCGACTGGTGCTGCTTCGACAACTTCAAGTTGCGTTATCTGGGAGCGTCTACCGCCATCGGGCGGCTGGATGACCGGAAGAATGAGAAAACTTCGGCCTGGTATACCATCAGCGGACAGCGGGTGGACAACACGGGCAACCTGCCCAAGGGCGTCTATGTGAGCCATGGGAAGAAGGTGGTGCGCTGACATTGCCGGGGGGGCTTTGCGAAAAGGCCCCTTGATGTCCCCCAAAAACATGATTCGAACCTAAAAATAATCAACAAATAACCTAACATGAACAGCAAACAAAGAAAAAGATTTCCTGTCAAGGCCGGACTCGTCCTGTGCCTCGCCGCCGGGGCCATGACCATGCAGTCGTGCTCGGACGACGTGCTCACCGGACAGCCTGATTGGCTGGGGAACTCCATCTATGAAGAGCTGGCCAACCAGGGCAACTTCACTACCGAACTGCGCCTCATCGATGATCTAGGACTTAAAGATCAGATGAGCCAGACGGGTAGCCAGACCCTCTTTGCTGCCAACGACGACACCTTTGCCGAGTGGTTCCGTACCAACTCTTGGGGAGTGCGTTCTTACGAACAGTTGAGCACCGCGCAGAAGAAGCTCCTGCTCAACTCGGCCGTGATTAACAACGCATACCTCATCGAGCTGATGTCGAACGTGTCGGCCAAACCGCCTCTTTCCGGACGTGCCATGCGCCGCACTACGACGTCGAGCATCTTCGACTCCATTACGGTGATGCGCTGGCAGGACATGAATGGCGAACTGCCGGCCTGGAAGTGGTATGTGAAGAACCAGAAGGACCTCGTAATCTTCCGTGACGGACAGATGATGACCCGTGGAAACACGGCAAACCTCTCAGCACCGATGATTCACTTCCTGCCGGCCTTTATGCAGGAGCACAACTTTACCGACGAGGACATCTCGATGATTTCAAACGGGGTGGCCACGTCGACGGGAGACGCTTATGTGGGCGGACATAAGGTGGTGCAGCGTGACATCACGTGCAAGAATGGATATATCCATGTGATGGACGGTGTGATAGAGCCCTTCCGTAACATGGCGGAGATTGTGCACCAGCACGCCAATACGTCGATGTGGGCCCGACTGATCGACCGCTTCTCGGCTCCCTACTATGACGCAAACAAGACTTACGAGTACAATCGCCTGACGGGATCCAATGTCGACTCGGTGTTCACCTTGCGCTATTTCAGTGACGCGCGCAGTGATAACGCCTACACCAACACGTATCCCGCTACGGCCGGGAATCCGTTGCCTGGCAATGTGCCCGCAACGCTGGCGTTCGACCCGGGATGGAACCAGTATATGTATTATAACACCAGTGGCTACGACTTGCACTATGATGCCGGAGCCATGCTCGTTCCGACGAATGAGGCGCTGAACGAGTGGTGGAACCGTGATGGCAAGGCCTTGCAGGACATGTATGGCTCATGGGACAAAGTGCCCGACCTCGTGCTCTCGCGATTGATCAATGTGAATATGCTGGGGACTTTCTCGAGCGCTATTCCCTCCAACTTTGCCAATATCATGAATGATGCGAAGGTGTCGATGGGAGTGACCACGGCCGATGTCGACAGTGCGTTCCTGGGTTGCAACGGAGTGGTCTATCTTACCAACCGCGTGTTCACCCCGATGGAGTATAGCAGTGTGTCGTTCCCCGCCCTGATTCACCAGGACGTGATGAGCGCCATCTATGAGGGTATCGACGCTTACGACTTCCTGCCCTATCTGAACTCCATGGACTCTTACTACAGTCTGTTGCTGCCGACCAACAATGCGTTGCTCACCTTTGTCGACCCGTGTAGCTACGGCGACAATCTGAAGACGCTTTTCGAAGTGAGGTATGATTCTGTGAACAAGAAACTCTCGGCCCAGCGCTTCGCCTGCACCATTGCCGACGACGGAACGGTGACGAAAGGGTCGCGTATGGCTTTGGATGTGCCGGAGTCTTATGTCAAGAACCGTATGAACGACTTGATCAACCAGCTCATCATTGTGGGCGATGTGGAGAGCGGATACAAATATTACAAGACCAAGCAGGGATCGCTCGTGCGGGTGGATAATGCTGGAAAGTCGAATATGTCCATATCGGCCGGATGGCAGTTGGAGCACAACAATCCCTCATACGTCACGGAAATCTATGATATGTCGAAGACGGGTAACGGAAAGTCATATGTGATTGATTCCAATGTTCCCGAACCGGCTTCAAAGTCGGTTTACCAAACCCTTACCGAGCATAGTGAGTATTCGGAGTTCCTCAAGCTCCTCAACGGAAGTACGCTCTTGCCGTCGGCAGACCGCATCCTGCTGAGTACGCAGCGCTTGCAGGGCACGCCCTATAACTGTTCCAACCCGAACAACAACGCCAATATCAGCCTCTTTGGAAACTACAACTATACCGTTTACGTGCCTACGAATGCCTCGATAAAGAAACTCGAGGAGGACGGGGTGCTGCCTACCTGGGACGATTATGAGGCCTTGGTAAATGCCAACAGTGGCAACGAGAACGAGGCTGCCGTGCTGGTGAAGAACCGCATCCTGGACTTCGTCCGCTATCATATTCAAGACAACTCGGTGGCTATCGATATGGCTCCCGAGGTGGATGCCAATGGCAAACCGATTACGGATAACAGTTTTGAGTCGATGATGCTGAATACCAATACCAACCGTTATTATCCGCTTGACGTCCATGCTGACAAGAACACGCTGACCGTCACAGACCGTAACGGAAACAAACGTACTGTGGTGAAGGAAGATGGACTCTATAACAACATCTGCCGTGAGTACTGGCTGTCTACATCGGGTGACTACAAATCGATTTACGCTTCGGCTGACGCCGTGGTGCACCTCATCGACGGTCCCCTTTTCTACAGCACTTCGCAACTCACTCCCTGGCGTTCGGCCGCTAAGAAATATTCACACAGAAAAAGATAAGCTATGGAACAACAATATAACCAATCACTTGCCTGGCGACTGCTGAAACGTGCCTGCCTGCGGCGTTCCCTGCTGCTCATCTCGGCCTTGCTGTTCTGCGCCGTCGTGCGGGCGCAGATCACTTCGGTGCATGGTACGGTTTCTGATGACCTGGGTACACTCGTGGGTGCTACCGTCGTCGAAATTGACGGATCGGGCCGTATCATCAACTCGGCCATCACCGATATGAACGGAAACTTCAATATGCCCATCAAGAGCACAAGCAACAAGATTCGCTTCTCATATGTGGGATTGAAGACGCAAACCATGCCCATCAACAAGACCACCTACGCTGTTACGCTCGTCTCGGCCACACAGCTGAAAGAGGTGACGGTGACGGCCCGCCGCCGGGGCGACGGAAACAATCTGGCCGTGCCTGAGAGGGAAATCTCTTACGCATCGCAGAAACTGGACATGAAGTCGCTCGAAGGCCTCGGCATCACCTCGATTGACGAGGCTCTGCAGGGACGTATTGCCGGTCTGGACATCATTGGCAACTCGGGTGACCTGGGCGCCGGTTCCACGCTTCGTCTGCGTGGTGCTTCCTCTCTCTCCTCGCTCACTGACTCCAACCCTCTGATTGTGGTTGATGGAAACATCCGCAGCGTGGATATGTCAAACTTTGACTTGGCGGGTGCCAATGACGAGAAGTTTGCCGAACTCTTGAATATCAATCCTGAAGACATCGCAAGCATCAACGTGCTGAAGGACGCTGCTGCCACGGCCGTCTATGGTAGCCAGGGTGGTAGTGGTGTGATCGAAATCACCACCAAGCGTGGCGCGCGTGGAAAGCCGCGCGTGTCCTATTCGGTGAAACTCACGGGCACCCATCAGCCTAAGGGATACAAACTGCTGAATGGTGACGATTACACCATGATGCTCAAGGAGAGCTACTTCAATCCGCAGCAGGACGATAATAGTAGCCAGTCGATTGCGGAAATCAACTATGATCCCACCTTCGCCGAATACCATAACTATAACGACAACACCGATTGGCGTGATGCCGTGACACAGTGGGGATTCCGACAGAACCACTATCTCTCTGTAGCGGGAGGTGGAGAGAAGGCTTCGTTCCGTGTCGGTGGCGGTTTCGACCATGAGACCGGTACGATGATCGAGCAGAAGTTGAATCGCTTCTCTACCCGTGTGGCGTTGGACTACTATGTGAGTGAGCGTATCAAGGTGTCGACCAACTTCGCACTCACCTATACCAAGAACTACATGAACAGTGACAACTTGCTCGATATCGCAATGCGCAAGATGCCGAATATGTCCATTTACGAAGAGGATGCTAACGGCAACGACACTGACCGGTATTATGAAATGTTGCAGTCGGCCAGCAGCGTGTTCGACAGGAATCAGAAGTCGCTGGTAAACCCTGTGGCCAGTGCGCACTTGGCCAAGAAGACGCGCCGCACTTATGATTTGGCTCCCGAACTCGTGCTCAACTACTATTTGCTGGGCATGGATGACGAGCATACGCAGCTGAACTGGCGTGGAAGCGTCTATATGAGTGTTTTCAATCAGTATGACGACTCGTTCTATCCCCGTGAGCTTAGTACGCTTCCATGGAGTGATAATGTGAACACGGCCGGTTCGTCGAGCTCGAAGAGCGTGGCCTTTAACACCAAACAGACGCTGACCTTGATTCCGGCCTTTAAAAACAAGGACCACTCGATGATGATGATGGGACGCTTCGAACTGAATTCCGGACATTCCAGCGGACAGTCGAATGGTGCCAAGGGACTTCCCGGACAGGGCATCGAGAGTCCGGATGCTGGCGGCATCAACACGGGCCTGGGCTCGAGTTATTCAGAGTGGCGCTCGCTCTACTTCACTTATTCTTTGCACTATGCTTACAAGAGCCGCTATATGTTCGACTTCTCCATGCGTGCCGACGGTACGACAAAGTTCGGACCGGGCCATCGTTGGGGCTTCTTCCCTGCCGTGTCGTTGCGTTGGAATGTCGTTGACGAGCCTTTCATGAAATGGTTCCGCGACAATGCAGGGCTCACGATGCTCTCGGTGCGCCCCAGTTGGGGTCGTGTGGGTAACCAGCCCAACAGGGACTATCTCTATGTGAGTAAGTATGTGACAGGCGACCGCTATATCGACGGCCAGTCGATGCGCATTGACAACATCCGCCTGACCAACTTGCAGTGGCAGATCAACAACAGCTACAACTTGGGTATTGATTTGGGACTGTGGGACCGCTTCAATCTTACTTTCGAAGTATATAGCACCACCACGTCGAACCTGCTGTTGCAGAACTATCGCATTCCGTCGAACACGGGCTTCATGACGATTCCCTATAAGAACGGAGGAAAGTTGAGAAATACGGGTTGGGAGTTCCATATCAATACCAACAAACTGTTGAAGATCAACAAGTTCACCTTTGATATGAATGCCAACTTCGGTAACAACCGGAATGAGATTCTCGAGATGGACGAGTATGTGTTGAACTCGCTGAACTCGACATTCAATTATAACAATGCCGTGACACTCCAGCGTGTACAGTTGCACAATCCCTTCGGTGCCATTTATGGCTTCCGCTATAAGGGCGTATACCAGTACAACTTTGATACGTTCAAGAACATGAATGCTGACGAGCGGGCGGCCTTCCTTGCTGCCGGCCATACGGCTCCCGTGGCATTCAATGCCGAAGGAGGACTCATCCTCGACGCCAATGGCAATCCTATCCGTATGCGCTACAACTATACGCCTGATGGAACTACGGGTAAGAACTATGCCTTCACGGGTGGCGATGCCATCTATGAGGATGTGAACCATGACGGTAATATTGATGCCCTTGACATCGTGTACCTTGGCAGTTCGCTGCCTAAGCTGACTGGTGGTTTCGGATTCACTTTCCAATTGAAGGACTGGCGGCTCACAACGCAGTTCACCTATCGTGTGGGCAACAAAATCATCAACATGGCTCGCTTGAACGCCGAGGCTATGATTGGCAATGACAACCAGAGTCAGGCCGTGAACTACCGCTGGCGCAAGGAAGGCGATGTTACGTCGATTCCACGTGCCATGTTTGGCTCGGAGTCCAACTACAACACGCTGATTAGCGACCGCTTCGTCGAGAGTGGAACTTATCTTCGTATGAGCTACGTACAGTTGTCTTATGCTATTGCCAAGAAATATCTGAAGTGGATTGGCTTGAACCGTGTCAGTCTGTATGCCAGTGCCAACAATCCTTTCGTGTTGACTCACTACACGGGTGTGGATCCCGACATCAGCCAGTCGGGCTACGGACCGGCCATCGACAATTCGAAGACGCCGCGCTCGCGCTCGTTTACCTTCGGACTTACCGTTGACTTCTAAAAATCAAAAAGAACGATGAAACGAATTACCAAATATATCACTTTACTGGCCATTCCCGCATTGATGGCGCCCCTCGGGTCGTGCTCCGACTTCTTGGAAATCGACCCGCAGAACGTGATCACCTTCGATCAGTTCTGGAACGAGAAAGCCGATGTCGACGGAATGGTGACCGGTTGCTATGCTGCAATGCAGTCGACCAATGTCATGGAACGCATGATGATTTGGGGTGAGTTCCGCAGCGACAACATCTCCACAGGACCCGGTGTAGAGCGCGACAATGTGAACCTCTACAACATTCTGCGTGAAAACTTGAATGCGTCGAATGGCTACACCACATGGGACCAGTTCTATTATGTCATCAACCAGGCCAACACCATCATCAAGTATGCTCCTGGGGTGGCCGCCAAGGATCCGAGTTTCGGACAAAGCGAGCTGGCCGCCGACATTGCCGAAGTCTCGGCGCTGCGCGACCTGTGCTACTTCTATCTCATCCGCACGTTCCGTGACGTGCCCTATACCACGGAGGCCTACACGCAGGACGACCAGGTGATGGACCTGCCCGTGCTGAAGTTTGATGCTGTGCTCGACAGTTTGATCAACGACTTGGAAAGCGTCAAGAACAATGCTGTCGTGTCTTATCCCGAGACCGAGCCTCTCTATCAGACCGGACGCATCACCCGCACGGCCATTTACGCCATGCTCTGCGACATGTACTTGTGGAAGCAGGACTATCAGAACTGTGTGAAGTATGCCGACCTTGTGATTGCCGACAAGCAGCGCAGGCACAAGGAGAATCAGTCGAAGGGCGGCCTTGTGGAGAATTTGAACCGCACGAATGGCTTCCCACTCATTCCCGACCAGTTCCAAGGCTCTACGTCGTTTGGTCGGGCTTTCAGCCGGATTTTCGGGTCGGGCAACAGCGATGAGTCCATCTTCGAGCTCACTTTCATGCCCGGCGACGCTATGCCGAGCAATGGAGCAGTGAACAATCTGTACTACGGACGTGAGAATGGCCCCGGATTTGGTGCTCCCTCAGAGATTCTGCAAGGCGCCAATACGGATAGAAACAGCACGCAGTACGTATATTACAGATATGACACGCGCTATTATGAGAATGTACTTGGAACGTATGTCAGCAAGTATGTCGTAGACAACATGGTGATTTCCAACATTACCGCCACGTCGGCGTCGCGTTCAATCGGAGGTTTTTATGCCAAGGACCGCAACAAGTCCAATTGGATTATCTATCGTTTGTCCGACGTCATGCTGATGAAGGCCGAGGCTCTTGCAGCCATGATGGGCAATGAGGTCGAGCTCACCGAGCAAGACCAGAACTATCTCAACGAGGCTTTCAAGCTTGTCAATGCCGTGAACAAGCGTTCCGTGGCGCAAGTGGAGTCGAGCCTTTCTGACACCTTGCAGGCATCCAACTATCTGACCAAGGAGGCCATTACGTCGCTTGTGCTGGCCGAGCGTCAGCGTGAGCTCATGTTCGAAGGAAAGCGTTGGTACGACCTTGTTCGTGCGGCTCGTCGGAATGGAAGCACTCGTGTGCTCACCGATGCGGTCCAGGCCAAGTATACTTCTGGAAGTGCGGCCATCATCAACAAGCTTCAGAAGATGGACGCCATCTATTGGCCCTACAACAATGACGAGTTGAAGGTGAACAAGAATATCACCCAGAACCCGGCATTCAGCAGTGGCGAGGATGAGAATTATGAGAAAACGAACTAACCTAATCAGAATTTGACAGAGATGAAAGATAAACTTTTAAATTCCTTCAAGGCTCTACTCTGCGGGGTGGCTTGTCTCGTAGCCGCAATGTTTGCGCAAAGCTGCTCCGACGAGCCGTCTGGCGAGAATTACTATACTTTCACAGGCGAGATGATGAGCGACTACATCACCAATCGTCCGCAGTATAGTGATTTCGCCTACATACTCCGGCAGGCAGGTCTTTGGGATCTCATGACGGCTTATGGCCATTACACGCTCTTCCTGCCGACCAATGATGCCGTGAACAAGTATCTGGCCAAGATAGGAAAGGCCACGGTCGAGGACCTCTCCAAGGAGGATTGCGACACGCTGGCGCGTATGCATCTGGTCAACAACATGTATTCCACCACCGACCTCTATCTCTCGATGGTGCCTTCAGACAATATGCTCGGGCAGCCCATCCAGGTGTCTGACACGGTGGACTCGGATCGCAATCCCACCAAGCTTCTCAACCGTGAGTCGTTCATCATTTACAGCGAGCGCGACGACTCCGTACAGAATGGCATCGTGCAGCCTGTTACGGCTGTGCTGGAAAATGCCAACACGCAGTTGGGCGGTATCCTGGAACAGAATCCCCGGGTGTCGATGTTCTATGAGGTACTGCGTGCGACAGGCCTGGTGGACTCGCTTGCCAAGGTGCGCGACACCAGCTATGATCCCACGAAGTATTCAGATTATTACTACACGTCTGACTTCTGGAAGGAGAAGGCCGTGGTGCCTTCGGAAAAGAAGTATGGTTTTACGGCGTTTGTCGAGCCCAACGAGGTTTATGAGAGGCGCCTCTCCCGTGAGGGCATTTCCACCTCGGAAGGAACGGTGCGCGCACTCTATGAGCTGGCTTGCAAGCTCTATGATCCCGTCTATGGCAATGATCCCGATTATCAGGCGGCTCATGACTTCAGCAAGATTACCGAGCGTTACAATCCGCTGAACATGTTTGTCGCCTATCACATCCTCACCCGCGACGTCATAGGCTACAGCAAGCTCACGCCCATCGAGATTACCGGACGTTCCAGCCTGGGTACAGGTGCCATCGGCATCAAGACTGACAGGATGAATCCCAACGACTGGTATGAGACGCTTTGCCCCCACACCATGCTGAAGGTGGAGCAGGCCACCGTGCGTGATTATCTTGGTTCGGCCGTCCTCGGACAGCGTTACATCAACCGCCGTGTCGACGAGACCGTCAATGTGGCCGGCTCGTTGATTCAGCCCGAAGTGGAGTCAGTCTATCAGCAGAACGGACTCAATGGCCGCTACTTCTATATTGACGATGTCATAGCTTTCGACACCGACACGCAGAACAAGGTGTTCAACGACCGCATCCGTATGGACTTCGCTACCGTCTGGCCCGAAGTGATGACCGAGAACATCCGTCTGAATGGCGACCCGAAGCATGACGACAGTTCGGATGGAGGAACCGTCGACGAGACCTACCGTTACGGAAAGAACTACTATTTCCCTGACGGATACCTTGATCACGTCACCATGCGTGGCAATGGCACGTTGGTCTACCGTCGTCCCCACTGGAACTTCTGGTCGTACGAGGGCGATGAGTTCAACCTCTTCGGCGACTACGACATCACGTTCCGTCTGCCCCCGGTGCCTTATGAGGGCGATTACCAGATTCGCCTCGGCTTCTGTGCGCTGAAGACGCGTGGTGTGGCCCAGATTTACTATGACGGCAAGCCCCAGGGCATTCCTATCGACATGCGTGTGTTCCTGAACGAGGACGCCGTGTTGGGAAACAAGTGGGCTTCAAAGAATTGGGCCTCGATGACCGACGAGGAGAAGGCCGAGGACCAGAAGGTGCTGAAGAACCTGGGCTATTATCGTGGAGCTAATGGCGGCTTCCACACCAGCGGCTCAAGCATCAACGAGTTTGTCGACAACTATCGCACTTATCGTCGCGTGCTCTGTACAGTCCACATCAATCCCAAGCAGGACCATTACCTGCGCATCCGTTGTACGTCAACCAGCAAGTTGGGCAACAACAACGAGTTCATGATGGACTATCTTGAAATCGTGCCCAAGAGCATCTATGGCGTCACGGGAACGGGAAAGATGGAGACCGACTTGTAAACCTCTATGTATGATTTAAAGAACAGAATCCGAAAAATGAAACATATCAGCAAGTTATATCATGTTCTGCTGGCCCTCACGGCGGTTGCCGCCGTGACGGCTTGCTCGGACGAATGGGACGACCATTATCAGCCGGGAAGCCTGATGGGAGGCAGCAGCTTGTGGACAACCATCGAAGCTAATCCCGACTTGTCCAATTTTGCCAGCGTCGTAAAGGCTGTAGGCTACGACAAGTCGTTGGGTAGCAGCCAGGCCTTCACGGTTTTCGCACCGCTGAATGCCGATTTCCCGGCCGAACGGGCCCAGGAACTCATCCAGGCTTACACGCAGCAGAAGGCCGAGAACACCCGCGACAACGACAACACCACCATCAAGGAGTTCCTGCAAAACCACATTGCACTCTACAATCACAGTGTGGCCACGTCGGGAAGCGACTCCATCGTGATGATGAATGGCAAGTATCAGATGCTCACCCCGTCTTCCTTTGCAGGGCAGCAGCTTGTTTCTGCCAACCAGTCATGTGCCAACGGCGTACTCTTCACGGTGGCCGGCCAGGCCCTGTATTCGCCCAACGTGTTTGAGTATTTGGCCAAGGACGCCGACCTTGACTCCATGGCCACCTTCCTCAACTCCTTCAATGAGTATGAGTTTGATCCCGCCAGCAGTGTGCCAGGCGACATCAATGAGAACGGCCAGACCGAGTATCTCGACTCCGTGGTCAATTTGGAAAACGACAAGCTCTTCCAGTATCTGGGGCGTGTCAACTCCGAGGACAGCTCCTTCTGGATGGTCGCGCCGACCAACGAGGTGTGGAACAAGTATGTCAGTCAGTTTGAGAACTATTTCGTTTACGACAAGTCTGTTGGCAACCGCGACTCCTTGCAATGGGCCAATGCCCGCATGGCGTTGCTCAAGGGCATCGTCTTCAGCCGCACCCGCAACACCGACGCCACCTTGCAGGATTCGGCCATGTCCACGCTGGCCGTCAACTATAACGACCGCTTCAGCGCCTATGGCTCTTATGAAGACAAGTATTACCAGTACGACCATCCCTTTGGCGAGGGCGGCATCTTCACCGGAACCACCAATGTGGCTTGCAGCAACGGCCAGGTGATGAAGGCTAGCGATTGGAAGATTCTACCCACGCAGACATTCCTGCAGACAATCCATGTGCAGGGTGAGGATGGCGACCGCGACTCTGTCGACACGGAGAGCACCAATACGCCCGTGACCTACAGGGTGCAGAGCAACAGTCCCTACTACAACCAGGTTTCTAATCAGGGCTATGTGGAGATTTCCCCCTCGGGACGCAGCAATCAGGCCACGGCCTATTTCAACATTCCCAACCTGTTGAGCAACGTGCCCTACGACATCATCATCAAGACGGCGCCCGCTCTGGCTGGCGATACCCTTGCCACTGACGACGAGCGCCTGCCGTGCAGGTTCCGCGTGCGTATGCGCTATCAGAATGAGAATGGCTCAAAGGTTGAGCTCACCCGTCTTTGGAAGACCATAGCCAGCAATGTCTACACCACCAAGGACTCATGCGACACCTTCGTCTTCACCTGTTTCAACGAAAAGGCCAGCGACCCCATCCTGGTTCCTTACACCACGTACGATCCCGATGGCCAGCTGGGCCTAACCACCAAGGTGGAGCTTGTTATCGACACGCGTGCCTCGTCGACGCAGGTGAACCGCCACGAGTACAACCGTATCTTGCGTATCGATGAAATCATCTTCAGACCGCATGTGGAAGAATAAACACCGACGCTATCAACTCTAATCGTATATTCTTATGACAATGATACAATCATTATTCCAACATACCTTACTGCGGCAGCTAGGCCGTGTCGGCGGTCTCATGCTTTTGGCAGCCACCGCCCTTCCAACGGTGGCACAGGCTCAGGACGATTCCGACGAGGAAGCCACTGAGACAGAGGTGCGCCGTGTTGTCAAGCCTCAGTATGCCACTCGCGAAATCGAGGGACGTGTGCTCGACCAGGCCTCCCGCAAGCCCATCTCGGGTGCCCTCGTCTCTGTTTCCGGAGTCACCGGCTACAGCGTGCTGACCGAGGACGATGGAACCTTCAAGCTGAAGGTGCCTGTCTTTGCCTCTTCCGTCTATGTCACCGTGCCGGGGCACAACGCCGTGTCCCAGGGACTTTCCAAGGGTGGCAGGCAGCGCGACATCCTCATGCCCTCGTCGCAGTTTACGCCAAACTACAGCCAGGACATGGACAGCCGCAACGACCAGACGGCTACAGACTTCACCTATTCCAGCGCCACCAACGTCAAGGAGGAGGTGCAGTCGCAACTGGGAGCCTATGCCTACACGCTGGAGCGTAGCGGCACCCCGGGCATCGGAGCCAACATCTTCATCCAGGGACTCAACTCGCTCAATGTAAACGCGCAGCCCCTCATCGTCGTCGACGGTGTGGTGTTCGACCAGCAGTATGGCCGTCCCGTCATCCACGACGGATTCACCAACGACATCCTCTCCAACATCAATCCCGCCGACATCGAGAGCGTGCGTGTCCTGCGCAATGGAACCGCCCTCTATGGTGCCAAGGGTGCCAACGGCGTCATCCTCATCGAGACGAAGCGGAGCAAGAGCCTTGCCACGCGCATCACGGCTACGGTCTCCGCGGGAGTCACCACGAAGCCCAAGTTCATTGATGTGATGGATGCTGAGGAATACCGCAACTACGCCTCCGAGCTGCTCGGTACGACCAACACCAAGGTGCGTGAGTTCCGTTTCCTCAACGAAGACCCCAACTACTATTATTACAAGCAGTATCACAACAACACGGATTGGAAGAAGGGCGTCTATGAGAATGCACTCACGCAGAACTATGGCATCGCCATCCAGGGTGGCGACGACGTGGCCAGCTACAACCTCTCCGTGGGCTACTCCAATGCCAAGAGCACGTTGAAGTATAACGATATGGACCGGTTGAACATCCGCTTCAACACCGATATCAACATCGTGCGCAAGCTGGATGTGCGCTTCGACGCGTCGTTCTCCAACCTCACGCGCGACATCCGCGATGATGGCACACCCTCGGGCTATGACGAGGGCACGCCCACCTCGCCCGCCTTCCTGGCTTATGTCAAGGCCCCTTTCATGAGTCCCTACTCGTATGGACGCGGCATGCTCTCTGACACCAAGTTCGACATCGAGCAGGAGTCTTACCTCAACGAGGCCCTCTCCTCCTATTCCACCTACAACTGGCGGCTGGGAAACCCCTGGGCCCTCAACGAGTATGCCGAGGCCGAGAACAAGAACCGTTTCGAGAACTCGATGCTCAACCTCACCGTGACGCCGAAGTACCACATCCTGCCCAATCTCGTGCTGAGCGAGCATTTCAGCTACACTCTGGTCAACACCGACGAGAAGTACTACATTCCTATCAATGGTACGCCTTCCTACCGTGTGGCCACGCTGAACAAGACCTTCGACAACGAGGTGCGTTCGCTCTTCTCGAAGCAGAACTCCGTGATGTCGGATACGCGCATTGACTGGAACCAGCGCTTCAATGCCCATCAGCTTGCGCTCTTCGGTGGCGTCCGCGTCAATTGGGAGAACTACACCCTCAACAACCAGTTGGGCTATAACACGGGTAGCGACAAGACACCGTTCATGAGCGCCAGCCTGTCCAATGCCTCTTCTAGCGGTACCAATGACAGTTGGACCAACATTGCCTGGTATGCCCAGGCCAACTACAACTATCTGGGCCGCTACTTCCTCCAGGCCAACCTCACCACGGAGAGCAGCTCACGCTTTGGTGCCAATTCCAGCGGACTGCCTATGCTCATCGACGGCAACACCTGGGGCATCTTCCCCGCCCTCCAGGCTTCGTGGGTGGCCACCAACGAGTCTTGGCTCACCAAGGCCTCGTGGCTCAATTATCTCCGCCTGACGGCCGGCTTCGACATGAGCGGTAACGACGATGTCGACTATTATGCCGTGCGCAGCTACATGAGTTCCAAGCTCTTCCTTGGCGCCGTCTCCACGCTGACCATCGAGGGCATTGGCAACACCCAGATACGTTGGGAGACTACGCGCCGTGTCAACTTCGGCCTCGACAGCCGCTTGTTCAACAACAGCCTCACGCTCGGCTTCCATATCTACAAGAGTTGGACCGACGACCTGCTGGCTTTGCAGCAGCTCAACTTCCTTTCGGGTCTCGACAACAACTGGTCCAATGGTGGAAAGCTTGAGAACTTCGGCTACGATGTCGCTGCCAACTACAAGGTTGTCAACCTGAAGAACTGGCAGTGGGAAGTAGGAGCCTCGCTCGGTCACTACAAGAACAAGATCACCGAGCTGCCCGACAACAAGTCGGCCATGAACACCTCTTATTATGGTGCCACCATCCGCACGGAGAAGGGCCGTGCCGCCAATCTCTTCTATGGCTATCGCACGCAGGGCGTCTTTGCCACCACGGAGGAAGCCAAGGCTGCCGGTCTCTACATCCTCGACGCCAATGGCATCACCCGTCATGAGTTTGGTGCCGGCGACATGCACTTTGTCGACAAGGACGGCAACGGACGCATTGACGACAACGACCGTTTCATCATTGGCGACCCCAATCCCGACATTTACGGAAACATCTCCACCGCACTGTCCTACAAGCGCATCAAGCTCGAAGCCCGCTTCAACTATAGCTATGGCAACGATGTCTACAACTATCAGCGCTCGCAGCTCGAAGGTGGCAGCCGCTTCATGAATCAGACCACCAACCTGCTCTCGCGTTGGCAGATGGAGGGGCAGCGCACCTCGGTGCCCAAGGCCACCTTCCAGGATCCCATGGGCAACAGCCGCTTCAGCGACCGCTGGATAGAGGATGGAAGCTATCTGCGCCTGAAGACCGTCACGCTCTCTTATGATCTGCCCGTCACCTCCACCTTCATCCAGGGACTGCAGTTCTGGATTCAGTGCAACAATGTCTTCACGCTGACCAAGTATCTGGGCTCCGACCCCGAGTTCTCTGCCACATCTTCGGTCATCGGACAAGGTGTCGACCTCGGCCTTCTCGGTCAAAGCCGTTCCTTTGTCGCTGGTGTCAAAATCAATCTCTAAATGTTACAATTCCAAATACGGATCCGTATGAAAACGAAACATATTCTGTATATCCTCCTGGCCGTCTTCGTGGGAACCGCTACTTCGTGTAGCGATTTCTTCGACCAGGATTCTGACCACGTCACCTTCACCAACGACTTCAAGCTCGACAATCCGCGTGACACCGTTTACGCCCTCACCGGCATCATGTCGAAGCTCTCGGCCCTCGGCGACCGCACCATCCTGCTCGGCGAGGCCCGTGGCGATTTGGTGAGTGTCACCAATGCCGCCAACTCCGACTTGCGCGACCTGGCCAACTTTGATGTTGACGACTCCAACAAGTATAACAATCCCAAGGATTATTATGCCGTCATCAACAACTGCAACCTCTACATCGCACTTTGCGACACGGCCCTTGACGACCCACACTCCAGCAACAACAGTGCCACACACAAGGTCTTTATGAAGGAGTATGCCGCCGTGAAGGCCTATCGTGCCTGGACTTATTTGCAGCTTGTGCTCAACTATGGCCGCGTGCCCTTCGTCACCGAGCCCATCCTCACCAAGGAGGCCTCTGAGGCCAACTATCCCATGAAGGACATCCGCGAGGTGTGCACATGGCTTGTCAACGACATCGCTCCGCTGGCCAACGAGCGCCGCCCCGGCCTGGGCAATATCGGAAACGTTGACTCCCGACTGCTCTATTTCCCCATCTACTTCCTTCTTGGCGACCTCTACCTCTGGGCCGGCAACTATGAGGAAGCCGCCCTTGCCTATTATCGTTTCCTGAACACGGAAAATGGCAATGCCGCCACCCGTCCCATCGGCATGTACTATTATGGTTGGAGCCATCCCACGTGGACCGATGCCGACATCAACCAGGCAGGCGACTGGCGGGGCATGTTCAGCCGTGAGAGTTGGTGGGGTGCCTCCGGTCAGGAGCTCATCTCTATAATTCCCGGCGACTCTGTTCCCTCGCAGCCCAACTATTCACAGTTGCGCAACATCTTCAACAGCACCAGCGAAAACGACTATGAGCCCAGCCTCGTGCCCTCGAAGTCGCTCCGCACGCTGTCGGCTTCGCAGGTCAACTGCATGCTCACGTCCACCTTTGATGTGGTCTATGCTCCTTCGGGGCTCAGCGATGAGCGTGCCGGTGACCTCCGTCTGAAATATGCCTGGAATCACCACAACCGCAACATCAACAACAAGCGGGTTGAATATCAGACCATCTATAAGTATCAGACACCCAACGTCCATGTCTATCGTCGCGTGATGGCCTATCTGCGCATGGCCGAAGCCCTCAACCGGGCAGGCTATCCCCACTTCGCCTATCAGATTCTGGCCCGTGGCGTGAACAACCAGGTGTTGGCCGACTATGTGCTGCCCTACTGCACCAATCAGAGCGACAGCGCCTTTGTCAATCAGTTCAACTTCCCCTACACGGCCACGAGCGGATACATTGTCTATGATCCCCGAGTCAACTCCAACTCGCTCTATCTCAACACCATAGGCATCCATTCGCGCGGTTCGGGCTGGGCCATGGAGAATGCCTATTACCAGATGCCCGATGACACCACGCTCACGGGCGATGCCCTGAAGCAATACCAGATAGAGAAGGTGGAGGACATGATTATCGACGAGGGCGCGTTGGAGTGCGCCTTTGAAGGCACCCGCTATTACGACTTGTTGCGTGTGGCCCTTCGCCGCAATGATCTGAGCTATCTTGCCTCGCGTGTGGCCTCGCGTGACGGTGCCGGCGCCGAGGATGCCGCACTGAAGGCCAAGCTCATGTCGATGCAGAACCTCTTCCTCCATTATCAGGGGAAGATAGGCTATTGATATTCTGACCTTTCGGGTTCCTTTGCGAATCGGTTTCCCACTTCCTTGCTCCATGGGCCTTGGCCCCATGGGCCGATAAAGGGAGGAGCAGGTTGCCGGTTCGCCAGGGAATCCGAAAACTTGTCTTTAATAGATACTGAAAAAAACAAAACATGCACATGCATCAGCTATTTCGTTCCATGCTCTTTTCGGCAGCACTCCTGCTGTCAGCGTCCGGTGCTTTTGCCAACAGCGAAGTCACGGTCGCGCAAGTCACCGCGCCGGTCTCCATCGCCGATGGCACCGACTATCACATCACGTCTTCCACGCCTTTTGCCACGGGCGCCACGGTCAGCCTCTCGTCCACGGGCGGCTCCGTCGTCATCTTCGACGGCCTGAAGCCCTCGCGCGCCCTCACGCGCCTTTCCGGCATCCTCATTGATGGGCGCCAGGCCGCACGGGGCACCAACTGCGATGTCCGCATCCATGCCCAGGGCACCATGGTGCTGCCCTACACCGAAAACGACCATCCGCTCACGGTCTACAGCGAGCCCGGTTTTGGCGGAACGGCCGTAAGCGACTTCGGACTTGAAGACAACAACGGCTTCATGGTCACGCTGACACCCGCCAAGCTCAACAACAAGATTCGTTCCTTCAAGCTCCGCCGCGGCTTCATGGTCACCTTCGCCACCCTTGCAGGCGGCTATGGCTACAGCCGTTGCTTCATTGCTGCAGACTCTGACCTTGAGGTGTCCTCGATGCCGGCCATCCTCGATGCCAGCATCAGCTCTTACCGTGTGTTCAAGTGGAACGACACGTCCAAGAAGGCCCTTGCCAATGACACCCGCACCGCGACCAATGACGCGCTCAACACCACGTCGTGCTATTCCTTCGGCAATGGCGAGGACACCGGCTACGACCGTGAGTGCGTGCGCCACCACATCTATGAGGACTGGCCCTCGGTGAGCTCGGTGGGCGGCAACAATTACACCACCTCGGCTCCCACCATCAAGACCAATAACGAGCCCGGCAACTCGGCCGACGATCATCCGCAGACCGTCAACGAGGTGCTCGCCAACTGGCAGCGGCTCATGGCCACCGGCAAGCGGCTCTGCTCGCCCTCGTCTCACGACGGATCGCTCAACTGGCTCCGGCAGTTCATGGACTCCATCGACGCACGTGGCTGGCGTTGCGATGTGCTCGATATGCACTGCTATTGGACCGAAGGCCAGTTTGGCAACCTTGCCGGCTGGTATAATTCCTATCATCGCCCCATTTGGGTCTCCGAGTGGGTGTGGGGTGCCTCGTGGAATCGCAACGGCGCCTTCTCGACCAACCTCACCGACGCCCAGGCCATGGCGCAAAACGCTGATGTCGTGGGCCGTCTTGTCAACAATATGGAGTCGTGGGACTACATTGAACGCTATTTCTATTGGAACAGCGAGGCCGACCGTTCCAAGCTCTACATCGACGGAACGGGCCTCACTGCGGCCGGAAAGGTCTATGCCGCCGTGCAGTCGAAGGTGGGCTATAAGGCCAGCCTCAATTATGCGCCGCGCATTCCCAAGAGCAAGGGCAATCCCTCGGCACTCGTCGTGAGCTATGACATGTCGGCCGGCACGGCCGTCGTCAGCTGGTATGAGCCCAATGGCGAGTATAATGCCTCGATGACCCTTGAGCGCCAGCTTCCCAACAGCAGCGTGTGGACCGTGGTCAGCGAGATTCCCCTTCAGGAGGGTGCGGCCACCTATCAGTACACCGACAGCGGCGTAGAGCGGGGCACCAGCTATCGCGTGCACGTGGTCTATGCTGACGGCCAGGACCTTTATCCCAGCAAGACGGCCATCGCCGTGCCCGAGACGGTTGAGGCCGGACAGGCCCTCGAAGTCGACGGGCGCACGCTTTATGCCGGTGGCAACCAGTTGGTCAATGGCGACTTTGCCTTCGGCACCACCGGCTGGACCAACGGACAGGGCCGCGAGCTCTCGCTGCCCGATTTCGAGGTCATTCCCCGTGGAGGCTATCAGGACCAGCCCTTCCTGCAAGCCTATTCGCATGGCGGCAAGACATCGGCGGGCTCGCTGCTCACCACGGTCGATGTGGAGCCCGCTGCCACTTATTACTTCTCCGGCGCGGTCAACTTCCCCGGCGGTTCGGCCTTCAGCTCTCTCAGCCTCACTGACGAGGACAAGCCCGACTCCTCCGTGGCCACGGTGCCTTCGGCCGAGCAGTGGGCCAAGTTCGGCCGCACTTTCTCCACCGGCGACTACACCCATCTCACCCTGGCCTTTCGCTGGCTCACCGCCAGTGCCGCCTATAGCGGGCTGAGCCTGCAGCGGCTCTTCCCCACCCAGGCCGAGGCTTTGGCCGACGCTGCCGAGTGGCAGTCACGGCGTGACCAGGCCGAGGCGCTCCATCCCACTTTCGCCATGCAGGCCGCCCAGGCCCGTGCCGACTCGCTGGCCCGCGTTGCCGAGCGCTTCGCCGCCCTTGGCCTTTCGCCCACCGCCGACTATGCCTGGCGGCCCACCGACTATGTCGTGCAGCCCTCCTTTGCCTCGTCAGTCCAGAACTGGCAGCGTTCGGGCAACTACACCGGCGGCACCCAGGGGGCTTCCAGCCTTGACGGCCAGACCTGCTGGACCGCCCGCTGGACCCGCCTCTCCGCCTCCACCGAGCCCGTGCCCACCATGGGCGTGCGCCAGTCGGTCGGCAATCTGGCCCACGGTGTCTATATGCTTCGTGTCAAGGCCGCTTCTGACCATGCCGGGCTGACCACCCAGCACGCCTATTTCGTGGCTGGTGCCGACAGCATCGCCACGCCCGTGCTCTCATGGGGCGTGGCCGACATCGCCTCTATTCCCCAGGCCGCCCGCTGGCAGTCGCTGGCCACGCTGCCCGTCTATGTCGACGAGCGCACCGACGGCGCCGTGGGCTTTGCCACCTCCAAGGAGGGCGCTGTCGACAACGCGTGGAAGCCCTATGGCCAGAACAATGGCACCGGCGACAACCGTGAGGGCTCCTTCTATGCCACCGACTTCGAGTTGCTCCACCTTCCCGCCTATCGTGTCACCACCGATGCCAGCCATTGGCGCAGCCTCTGCCTGCCCTATGCCATCAGGGCGGCCGAGGGCCTGCGGCTCTATCGTGTCGCCGGCACCGATGCCGGCACGTCCCGGATCTATCTCACCGAGGTCGACACCGTGGGTGCCGGCGTGCCCTGCGTGGTGTGGTGTGCCGACACGGCCAGGCTCGTGATTGAGGAGGGCGAGCCCGTCAGCCGTGCCACCAACGTCGACGGCGTGCGGGGCTATCTCTATCAGTCGGGTTCGGCCCGTGTGGCCCGCAACTCGTGGGTGCTTGCCGGCGGAATGTGGGTGCAGCAGACCTCCTCGGTGCGCAACGACCGTGCCGTGGTAGCCAGCTACAGCGCCATCATTCCCGACGCCTCCATCCTGCCCGTGCTCGACACGCCCACGGCGGTGTCGCTGCCCATGACCACCGCTACGGCCATCGGCGGCGTTGAGGCTGGCGACGGCGTCGCCCCGGCCGCCTATTATCACATTGACGGCACCCGCGTCCATCAGCCTGCTCCCGGCACCGTGGTCATCAAGGTGAAGGGCGGACGGGCCGAGAAGGTCGTCGCCCAATAAGCAGACACCCCGGGGAGGGACGGGCCTGCCAGCCGGGTCCGCCCCCACGGGGCAAATAAGAAACAATGTATTCAAATCTCAGATATGGTTAAATCACTACTCATCACCGGCCTGCTCGTCTTGAGCTCGCTCAGCGCGCTGGCCCAGGCTCCGACGGTCACCACCGGCAAACGCTTCGTCCGTGGAGCCACGATGGCCTTCGGCCGTCTCACGTGCGTGGGTCATGGCTCCGCCGTCAGCGAGCGGGGCTTCTGCTATGCCACCCATCCCAATCCCACCGTTGCCGACAGCACCACCACCGAGACCCTCGCGCTCAACGGCACCATCTACTGGCTGCGCAATCTCGCACCATCCACCAGCTATTACATGCGCGCCTACGCCAAGGCCGCCGATGGCAGCGTGGGCTATGGCGAGGTGAGGCACTTCTACACCCTGCCCAAGGCCACCATCAGCTACACCATCCGTCCCGACGCCGCTAATCCCGAGCCCATCGCCCGCATTACCAGTGCCGTGAAGGATGCCGTGGACTATTGGACCAACCTCACCTCCATGCAGGGCTTCTATCCCAATGTGGGCTACAATCCCGGCACTCCCACCGCCGACTGCTCTTATGGCGGGTGGGTGCGTGTGGGCTCTAATGCCAGCTATCAGCGCACGGGCACCATCCTACACGAGTTCCTTCACGGCGTGGGCGTGGGCACCACCGACACGTGGTACAACAATCCCGATATGCGCTCAAACACCAGCCGGGGCACCTGGCTCGGCGACCGGGTCACCAACGTGGTGCGCTTCCTGGCCGACAACAACACCGCCGTGCTCAATGGCGACAACCAGCACCTCTGGCCTTATGGCATCAATGGCGCCCACGAGGACACCGGCGAGCCGGCGCTCTACATTGCCAACTCGCTGGTCTGCCAGGCTCTCGGCGAGGACGGACTGCCCCTGACGTCGGCGATGGGCTTCGCCACACCCTATGACGCCCTTGACGCGGCCGACGGCGTGAAGTATTATCTCAAGAGCGAGGATGCCGGCCACGGCCTCTACACCTCGTATCTTGTGGAGCAGGGCTCGCTCGGCGCACTGCGCTGGCGCACCATGACCACGGCCGAGGCCACGGCCAACGACAGCGCGGCCTGGTTCTTCAGCTATAATCCGTCCACCTGCCTCTACACCATGCGCAATGCCGCCACGGGCCACTATGTGACCTATTCCGGCTCATCCTCGCGCGTCTTCTCGGCACGGGCGGTGGACGCCGCCGACAGCCGCGCACAGCTCCAGCTCATGCCCGGACGCGCCCAGGTGGCCGAGGTCGACTCGCTGCGTGGCTACTTCCTCCTCTCCAACCAGCACTCCATGACGTCGCCCTGCCTCATGGCCGCCAGTTCCGGCGCCACCACCACGGGGGCGTTCACCTTCTCCAACGACGCCACCGACCATCGCTGGATGATTTTCACCGCCGACGAGTGTGCCGCCTTCGACATGCAGGCGTTCAATGTGAAGAAGGAGGAAGTCGACGTCCTGCTCACCCAGATGCAGAAGCTCCGCTTCGTGCGCCACACCCAGAATGTGTCGGGCATCAACACCGCCTTCAGCAACACCATCCGCAACCTGCGCCAGTCGCTCTCGGCGGCCACCACGGCGGCCGGGCTCGACTCCGTCATCGCCGCGGGCTACGAGGCCACCTATGACTTCCTCTCCAAGGTCACGGCCACTGATGCCAAGGCGCCTTTCGACTTGACGTTCATGGTCAGCGACCCCGCCGTGGCTACGCTCTCCGGCTGGCACGGCACACCCACGCTGGCCCACGATTGTGCCGAATTCTATGAGCGCAGCTTTGACTTCTATCAAGAGTTGCAGCACAAGCTGCCCCAAGGCACTTACCGCCTGCACCTGCAGGCGTTCCAGCGTCCGGGCACCACCGCCGCCACCTACACCCAGTGGCTCGCCAACCGCACGCAGGGCCTCACGGCCACGCTCTATGCGGCACAGAGCGGCAAGCTGGTCGACAACATCTGGGACTGCGCCCTCAAGGGGGGCTTGGGCAAGGGTGCCGAGTCCAGCCAGGGCGGGCGCTATGTGCCCAACGACATGGAGTCGGCGGCTTCTTATTTCGACTATCAGCAGGCTGATGGTTCCATCATGTATGACGACACGCTCACCTTCTCGCTCTCCGAGCCGGCCGAGCATTTGCGCATCGGCATTACCGACACGTTCACGCCGCAAGCGGCCGGAGCCAAGGTGGAGGCCGGACCGCTGCGTGCCGCCTCGATAGACAACTACTGGACCATCTTCCGCAACTTCCGCTTGTTCTATCTTAGTCCGGCCGAAGCCTCCGGCATCACGGCCCCCTCGGCCGTGGCCCATGGCGCCACGCCGCAGGCGGTCTACAACCTCATGGGGCAACGCCTTCGCCAGGGCACCTCGCTGCGTGGGCTTCCCTCGGGAATCTACATCGTCAACGGAAAGAAGGTGCGGGTGAGATGATTGTCGCGCTGATGGCGTGACGCGCTTACAGATGGCCCCGGATTGCTTCGTCACGAAGTGGTCCGGGGCTAACTGTATGGATATGTCTCACGAGATGGCGGCCCGGCAGCTGTTGGCAAGGCCATGAAGTCACGATTCCGTCAGGCCGAAGTCGGCCTGCCTCCATCCCGTGCCGGGGCGGAGCCGGAAGAAAAGCTAACATTCTTGCCCATTCCCCTTGGCTCGCCGTTTTCCACAATGTCGCCATATCGGCTTTTGATGTGACATTGTGAAACGTAATGCGGGGAATGGGCTTACGCTTTTGTAAAGATGTGAGAAAAGGCGGGGAGCGCGTGTAAGAGAGGCCTTCAGAGGTCCTGTGAACGCCGTTCTTAGGACGTCAGAAGGGCCTTCAGAGAAGCTCAGAACGGTGCTTACACATTGCAAGAAGGGCGTGGAGAGATTGCCGGTCTGAAGAATTTACAATTTGTGGAGTGGGGCGGGGGACGTTCGTTCACACGTCGATGGTGTCTGCCGGTGTCTCGGCCTGTCCCGGGCTTGTCCACCAGTGCGTGCGGACAGTCATGCGTGTCGGTCTTTTCCCGCCCATTTGCGCACCCTCCGCGCCAGTGCGCGGCCGATGGCCTGCATGTTGCCCTGGCGCAGGTTCAGCCCCAGTTCCTCCACGCTTCTGGCCACCTTCACCCACGGGTGGTTCCACCCCATGGTGCGGTAGAGGTGGTGTCGGTAGGGCGCATATTCCATCACATGGCGCGGATGCTTGAGGGGGGGAGCCACGTCGTAGCGTTTCATGGTGAAGATGCGGCGCATGCCGTGGGGCATGGTCTGCAAGGCCGAGTAGTGTGTGGAGTCGGCCGTGGCCCCCACGTTGCTCACCATGTTGCGTGTCGGCATGATGGCGAGGCCGTTGTTCATCAGCATGCTTGCCCAGAAGACGCTCTCAAAGTAGGGCTTCCCGCTTGCCGCGTGGTCGCTGCACATGGCCATGAAGTCGCGCCTGTAGCCCCGGTCTCTCACCAGTTCGGCCAGGCTGCGGCGTGTGAATTCGTCGCGCATGAAGGCATAGTCGCCCTCCCATTGGTTGGCCACCCTGCGCCACGAGGCCCATCCCCAAATGGAGAAGGCCGAAGTGAAGAAATAGTCGGTGGGCACATGGGGCGTCACCTCGTCGGTGTTGAATCCCGAGATGAGCCACACGCGCGGGTCGTGCTCGTATCGGTCGAGCATTTCCTTGCAAAAGGCGATGAAGGTGGGGGCCACCACCACGTCGTCTTCCACCACGACCACCTTGTCGGCCATGGAGAACGCCCATTGCTGCGACAGGAATCCCGACGGGTCGCACCCCGCGTTCTCCGTCTGGTAGTTTCGTTTCACCTCGCACTGCCAGTCTATGTTCTCGTCGCTTGCTATCTTGCGGCAGGCCTCCACGCCCAGCCGGTCGGCCTCGTTGCCCTTGCGCGGGCCGTCCTGATAGAGGAAGAGGCGTGACGGACACGCCTCGCGCACGGCGGCAAAGGCCTGCGCGAAGGTCTCGGGGCGGTTGAAGAAGAGCATGAGCACCGCCACGTCAGTCTTGTAGGGTCGTTTCATCCGGTTTCCTTTCTTATCTCATCCTGTTGCGGAACTCCGATGGCTTGTAGCCCGTTTTGGTCTTGAATTTTGACGAGAAATAGTCGGGTGATTCAAAGTTGAGTCGGTAGGCAATTTCCTTGATGCTCTTGTCGGTGGTCACCAGCAGTTCCTTGGCCCGTTGCAGGCGCAGTTCCTGCTGGTATGTCGCCGGGGCTACGCCGGTGAACTCCTTGAAGAGCTTTCTGAAGTTGGAGTAGCTCACGCCCATCTCGTCGGCCAGTTCCTGTATGGTCACGTCTTCCTCAAGGGTTGATCTGATGCGTGTGCGCGCCTTGTTGATGAGGTCTACGTGGCCCTGGTTCTTGCCCAGGATGATGTTTCTTTGGCGCGAGTACATCAGTCCGATCAGGTGGTTCACGATGCCCGCGAGCGTCTGCTGCACGTAGGCCGCCTCCTCCTGTGCCGTCGCGAGGGCCTCGTTGTAGAGGCTCTCGATCTCGCTGCTGTATCCGATGTGGTAGATCGGATGCTGGGGCGAGAGGAATCCCGCCTTCACCCTGTCGTCGATGTTCTTTCCCTTGAAACCGATCCAGTGGCTTTTCCATCCCGTTTTTTCCAGGGGATGGTACGTGTGCCATTCGCCCGGAAAGAGCAGAAACATGTCGCCCGCATGCAAGTGGACCCCTTTCACGTGAGCCGACTGGAAGAGGCCCTCGCCCTCGGGATTGTAGAGCAGCTGGTATTCTGGCAGCTCGCGCCCCTTGTTCACGTCGAAGTAGTAGCCGTCGGCGTGTCCGCGTGTGGGATAGGGATCGCCCGGGGCTATCTCCTCATAGCCGACGGTGCTCACCGTCAGCCCCCAAAGGGCATCGCGGTTGTTGGCGACAAGATATTTGCTGGTTTGCATCGTTCTAATGTTTTTGCTTGGCGCAAAGATAGTGAAAAGCAAGCATATTTCAAAGATTTCGCCTGATTTTCATCTTTGTTCACATTCTTTTCGCGTTTGTCCGTCCCCGTAAAGCCCCGCTTGGGCGTTTTCTTTCATGCGACGAGGGGGTGTCCGTGGTGGCGGCGACGTTACGCATGAAGTGCTTTCGTGCCGTTTTTGTGGCTTGACCATTCCATGACGCTGCCTAAGTGGCTTCCTCCCATGCCTTCCGGATGCTTGTGTATCCGTTTTTACCGCAAATTCTTACAATTCTTGAAGAAATTGGGAAAAATTATGTGTCACATGCCCATTTTTTTTGTTTTCCCCTTCTTTGTCTCGTTTCGATTTCGTAACTTTGCCCTTGGATAGAACCTGCGTTGCATCCGTCACAGTGGTGGCCCCATCTTGAGTTAGATGGCATTCGTAATGTCAAGGTCTGAATATAAACAAACACTTAACACCTTATGAGTATGAGAAAATCTACTAGAACTTATCTGTTCGCCCTTTTGCTGTCCTTGTGCTGTGTGCCCACACAGACCTGCGCGCAGACTTACGGTGTGACCGATGAGGCTGAAAATCAGAATACACCCCAGAGCTGGGCGGCGGTGGAATTGCCTCGGGGAATCAATACGGCAAATGTGAGAACGGTCAGCTTGAACAAAGGCACCACGCAGGCGGCGGGAAAAGAGAATACGGAAACCATCCAGGCTGTCCTCGATGCCATGCCCAATGATGGCGGTGTGGTCGTCATTCCCTCAGGAACATGGTTGTGTGGGCCTTTGACTATAGGTTCGAAGACTGTCTTCCATCTTTCGGCTAATTGCACGTTGAAGATGTTGCCGCTGGGACAATACCCCGAGACAAAAGATGGAAAGCTTAATTACGATTATACGTATGACGATGGAAATAAGCACTCGTTCACCTTTTTTCTCACGAATAAAAAGGATGCGACTGACATCGTGATAGAAGGTGAGGACAAGACCACATCCATCATCGACGGTCAAGGTGAGGACTGGTGGGTGCTTAATGATAAGGGCGAAGCCTATAAAGCCATTTTTGATAGTCTGTCCCGGTCGTCTTGCATTCGCGTTACAAGTGGGAGCCGATATCTGATTAAGAATCTGACGACCAGGAACACACCGAATACAAATATCACCTTGGGACGAAGTGGAAATGGTACGAATTGCACGGTGCACGATGTCATTATTAGGAATCCGTCGTCAACTCTAAAATATTCCTCATCAAATGCCATGGGTAAAGGCTTGAACCCCTCGCACAACACCGACGGCATTCCCGTGTGGAGCCAGCACATGAATATTTACAACTGTGACATTTCCACGGGTGATGACAACATCGTGATGGACAGCAAGGCGCAGTATGTGCACATCTGGGACTGCACCTTTGGAGCCGGGCACGGTGCGTCTACAGGCAGCTATACGCAGGACGTTCATGACATTATTTGGGAGAACATCACCTTCAATGCCACGGAGGCGGGATTCAAGATAAAAAGCAACTACGATGTGAGTAATCACCGTGGAGGCGAGGTTAAAAATATTATCTACCGGAACTGTACGATGAACAATGTGACGGGAGATGTTGTCACCCTGGACTGTTGGTATGACAAAAAATATGCCAACAGCCCGTCGGAGGCTACGGGTTACACTTATGATAGTAAAGAAACGCCTTATTTCCATGATATCCTGTTCCAGAACATCACAGCCACGGGCACAAAAGGAGCCATATGGCTGTATGGGCGTTCTGAAAAATACATCGAAAACGTTACTTTCGACAATGTGAACATTTCGGCCAGCACGTGCGATAATGCGAAAAGAGCTCGCGTTACGGCCAAAGGGCTTACCTTCATTTATTGCAAGGGTGTCAAGTTTGTCAATGGTTGCAAGGTTGTAAGTTCATCTGATGATATATACAGTTATGGGGGCGACGTTGATGTCAAGGGCAACTACACTGGGACGTATGCGATTGACATGGGAAAAGAAATCAAGAAACTGGATACAAACGGTACTCATCCAAGTGAAAAAACGGTTTCTCCATGGGATATGGGTGATGGCTATTCGATAGCGAATAACAAGAATAAGACTTTTGATGACGAAGGGGGAGGTACTGCATATATTAAGTATTCAAAAGATACGCGGTATACGATTACGATTCCTTCAAATGCTTATGCAGTAGGATTTTCTGTTAAGGGATATAATAAGGGCGCATCTACAGCAGCCACTCTTGTTTTCGATGGAAAATCGTATGATTTCCCCGCAGGGGACAAGGTGGAAGAAACATATAATATCCCATTCTCTTCAGTTTTGAACAATGGCAGTTTTAGCTTTTCTGTCACTGGTGCCCAATTGGCTCTTTCTATTTCTATCTATGGTGAGACGGTG
>CAYQUN010000019.1:51212-53167 GCA_964420715.1 uncultured Prevotella sp. | reverse complement strand
ATTGGTTGTTTAAGTTTGCAGGGGAGTCATGCCGTGAGGCACTGCTCCCCTTTTTCTCTTATTGATAATCAATAAGTTATATTAATTTTACACAACTGGTATTTGCTTTGAAACTCTTTTCCAGTAACTCCATATAAAGTAGTATTGTGCGAACCTGTCGAACAAATCTTAAGGAGAGTTCATGACAAATACCTGAGGATGTTAGCTGGGAGGTCTGTCCCTACAAGATTTTGGATATCAATAACCACCGACTACAAAGCAATGTCCATGAAGCCAGAGTCACTTTATGACTCCTACATTTTCAAGACGTATTACAACGGCTTTGCCGGAGCATACAAAGAAATCCATCATTCGAACACTAAAGAGCTTGTCAGTCCGCAGGTCTTTTATGATTTTTCCAAGTCCTATATCCTAAGTGACAAAATTCAAAGCTTATATAATGAACCCTCTTCTGATTGCAGGAAAGTAAGACCGTTTTCCGGGACTTCTGCATTGATTTGGGGAGCTTCTGTGCGCTTCTATACACAGAAGCTGAGACTGCGAAAAAATATGTTGAGATGACAAGAGACCATCTTGTGAAACTCGCAGAGGAAGATATTGATACATTTTCTGTCGAGTCTATAGCAGAAGGCGTGGAAGGCATGTTCAATGAACTAACCTCCGGAATGAAGGTTATTGAGGACAAACTCGATTTCTTCATTGCCACGGGTATTTCCGCGGAAACATCCAATTCTGATTCGGCAAAGTTGATTCAGCAGCTCTTCACAGCCAAGATCATCAAGGCAAATGTCGGTTATCCAGTGAAGAAGCCATTCATAACTCCGCAGATTTTGCACCGGGATATGGACATGAGCCTTAGGGATGTGGTCGTTGACTTCCTCTTTGAGTGGGACTATGTTCGTGAATACATTCACAATATGTTCTACGGACTCAGAGACGGAGAGTTCCCTTATGAGCACATTACTACTCCACCAAAGAAGAAGTCTTAACCTCTATTTCTTGGCGGAATGTGCCAAAAGATAGTAGATTCCGCCAAAAACGGTCCAAAGTTTTTGGCGGAATCAATATGAAATGATTTTAGAATACATGAGAAATCGCTACTTAGCGTTTAATATTTTGTTACCTTGCATTTAATCATTCGTTAACTAGATAAAGATCTTTTTCTACAAGCTTACAACGTTAGAATAGTGTTTATTGGTACAATAATAAATAACTTCTTGCCCCAAGGAAACTGTCTGTATGCCCCATAAACAACGGTTTGAAGGTATCAAATGGTCTCTATTTTGAAATTTAGATTCAGTTTGTTGGATATATCAGTAATTTCTTTCAACTTAGTCGGTGTACTGGTGTTGGTAAACAAATACACACCTGCGGCTATTTCGTGTTGCGCATTTGCATATTTCTCAGTACGAGTATTGGCAATAAGTGGAATACCAGATTTTTCAACAGCTAATATCCCAAGAGCCTGCACTCTGCCTATTCCGGCATAGAGAATGACATCACGGAGAGTATACCAAACGGTGTTGTAGAAGATGACCTTGCCTTCAGGCGTTGTGATTCGTATCTTTGTCCTTTTCGATTTGCTACTATCTTGCTCGCTGTCATTCTGTTCTTCATCCTCTACATTATCAGTTATATCTTCGGTTTCGTCATCAGTGATGGTTTCCAGGGACTCATTTTCAATTTGCTCTGCAGAAATCGGCATGTGCGCAGTGTTGCGGTTGAAGGAAACCGACAAATTGCCGTCCGGCTGGTAATCAATGTGTAGGCTTAGTGGAGACTCCACTTCACTCAATACGGGCGCAATACGTTGTAAGAGCTCCGGTAATACTTCTTCCCTTATAAGTTTCTCTTCGGTTGCCTCCCATGCAAGTTCATGCATGAGGGAAGGTCCCTTGTCTTCTGACAAAGCCTTACGTTGTGAATAGAATTCAGATAATTTAGTCATCATTGTC
>CAYQUN010000019.1:46641-51112 GCA_964420715.1 uncultured Prevotella sp. | reverse complement strand
ATAGAATGAGAAACTATATATGAGCGAAGTTCAGAAGGATTGGTAAAGTCTTCTCCTATTTGTGTGGCATTAACTGAAACCTTGTGTGCCTCATTAGATTCTTTTTCAAATAGAAGGATATTCGTCATGACTGTAGCACTCTCAAAGACATGTGTTTCACCGAAGTCAATTAACAATAACGGTTTTGTTTGACTTGTGAGATAACTACGGAGATTCTCGCCATAGCCTGCACGCATCCATTTATTAGATGTGATATAACATAAGATTCCTCCTTTGCGCAGAAGATTATTTCCACGTTCGTAGAACAAGCAATAAATGTCGCCAGTTGAATCAAATGTCAGATAGTGACAGGGCTCATATTTTTTGCTCAGTTTTCCTTTATTGTCCTGTAACTGAATATACGGTGGGTTGCCGATGATTATGTCGAAGCCATCGGTTATACCGAACATCCATTCTATGTCAAGGAAAGGAGATACCGTCGTCTGGTCATAAGGATTCCACTCCGTGACTTGTAAGACAGCCTTCTCGAAGCCTTGTGGTGTTGTCTTCTTTATCTCACGGTCAATCTCATGCTGACAATTCTTAATATCTTGGTTTAGCTTATCGCGCATGGACTTGTTCTTATCATAGCGGATAGCCTTGGCAGCAGCGAAGAGCTCTGTCTGGACATTCGTCTCCACCCAGTTCTCTCCCTCATATTGTTTCTGTTCACGTTTGTCCTCGGCAATCTGCTTCTCAAGGCTGGCTATCTTATCCTTGTTTGGCTCACCAACAAGTTTCGTTATCAGGGCCTTTATCTGCTTACGTTTCTTCTCGTCTTCCTTAAGCAACTTTGTCTTCTGACTGTATTTGCGAGTATAGAAATGCTCTTTGCGGATGGCTATTAGCTCATTCTTTAGTAGGTTCAAAGCCTCGTTGTTGGTCCAGTCATTATTGTACTTGTGAATGTCGGCATCAATAAGCGAATCAGCTGCAACAAACTTTGATTCAAGATTCGGCAGGGTCTGAATGCCATAGTTATGCTCAGGGTCGTCCCAACGGATTTCCTTCTGTTCACAGACAAGCGTAATGAAGAATCTCAGTCGGGTAATGAGCATGGCTATTGGCTGTATGTCAACGCCATAGATACATGACTCAATGAGATAGAGCTTACGTGTATAGTCTGGCCATTGCATACTGTTATTAAAGGTATCTACAATCTCTTTCAACTTGTTCTCCCGTTCTTCCTCATTAGCTATGTTAAAGGCACGTCGAGAGTCTTCGGTTGCAAGGTTTATCAATACGTTCCGCCATCCGTTGTTGTCGGGGTCGACTTGTTGCAAGATATGGACCATCTGCTGTAGCATACCCATAGGAAACGCTCCAGAGCCACAGGCTGGATCAAGAATTTTACAGACGATGAGTGCCTGCATTATGGCGTGTTTCTGTTCTTCTGTAAGTTCAACTTGCTCTGTGGTATAGTCAAGCAACTGTCGGTACTGCGTTTCAAGTTCCGGACCGACCACACGCTTAAGATATGCAACTAGGCTTTCATCAACCATATTCTGAACAATTTCTCGTGGAGAATAGAAAGAGCCACTTTCTTTTCGGGCTGTCTTTTGTGTCTCTGGGTTATAAGCCCCGAGCAGATTCTCAAACACTTTGCCAAGAAGCTCCGGGTCGAGTGCCACCTGTACATCTTGAGGTGTGTTTTCTTCAATGGTAAATACATAACGGTCGAAGATAGATATTATACCATGTTCCTTGTCGAAGAAGAATTTGTTGGGAATGAAGGCACGATGTTTGTAATGCCCGTCCTTATCTTTAAGGTTATTACGTGTGAAGCCGTCATTATAATAATTCTCCTTGCCGTCAATAGTCTTGCTCTTGTCCTGACATTCAAAGAGTCCGCAGTTAAGGAATGGTACTTTGGAAAACAATTCCACAACTTCATCTTTCGATATGGAGAATTCCTCCTCATATCGATAAATGTTTTTGACGTCCTGTCCTTTCTTTGATGTAAAGCCACGTTTCTCTCCGTCCTCAATAATAGGGTGATTAAGTGTTGCGAAGAAAAGGTTCTGGAGTATTGCCCAATAATAATTACCCTGACTTTCACTCTGCGGGTCGAAATCTTTAAGAATTGTGCCAAGATATTTGGCGTCAAAGATTCTCTCGGGTACAAGTCCTTTCTGCTTTATGAACCATACGAACATAAGGCGGGTAATAAGACGTATAATCTTCAATCCTCGGTCTTCTTTCCATTTGTCGGGTACGCCAGTGTCGAATGTGATTCCGCTATCATCAGCCGCTGCCCACTCATACCATTTGAACAGCTCGTCATAGAACTTACTTGTGAGAATACTTGTATTGAATACTTTCAACCACTGTGCATAAAGTTTATCAAAGCTGCGAAGTTTCTTTGCGTCAAGTTCCGCCAATATGTCTAAATGTCCACGATGCGGACTTTCACAATCAATTCGTCCGAGTATGCTTACTTTCCCAAGCTTTTCGCCCTTCCGCCATGTCTGATTGTAGTTCATCCTTTCGCAGGAAGAGATTGACAGGTTGTTGCCCTCGCGGATAAATAATGTTACAGGATTGGCTACTGAAATGCGATTAAAAGCCCGAGTAAGTGCAGTTAGTTCAGAGCGTGTTAGCTTATGACTTACATTTGCGTCAATGGCAAACAGAAACATTCCCGAATATTTATCCTGCTGTTCTTCTGCATTGGCAATATGTTCACTGAGCTGTTTCTCTTCTGCCTTACCTTTCAGCGACAAATCATTGACAACACCAATAAAGTAAGTCCTGTCAACAAAGTTCAATGCATCGGAAAGATATTTCGGCATATCGCCATCATAGAAGGTACCAATATTTATTGGCTCTTCTGTCTGTCTGTCGAATTGTATATGCAGGTCGGCAAGCAATGATGTACATGCATCAAAGAGACTGCCGCCGTTTGTGAATTTTGATAAACTGTCAGTTAGCATACTCGTTGTTATTTAGTCACGTATTCCCAAGTAATCAAATCGAATTTATCTAGTTGAAAGTGGTTCTCTGTTGTTTCATCGGGAACAGCTTTCTTTTGCTCCTTAAGATTTTTTGCTCCAAGCAGGTTCTTGATATTTACTATTGCTTGCTTTGGTGCCTTTTGCTTCATCCACTCCTGTAATATTGCGGAGAGACGCTGAATCTTTGCTTCGTCATGAGTCTCGTCAATCCAGTCGGGAACGAAACGTGTTTCTTTCTTGTGGAGACGGAGAAGTTCAAGAACTTCTGCACGATTCAGTTCGTGGAAAGTTGCAGCTTTCCTTGGGTCTACCGGCTGGCACATGAGATAAATCTCGCTGTACTTCTTGTTGCTGCCTGATTCGAGGTGAGGATAACCGACAACGGCGACAAGACTTTCGGGAATGTCCTGCTGGAAGAGGTCAGGCTGGAAACGGAATCCGGAATATATTCCATTAGGCATCTTGCGGAAGACATCTTGCTTCTGCTTGATGAAGTCGAGCAAGTCCTGACGGTAAACCTCGAAAGAGAAGTCCTTTAGCGACAGGGTACGTGGCGACTCAATATCAGATATGCTGTTGTGCTGAAGTTCCTCGAGGAGTTTGTCGGCATTGTGGTCCTGAAGCGGATTATCGGCAATCATCTTCTTATATGATTCGTTGAGCTCCTGTGTCTCAGAGCCGACAAGTGTCATCATTGACATTCGGTTTTGTATGCGAGTCTCAAGATGAAGGTATTCCTCAAACGACTTTGCTGGCCAGAAGTTGACGCAATGTATGGTCTTGTTTGGAGAGCCGATACGGTCGATACGTCCGAAACGCTGAATCAAGCGAACCGGATTCCAATGAATATCATAGTTGACTTGTACGTCGGCATCCTGCAAGTTCTGACCTTCCGACAAGCAATCAGTGGCAATAAGAATGTCGATTGGATCATCAAGCAGTTTTGCATAGTTCGCCCTATACTTGCGGACAAGTTCCTGCCATTTGCTGTAAGGTACGTCCCAACGCTGCTTCTTCTCGTTATAGTATTTTTCGGGAGATAGCTGTGCCTGCTCATAGAGTCCGCTCCAGTCGAGTTCTTTATAGAGTTTGCTGTAAGGGGCAAAGCTCTGTAATATCTCAGTGAAATTGTTGGTATGCTGTTGACCAGTGGTAACGACCTGCTGACCGGATACTGCTGCCATTCGGGTAAAGCCACGCTTTTTCAACTCGTCGAAGATAAACATGGCGGTGTCGGCAAAGGCGGTGAAGATAACGATCTTCTTGTTAGGCGACTTAGCTTTCTTCTTCAATATCTTTTCAAGTTCATCCAGCTTCTTGTCATGCTCTTCGCCTTTGTCATAAGCTTCCTTAAAGAGCTCGAAGTTCTTGTAGATGTCACGCAGCTTATTAACATCGATGCGCAATCCACGCTCAAAGCCACCAAGATTTTTCATGTCCTGAAGGCGGATTGTTCCCTTGCGAAGAGAATAATCATC